>JADGDV010000053.1 GCA_016744695.1 Hahellaceae bacterium
GCTCAGTACAGCCAAGGTTTGTAAGGAGGGCTATACTCCTTTTTGCGCGAACAGAGTTTAACGTTTTTGACAATCAAGATCGTATTGATGTTCAAAATGTGTCTATAATATTCGGTATAGTGTATTTAAAGTACGCAATCTTAATATTGAAAAATACTTGATATGATGCCATTACGAACTATCCCAGGTGATTCGTCACAGCGCTTAAGCGCGAGGTTGAACCTTCAGTTTCCTTATGATTGGTCGAACTCTCAAATGTCTGAAGTTTTATTAATTGATAAGATCGTTGAAAAATATCGATTTAACGACTTAATGATCATCTCTTTTTATTTTGGTTTGCCGAGAGTAAGGGAATGTGCAAAGCGCCTGTTTGGTGATGAGTTGCCAGGAAGATTACTTGATATGTTAAATAACATTGAAAGTGGATTTAATGATGACCAGAGAGCAGCATAATGACCCCCGATTTTCTTAATGCTGAAACAAGAGTAGTTTTTGATATTCTATCTGAAGCTAAAGAACTTAAAGGTATGTGTTTAATTGGTGGTACGGCATTAACACTTCATCTTAATCACAGAAATAGCCTTGACCTTGATTTCATCCTTTTTGGCGAGGGACTTAAGCTACCCAGTTATAAAATTGATGCTCTAATAAGACGCTTAAAAGACAGAGGGCATCAAGCGCATCTTATTACTGATCAAGCCGCTATTTCTGCAACAAAAATCAATCATGGTTTCAATTTATTAGATTATGCGCGTGATTATGTAATTAATGGTGTAAAAGTGACCTTTTTTACTAAAAATCAGGCACATAAATTAATTGAACAATATGAATCGTATTCAGAAACTCATGAACATATTGAGTTTTCAATTCTTTCTGTTGATGGTTTGAAAATCACCAAAACATTAGTTTTGGGAGAGCGAGTTCGCTCCAGAGACCTGTTTGATGAGAGGATAAAGGGGACGGAGGGATTATTTATTAACCACCTCCTTTATCATTCCGCATAAAGCTTGATCACTACAGCCGAAGGCTAAAAAGAACAAAAAATAATGGAGGAAGGCCCCATCAAAGAATTTGTAAGCATCGCCGCCTTCACCCTCGCCAGTGTATTCGGTGTCCCGTCCGCAGGGATAAAGGGGACGAAGGGATTATTTATTAACCACCTCCTTTTTCATTCCGCATAAAGCTTGATCACTACAGCCCAAGGCTAAAAAGAACAAAAAATAACGGAGGAAGGCCCCATCAAAGAATTTGTAAGCATCGCCGCCTTCATCATAGTCAGCGTATTCGGTTTAGAGCAGGAAGCCGCCGCATCAACCACCACACACACCCAAAATGACGACTGGCAAGGCAGCCAGATTATCGCAGGCAGCAATAACGCCAGCCGCAGCAGCGAAACAAAAAACCAAAACCAACGCATCACCGCCAGCGTAGGCCCCACAGGGCTAAGCGGCAATGTACAAGCAGGCCAACGCAACAGCAAAAACGACAGCGAAAGCCTCAACTATAGCAACAGCCACATCATCGCCAGCAGTATCAACAGCAACAGCGAGCAACTCACCGTATCCGGCGCAAGCTTAGACGCCAAACACATCAATATAGCCACCAACACCCTAATAGTAGAAAGCCAGCAAAACACCGCCCACAGCAAAGGAAAAACAAACGGCGGCAGCATCGGCGCAGGCCTTAGTGGAGGCGGCTTAAGCTCAGTCAGCGCAGGCATAGAACAATCAGACAGCGAAAGCGAACGCCGCTGGGTCGACGACCAGACCCACCTCATCGGCAGCGAATCCGTCAGCATCAAAGCCAAAGACACCACCCTAACCGGCGCACTCATCGCCAACGCCACCTATAACGACCAAGGCCAACTGATCGACCAAGGCAATCTAAGCCTCACAACCGACACCCTAACCGTCAATAATCTGTATGACACAGACACCGCCAAATCAGAAGGGTTTAATGCTGATGTGAGTATTAATGTAGGCGGCAGCCCATCAAACGAAGAACAAATGACCCTACCGAAAAATGGTCAGACAACTATAGGTGGTCACTATAACGGGCATGAAAAAGAACAAACGACTTACGCCACGATAGGTAATGGCAGCATAACGGTTGGAGGGGAAGAGCAGACGGATATAGCAGGCTTAAACCGAGATATTACTAATGCTCAGGAGATTACGAAAGATATAGAGCTTGGTGGACTGGATGCCAGTGTTACGGTTGATCATCGTTTGTTGAGTGAAGAGGGCAGGAATGATATAGCAGAAAACTTTGAAGATACCTTTGAGCATGGTGAAGATATCGTTACCGCGACTCAAAATGTATTCAAAGAAGATGATCTGGGTATGCTCGACTTTGGCGAAACACTCCACAATAACGCCACCGTCACTCAGCTAAAGAATGATTTATTGCGCAACCCAGAGAATAAAGAACTAGTCGCTAACCTAAGCAGTGAAAACGAAGCAGTAAAAGCACAAGCCATAAAAGACTTAGGCCATTTAGCCCAGCTAAAATTTGATTTAGACCTCAGTGAAATTAATCTTTATGAGGCAGATAAAACCACCAGTGTATCACTGGCTGATAGTGTAATAAGTGATATTAAAGGCGGCGTAGTGGTTGACCGCACCAACGCGCAAGCTGGCAACATAATGCTCGATGTCAGTGATGAAAACCTCACCGGCACAGACCTCATGAATACATTAGGTCACGAAGTACTGGAAACTCAGGCTTATCAAGGCAAAGACGGATTGTTCTTAGGCTCAAATGATGAGCAAACTCAAGAAGCATTAGGAATAGCCTATGGAAAGCAATTTGCAGATAGAATTAATCAAGCGGTTAGTGAATATGGTGGTGATCTTAATGGCTCTTATACCACAAGCTCTAATAGGGCCTTAAAAAATAGCCAGACGGTTTATATTGGGACTCAGGCGGCTAATGAAGTAGGTAGTGCAAAAGTCGATTACCGACAGGCCACCAAAGGTGAAATATTACTAATTGACCGCATAGCAGACGATTATGCAAAACAGGAAAATATAAGCCCCGACGAAGCAAGAAGCCTGTTAACGCAACAAGCCCTGTCAATGATAGATGAGAAATGGGCCAGTCAAACGCATATTGAAGAAGCCCCCCAAGCCATTACCTATTTGATGAACGCCGCAAAGGAAGAGGGTAGTCTGCATTATGATGCGAATGGTCAAAGTCATTTAGCGTTTGAGTTAGCCAAAAATGAGAATTACTACGAGAGTAATCTAAACAACAGCCATACCAATGAACTCGAAAACGTAGGTGCAACAGAGCCCGTTCAAACTGAAAAAGGCTCTGAACTGCATAAAATTGATAAAGGCTGGATAACAAAATATGCAACGGAAGATGGGCATTCTCCCTATGTTGATGGCATTGCAAGCGGCACAGTAGACGCCCTTGCCAATGATGCACAAGAAATATTAGATGCCATCAGCCAGCTAACGGTTGAAAAAGTGAGTAATGCATTAGTTGCCGTAGCAGAAAACACTTATGATACGCTCACCAACCCAGACACTTACAAACCAGAATACACCGAGGGTGATAGAGGCAAGAAAGAAATAGCCATTGCTCAGGGTGATAAAGAAACATTAATTGAAATCAATAAAACAGAGTATATTGATGATGTTGAAACGATAGTGGCTTTAACCACGCTGGGTGTTGGAAGTGTGGTTAAGGGGGCAGGGAAAGAAGTTGTTGAAGAGGTTGTTGAGCAGGCTAGGAAGGGGGGAGATAGTAGTGGGGTGTTTGGTGGGAGTGTTGTTTCAGATAATAATCTACCGAGCTCAAAACCTGAAAATCGCGTAGGTGACTCTGCCCCATACGATCCAAATAAAAAGCGTGAAGATATTGAGCACGTTTTTGGTGAAGAAAATGTAACTTCTACAACTAACCCTAAAAATCCGCTGCAAAGGGTTAATTCAAATCCAGACAAAGGTGTTGAGGTCATTACCGATTCTTATAGTAATAAAGCTGTCCGTGTTAAATACAAAGACCCTGTTACAGGGGAGTCTACATCTGCAAATATTCCATACGATAATCGCGGGCTTGTTGTCTTTGATGATCACTCAAAATTCACTACACGCATTGATAAGACTGTAGATTATGATTCTCAGTTTCCTCAGGCAACAAGAGACCTGAAGAACGCTATTGTTCGTGGAGACGTTAACACTGAGGGTTTTACTCCGCTTCAGTTGAAACAAATCAGTTCAGAAAAACCGAAAATTCAAGGGTTCACATGGCATCATGATGCAAGTGGTAAGATGCAGTTAGTACCTACTGATGTGCATAAGGCTGTTTCGCATATAGGTGATGCTTTGGATAAGGGAAAATAATGAGAAATTTGGAAATATTTCATGATAGTGGAGAGGTGAGTCTTTGCTTTATAGATGAGTTCGAAAGGGATTTTGAAATAAAGTTCCCCTCCTCCTATAGAGATTTGATTACGAGGCATAATGAGTTAATCCCAGAACTCCCATTCTTTGATTTCATGAGTCTTATTGGTAATTCAGTTTCTTCTAGGGATATTACCTTTTTTGGCTTTGGGGAACTTGCTTCGGAGTCAGGCAAGATTGAAAATAATCAAGATCATGATGTGCATGGACATGAAGAGGTTATTTGTTTTGGCTGCTCAGCTAACGGTGATTATATTTGTTTTGATTATCGCTTCAGCTCAGAAGGCGCTAATCCTCCTGTGGTATTAATGTTTCATGATCACCAGGGTGAGGATGGAAAGTTGCTGATTTGCCCAGTGGCTGATGATTTTGAGTCCTTTTTAAATCTATTGCGTTCTTGAAAGTTTGGGGTCAATCAAAGGGTCAGAGTAATTGAAAATCAATCAACCATCTTGTCCCTTTAATGCAGGCGCTATTAAAAGCCTGGAAACACTCACCATTACCAGCTTAAAAGGCAATGTAATAAACCGACAAGGCCAACTACAAGCAGGCAGCTTACTGCAAATAGACGCCGCTAAAAACATCGAAAACCTGAGCGGACAGATAAAAGGCCAGCAACTTACCCTGCATGCAGGAGAAAACATTATCAACGAAACACTGGTTGATAATGTAGGGGATGTAAACCGCTACGCCTTCAGCCGACAAGGACAAACCGCCACTCTCAGCGCAGACAAACGCCTCACACTCAAGGCAAGCCAAAACATTATAGACCGTGCTGGTTTAATGGAAGCACAAGAGGCCTTAAACCTAAGCGCCGCCAACGATATTCGTATTGAAGCACAAGAGCAGATCACAGGTTACCACTTTGGCAACAGTGATCACTACCAAACACTCGACCGTAAAGAACACTTAACCAGCCGCCTGAACAGTGGCGGCACCCTAAACCTGCAAGCCGGAAAAGACTTACATCTAGAAGGCGCTTCAATCACCGCAGGCCAGCAAGCCCAGCTACAAGCCGCCGGTAATATTAACCTCATGGCCGTAGCCAACACGAGAGAAGAAACCTTTCATTACAGCGAAAAAGGCAGCCTGGGTGGTTCAGATAAAAGCACCTCATCAGAAACCAGCCAAACAGTCCATCAAGGTGTTTCAATAAACACCGGAGGAGACCTGAACATCAATAGCGGCCAAAACCTACTGGTTTATGGTTCTACCCTCAGCTCAGAAGGTAACACCACCGTCAACGCCACTAAAGGCCTTCAGTTAATCGCCGCCGTAGACCAAAACAGCTACGCCTATGAAAAGAAAGAAGAGAATGCCGCCCGCTTCAAAAATAAATCCAAAGGTTATCATCATGAAAATGCCCTTGAATCATCCATTCAAAGTGCAGGAAAACTAAGCCTGAATACTCAGGGTGATGTGTATTTATCAGGTGCTGCTCTGCAAGCCGGAGAAGATTTATCAATAGGTGGTCAATCCATCGCCAACGTAACCATAGACACCGTAGCACTTAACAATGAAGAATGGAGCAAAAAAAGCCGAGGCTATAAAGGCCCCATCAAAGAATTTGTAAACATCGCCGCCTTCACCCTAGCCAGTGTATTCGGGCTAGGACAAGAAACCGCCGCCTTTGAAATAGGCAACAGCGAAGAACAACGCAGCGCCCAAACCCTCCAGCATGGCTCCGCGCTCAACGCACAAAATCTCAGCATACAAAGCGAAAACACCACCAGACTCAGCGGTGCAGATGTTAATGTCACAGAAAACCTCAGCATCACCGCCAACACTATACAAATAGACGCCGTAGCAGACACCAGCGAACACTATCAGGCCAAAACTGAAGAAACCGTAAAAGGCCTAGGCGCAGCACTGCAAAAAGATCAACTCAGTCTGGGCGGTGTACAACACAGTAAAGAAAAAACCAGCCAGTCCGTCACCACTACAACCTGGAACGGCACCACACTCAATGCCGGTAATATTAACCTCAATGCAACTAAAAATATAAACATCACCAGCTCAAGTCTCAATGCCGAAGAAGATATAAACCTCACCGCAGGCAACGACCTAAACATAAGCGGCCAACACGACCAAACCACCGCCACCGACCAATACAGCAAAGAAACCGAAACCCTCACCGCCGCCGTACGCAACGCCTATGTAGACACCGCCTTCGCTATACAAGCCGTAGCCGATGCCACCAAAGACGTATCTAAAGCCAACAAAGCCCTCAGCGAAGCCAAACAGAAAGTAAAAGACGGCAAACTAAGAGAAAAAGACCTCAAATAGATAAATGGGACGGAGGGATTATTTATTAACCACCTCCTTTTTGCATTCCGCATAAAGCTTGACCACTACAGCCCAAGGCTAAAAAGAACAAAAAATAACGGAGGAAGGCCCCATCAAAGAATTTGTAAGCATCGCCGCCTTCATCATAGTCAGCGTATTCGGTTTAGATGTAGAGCAGGAAGCCGCCGCATCAACCACCACACACACCCAAAATGACGACTGGCAAGGCAGCCAGATTATCGCAGGCAACAACGCCAGTCTAAACAGCACCAACACCCTAATAGTCGAAAGCCTTCAAAACACCGCCCACAGCAACGGAAAAACAAGCGGCGGCAGTATTGGCGCAGGCAGCATAACAGTTGGCGGAGAAGAGCAAACCGACATAGCAGGCTTAAACCGTGATATTACCAATGCGCAGGAAATTACGAAAGATATAGAAATTGGTGAGCTGGATGCCCAGTGTGACGATTGATCATCGCTTGTTGAGTGAAGAGGGTAGGAATGATATAGCGAATAACTTCGAAGACAGCCTTGAGAATGGTGAAGATATCGTTACCGCAACTCAAAATGTATTCAAAGAAGATAATCTGGGTATGCTCGACTTTGGCGAAACCCTCCACAATAACGCCGTGGCAACTCAGCTTAAAAATGATCTTGTTCGCAACCCAGAAAATGCTCATAGAGTTAGATTTACGAAATATCAAAACAACATTGGGGATGGCAACACTACGCTGTAAAACACCTGACATGATAGAAAAGGAAATTTGGGTTTACCTTTTTGCGCACAACCTTGTTCGCATAACGATGGCTCAGGCTGCCTATCTATCAGATATTTTACCTCGACAGCTAAGCTTTAAACATGGCTTGCAACTGTGGCGAATATGGCGTCAACAAGTGACGGACTTTGATGACAATAACAGTATTGGAAATACTCTTGTTGTTAATAGTGGGAAATACGGTAGGTCATCGTCCTGGGCGGGTGGAGCCAAGAGCCATAAAACGATGGGTAAAATCCTTCCCAATACTGACCAAACCAAGAGCAGAAATTAAGCTATACGGACACCCTAAAAAGGTGGCATGAGAAGATAATTAATGATGTATATTTGCTTAAGGCAGTGCCCTTCCCTCCGTCCCCTTTATTCCCTTGAACTGGATAAAGCTTCACCCATAGAGTTTTTTGAAATAATGGAGGTGCTATCGTTTTTTGTTTTTTGACAGCATTATTGGCTTGCGTTATTATTAAGTTTATTTTTAGTTGTTCGGAGAGACATTATGCCTAGCTTAAGTGTTCGAAAAATAGAGACTGAAATATTAAGTCTATTACGGTTACAAGCTATAAAACATGGTGTTTCTATGGAAGAGGAAGTACGTCAAATTATTAAAAAATCAGTCACTATGCCAGAGCCACTTGGTGATATGGCTGTACGGTTATTTGGCCCAACTTATGGTGAAAGTAACTTTATGATTGATCCACGAGAAATACATGAGCCTTTGAGCTTTTTATGATCATACTTGATACAAATATTATTTCAGAGTTTATGACTTCACCACCTTCTGATGCTGTTTTTACTTGGCTTAACAAACAGCCAGTAACATCACTATATGTAACAAGTGTAACTATTGCTGAAATTACTTATGGTTTGAATGTTATGCCTGAAGGTAAAAGAAGACATATATTATATGATCGTTTTAAGTTGTTTGTGAATTTAGCTTTTGAGCAGCGAATACTATCGTTTGATGAAAATGCTGCTTATATTTATAGTGATTTGTTAGCCTATAGAAAAAAATTAGGAAAACCTATGAGTTGCTTTGATGGGCAAATAGCGGCTATTGCACGCTCTCAAGGTTTTATGGTAGCTACTCGTAATATAAAAGATTTTACTGATTGTCAATTAGAGTTAATTAATCCGTTTGATTAAATCCTAGGATTATAGGGGGCGGAGGGGGAAAAGCCTGGGGTCAGATTGTTTATTAACCGCCTCCTTTATCATTCCGCATACAGATCTTCTTTATTCGCTGCACGGGCAATGGATTTATTCAAACACTTCATTAGCCAGCCGAGCAATTTAATAGTGTGTGTCCTTGTTCGGAGTGTGGGATAATGCGCGTCCTTATTTTTGCGCGGTAACCACACTTCATGCCTTTATTGTCTCTCACTAACGTCACTCTCGCCTTCGGCACCCATGTGCTTTTTGATAAAATTGATCTCACGGTTCACCGTGGGCAGCGTACTGGTATTCTTGGCCGTAATGGTGCTGGTAAATCTACCTTTATGAAAATGCTGGATGGACAACACACTCCTGATAGTGGTGAACTGTGGATTCGTCCTGGGGTTAAGGTGGGTTATTTAACTCAAGACTTACCTGATGCAAACGAATCAACGGTCTACGATGTTGTTGCCGATGGTTTAGCCGAAGTGGGCGCGCTCTTAAAAGAATATCACCACCTCATTATGGGTGAGTTTGACGACGCCAGCATGAAGAAGCTGACGATTGTTCAAGATGAACTCGAATCGAAAGATGGTTGGAGTTTTGGCCAAAAGATTGATGCCATTATCGAAGCCCTAGACCTTCCTGCCGACACACCAATGAAATCGTTATCAGGCGGCTGGCGTCGTCGTGTTGCGATGGCACGAGTATTGGTTAGTGAACCTGATTTGTTGCTACTGGATGAGCCAACTAACCACCTCGATATACCCACCATTTATTGGTTAGAGAAGCAGCTGGAATCTTTCCGTGGCGCACTGATGCTTGTTACTCACGATCGTGCGTTTCTGCAACGCATGTGTACCTCAATTATTGAGATTGATCGCGGCAACTTACGCTACTGGGAAGGCAACTATCAAGGCTTCTTAGCATTCCAGGCAGAACAACTAGCTGCCGAAGAAACCTTTAATAACCTGTTTGATAAACGTTTAGCGCAAGAAGAAGTGTGGATACGTCAGGGGGTTAAAGCCCGTCGTACGCGTAACGAAGGTCGAGTGCGAGATCTAAAGAAAATGCGTGATGAGCGCAGTCAACGCCGTGAGCGCCAAGGTAAAGCCAACTTTGCGGTGGAAACGGCGAGTCGATCAGGCAAAATTGTTGTAGAGGTCGAGAATTTATCGAAAACCTATGACGGCCAAAAAATTGTTAAAGATTTCTCTACGGTCATTATGCGTGGTGACCGTATCGGTTTTATCGGTGCCAACGGCATGGGTAAATCGACGCTATTGAAGTTACTGTTAGGTCAAGTTGAGCCTGATGAGGGCAAAGTAAGTATCGGCACCAAGATGGAATTGGCCTACTTTGATCAGTTACGTGAGCAGTTAGATACAGAAAAAACAGTCATAGAAAACATGGCGGAAGGCCGAGAGTTCATCACAATTAATGGCAAAGACCGCCACGTAATTAGTTATTTACAAGATTTCATGTTTACACCTGAGCGCATTCGCCAACCGGTTAAAGCGCTTTCTGGCGGCGAACAAAACCGTTTAATTCTGGCTCGTTTATTTAGTAAGCCTGCCAATGTATTAGTATTGGATGAACCGACCAACGACCTTGATATGGAAACGCTCGAATTGTTGGAAGAGATTCTTCTGGAATTTGACGGCACGATATTATTGGTCAGTCACGACCGTGAATTTCTCGATAACGTGGTCACCAGTTGTATTGTTTTTGAAGGTGATGGCGTGGTTAATGAATACGTGGGTGGTTACGCTGACTTTATTGCCCATGGTGGCAGCCTACCATCACTCAATAAGAAATTGTTAGCAGATAAGTAGATCATTATTGCTTAATACTTTACCTGTTGTTATCGAAAAGGAGGCGCTGAAAGGCGGCTCCTTTTTTTTCGAGTCAGGAATACATAAATCAGTACTCATGAGTTCCCCTCAGTTGGCAATTAGCCAGTAGCTAACTACACTTAATTTATTAAAAATTAAGTCACTTGGCGAGTTTATGCAGATTGAGAATAACGCTCCCGTTTTTGAAATTTTCCCCTGGAACTCTAACTTTACAGTGGGCATTGATTTCATTGATGAGCAGCATAGAAAGCTAGTCGAACTTCTAAATAAAGTGATCGCTCAGTTTATTATGGGTAATGATCATCAAGCTAATGAAGCTGCATTAACTGAACTTATTGATTATGCTCGCTTTCACTTTGATGAAGAAGAAAAACTATGGCGAAAACATTTTGGTGATGCTGCGCTTGCCAATGACCACTCAAAGACACATGACATTTTCTTTACCAAAATTCAGTCTATTTTAGATGAGAAGACTGACGACCAGTCTGTTACAGAAAAATTAATTGAATACCTAACCAACTGGTTAGCGGTACATATTCTACATAATGATCGACGCATGGCGACCATGGTGCTTGAAATGGAGGAAAATGGCACCTCATTGCTCGAAGCTGAACGAGTAGCTAAAGAAAAAATTAATAAGATGCCGATACTGCAATCGTCCATCGTTGAACTTTATAAAAAGCTTTCAAAAAGTGCCTCACAGTTAATTAGAGAGAAAAATGCACGGCTTTATGCTGAAAGCCAGCTTCAGAAAGTTGTTAAAGAAAAGGCAGAACAGGCCCTAGAGTTGCAAGCTAAGGAATACCAAGAGCACCTTGAATTTCTTGCTTACAATGACCCTTTAACGGGCTTGCTTAATGGTAATGGCTTATTACGAGAGTTGCGCAAGATGATGGCGACTGCCAATAGCGAAGCAGACTCTATTGCGGTCATTTCTATCAACCTTGATTACTTTGGGCAAATTGGCTCGCAGTTGGGTAGTGAGGGCAGTAATCGTTTATTAGGTACGTTGGCAAAACGTTGGCAAGATGCACTAATGCCAAAGGGCGCTTTAGCTCACCTAGGCAGCGATGACTTTGTTGTGTTGCTACACAACGCCACACTCATTGAACAGCAACTTAGCGCAATGAATTTAGTAGCAGCCCAACCCTTCTTTATTGATGAATGGCGTAACGCGATCGCATTTACGGCAGGTTACAGTGTTTATCCCTCTAGCTTTGTTGATATAGATCTTGATGCTGAAAAATTACAACGCCAAGCTGACTATGCACTATTTCAAGCAAAACATGATGCCCGTGGAACTTCTCGTAAATTTGACTTTGAAGCAGAGCGTAATCTTCGTATCAAAAATGATGAGATATTACGTATACGTGAAGGCTTTGCTAATGATGAGTTTAGGCTGTTTTATCAGCCTAAAATAAATATGCGTACCGGTGACGTTATCGGTGCTGAAGCGCTTATTCGATGGCAGCACCCCGATAGAGGTCTTTTAGCACCGTTTGCTTTTTTGCCAGTGTTAGATAACCACCCCTTTATTATAGACTTGGGT
The DNA here is from genome assembly GCA_016744695.1 of Hahellaceae bacterium. Taxonomy (GTDB): domain Bacteria; phylum Pseudomonadota; class Gammaproteobacteria; order Pseudomonadales; family Oleiphilaceae; genus Alkalimarinus. The sequence goes on from JADGDV010000053.1 coordinate 12,032, forward strand.
GAGTGGGTAATTGATAAGGCTATTCAGCATATATTGATGTGGGAACAGCAGCATCTGAAGTTAAAGGTGAGCGTTAATATTGATGCACTCCAAGTTCAAGACCCTCTTTTTCCCGTTAAGCTAAGAGCGATTATGAGTCGCTATCCCTCATTTAAACCTGAGTTATTAGATTTAGAAATACTTGAAACGGTTGCGATCAATGATCTAGATGTCGCGATTAACAATATTTTTCAGTGTCGAGAATATGGGGTTAGCTTTTCATTGGATGACTTCGGAAAGGGCTATTGTTCGCTTTCGTACTTAAAGAAACTACCTGTCGATACACTTAAAATAGATCAGGCATTCGTCAGAAATATGCTTGATGATGCGAGTAATATATCAATACTAGAGGGCATTATTGATATTGCAAAGACCTTTAATTTGAAAGTGATCGCTGAAGGTGTTGAAAGTGTCATACATGGTGAATTTTTAATTCAGCTGGGTTGTGAATTTGCTCAAGGCTACGCTATAGCACGCCCGATGGCGCAGAACTTATTGATTGATTGGCTGAAAGAATGGAAAACATATGACGAATGGAGTGGTACCAGTGCACTGCGCCGTGATGATATTGTCGCATTGACCGGTTTGGCCGAGCTTAATAATTGGCTGCGACACTTTGAATCGGAGAACAATAATATTTCTCCTTCAGGTCTTGGTGAGGCATTTCAGTCCAAAAGTCTTGAAAAGTGGATGCGAACCAGTTTAGAGCAGCGCCCAATTACCAATGTATTTACTGTTCAGGAGATAGAAGATAATTATAATAATGTGCTTATGCTAGCGAAGAAAGTATCAGAAAACCGTGAACCTGCAACGCTAATATCTAATGCCGACTATTTTGGTGATTTAAATAAAGCGTTAAAGGAGCTAACTGAGAAAATCCGGGGCGGTTTACAAGAATGCTTACTTCATCGAGGTCAGCGGCAAACTCGCCGATGAACGAATTAAAGAAGGCTTCGTGGCAAGGGCTGTCAGCCACCCACTTAAGTATTATTATC
>JADGDV010000027.1:0-14456 GCA_016744695.1 Hahellaceae bacterium
ACGGAGGATTTGCCGATTTCTTCCTTAGTCATTTCTGGATCTCTCTAACCATATTTTGTTTAATCCAACATTACTTGATAGTGTAGTTTAGCTCTGCTTAGTTTGATCTAAGACTAATGTCTAATGAATTGATAAGAGAAGCGATACTAGCGATTGGATAAAACGTAAGAAAATGATAGATTTCACTTTATCTGAAATGACTTTTGTAAATGACTATGACTGAAAACGACGAATCTGATCTATTTTCTGAAGAGATGGATGGTGTAGCGCCTTTAAAGAAAAAAGATAAGGTTCATTTGCCTGCCAGACAAATACAAACCCCTGGACACTTGGTTAGGCGTTTGTCTGCGGTAACAGAAAAGGCGGTTGATGATAACCACTTGGCAACTGATCAGGTAGAAATACTTAGCTCTAATGATGTACTTGAGTATAAAAAAGAGGGTGTGCAAAATTCTGTTTATAAAAAACTCAGAATGGGGAAATACTCTGTTGAAGCTCGGTTAGACCTCCATCGCATGACAGTCGAAGACGCTAGGAAAGAAGTGTTTAGGTTTATTCAAGACTGTATGAAATATGACCTTAGAACGGTCATTATTCTCCATGGAAAAGGCGATAGAAACCCCGATAAAAAAGCGGTATTAAAAAGCTATTTATCTAAATGGTTACCTGACCTTGATGATGTGTTGGCATTTCATTCGGCGCAAAATTATCATGGCGGCACAGGGGCTGTGTATGTGTTATTACGAAAGAGTACTAATGATAGTGAAGACAGTCGTGATCTATTTTAGGGGTAGGTTCTAAGGCTGTCATTAATCGTCATGTAAAGTGAACGATAATCGTGTCGAAAATTTGATATATCCATTAACAAACTATCTCTCGTTGCGAAATAAACCGCTTGTTTACCATGGTAATCAATGGCTTCACTAGCTTGAGTGAGATATATACCAAGTTGATCTAAGCGTCTAACTAACTTTGGCTCCATAACCAAAAATACAATACTTAATTGGCTTTGAAGAAATAACGATAAGGCCGCTAAGTACAGTCCGATGGTAATAAATGGGAAACGGCGTGCTTTGCCTTCTGACTCTGCACATAAATCATTAATAATGCCTCGGGGTGACAACTGTTCGCCCTGTCTTTTTCTGAATTCCTTAGGGATAATGACCCGTGAAATCTCACAGTAACAGCCATAAGGCAAAGTATCTGGGTTGATTAAACTTCTGTAAAATGCATGATTGAAATTCCGCTCAAAGGGTAACAACATACCTTTTTTATGATTGGGAGGTATAATTATTCGCACACTTCCTGCTGCTGCTTGATTAGACTGTAGCCTTAATAAACATTGCAAAGAAAATCGATCATACTCATCTCGCTCTCTCTCATTGTGATGATAAACATCATAGTCAAATTCTTTGCAGTAGGTTTGATATCGCATTTTATAAATATCATCAAACTGATCTGGAGAGCACACCTGTTGTAGTGTGAAATATTCAGAAAACTGCCCTGCCAGAGAGTGCAAATGTTCCCCTTGGCTGGAGGTTGAGCCATGATTCATGGTCTTCTTACTCTTATTACGTATTATTTTTAGTGTAGTGGTGGATTAAAAAATATACAAAAAATGGTTTTTATCTCTTTATATTAATATTTACGAAATAATTTTTTCTTTTTAAACCAATATGCTGCGCTTTTATTATTAAATTTCGAACATAGAGCGCTGAAAAATTAAGTGGCAGAGTTAGGATTATTTTGGTAACTTAGCGGCCATTATTTCCACCGAAAGGATTTCGGTGTGCTTTAGCCGCTAGGTTTAGCGAGTGAGTTTTACCAACATGGATGTAGGTAGTATTAACATGGATTTGTTACTCAGAATTGACTCTGCGCAGTCAGAAAATGCTTCAAGCAAGCCTTCTTTAATTTCATCATCAACAATAAGTACCCCTTTTACTTTTTCACCTTTAGGTGGGGTTATCGGCCGTTCTGCTGATTGCGACTGGGTTTTGATTGATGAAGAACGACGCTTATCAGGCAAACATGCCGCTATTTCGTTTGAAAACAATCAATATTTTATCACCGATATCAGTACCAATGGTTTGTTCATTAATGAGCGAAATACACCATTAGGTAAGTCTAAATCACACCCTATAAAGTCAGGCGATCGTTTTGTGATGGGGCCTTATACTCTTGTTGCAATGATTGAATCTACTAAAACAGAAGAGGTGTTAGGAGAGCCTATTCATCAGACCTCTTTCGTTGAGCATGAGCACCTTATTAACACCGGAGAAAATGCCCTTGATGAGGTTTTAGCGTTACCACAAGTGTTAGCGACTGAGGTAGTAGATCTTGAAATAAATGTGTCTGAACAGACTGATATGGCACAGAGCCTTCCTGTACCACAAATTGAAGAACGTGGTTTAGAACATGATGCAAATAAAAACGCTGAGTCTCCTTGTATTAACTTTCTTCGGGGGGCAGGCTTAGATGAAAGTTTGTACTCCCAACAAGATATTAATGACCTCATGCTTAGCTTTGGTAAATTACTAAAAAGCTACACAGGAGAACTGATGAATCTAATGGGGGAGCGCAGTCGCTACAAAAACCGGTACCGATTAGATATGACTCTAGTGGCCCCAGAACACAATAATCCCTTGAAGTATTGTGTTAATGAAGTGCAGGCACTGAGGGAAATTGTTATATCACCTCAGCCTGAAAATTTATCAGGCGGTGCGGCTGTTGAATCGGCTATGGAAGATATACGCAATCATTTTTGGCGGGTTGAGCAGGCCTATCAAGGGACGCTATCATCCATGGTTGATTATTTATCTATTGCTGGAGTGCAAGATAATCAACCTATCAAGTCTTTGTCAACGAATCGCGAATCGATTAAACCCTGGGGATATCGCAAGAAAGTAAAACAGTTAAGTCGTAAGTCTACGTTATTAAAAGATGACCGTTATTATACTGAAGAATTTTTAGCCCCTCGTTTTTCTTATTTTTATCAGAATCCTAGTAAGGTTAAGCAGAAGGAAATGAATAATGAATAAGTATCTATTAGCATTAATAGCCGTTGTTTTAATGGCGATAAACAGTGGCTGTGCCAGTTGGTATCAATCTGAAATAACAAAGCTTGATATTAGATTAACTGCTTCAGGAGACCTTAACCCTGATATATCTGGTCGGCCTTCGCCCTTGGTTGTTAGGCTTTATGAGCTAAAGGCGCCTTCAATATTTGAACAAGCCGATTTCTTTAGCCTATATGATTATGGAAAAGAAACACTAGGTCCAGATTTTGTCGCTTTAGAAGAACTCACATTAAAGCCCGGAGAGCAGCTAGATATGAAATTAGCACTTGATAATAGCACTAACTATATTGCTATTATGGGGGCATATCGAGATATGAATGGATCAAACTGGAGACGCGTTTTTCCTGTTTCAATAAAGGGGAAAAACCGTACAAACTTAGTGTTTGCAGGTAACACTATTAATATTCTCGATTAGGTTCTAATGCCCCGGTAGGGGGAAATGGATTATTTGGAGTTTCGCCATGGATAAGGTGATATGGAGTGAAGGGATGTTCCTTCGTCCGCAACATTTTCAGCAATTTGAACGATACCTTGAAGACCAGCTAGTCTCACGGTCTCGACATCTCACTCCTCACGGCTGGGGTTTAACCCAACTGATATTTGATGAGTCGCTACTGATATTAGGTAAGTTAGCCGTTGTATCTGCTGATGGTATATTCCCTGATGGAACTGTATTTAAGGTCGGTTATGATCCGGCTCATCCTATTCTTATTCATTTAGAAAAACATCACGAAAACCAAATTATTCACATAGCTATTTCTCCCAAAGTGAAAGGGGTTGTTGATAGTGATGATGAAGTTAGTAAAGGTATTCGCTATCGCTCAGTGTCTGCTGAAATTAGAGATAGCCACGGCACTAACAATGAACGAATTTATCCCATATCCACTGGCATATTAAAAGTAGAGTTGCATGCAGACGCTCAACTAGATGACCAGTTAATTTCAATGCCTATTGCCCGAATACAAGATGTTCATGCTGATGGATCGGTGGTTTTAGATGCTTCTTTTGGTATGCCTGCTCTTGATTTTAATAATAATATTTACGGAATGGCTGAATTATCTAATCTCGTAATTTTAATGCAAAAAAAAGCAAAGCAGTTAGCGCTTAGCATGAAAAGCGGTAAAGGGAATGGAGCAGGGACTGTTGTTGATTTGCTTATGTTGCAGGCTTTGAATAGCTGGGGTGCAAAATTAACTATTTTAGTTCGCCAAACACCGGTTCACCCTTATGATTTATTTAAATCATTAGCTTCTTTAAATTCAGAAATAAGCACTTACACATTGGCTGATCGATTGCCTACAGAGGCGTATGAATATCAGCATGTGGAATCAGCCGCTATTCTATTTCGCTTAATTGAAGCCGCAAGAGTACTTGTATCTACCTCCTTTAAAAGCGCCGCCACGTCGTTACCTATACAGCGCAAAAAATTTGGTATTAGCCTTGTCGGCCTGCCAAACCAGTCTATGGTTGAAGACGCTGAGATTATCTTAGCTATTAAGGCTGATCTATCTGCTGATCAAATTAATAAGCTGGTGAGCAGTAAGCTTAAAGTAGGCAGTGTAGAAAATATTAAAGACCTAGTTAATCTGCAATTACCAGGTTGTATTAAAGTGCTATTACCTGTGACCCCAAGGCAGATTCCTTATCATTCGGGTATGCACTACTACCAATTATCACCGGATGCTGAGATGAGAGGCAGTATTAGCCGTTCTAGTGGTATTGGTTTGCATGTCTCAGGTGATGTGCCGGGTGTTGAAATGGAAATGTGGGTTATTCCATCAGACACAACAAAGTCAGAACGCAAGGAGCAATAAAGAATGGGAAGTATTCGGCCTATTATTTTTGATGAAAGTACGGCATCGCTAGAAATTATCTCAGAAAAAACGGTGGTTCAGACGAATGAGTCCCACGGGCCTATTGATGAAAAAACATGTATTTATTCTCCGCCTAGCACGTTTGAGTTAAATAAACGGGTTAGCGGTGGAAATGAGCTTATTAGTAGTGCGATGCCACTAATTCATTACGCAATGAGTTTGTTGACCATTAATAACTTAGTGGACATTAGTGATATACGAACTCAGCTTATATCCGATATTAGCCGTTTTGAAAATAAAGCGGAACAATGCTTTTCTGATCATTCTCAAATTATTGCCGCTCGTTATTTGTTGTGCTCCTTTATTGACGAAATTGTATCTACTAGCCCGTGGGGACAATCACATTGTTGGAGCCAAGAGAGCCTTTTAAGTTATTTTCATAATGAAACTTATGGTGGCGAGGGTTTCTTTAAGTTATTGGACCGAGCTCAGCAAAAACCGGCAAGCTACTTAGATTTATTGGAGCTAATGTATGTATGCCTGTCGTTAGGTTTTGCCGGACGCTATAGGGTAGATAGTGACGGACTGACAAAATTAGAGGGTGTGCGAGAGTCCATGATGAGCACAATAATGCAATGTAGGGTGCCCGGTAATCAAAGTTTAGTGGTGGGCGAAATTCCCCCGCCTGAGTTTACAGAAAAGAGTCTAAAGGTGAAGTGTCTACAGTGGTTAGTAGTCACTGTTGTTATTGCTTTGATGGTTATGGGGGCCGTGTCATACCTAGTGGCATCTCATGATATTGATAGCCAAATAGATAGGGTGCATAAAACCCTTGTAGCGAATCAAATGGAATTGAGCGCATGAATGGTAAGTTAAGGCGTTTATTTATAAAAAACAATGAAACAAAAACAATAGATACAAGTCATCGAGAAATAAGGAATAAACAGGCCCAATTTAAGAAAATACTTAATCAGCTGAGTAAGCAAGTAGGTGACCATAAATTTGATCGGCTACGTAAAAACTTCTTTAGTAAAAAGAATATATTTGTAGTTTTAGAGTCACCACATGCACGCTTAACAGAGCTCAGTGGCCACTCAGTAACTCGACTTATAAAGCAGGAGATTTCCTCTGATACTGCGTTTTCATTGAGCCAGTCACCGCTGCCTGAGTGGTATTTAGATGGTTCTACTCTGTTGATGGGCGTGCATTTTGAAGATGAAGTGTATACAAGGCCTAGTTCATACAATGCGTATATTTCACTGTTAATTAAGGTTTTAAAGAAGCGTGATAATAGCTCTCGTATTAGTGGAGCCATTATTTATCTACACCAGAATGACTTTGACTCAGGGGGGCTTCCTGTTTGGTTAAATAAAATGGCATCGTTTATTGGTGCCGCTGCATCGAAGGCAGAGGAAGCGATACCTGTTTATATTGTTTTGGAAAGCGCGAGCAATAGCGATTCACCTAACCTGATTTCAACACCCGTAGGTATGCTGAAAGATAAAGGGGTTACAACAGAGCAGTTTACTCAATGGTATGGGCAAGCGAAGGAAGAAATATCAAAGCGCTTGTTGAAAAAAACCTTAAAAGATGTGCAATACGTACATAATATAGAGTCGAGACGATTAGCATTTTCTGACTTAAATAGTGTCGAAGAAAACTTCCAACAGTTGAAGTATATTTCGGAGCAGCTTAATCAGCGCTGGAACTTTACTGATAAGCATAATTCACCGTGGGTTCGTGGGGTATTTGTAGCCCCTCATGCGGATGAGATATCTGGCTCTGCAGGAGCGAATCACTGGTGGCAGTGCTTTAGTCATCAGTTAGTGCAAGACCGTTACTGTAGCGTGACTGAAAAGCCTGAGGCAAGTTATAAACAGTGGTCTATTGCTGGTTTAATTACTGCGGTGGGTATGGTTAGTTTATTCTTTTGTCAGTTAGTCTGGCGTGATTATGTTTATGCTAGCCAGTTATCTGATGATTTTTCAGAGCAGTTGATTCCTCAATACTTAAATAGCACTTACATTAATGAGTCGGATTTCAAAACGGTACTGAGTGATATTGACGGCGTAGAGAATGCCCGTAAACATTTAGTAGAAAGAACTAATGAACGTACATCATGGTCTTCCTCTCTAACTCGTCAAGTACTTGATCGAGGTGGCATTGTTCTTGATGATTTATCTGAAAACATATTACAAACACAATTTGGGTCCCAATTAAACCAGGCGATAATTAATAAACTCGAATTCAGTGATGATTTTGAAACGCTTTACCCTGCGTTAAAATCTTATTTATTGTTTCATCAATCTAAAGATGAACGGTCTGATTATTTAATGTGGTGGTTTGGTCAGCAGTGGCAAATCGCGTATAAAAATGACCCTGAAAGTCGGCAGCAACTTGCACAATATTTATCGATATACTTGAAGCATCAAGTTAAAAATGAATCGCGTCAACGTAGCTATAAATACGACGAAGATGTAGTCAGCACTGCAAGAGCAAAAATGTTATCTGTACCGCTGGCTCAACGCTTGTACTTGCAAATCAAGCAAGAGGCTAACAGTAAGCTGATAGGCACGGGTGAGTTGAAAGAAATTATCGGCTATCGTCAAGCAGAGGTCTTTGGTGAGTCTTCATCAGCGGTCAGTTCTTTTTATACTCGCAATGGTTATAAAACACTATTTCTACCTAGCTTGCATAGGCTACTGAAGCAGGCATCAACGGATGAATGGGTCTTAGGTTTTGCTGGTGGTGGTGAGCATAGCTATGACTCAGAGGCCCTTAAAAAAGATATCTACCAACGCTATATTAGTGATTATATTAGTGCCTGGGATCATTTTATTAAAACCCTGTCTATTGAAAAAACTACTTCATTGGACCACCTCAGTAGCTTGTTAAAGGCATCATTCGGTAATGAAGGGGCAATAAGGCGCGTTCTTCAATACGTTTATGATAATACTGCACAGTACTCCATCGTCACGAATGAGCTAGCAAGTATTGACCCTAGCACTGTTCCCGGTCGTGTTGCTACGCCGGCTTCAGTCAATAAGGTCGTCAGTTATTTGTCAGAGCAGAATGTGGCTTCTACGTTTCCAATGAAACGTGTTGCGGTGCATTTTGATTATCTTAATTCGGTACATAAAAACAGTGAAAATAAATCATCTGCAATAGATGAAATTGATGCACAGCTTCAACAACTTGATGAATATTTACTTGATTTTGAAGGCGTGGGGAATGCGTCACCCAATGGAAATGTCACGTCTTCTGCTGTATTTGATGCAACGGTGAAACGTGTGAATGGTAGCCGTAATAATCCTATCTCACAACTTAAAAGAACATCAAAAATGATGCCCAAACCTTTAAATACCTGGGCTACTTCATATTCTTTTCAGGCTTGGAGCCACATGCTTTATGCGACTAAACAGCATATAAAAAATGTCTACAAATATGAGATTTATGCACTTTATGCATCCAATATTAAATCAAGGTACCCACTTAGTCGCAAATCAAAGAATGATGTTGAACTTGAGCATTTTAGTGATTATTTCAAACCAGAAGGGAAAGAACAGCGTTTCTTCAATCATTACTTAAAGCCTTTTGTAAGAACCGGGCATAAACGATGGCGAGAAATAAAAATAGACGGATTGACGATGGGGCTTACGCGTAATTATTTATCTCAACTCCATCGAGCGCAGCGTATTCGAGATACGTTGTTTAAAAATCAGAACATTTTTGCTGAGTTGCAGTTTCAGCCCATTTATCTGGATGCCAATGTCAGTCGTTTTGATTTGGAACTGATGGGGGAACGATTAAATTACCGTCACGGTCCACAGAAAATTTCTAAAATAATATGGCCTGCTGAGATTAATAGCACAGATATATCAATGCGTTTTGAAGACTACAATGGCGGTTTGGCAACGGAAGCGCTTTCAGGTGACTGGTCTTTATTTAAACTAATTGATCTATACGGCAAAGAAACTATGTCGGGCGATCAGCGTTATCGCATGAGCTTTGAAGTGAATGGACAACGAGCCGTGTATGGAGTGTCTGGACATAGCTTAACCCCTGAATTCTTGGGTATATTAAGTCAATATCGAATGCCAGAAAAGCCTCTAGGTTGAAACAGTTATGATTTTTTACAGTAGTGAATATAGCCACCCTGGGCATCATCGGCGTGAAAATGAAGATGCGGTTTATAGTGATGTACGTTCAGGGTTGTGGTGTGTAGCTGATGGTATGGGAGGTCATCAGCAAGGTCGCATGGCAAGTCAGTTTTTAGTTGATATGGTTGCCGTGCTACCGGCTAGTTACTCTTTGGATGTAAGGGTTGAGGCGCTTGAAACAAAGATCTTTTCACTTAACGAACAATTAGTTAATAAAGCGAAACAGTTAAGTGTTGATTCGTTAGGTAAAAAGCAAATAATTGGCTGTACCTTCGTTATCTTACTAAGTGATGGCGTAAATTGTACTTGTTTGTGGGCAGGAGATAGCCGGCTCTATTTATTGAGGGCGAATAATCTGTACCAAATAAGTGATGACCATACCGTTGTGAATGATTTATTAGCGAGAGGGGTTATTACTCCGGAGCAGTCAGTTGATCATCCCCAGGCACATGTGGTTACGAGGGCATTAGGGGCATCAGCACAGGTTAAGCTTGAGAAGAAAACCTTTCAGCTTAATGTTAATGATCGTTACCTACTATGTAGTGACGGGCTGCACAATGAGCTGGAAGCAAAAGATATTTCATCTGCACTAGCAATGCCTCAAAGCAGTCAGAGTTGCAGGGTTCTGATGGATAAAGTGCTTCAGGGTGATGCTAGAGATAATTTGACTGCGTGTGTCATCGGAGTACATAACTAATGCAGAGCTCTAAGAACGTATTAGCCCCTTCTGTGTGTATTGGTTCCGTACTTAATAAGCGTTTTGCACTCATAGAATTATTGGGTGAAGGTGGAATGGGGACTGTCTATAAGGCAATAGATCTCAGACGAGAAGAGGTGCTAGATACCAGCCCTTATGTCGCTATTAAGCTGCTTAATGATAATGTAAGGCGAGTTACGGGTTCGATGATGGCGCTACAGCGTGAAGCGGTGGTTGCTCAAAGCCTCAAGCATGTAGGCATAGCATCTGTTTACGACTATAACCGCGATGAATCTCATGCTTATATTGTGATGGAATTGATAGAAGGTTATACCCTTGATCAGTTTATTATTACTAGCTGCCCTGATGGCATGCCTAGCCCTAAGTCTTATCAATTTATAAACAAGCTTATTCAGGCGGTTATTTGTGCTCATGAGCAGGGTGTAATTCATGCAGATATAAAGCCATCTAATATTAAAGTCTTGCCTAATGGCGATGTAAAACTAATGGATTTTGGTTTAGCCCGTGTGGTGAGTTTGATGAGCGTAACACCGCAAGCGACTGATAATAATGTTGGATCTCAATGGTTGCGGTCTGCGATTACGCCTTCTTATGCAACCATTGCACGAATAAATGGACGACAGCCCGTAAAAGTCGATGATGTGTATGCGTTAGGCTGCGTGATTTATTTAATTCTTACTGGCCGACATCCATATCAAAGAATGTCACCCGATAAAGCGCAAGAATTTAAAATTAACCCTCGCCGCCCAAGCTCTCTAACAAGGTCTCAATGGCGTAATTTACAGCAAGCATTAGATCCTAATATTGAAAAAGAGAGCCAGGTTATTAATGCATTACACCACAGTTTTTCACCTAAAAATATTGCAATACAAAAATTTAAGAATAGGGCTGTTTCTGGTGCACTAATTTTATTAATGATATTAGCTCTTTTACCCATCTCAAACTGGTTTATTAATGATTTTCCTATTTTGAAAATTAAACATTCTACTGGGGTAAAGACAGCACAACTACTCGATGACTATTTACTTTATGACTCAGACGCTAGAGATTTATCGATAAAAGAAAGTTACTTACCTTTCTTACTTAAGCAGTGGCGCGAACGCTGGGATGGTACGGATTCAATATTTGTAGAAAAATTGCATGAGCGGCATCTAAAAGCACAATCACTGCAATATGATTTAAGCATTGCTAAACGTTTGATGCCCTTATTACCCAATAGTAAACCGCTTTCTTTATATAGATCAAAACTCGAAAAAATTCGTGCCAACACTATGGCCGAACTATTCAATCAATATGAAAATATATTGACGTTGTATCAAGAAAAAACTGAGCTCATAACAGAGCAAACCCTTCAACAGCTTGCTGATGATATTGGCCTACTAAAATCTCTTGCGGGGCCGGTAGTAATCACTCAGGCAGACCCTCGGCTGCTTTTTGTTTTTCAAAAAGAAATACAAAAAGAGTGGGGTGCTCGTCGATATTTACCATTGGTAGAGAAGTTACTAATAGCCAAGCGAATATTTCCTGATAGTCGTGAGTTTAATGAAGTTCTGGCGTATGTGAATTTTAAACTGTTGTCTGGCTTTAATAGTGCGGTGGAAAGTGAGCAAAAAAGGGTTGAAATAGATTCTATGTTAAACGTGGGAGACCCGCCCTCACTTATTTATTTACCTGTTTATGATGAAATTATAAAAAATGTATATCTAGCATCAGCGAATAATTTAGATATTAACCCTTTTCACCGAGACTTATTTGAAAGCACAAAACAGCGTTATTTTTTGTTGGGTGGCGATGAGCTTAATTGGCAAAAAATTACTCAGCAAGCAATGCTGCAATATGGGCGAGAGCTAGCAAAATCAGGGCAAATTAATGAAGCCTACGCGACTATAGATAGAATGATGGAAACCTCTTTACGGTAACCATAACGAATTGGGTAATCTCAGTCTTTTAATAGTGAAGACTGATCGAACCTAATAATTGAAGATAGGGAACTTACTTCAGTTTAAATAGCAGATGAAGTTCTGCTGAACCATAACTTAAATAGAAAGGAATCAATATGCCAACTCCAGCGTACATGAGCATTAAGGGAGAAAAACAAGGTTTTATAACCGAAGGTAATTTCACTGAGCCATCAGTAGGAAACATTTTTCAGGAAGGTCATGAAAATGAAATTCTTGTAGAAGCGTTTAAGCATGATGTTGTGCTACCTCGTGACCCTCAAAGCGGTCAGCCTACAGGACAACGAGTACATCAACCATTAGTGATTACCAAAATATTTGATAAGTCTTCACCGTTATTGTTTCAAGCATTAACAAGCGGAGAGCGTTTGCCTGAATGTGAACTTAAGTGGTTTAGAACGTCATCAACAGGGCAGCAGGAGCATTACTTCACAATCAAACTTGAAGATGCCATTTTGGTTGATATTAAATCACATATGCCAAATTGCCAAGATCCATCACAGGCGCACTTTACTCATCTTGAAGATGTTTCATTCACTTACCGTAAAATCACCTGGACACATGAAGTGTCAAATACCTCTTCGTTTGATGATTGGCGTTCTTTGAAGGTCTAAATTAGTATTCATCGATATCTTTTGAACTATAGGGCACGTGTTAACGTGCCTTTTTTGATGGCAAATGAAGTAAAAATAGTCTGCTATTTACTGCAATTTATTAGACATAATGGTGTTTTTAGAGTGAAATTATTAAATTTTCCACCTTTAGTAAAAATTATATTTTACTAAAGGTGGAATTGAAGACAATATATACGACATAATGTGGTATATATTGAATTTTGCGGTAAGATCTAAATTTAATATTAGGTTTTTTCGCTTTGTATTCGAACTGGTGAATTCGGGTATAATTTTTATATTTCACCAACAATTATGAGTAAAGAAGATGAGTAAAGGTACAGTTAAGTGGTTCAATGCCGACAAAGGTTTCGGTTTCATTACTCCTGAAGATGGCAGTAAGGATTTATTTGTTCATCACTCAGAGATTCAATCAGGTGGTGAATATGCAACTTTGAATGATGGCCAAGCCGTTGAATTTGAAGTTGGACAAGGTCAAAAAGGTCCTTGTGCAAATAAAGTTGTTGCTGTTTAAATTGCAATAAATAACACTTCAAGCAGCGGTTGGTTACGCCACTGCTTCTTGAAGCGTTATGTTTAAAATTCCCAAACTAAGAGAGTATCTTTTTCTTATCTGCAATGTTTCGTAACGCGCATTTTAGTTATGCCAATCTTAGAGTCTCAGGCAATATCCTAAGTATAAAATTCTCAGTCTCATAGCCCAATGTTACATGAAGGCCTGATTTTTCTTATGATTATCGCCCGCATACCACGTTAGGATAAATTAACCATGACCCCATTATTTAAAGAAATTGATAGTCAAGTATCCCCTATAGGGCAGATATCCCTGCGTAGACGACGAATACCTGCATTGGGTGACAGAGATATCTATGAAGTTAAACTAGGCGATGAATTTTTAATGTCGAGTATGTTTGTTGCGGCTGAGGAGGCCTTATCTACTCTAGGCTTAGCTGCCGTGCAAGGTGATAATCTTAGTGTTGTCGTGGGTGGCTTGGGGTTAGGCTATACTGCGGTGGAAGCATTAAAAGATGATCGAATTAAAGAGCTTCTTGTGGTTGATGCCTTAGATACCGTCATAAATTGGCATAAAGATGAACTAGTACCTCTAGGTAAAATACTCAATGCGGATACACGAAACCGCTATGTATTTGGTAGCTTCTTTGACCTAGCTAAAGACCCTAGCAAGGGCTTTGATCAAAGCAGCGAAGGCAAAAAATTTGATGCTATTCTTTTAGATATTGATCATTCCCCCACCGAATTTCTAAATGCAGCCAATGCCAGCTTTTACACAACTGAAAACCTATCTCTTATGGCAGAGCAGCTTAAACCCAAAGGTGTGTTTGCTATGTGGTCGCAAAACCTACCGGAAGAAAGTTTTGAGGCTTTGTTAAAAACCGTGTTTGAGAATGTTGAATCACATGTGGTTTCTTTTTATAACCCGTTTCAAAATAATGAGTCTACCAACTCGGTGTATGTTTGTGAGAAGGGCGAGGTTTAGGCTCAAAAACAAGCCAACGTTTCATTGATAGCCTTAGCATACAGTGTTCCATATTCAACACGATCTTTATCATTTATGCCCACTAACCATGCGTGAGCAGACTGCCCTGAAAACTGGTAGTACAGTTGTTGTTCAGGGTATGGGGAGCTAACACTGACTTGGTCAGCAAAGTCCCAAAGGCCTGGTTGTGCATATTGTTCATCTTGAACTTGATCTAAAATATTTCTTTGTGATTTTCTATCATGGTAGACCAGTGCAGTTTGGGCTGTGTTTTCTATTAGAGAGAATCGGTGCGAGCCACAGGTATTAGGGAATTGATAATGGCAAAACTGCAGCGGTTTATTATTGGGCTGGTTAGTGTTTGTTAAGGGTTGTGCCGTGCAGTGAATACGAATGGTTTGAATAATTTTTCGAATAGTCAGATTATGGCCAAAACGGAGGTTTATCTGCCGCTCACTATAGCCATCTGCTTCGTATTTTAATGTTTCAGGTGACTTGTAAACCACCTCTTTAGGATTTGATATCGTGCTATTTAATGGCTGGGTTTGACCGACTGAGCGGTATTCAGAGTCATCAAATTTAACATTTGAGGTACA
>JADGDV010000027.1:14556-34282 GCA_016744695.1 Hahellaceae bacterium
GGTGCGCACGGCACACCCTACGAGCAATATTTTATGATGTATTTGATTATTTAGCTCGTTTTAAACTATTTTTAGTGAAACTACTCTCAGATAAGCCTGTCTGAAACTTATAGTTGGTCCATGATAACGTTGTGCTCTTTCCTGTTTGCTGGTTCACCATCAAACTCTCCATTGGGCGCCAGTATTTATCAAGAAACTGTTCGTAATTAGATATGGTGAGTACCTTAAGTAAAGACTCTTTACGGTCATAGTATTCAACTTTTTGTACTCTGTATTCAGCTTGGTCAATCCATGCAATTTGGCGAGTGTAACCAGAGTATTCATCCTTAGGAAAACGCTCAACGACAAAGCAAGTTTCTGTTCCACAGGCTTCATCTTTTAAGTACTTGTAGTCGTATTTTTCAATTTCTTGTGAGCTCATGTCTTCAAAAGCAAATTCACTTCCCATAAATGGGCCAGACTTATTACGTGAAGCAATGCGCTTAACACGCTTAAGAGCAGGTAAATAAAGCCACTGATCGTCAGAGTCAAGCTTGTGAGAGAAGGTGAGCAGCGCCGTACCTCGAACATCTTTGGGTTCGTCAAAAATGGTCATGCTTTTGTCGCCGTCCTCTTCAACTTCAAGTGATTTCACTCGTAGTGTTCGGGTGCTTTCATCGCCACGCTTATTACGAAGTACCATTGTCATATTGGAGGTTGTGTCTTTCCATCCAAGGTTACGTCGATCGCCTTCTTCTGCAATAGCCAGACCTTTTTCTTCAGGAGTCTCTGCCATTGTGGAAAGTGGAACCCATAATGTTGCGCCTATTAATAGCGATGCGAATGTCTTATTTATCAACCTATTCTCCTTAAAGACTTTGTTTATTTGTGTTTTGGTCGGACTCTACTAAGTGTTATTTTCTTTTTGCCAGATACAATAGTAACGGGGGTAGAAAGAAGAAATCAACGAGTAATGCAACAACAATGGTAACCGCCGTTAATAGCCCCATTTGAGAGTTTAGGCCGAAATTTGAAAATGCGAGTACTGAGAAGTTAGCAAATAGTATAATTGTAGTCACAAATAGCGCTACCCCCACCGTACTAAATGCATAGCGAATAGCATCTTCAGTATTTAAGCCATTTTCACGCTTCGCTCGAAGGAACTTGCTTAAGAAGTGGACTGAGTAATCAACCACAATACCTAAGGTCATGCCTGCTACAACAGAAAGACCTAAGCCCACTCGACCCACAAACATGCCCCAAAAGCCAAAAGCCACTAGTGCAGGAAGCAGGTTGGGTAGTAAGCTGATCATGCCGTATCTAAATGAACGAAGACTCACCGCTAGCATGGCTGAAATGAGTAACAGAGCAAGAAAGGTGCCTTCAAGCATCGTTCTTACGTTGCGGTAACCTATATGAGCAAACATCACATCGCTACTTGAGCCTTCTCCTATGGTTACTCCTTGAGTGTTTTTATGGACCCATTCATTCGCGCGAGACTGCAATGATAATAACTCATTGGTTGATATGTTTTTAACCGTAACGGTGAGTCGTGTTGCTGATTTGTCGACGTTAATCTGATTGTTTAGGTCAAGGCCATAGGGGAGTGACATCTCATAGAGTAAAAGGTACTGGGCTGCGAGTTCACGACTATCAGGTAGTGAGTACCACTGCTCATCATCTCCATGCATATTTCTATTTAGCCGCTTCATTACATCCGTAAAGGTATTTACATGCACCACCTCGGGCTGCTGTCTAAACCACTCGGTCATTTTATTTAGTTGCTTTAAATAATTGGGTTCACTAATTCCACCACTCTCATTGGATGAAACTGAGTAAGAAATATTATTTAGCCCTGTGAGATTAGCACGAGTAAAGTCCCCCGCTTGCCTTTGGGGCATACTCTTATCGAAATATTCTGACCACACATCGTTTAATTCATTAGTGGGCAGAAATGCTGCACAAGTAAGAATAATAGTAATGCTTATAACTAACACCTTTCGGTATTCTTTGATTAGCATTTCAGCAAGGCGACTGATCCAGCCTACATTATCTTCTGATACCTTTTTAACTTTAACGGGCAGCATCATCATAAGAGCAGGTAGCAAGGTAATGGAAAAAATCCATGCAGCAAAAACACCGATAGCAACAATATTACCCAAGTCTCTAAAGGGTGGTGCATCACTGAAATTCAATGAAAGAAACCCCACCAGCGTTGTGATGCTCGTTAAAAATACAGGCTGATGGTTAACCCTAAGGCTTTCTCTCATAGCGGTTTTTTTATCTTCTCCCATGCGCATGTGATGAAAGAAGGTCACTAAAATATGAATACTATCGGCTATAGCCAGTGTGAGAATCATTGTGGGAGCGTTGGCTGCCGGAGGTGACATGTGAATGCCAGATAAAACGGCAATGCCTTGGGCAAATAGAATTGATGTGATGATAACAAACAAGGTCGCTATAGTGCCGCTTACCGTTGTTACAAGACTTCCGCTGGCCATGAACATATAAACGGAGACGCACAACATAGCGATCAAAAATGCCAGAGGTACAATATGACTTAAATCGAATAAGCTGGCTTCTTTGAAGGCGTAGTTATTAACCACTCGACCAGTCAGGTATATTTTTACATCAGGATATTTTTCAGAGAACTCGGCTTTTAAGTCTCTGGCCGCTTTTACTATAACAGGAAGTTCTTTGGTGTTGTTGGCTCCTGGTATTTCGATCGTCACATTAACCGCGGTTACTCGACTATCTTCAGATATTAAGCGTTTCACTAAAAGAGGTTCATTCAATGAGATTCTTTCAGCGTTGTTTAACTCAGTTTGTGATCTTTTTAAGGGGTTACGGACTAGGTCATCAACGAGAAGGTCATCGTCTTCAGCGGCGGTATGTTGATAGTTTGTTATTGAATCTACACGTTGAGAAAAAGGCAGCTTCCAAGCTCTATCGGTTAATTCCTTTACTAAAGCTAATGTCGTTGAAGAGAAAGCCTTGCCATCATTAGGAGCAATAACGAACATAACTGTATCATTTTTTGTATAGTTTCCTTGTAGCTCATCAAACGCTTTTAGTTGAGGGTTATCTTCACTAAAGAAAATACGATAGTCAGAGTCGAATTTAATATTAGGTAAACTAGAGGCCGCGGCTATTACGATGATTATCGCAAGCAGAGCGGTGATAATAAAATGATCGGTGATCCAGTTATTGAACTTGTCTATCATTAGCTTATCCGGAAAATTGCTTATATTTATAATAAGTGACCAGTGGTCATGAGGTAGATTAAAGGAAAGTAGCAGTGCTTTGCAAATGAATATTTACGATGGTGATGGCTATATGTTTGATGAGGCAGCGAATATACCTATCGTGGAAGGAGATTCCACTGGAAAGTTCAATATTCTAATGCGCTATTACCGCATGCTCTGAGGGGTGACCCTCATAATTTCTTCTATTGTGGTAAGGCCTGCACCCACTTTATTGGCACCGCTAAGTCTAAGGCTATGCATGCCTTCTTTTATAGCTTGCTTGCGTAATGCTTCCAGGTCGCAATGGTCTGATATAAGAGGTTTAAGTGTATTACTTAAAGGCATTATTTCATAAACCCCTGCGCGACCTTTGTATCCGGTATCTCTACACTCAATACAACCCACTGGACGGCAAGTGTTTTTGGGTAGCGGGGCCCTCCAGGGTGCTGTAATGCTAGTCCATGCTTCTTCATCAATAGGTGTAGGCGTTTTGCAATTTGGACATAAAGTGCGTATTAGTCGCTGAGCCATCACACCTAATACCGTGGCTTTAATAATATAAGAGGGTACGCCTAATTCAATGAGGCGGGTGATGGTGCTAGGGGCGTCGTTAGTGTGTAACGTTGATATTACTAAGTGCCCGGTTAATGCCGCCTGAGTGGCCATCTCAGCCGTCTCCAGATCTCGAATCTCACCGATCATAATAATATCAGGGTCTTGTCTCATTAAGGCCTTAATGCCATCGGCAAAGGTGAGTTCAATGTTCGATTGTATCTGCATTTGGTTGAACATCGGTTCCACCATTTCGATGGGGTCTTCGATAGTACATACATTAACTTCACTAGTGGCGAGCTGGCGGAGTGTTGAATAAAGTGTTGTTGTTTTACCTGAACCGGTAGGGCCTGTTACCAAAATGATACCGTTAGGCTGCTTTGCCATATTTTCCCAGCGGCGGCTGTCTTCATTTGAAAACCCCAGTTCGGCAAATGACCTTAAAAGTACGTCTGGGTCAAATATTCGCATAACCATCTTTTCACCAAAAGCGGTAGGCAAGGTTGAGAGACGTAACTCTATCTCTTTATCATTTTCACCTTTGGTTTTTATGCGGCCATCTTGAGGCTTTCGTTTCTCTGCGACGTTTAGTCGACCTAATATTTTAAGTCGACTGACTACGGCAATACCTACTTGAGACGGTAATTCATATACATTGTGTAATACACCATCAATGCGGAATCTAACCTGTGCGATTTCTCGTCTAGGTTCAATATGAATATCACTGGCGCGTTGTTCGAATGCGTATTGAAGAAGCCAGTCTACAATATTAACAATGTGTTGGTCGTTAGCGTCTGGGTTGGCTTCACTGCCTAGCTGTAGTAATTGCTCGAAATTCTGAATGCTGCTCTGAGACTGACCTGTTGCCTTAGTAACCGAGTTGGCTAGTTGATAAAACTCAACAGTGAAACGTTTTAGGTCTGCAGGGTTAGCAACTACATGCTTAATGCTTTTTTTCAGTACATGTTGAAGGTTTTCTGCCCAGCCATCAACAAAGGGTTGAGCACTGGCAACAACCACTTGAGTCGGGGTGATATTGACCGCAAGAATCTCATGTCTTTGAGCGAATGCAAATGACATGGTATTGGCAATTGCACTGGCATCCATTTTAAGGGGGTCAATATAAAATAGCGGTTGGTTAGCCCAATCCGCTAGCCATTGACTTAATCGCTCAAGAGTTAAGGTTTGATCTGTTATGCGGTTTGTCAGGTTGGCTTCCGCAACCATTTCAAGCGGGTGTAATGCAAGTTGCTTGCTGGTTTTAGGTTGGTTAACCAGGCTGTCTGAATCACTTTGAGTAATGATGCCGTCGGCAACAAGCTGGGTTGCAATGTCTGGAAGTAATAATGTCTTTTTTATTGTCTTTGATGCCAGCTTGTTCATTTTTTTTCCAGGAGCCTGTTAACCTAAAGGATTATTTATATAAAAAGTATAGCGGGTCTCATGCTTTACGCTGGTTAACATAGTTTATGTTGGTTACACGGGAGAACCTGATTTCTTTTGCCAATGCACGTTCATCATCGAGGAGATAAATATTATCACCGTACTCGCCGCAATAAGGCTCTCTACTATGGCGCCTGTGGTTAAAAATACGCCCACTACGGCATAGGTGAAGTACCAAAGAATAATAAAACATAGCCATATGTGTGCCCGCAGACTGCCTTTTAGTAGCCCTGGTAACAACAGTAATAATGTGACAGATAAAATCATTTCCTGATAGGCTTCTTTGGGCACAGAGGTCTGTAGTGCAGAGACGATCAGTAACGCGAACAGTAGAAAATAATTTAATAAAGAAATTATTTGTGAATATTTAATTTTTTTCGTCAAGGTCATTATAGAATGTCCAATACATTTTCAGGAGGTCTACCTACAGCCGCTTTGTTGTTGGCAAGAACAATAGGGCGCTCTATTACTTTGGGGAAATTAACCATAGCATCTATAAGTTGCTCATCAGAAAGACTTTCATCACCTAGGGTGTTTTCTTTATAAAGGTCTTCTTTAGTACGCATGAGCTGTCGAGGCTGCATAGAAAGCTTGCCTAAAATATTTTTGATTTCTTCTTTAGACGGCGGTGTTTCTAAATAAAGGATAATTTCAGGCTTAACTCCGTTTTCTTCCAGTAGTGCCAGAGTCTGACGTGACTTTGAGCATCGTGGGTTATGATAGATAGTCGCCTGCGTTGTCATGCTGAATCCTCAGTTTAAAATTATAGCTTAGATAAAAAGAGGGCTATTCTATAAGATTTCTAATGGCGTATCATTATATGCTGATTAATCAGTTGTTTTATTGTCTATAAATGCAAGATAAATGGAAAACTTAATGCTATATCGATTATTTATAGCCTCTCGTATTTGTTTGATGTTGATGGTTGTTGTTTGTTCAGGTTGTGGGCAGGTTGAGTTTACCTTTAGTGATGGGCAGCAAAAATCACTTAATTCATTTAAGGGGGGCTGGGTTGTTGTAAATTACTGGGCTACCTGGTGTAAGCCCTGCATTGAAGAAATACCTGAGCTTAATAAGCTAAATCAGAGTAATGATGTGATTGTCTTCGGTGTTAATTATGACGGCCTCATCGGTGAAGAATTATTAAATGAAGTTAAGGTGTTAGGGATTAACTATGATCTAATTGTTGTAGACCCTTCTGAAAATATCAAAATAAAAAGACCTTCAGCGCTCCCTGCCACCGCGTTAATAGATCGAAATGGTATCACAAGAACGGTACTTTATGGCCCCCAAACAATGAACTCTATTACTGAAAAAATACAATTATTAGAGGAGGGGTAGAGGAAGATATTAAAGAAGAGTCATACTTATGGTTAATTTATATTTGACTGGAGATGTCATTAAATAGTCCCTAAATCATTAGATTCTCTCTGTGGTTGTCGTTAGTGCCGTGCTAATATTCATTTCATTGAATCCCTTTTACTCCTACGGCCTGAAAAAATACACTATAAGGATAAATATCAAACATGTTTGCCGAACCAGACTTAGATATTTTTTTTCGCCAATTGGTTGATAGCTGGCAAGACGGTGTACTGCTTGTAGATGAAGATTTAACCATCAGTTATTGCAATGTAGTATTTCATAATATGATTAAAGGTGAGTTGACTTCACCTGATGCAAACCTAATAGGGCGCACCCTAAATGATGTGTTTGATGGATTGCTTATTGAGCAATTTACTGCACCGGTAAGGGCGGTCTTTAAAGCAGATGATGACCACTGGTTAAGCGATCATTTGTTCGTCCCTGAATCTCAGGGTGTGGAGCGTCACTTTAGTCTTCAAGTACGTCTTTTAGGTACGGAAAAAAAACAGGCCGCTATCTGCCTTAAGAATATTTCAGCTCTCATTCGTCATGAGCTTCGTGGCAATGAGCTAGAACTTGAACTAGAGCAAAACAGTTTGCGTGATGAGGTTACGGGTCTCAGTAGTCGAGCTTATTGGGAGTCTTGGCTGACCAGTGAATTTAATCGTAGTAAACGATATAACCAAGACATGTCTATTATATTAATAGACTTGGCAACACATCATGAAAGCTTGCCTGAGCTTCCTGTTGAAGCGTTCGTTAATATACTGGCTGATGTTGCTCAACTTATTCAGGGTGTGCTTCGTAATTCAGATCAAGCGGCACGTTATAGTGATAAACGAATTGTCACACTATTACCGCATACTAACGGCGCAGGCACAGAAAATTTAGCGTCCCGAATTAAAATGAAAATTGAGCACTACCTCGAAGAGAAAGATCTTCAACAGTGGGTTGAGTTTAGACTGGGGGTTGCTGTCTTTCGTGGTGCTAGCCAGAATGAAGAGCAAGTGATAGACCGATATGATGATCTTTTGCAGTTGGCTGAGGATGATTTGTTGAATTAGTTATTTAAAAACACCTTTACACCGAGTGGCGCACAAGCATATTTCATATTGAATTGTACTTGTTAGCTCATTATTTATTTTTTGAAATAGAAGTTTTTATGTCCGTACCTTTTGTACACCTAAGAGTTCATTCTGAATTTTCATTGGTTGATGGTTCTGTTCGACTGAAACCACTGGTTAAAAAGTTGGTTGAGTTCAAAATGCCTGCCGTTGCGGTGACAGACCAGTCTAATATGTGCTCTTTGGTGAAATTTTATAACGGGTCCATGGGCGCAGGTATTAAACCGGTGCTTGGGGTCGATATATGGTTGGAAAACCCTGAAGACGAGGGTAACCCTAGCAGACTAACACTCTATGCTAAGAATGATGTGGGCTATCGAAATATTACTGAGCTGGTGTCGCTTAGTTTTACGGAAGGTCAGCATCATGACAAATCAATTCTTCAACGAGAGTGGATTGCGGCCTCAACAGAAGGGATTATTGTACTCTCAGGCGCTAAAGACGGTGAAATAGGCCGCGCTTTACTCGCTGATAAAAAAGAGCAGGCTGTAGAGCGCCTGAGTTACTGGATGAAGTTGTTTCCAGATGACTTCTATCTGGAGTTGCAACGTACACAGCGACAAGGTGATGAAGAGTGTGTTCACTTGAGTGTTGAGCTGGCCACTGAAATGGCTTGCCCTGTTGTAGCAACCAATGATGTACACTTTCTTTATACCGAAGATTTTGAAGCTCACGAAGCAAGGGTTTGTATACATGATAGCTGCACGCTAGATGACCCTCGACGTGAAAAACGCTACAGCCCTGAGCAGTATTTAAAAAGCCCTGAGCAAATGGCCGAGCTGTTCTCGGATATTCCCGAGGCGTTGGAGAACACCCTAGAAATAGCCAAACGTTGTAGTGTAGAAGTTCAGTTAGGTGAATGTTTTTTGCCTAACTATCCCATCCCGGTTGGCCTGACTATGGATGAGTTCTTTACCAAAATATCAGAAGAGGGCTTGGAAGAAAGGCTCGAAACTATTTTGGATAAAACCGCTGAAGACTACCAAGAAAAGCGTAAACCTTATTTTGATCGTTTAAAGTTTGAATTAGATATTATTATTCAAATGGGGTTTCCTGGTTACTTTCTTATCGTAATGGACTTTATTCAGTGGTCTAAGAATAACGATATCCCTGTGGGGCCTGGGCGAGGTTCGGGTGCCGGATCATTGGTGGCTTATGTACTTAAAATAACAGACCTTGACCCTTTGCAGTATGATCTTCTCTTTGAGCGATTTCTAAACCCTGAGCGGGTATCAATGCCTGACTTTGATATCGATTTTTGTATGGATGGTCGAGATCGGGTTATTAGCTATGTGGCTGATAACTATGGCCGTAATGCGGTATCTCAGA
The DNA here is from genome assembly GCA_016744695.1 of Hahellaceae bacterium. Taxonomy (GTDB): domain Bacteria; phylum Pseudomonadota; class Gammaproteobacteria; order Pseudomonadales; family Oleiphilaceae; genus Alkalimarinus. The sequence goes on from JADGDV010000027.1 coordinate 23,591, forward strand.
TTATTACCTTCGGAACAATGGCTGCAAAAGCGGTAGTGCGAGATGTTGCACGGGTTCAGGGTAAGTCTTACGGTTTGGCTGATCGCCTGTCAAAAATGATTCCTTTTGAAATTGGCATGACCTTGTCAAAAGCGATTGATCAAGAGCCACCCTTGCGTGAGTTTATTGATGAAGATGAAGACGCCCAGGAAATCTGGGAAATGGCGATTAAGCTAGAAGGTTTAACTAGAAATACAGGTAAGCATGCCGGAGGAGTGGTAATCGCTCCTACCAAATTGACTGACTTTTCGCCTTTGCATTGTGATGAGTTAGGTGACGGCCTAGTGACTCAGTTTGATAAAAATGATGTTGAAGCGGCTGGATTGGTTAAGTTTGACTTCTTGGGTCTTAGAACACTCACCATTGTTGACTGGGCCTTGAAGATGATCAATGCGCGAAAGCGGGTAAATGATCCGATTAAGATTGAGGAAGTCCCATTAGATGACCCTGCCTCATTTGCACTATTAAAGCGAGCTGAAACAACCGCCGTATTCCAGCTTGAATCACGAGGCATGAAAGACCTGGTCAGTCGTCTTCAGCCAGATGACCTAGAAGACATGATCGCCTTGGTGGCATTGTTTAGACCTGGCCCGCTAGAGAGTGGCATGGTTGATGACTTTATAGCCCGAAAGCATGGTCAGGCGGATGTTGCTTACCCTCATGTAGACTTCCAGCATGAATGCCTGAAGCCGATACTGGAGCCTACTTACGGGGTTATTGTATATCAGGAGCAGGTTATGCAAATAGCCCAGGCACTCGCAGGTTACACCCTGGGTGGTGCTGACATGCTTCGACGTGCAATGGGTAAAAAGAAGCCAGAAGAAATGGCCAAGCAGCGAACTTTGTTTGCGACGGGGGCCGAAGGGCAGGGGATTGACCCAGAGCTTGCGATGAAGATTTTTGATCTGGTAGAAAAATTCGCCGGTTACGGATTTAACAAGTCGCACTCTGCGGCTTATGCATTGGTTTCTTATCATACACTTTGGCTAAAAACACACTTTCCATCTGAATTTATGGCTGCCGTACTATCGGCAGATATGCAGAATACGGATAAGGTGGTTATTCTGGTTGAAGAATGTCGCCGAATGGAGCTAGACCTTGTTCTGCCCGATGTAAATGTGAGTGAGTTTAGCTTTACTGTAGATGAAGCAGATCGAGTGGTTTACGGCTTAGGTGCGATAAAAGGCTTAGGTGAAGGGCCTGTTGGCAGTGTTCTTGAAGCTAGAGCTGAGGGAGGCCCATTTACCAGCTTGTTTGATTTTTGCGACCGTGTTGATCTTAAAAAGGTCAATAAACGGGCTTTAGAAGCCTTAATTCGCTCAGGTGCAATGGATAATATAGGCCCTAGTCGTGGCCGCATGATGGCGAGTATTGAAGAGGCGGTGCGTCGTGCGGCTCAAAACTCTCGAAATCAAAGTGTGGGTATGGATGATATGTTTGGCGCGGTAGTGTCAGACGAAGAAGAAGATGTGTATCTCGCTACCGAAAATATTAGAGAGTGGAGCGAAAAAGAACGCCTTAAAATGGAAAAAGAAACCCTGGGTTTATATCTAACTGGGCATCCATTTGATGAGTATGAAAGAGAAATTCGTCAGTTTGCCAAAACCCCTATTTCTGATATACAGCCGGGTAAGGGGAATATAAACATAGCGGGCTTAATTGTTGCCGTACGAACCATGAAGAACAAAAAAGGCAATACCATGGCCTTTGTAACCATTGATGATCGTACAGCGCGCACGGAAATTGCCTTTTTCTCCGACAGTTATGAGCAGAATAGAGAGTTACTAATTAGTGATACCATTCTTGTGGTGGAGGGTGAGGTGAGTATTGATGACTATTCAGGCTCAACCAAAATGCGCGTTAATTCTGCTTCAGATTTGCTGAGTGCGCGCATACGTCATTGTAAATCACTTTATTTGAAAGTAGATGAAAGCGCGTTTGGCAATGGTTTCTTAAATGAACTTGAGCAAACGCTTACCCCTTATAAAGGCGATGGTTGTAAAGTGGCTGTTGATTATTATCGAAGTGATGCTCGTTCAATGATTGAGTTAGGAAGAGAGTGGCGGGTGCAGCCTACTGATGAGTTAATACAAGGCTTGCGTTATGTCTTGGGTGATGAAAATGTAAAAATGCGTTATCGCGCCTAACTGACTTTGCAATTCACCTTGTATGCGAGGGTGAAGTAGGTGGCACTCAGGTTTCACTCGTTAATAATAGATTCAAGTAAGCTGTCAAAGTCCATTTCAATTTCGCCCTCTTCGGCAGGCTTTGTGAATGCAATCATTGGGCAGCCTAGGCCTAAGTCCTCATCAGTGAGGAGTAGCTCAGTGTTTAGAAAAGGTTTTATTCGGTCTGTAAATAAGGCTGGCGCTTTATTGAAGCGTTCACGCAAAATTCGGGTGATCTTTCGACCCTTTTTAGATGATTCTACGCTTTTCTCTATTGTGTATCCCCGTTCAGTGAGTAGGTGTCTGCATAGTTTCCTCATAACGGGCGTATCTGCATCAGTCATAATGATGGTACCGCGTGAAACCAGCATTTTGTCGATATAATAAAAAGATACTAATGCCTGATCGAACTGTGTGCAGTCATTCATTATAGCTAAGTCAAGACTGCAGTTTTGAAAGTAAAAGTCAGGTAGAACTTCATCTGCTGGTGTACGTATTAGCTCAACCAAATTTTCCAGAGAATCTTCTTTTAACTTTTTGAGCTCTTTAGAGAACGTTGAGTGCTGCATCATCGTAGGCGTTATTAGCGTTAACGTTGCGTGATTAATGCTGTTTAATGTTTGGCAGGTGAGTAAGGTTAAATCTAAATTACCCAGCCCTAACTGAAGTGTATTTTGGGGTGAGTGTTCACTCAGAATATCGGTAATAAAAGAGGATTGTGCTTTGAGTAGATTCATAATTCCATTTAACACGGTAGTTGATAACTGATAGCTTAATAACAAATGTATGATAGCTAGATCATTTAGTAGATAACAACTAAATATTAATTTTCACTGAGATCGTAACAAAATACGGTAACTTTCAAGAAAATAGGCTAAATTATCAACAAAATGTAACATTTCACCTTCTTCGGCCTTGTATTTGTAGTGGTAAATTGAGGAAAATAAGCGCATCAGGTTAATTAAACCTAGAGCTTATGGCTTTAGCTTACTGACTTACCTATTATGACACTATGATTGTTATGAAATAACTGTAGCCTTATGAACGCATATTACTTAGATTTCGAACAACCCATCGCTGAGCTTGAAGATAAAATTGAAGAGCTAAGAATGGTGGGCAATGATAGTGATTTAAATATCACTGAAGAGATTAATCGTCTTAGAAATAAGAGTGTGGGTCTTACAGAGAGTATTTTTTCAGATCTGTCTGCTTGGGATGTCGCTCGAGTTGCTCGTCACCCTAAACGTCCTTATACACTTGATTATATTTCTCAAATATTTACAGATTTTGATGAACTGCATGGTGACCGTGCGTACGCTGATGACCCTTCCATTGTTGGTGGTATAGCTCGCCTTGAGGGTGAGCCTGTGATGATTATCGGTCACCAGAAAGGTCGTGAGATAAAAGATAAGGTCAGGCGTAATTTTGGTATGCCACGGCCAGAAGGGTATCGAAAAGCCTGTCGTTTAATGGAAATGGCCGAGCGCTTTAAATTACCCATTTTAACGTTTATTGATACACCGGGTGCGTATCCTGGTATTGGTGCTGAAGAAAGAGGCCAGAGTGAGGCGATTGCTCACAATCTTGCAGTTATGTCGCGCCTTAAAACGCCTATAATTTCTACGGTAATCGGTGAAGGTGGTTCGGGTGGCGCTTTAGCGATTGGTGTGTGTGATGAGCTATACATGCTGCAATATTCAACCTATGCGGTTATTTCACCAGAAGGCTGCGCTTCTATTCTTTGGAAAAGCGCAGAGTTTGCTTCTGAGGCTGCTGAAGCGATGGGAATTACCGCAGGTAAACTTCAAAAGCTGGGTCTAGTTGACCGCTTAATCGATGAACCTTTAGGGGCTGCTCATAGAGATTATGAGTTGGTGGCTGCTAATCTTAAGGTTGCACTGGCTGAGGGGCTTAAAAAACTTAAGAAGCTTTCTACTGATGAATTGGTTGAAGCGCGCTATGAGCGTTTAACGTCCTATGACAGATTCTTCTGATAACCGCTTAAATAACCAGTCTCCAGACTGGTTTGGCGCGTTGCCGGAATCTATTCAATATGTTTTGGAGGCGATCCCCGCTTCTGATTCTTACTTTGTTGCCTTTAGTGGCGGTCTTGATTCATCCCTTTTACTTGAGCTTGCACATCGTTATTTGAGTGAATTTAGGCAATCTACTGTTACTGCCGTTCATGTCCATCATGGCTTGAATGTGAATGCTGATCACTGGTTATCTCATTGTGAATTGGTGTGCCAGCGTTTAGGTATTCAACTTGTTGCAAAGCGGGTAGTGCTTTCTAGTAATAAAAAAGGTCTTGAAGAGGCCGCGAGATCGGCGCGCTATGGGGTATTTGAGCAAGTACTACCTGAAGGTGCTATTTTGTTGCAGGGTCATCATCAGAATGATCAGGCAGAAACGGTGTTACTTCGCTTAATGAGAGGGGCTGGTGTGGCTGGTTTAGCAGGTATACCGCTTACTCGCACTCTAAATTCAGCGCTTATTCATCGACCTTTTCTAAGTATATCCAAAACAACCTTACTTCAATTGGCTCAATCTTTAGGTTTGGCTTGGGTTGAGGACGATAGTAATGAAAGTAGGGATTTCGACAGAAATTATATTCGTCATGAAATTATGCCCTTACTTGAATCTCGTTGGAAAGGCGCGATAGGTCGCCTTTACATGACGGCCAACCATTGTCGGGAAAGCAGTGAGCTAGAAGATGAGCTTGCTAAAATTGATTTAAAGACCGTGCTTCATGCTGACTTTGAGTCTGCATTATCTATAGCGGCTCTTTCTTTATTAAGTAAAAATCGTCAGATTAATACTGTGCGTTATTGGATACGAACTCGTGAGATGGGGTTTCCGGGTGAGAAAAAGTTCCGCCGAATTTGGAGTGAAGTGTTTAGCGCACGAGATGATGCCGCACCGGTTGTTGAGTGGTCTTTAGGCTCTATACGACGCTATAGAGGGGCTTTGTTTCTGGTGTCAAAAGACGAGCAGGAAGCCCTATCGCAATTCAATTCAGAGCAGGTTATTCCTTTAGAAAATTTGGCTTTTAATCGGGTGTTTGCAGGTTTTTCATACTCTGTGATGACTGTTGGTCAGGCTGCTGAAATTAAATTAGTCTCCTCATTGTGCATTAGAATGCCAGATGAAGATGAAAAAGTGACCCTGAGATTTCGTCAAGGGGGAGAGGCTTTTAAGCCTGTGGGAAAGGTTCATCATAGACCATTAAAAAAATGGCTTCATGATTGTTTGATTCCTCCATGGTTGAGAGATTCTGTGCCTCTACTATATTACAATGAGTGTTTGATAGCTGTTGGTGACTGCTTAGTTGCCGATGGCGCACAAAAAGAGCTAGGCGATTGTAATTTAAGTATCGAGTGGAAGATGTAGTGCGTGAATAGATCAATTGTAAAATATTGATATTGAAAGGCGGGTTGCGGATGATTTTAATTGAGTCGAAATAGAGATTCTGGTACCCTGATCCCCCATCTTGAGATGACAAATCTCCCCTCATTTATGAACTAATAACCTTACGGGATCTGCATGACTCGCTATATATTCGTCACCGGTGGTGTTGTATCTTCTTTGGGCAAAGGTATTGCTTCAGCTTCTCTTGCTGCAATACTGGAAACCAGAGGATTAAATGTAACCATTTTAAAACTTGACCCATATATTAATGTTGACCCGGGTACAATGAGCCCCTTTCAACACGGAGAAGTGTTTGTTACGGACGATGGCGCTGAAACTGACCTAGATTTAGGACACTACGAACGCTATATCCGTAGAACCATGGGTAAACGCAATAACTTTACCAGTGGTCGAGTATATGAAGACGTGCTTCGTAAAGAGCGCCGTGGTGATTACCTTGGCGGTACCGTACAGGTTATTCCGCATATTACTGATGAAATTAAGCGTCGTATCGTTGAAGGTGCGGGTGATGTAGATGTTGCTTTGGTTGAAATCGGTGGAACGGTAGGTGATATTGAGTCACAACCTTTTCTTGAAGCGATTCGCCAATTGAGAGTTGAAGTAGGCAGTGCTCGATCACTGTTTATGCACCTTACTTTAGTTCCATATATTGCTACTGCAGGTGAAACCAAAACCAAACCGACTCAGCACTCTGTAAAAGAGATGCGTTCTATCGGCCTACAGCCAGATATTTTGGTTTGTCGTTCAGATCATGAGATTGATGCCTCTTCTCGTCGTAAAATTGCCTTGTTCACCAACGTTGAAGAGCGTGCAGTTGTTCCATTAGAAGATGCAGATAGCATTTACAAAATTCCGGCTATGCTTCATGAAAGTGGCCTAGATGATATTATCGTTGAACGTTTCAATCTTGATGCCAAGCCTGCTGACTTGTCAGAGTGGAATGCGGTTGTTGAAGCAGAAGCCAATCCGACCAAAACAGTTACGATTGCCATGGTCGGTAAATACATGGAATTGCTTGATGCCTATAAGTCATTAATTGAAGCCATAAAACATGCGGGTATTCATAATCGCACGAAAATCAAAATGCTATATATCGATTCAGAAGATATTGAGCGTGATGGTACGGGCATCTTAGAAACCGTTGATGCGATCTTGGTTCCAGGTGGCTTTGGTGAGCGCGGCGTAGAAGGCAAGATTCAAACCGTACAATATGCTCGCGAAAACAAAGTGCCATACCTTGGTATTTGTTTGGGTATGCAAGTCGCCGTTATCGAGTTTGCTCGTAATGTCGCTGGCATGACCGATGCACACAGTACCGAGTTTACTCAAGAGTCTCCTTACCCTGTCGTTGGTCTTATCACTGAATGGAAAGATGCAACTGGATTAGTAGAAACCAGAGATAAAGATTCAGATTTAGGTGGCACGATGCGTCTAGGTGGGCAAGAGTGTCGTTTAGATGAGGGTACAATGGCTTATGAAAGCTATGGCAAGCCCGTTATTAGAGAGCGTCATCGTCACCGTTTTGAAGTGAATAACAATTTACTTCCAAAGCTAGAAGAAGCCGGTTTGAAAATATCGGGTCGCTCTATGGATGGTGCATTGGTTGAAGTCGTTGAAGCACCTAATCATCCTTGGTTTGTTGCATGTCAGTTCCACCCAGAGTTCACTTCTAACCCTCGTGATGGCCACGGGCTGTTTGAAGGGTTTGTTAAAGCGGCTTTCGATAACAAAAAGTAAGGATGCGAGCTATGTCTAAAGTAATTGAAGTACAGAGTATTCCCGTTGCTAATGATCGCCCCTTTGTATTATTTGGCGGCATGAATGTACTTGAGTCTCGCGATCTTGCTATGCAAATTGCTGAGAAGTATGTTGAGGTGACTCAAAAGCTGGGCATTCCTTACGTGTTTAAGGCTTCATTTGATAAAGCCAATCGTTCTTCAATCCACTCTTATCGTGGGCCTGGTATGGAAGAAGGCCTCAGAATATTTGAAGAAGTTAAGTCAACGTTTAACGTACCTGTAATTACTGATGTGCATGAAGTGCATCAGGCTGTTCCTGTTGCTGAAGTATGTGATGTTATTCAGTTGCCAGCCTTTTTAGCGCGCCAAACAGACCTTGTAGCGGCTATGGCAAGAACAGGCGCCGTCATCAATATTAAGAAACCTCAGTTTTTGAGCCCTTCACAAATGGGTAATATTGTTGAGAAGTTTAAAGAAGCAGGTAACGAGAATATTATACTGTGCGAACGCGGCAGCAGCTTTGGTTACGATAACTTAGTGGTTGATATGCTTGGTTTTAGAACCATGCAAGAGTGTACGGGTGGCTTACCATTAATTTTTGATGTGACCCACGCCTTGCAATGCCGTGATCCTTCCGGTGCTGCGTCAGGTGGTCGACGAGGTCAGGTTGCTGAGCTAGCGCGTGCAGGTATGGCTATGGGGATTGCAGGATTATTCCTTGAAGCGCACCCAGATCCAGATAATGCCAAGTGTGATGGACCAAGTGCCTTAAGACTTGAGAAGCTAGAACCCTTTTTAAAGCAAGTTAAAGCGATTGACGATTTAGTTAAGGGCTTTGAACCGCTAGACACTGAATAATTAATTATTCAATGAACAGATTTCATTTTAGTAATATTGTCATGATCGGAGACATAAAGTAATGGCGAAAATTGTTGATATCAAAGGACGTGAAGTATTGGATTCTCGTGGGAATCCAACCGTTGAAGCAGATGTTATTCTTGAAGGTGGCATTGTTGCCAGTGCATGTGCTCCTTCTGGCGCATCGACTGGTTCTCGCGAAGCCTTGGAATTAAGAGATGGAGACAAATCTCGCTACCTTGGTAAAGGTGTATTAAAGGCAGTTGCAGGCATCAATACGACCATTCGTGATGCATTGCTAGGAATGGACGCAACAGACCAGCGAGCACTTGATAACAAAATGCTTGAGCTAGATGGTACTGACAATAAAGCAACACTCGGTGCGAACGCTATTCTTGCGGTTTCATTGGCTGCCGCAAAAGCGGCCGCTCAGTCTAAAGGTGTTGAACTATACGTTCACATTGCAGACTTGAATGGTACTTCTGGTCAGTACTCTATGCCTGTTCCGATGATGAATATCATCAACGGTGGTGAGCATGCTGATAACAATGTAGATATTCAGGAATTCATGGTTCAGCCTGTTACGGCACCTAATTTTGCTGAAGCATTACGTGCCGGCGCTGAAATTTTTCATGCACTAAAGAGTGTTTTGAAAGGCAAGGGTTTAAGTACTTCTGTAGGTGATGAAGGTGGTTTTGCACCTGACCTTGAATCTAATGAAGCGGCTCTAACGGTCATTAAACAAGCGGTTGCTGATGCAGGATATGAGTTAGGCAAAGATATTACACTTGCACTTGATTGCGCTGCTTCTGAGTTTTACGAAAATGGACAGTACAATCTATCTGGTGAAGGTAAAGTATTTGATTCCGAAGGATTCTCAGACTACCTTGATGACTTAACTAAGAAGTATCCTATTGTTTCAATTGAAGATGGCTTGGACGAAAGTGACTGGGATGGTTGGGCGTACTCAACTAAGAAGTCTGGCGAATTCGTTCAGTTAGTCGGTGATGACTTGTTCGTAACCAATACGCGCATCCTTCAGGAAGGCATTGATAAGAGCATTGGTAACTCAATCCTGATCAAGTTTAATCAGATTGGTAGCTTGTCAGAAACACTTGATGCAATCAAAATGGCGAAAGATGCAGGCTACACAGTCGTCATCTCTCACCGTTCAGGTGAAACTGAAGATACAACGATTGCTGATTTGGCTGTAGGTACTTGTGCTGGTCAAATTAAAACCGGTTCACTTTGTCGCTCTGACCGTGTTTCAAAATACAATCGTTTGCTAAGAATTGAAGAGCAATTAGGTAGCAATGCACCTTATAACGGTTTATCCGAAATTAAGGGCGGCGTTCGCGTTTAATGACCCACATAGGGTGCGCCGTGCGCACCGCACACTCTATGGTCAACGCAACAAGTTTAGGGACAGAGTAAAATCTGTCCCTTCTTGGTTTTAACGTATACTGTAAGTTAAATTATAATAATTAGTCTCAAATTAGAACGTTCCTATGAAATGGCTTTGGCTGACATTCTTTCTTCTCATTGTAGTATTACAATATCGCCTATGGGTCGGTGAGGGTAGTTACGCACAGGTATGGACACTGCAGCAGCAAATTGATGAGCAACAAGCAGCGAATCAAATTCTGGCTGATAGAAATTCAACCTTAGATGCCGAGGTGATTGACCTTAAATCTGGTAATGAAGCCATTGAAGAGCGAGCCAGAAACCATTTAGGGATGATTCATAAAGATGAAACGTTTTTTCTTATTATTGATGAAAAATAATATGAGTTGGTTACGACAGTGCCAAATATGATGTTAACGCTATGAAGCCAAATTACTGGGTTATTATTCCCGCCGCGGGTGTTGGCTCTCGAATGCAGGCCGACCGTCCTAAGCAATACTTACCGTTGTTCGATGCAACAGTGATAGAGCAGACTCTTAATAAACTTCTTAAATATTCCGGTTTTAATGCCCTGTATATTGGCTTATCTCCTGTCGACCCATACTGGAAAATGCTTCCTCTGAAAAACAATACAGCTATACATACTTATGATGGTGGGAGTGAGCGTGTTGATACTGTCTTAAATGGTTTGCGTGCATTAGCAGGTAAAGCTCAGCCTGATGACTGGGTTCTGGTTCATGATGTAGCGAGGCCTTGTATCTCTTTGGCAGATATTGATGAGTTAGTAACGCAACTTGAAGGCCATCCGGTTGGCGGGATTTTAGGTGTACCAGTCACTGATACCGTAAAAAAGGTCGCTGAGGACCAAAAGGGTGTTCACAATATAGTCGCTACAATAGATCGTTCAACATTATGGCGCGCTTACACACCTCAGATGTTTAGATATCAAACCTTATTAAATGCATTGGAAAATGCCTTGAAAAAAGGCTTATTAATCACTGATGAAGCTTCGGCCATAGAAGCTGAAGGGCTAACACCTAAGATGGTGAAAGGGC
>JADGDV010000027.1:34382-48071 GCA_016744695.1 Hahellaceae bacterium
GAGCATTTGGGGTTTACGGGTCGAAAAGAAGGGATTGCATGTTTTGCTACCTGTTTGGTGATGGCTAACTAATGACTGATTATAACTTTTCTCTATCATTTCCTACTGCGAACGATAACGTAAACGCTAAAGGCGTAATACGAAGCAAAGACGAAGATTTTTTTGTTGAAGAAATAATGGATGTTTCTCTTACCGGAGAAGGGGAGCATGTTTGGCTCTTTGTTGAAAAGCGTGGTGAAAATACTGATTTTATCGCCCGAAAAATTGCCAAATTTTCAGATGTTAGACCTATGGACGTGGGTTTGAGTGGATTAAAAGACCGGCATGCCGTTACACGGCAATGGTTTAGTGTTTACCTTGGGAATCAAACTGAGCCTGATTGGCAGCAGCTTAATGATGAGCATCTACAAATACTCTCCCACGAAAGGCATAGCCATAAGCTCCGAAGGGGAGAGCACGAGGCAAACCGCTTTGTGCTGTGTATTCGAGAGCTAGAGGGTGATATGGCGACGTTAGAGGCTGCATTAACTCATGTGAAAGAGCGAGGTTTTCCTAACTATTTTGGAGAGCAACGCTTTGGCCGTAATGGCGCTAATTTAGATAAAGCAGTAAGTATGTTTGAGCGCCAGTTTAAAGCGCCTAAAAATAAACGAGGGTTTTATCTGTCAGCAGCACGTTCCTTTTTGTACAATCGAGTACTAGCAGAGCGTATTAAAAATGGCAGTTGGTTAGAGACGCCTACGTCTGGCCCGCTATATGGTGAACTTCCTAGAGATCACGATGATACTCATATTGGGTGCAGCCCTCTTGAACAGCAAATATTCGAGGAGTATACCGTGTTAGCCGAAGGGCTTTACGCAAACCGCCTTAAAATGGAAGCGCGTTTATTAGCGGTTGTGCCAAAAAATATGACATGGAGACTAGAGAGTACTACACTCGAGCTCGAATTTTTGTTACCCACAGGCTCATTTGCTACTGCTTTGTTAAATGAGGTGGTCAATTACCGAGTTTTTGAACGCACTTATTAGCTTTTGTTTCGTGACTCCTATTATTCCCTCCTTTGTAAGAACGGTAGAAGGTTAGCGGTATTTTAGTAAGCGGTTTATGTAGTAAAAAATAATAAATATTTTAATACCAGTGATATAAATCACTGGCTTAAGGGGATGAAGTGAATCAGTCATTACATTTACAGGGGATAGGGATGACCTCTAGGCGCACAAGAATGCGTTTGGTGCAAAGACTTCGGGATGAAGGCATAAAGAATGAAGATGTGTTGGAGGTGATGGCTGATACGCCAAGGCACATTTTTCTTGATGAAGCATTAGCTCACAGAGCTTATGAAGATACGGCGTTGCCTATTGGGCATAATCAAACCTTGTCTCAGCCTTATATAGTTGCCAGGATGACTGAGATTCTACTCGAGTCTAAACCTTCTCGGGTGCTTGAATTAGGAACCGGTTCCGGTTTTCAGACCGTTGTTTTAGCCCAGTTAGTGAATGAAGTGTTTAGTGTGGAGCGAATAAGACCTCTACAGGAGAAGGCAAAGGAGCGTTTTAGGCAGATGGGCCTGAGGAATGTTAGAACTCGCCATGCAGATGGCGGCATGGGGTGGCCAGAAGCGGCTCCTTATGATGGTATTATTGTAACCGCTGCGCCGAGTGAGATACCTGAAGAGTTATTGAGACAGCTTGCCGATGGGGGGCGTTTGGTTATCCCTGTGGGCGGTGATAAGCAAGAGCTTACTGTGGTCACGCGTAGAGGAAATAATTTTGATCACCGAGTGATTGAACCTGTCTATTTTGTTCCTCTTCTGGGTGGCGTGATCCGATAGCTGTATGTATTTTTCAAATGATTGAGTCTTAGGAATTAATTTTGAGCAAAGAAAAAGCATTAATATTTTTTAAAGGAGCGGCCATGGGGGCCGCTGATATTGTACCTGGGGTATCAGGCGGAACTATTGCTTTTATTACCGGTATATATGAAGAGTTAATCACGTCTATTCAATCTGTGTCATGGCGAACACTGGTTACCCTTAAAGAGCAAGGTGTAGCGGCCGCATGGCATTCCATTAATGGCACCTTTCTGCTCACACTTTTTTCAGGCATCCTTTTTAGTGTATTTACCCTAGCCAAGCTCATTAGCTATCTATTGGTTGCTTACCCTGAGATGTTATGGTCATTTTTCTTTGGGTTGGTACTTGCGTCGGTATGGCATTTGAGTCAGCAAGTTAAAATATGGCGTCTCATCAATGTGCTGCCTATTATAGTGGGGGTTGCGGTTGCCTGGAGTCTTGGGAATGCGTCGTTCGTAGAGGTTGAGGCGACGACCCTTAACGTATTCTTTGCTGGTTGTTTGGCGATTTGTGCAATGATACTGCCTGGCATATCAGGTAGTTTTATACTGTTATTGCTTGGGATGTATAGTTTCATTTTAGATGCAGTTAAAACACTCGATGTAAGTGTACTTGCCGTTTTTGCTGGGGGCTGTGTGGTTGGGCTTCTTTCTATCGCTAATGTATTGGCCTGGGCGTTTAAGCGTTTTCATGACTATACCTTACTCGTATTAACCGGCTTTATGATTGGCGCGCTTAATAAAGTATGGCCATGGAAAGAAACAGTAAGTTTTCGATTAAATAGCCACGGAGAACAAGTACCGCTTCTTCAAAATAATGTTTTCCCTGGGCAATATGAGATATTAACCGGGCATTCAGCGTATTTTGGTTGGGCTATTGTTTCACTCGTGTGTGGTATTGTTGTTGTGTTGTTATTGGAGCAGCTTGGACGCACTAAAAGTGCATAGTCGACACTAAAAATGTGAACCACGTGTTACTTTATGGTGTTCCGTTTAGTAACACGAAAAGAAAAGGGTAACCATTTTGAGCGATGGCTGAATTAAAATAGTTTGCTAGAATAATAGGTTAGCGTAGTTTCTTAATATTGATTGAATCCTTATATACTTTATTGGTATAACTATCTTGATTAATAGCATATAAAATTATTGTGTATCGATTAAAAACGACTAAAAAACATCCAACCAATAGCTTTTTTTATCGGCAAATTAGCCTGCTGTGGCTTCGTTTTTTGATTGTGTTCGCCTTCTTATTTCTCTTATCTGCTTGTAATACAAACGAAATATATAACGACCAAAACTTTAATCCTCCTGTTTATTTTGGCTCGCATACCGTTCGGAAAGGCGAGACGCTATACGCCATAGCATGGCGCTACGGTAGAGATTACAAGGAGTTGGCCTCTGCAAATAAAATTAAACCTCCTTATTCAATTAAATATGGGCAACGTATTCGCTTAGACCTGCGAGGGACTGTATCGAGTAATTCTTATAACACCCACTCATCAAAAAACAAAGCCTCTAAGAAAAAAACAAACCCTACAAAAAACAAGGCTACGTCAACGACCCACAAAAAGAGTTCTGCTAGCAGAAAAACAAAGAGCGTCAAGGGCGTAAAATGGCGCTGGCCTCATCTTGGCCAGATTATTGCAACGTATACAAAACCGAAAGCTAATGCCGATAAAGTTAATAAAGGAATCGACATAGCCGGTAAATTAGGTGATTCAGTTTTTTCAGCAGCCAATGGTGAAGTGGTTTATGCAGGAAGCGGATTACTTGGGTATGGTAAGTTAATAATTATAAATCATAACGAACATTACCTAAGTGCTTATGCGCATAATGAACAAATATTGGTAAAAGAAGGTCAAAAAATAAAAGCAGGCCAAAAAATTGCTGAGATGGGGAATACTGGAACAAACCGGGTAAAGCTTCACTTTGAAATTCGAAGAGATGGAAAACCGGTTAACCCTTTAAGTTACTTACCTAAAAAACGGTAACAAAAAGGGAATATAGTCTGAGAAGACTCAGCCTAATCAGGAAAAAAAACCTAAAAGGACTTTAAGCAAAAATAAGAAGTTTGATTATCGCTTAACTTGAAATTTAGATTGGCGTTGATCAAGCAGGGTAGTCCATAAAACAACTAAGTTATTTCGACGTTCTAGTGTTTGGTATGTTTTTAAACACAATTTAAAGAGCGTAAGAAATAATGCAAAAAGCAGGGCAAGTGTTATGTCAGCAGAAAGAGAAGAACTCATAGAAGCAGTCGCGTTTGAAGCTAAAGCACCTACTAAACGCAGTCAGAAAAAAACCGTTTCAGATAAAGGTGTTGTTACGCCAATTGATCGGAAAAGAGCATCGAAATACTCTGCTGAATCACAAGGCAATCGCCAGCTTGACGCCACTCAGATTTATTTGAATGAAATTGGCTTTTCACCACTTCTTACACCAGAAGAAGAAGTATATTACGCACGACTAGCTCAAAAAGGTGATGAAGCTGGTCGTAAGCGAATGATAGAGAGTAATTTACGTCTTGTTGTGAAAATCGCAAGAAGATACGTTAACCGAGGGTTAACACTGTTAGATCTTATTGAAGAAGGGAACTTAGGCTTAATTCGTGCGGTTGAAAAATTTGACCCAGAAAGAGGCTTCCGCTTTTCTACCTATGCCACATGGTGGATAAGACAGACCATCGAACGTGCGATCATGAACCAGACTCGCACCATACGCCTTCCTATTCATGTTGTTAAAGAGCTCAACCTTTACTTAAGAGCCGCACGTGAGCTAACTCAGAAGCTTGACCATGAGCCAACCGCAGAAGAAATTGCAGATCTATTAGATAAGCCGGTTGAAGATGTTAAGCGTATGCTAGGCCTTAATGAGCGAATTACGTCTGTTGACACCCCTGTGGGCGGAACCGGTGATAAATGCTTATTAGATACCGTTGCTGATGAAGCGGCAGCAGATCCTGCTGAGCAACTTCAGGATAGTAATTTAAGAGGCAATATTGATACTTGGTTAGACCAGCTATCAGGCAAGCAGC
Organism: Hahellaceae bacterium; assembly: GCA_016744695.1. Classification (GTDB taxonomy): domain Bacteria; phylum Pseudomonadota; class Gammaproteobacteria; order Pseudomonadales; family Oleiphilaceae; genus Alkalimarinus. Next base: position 39,268 of record JADGDV010000027.1, read on the forward strand.
AAGAAGTATTGGCGCGCCGCTTTGGTCTTCGTGGTTATCAGATGAGTACGTTGGAAGAGGTTGGCCGAGAGATTGGTTTAACTCGAGAACGTGTTAGACAGATTCAGGTTGAAGCACTTAAGCGTCTTAGAGATATTCTTGAGAAGCAAGGGTTAACCTGCGAAACTCTATTTAATTAATAGAGCAAATATTCTAAAAAACCACGTTTTTAATGATCCATTCAGATCTTTAAACACGTGGTTTTTTTTATGCCTATCCTAATGTGAAATAGTCGTGCATTCTATAATTTTTCATTTGTATGGGAGCTAGTGGGCAGTGTAATCTTGCTTGTTCCTGATACGGTAATTGAACCAAACAGAAGAGTTGGGCAGTACCTATATCTCAGGGTAAAAAAATAATCAATTAGGGATGAAAGGTAAAATGAAACAATTTATTACAGCATTGGTACTAGTTCTAGGGTTCACACAAATGTCTTTCGCTAAAGAAGTTGCTGGCGTTCAGATTCCTGATTCACTTAAAGCGGGTGATTCAGAGCTTGCATTAAATGGTGCTGGTATTCGTACCAAGCTATTTATGGATATCTATGTAGGTGGTCTTTATCTTCAAAATTCAGCAAATGATGCAAATGCAATCATTGTAGCTGATGAGCCTATGGCGCTTAAATTACACATGGTGTCAGGTTTAATCACCAGTGAAAAAATGACTAATGCAACGACTGAAGGTTTTGAAAACGCAACAGACGGTAAGGTTGCGCCTATTCAAACTGAAATCAATGCATTCATGGATGTTTTCAAAGAAGAAATCCAGGAAAATGATATCTTTGATATTGTTTACCTTCCAGGAACAGGTGTTGAGGTTTACAAAAATGGTAAGCTAAAAGATACTATCCAAAGCAACATGGAATTCAAAAAAGCACTATTCGGTATCTGGTTATCTGAAAATCCAGCTCACGAAGGTCTTAAAGAGTCTATGTTAGGAAGCTAGTTTGTTAAGCTGATATCAAAAAGGCTGCGTTTAACGCGGCCTTTTTTGTTGCTTTAGCGTATGATATTGCACTTGTTAATTGAAAATCTGCATTCTTAATGAAACTAGTACGACCCTTATCTCTATTAGTCACGACCTGCCTGTTTGCGCTCTTTTCAGGGGGCGTTTCATCAGATGAAATTCGTGTGGCTGTTGCTAGTAATTTTGTTCCTGTAATGAAAATCCTTGCAGAGCATTTTGAAGCAAATACGCACCATACGGTCACGCTAATTTCTGGTTCTACGGGTAAGCATTATGCGCAAATTAAGCACGGAGCGCCTTTCCATGTTTTTTTTGCAGCCGATGTTGAGCGTGCAAAACGCCTTGAAGAAGAGGGTGATGCGGTAATGGGTAGTCGCTTTACTTACACTATAGGTCATCTTGTCTTATGGAGCCCAGAAACCGGTTATGTTGGTGCTAATAGTAAGGTGCTAGAAAGCGCAGAGTATCGACATTTGGCTATTGCCAATCCAAAGCTTGCCCCCTATGGTAGAGCAGCTAAAGAGGTCCTTGAGGCCATTGGGTTATGGTCATCAACACAGGCAAGCCTTGTGCGTGGTGAGAATATAGGCCAAGCTTTTCAATTTGTTAAAAGTGGTAATGCCGAGCTGGGTTTTATTGCTTATTCTCAAATAAAGAATCCCACGCAGTTTGAGCAAAAAATGACAGGTTCATTTTGGATGGTCCCTCAACAATTGTATAGCCCTATAGAGCAACAGGCAGTACTAGTGAAAAACAATTCTGCTGCTCGAGAATTTATTTTATTTGTGAAGAGTGAAGCATCACAATCCATCATTCAAAAACATGGGTATAGTACGCCGTGATGTTGAACGAATCCGATATTCTTGCTCTTATCGTTACCCTTAAATTAGCAGGGCTAACGACGCTTATTTTACTATTGTTAGGCACTCCTTTGGCATGGTGGCTGTCACGCACAAAGTGGCGCTTTAAGTTTATTCTTGAGGGTGTTATTGCGCTCCCTTTAGTCTTACCTCCTACCGTTTTGGGCTTTTATTTACTCATTCTCCTTGGCCCTAAAGGGCCTCTGGGTGACTTGATGGCAAGCTTAGGCATTCACTCGTTGGCATTTACTTTTTCAGGCTTGGTGATTGGTTCGGTTTTTTATTCTATGCCGTTTGTGATTCAGCCTTTACAGAATGCCTTTACCGCTATTGGTCGCCGGCCCATGGAAGTTGCTGCAACATTGGGCGCATCACCTTTAGACCGGTTTTTTACGGTGGCACTTCCTTTAGCAAGGCCTGGTTTTATCACTGCTGCGGTACTTGGCTTTGCACATACCGTAGGTGAGTTTGGTGTGGTATTAATGATTGGTGGCAATATTCCGGGGGAGACTCAGGTATTGTCTATCGCTATTTATGATCATGTTGAATCTCTTCAATATACACAGGCTCATTGGTTGTCAGGCGGTTTGTTGTTGCTTTCATTTATTATGTTGATGAGTGTGTATGCGATCAATGGACAGTTTAAGGTAGGTCGTAATGACCATTGAAGCGACGTTTAAAATTACAAAGAAAGATTTTATTCTGGATGTTGATTTCAGTATTCCCTCCAAAGGTGTAACAGCCATATTTGGCCCCTCTGGTTGCGGAAAAACTACATTACTGAGAGCAATAGCAGGGTTGGAACCATGCCGTGGTGCACACTTAAAAGTAGGTGATATGACCTGGCAAAAAGGTCACTATTGTGTACCGACACATAAGCGGTCTCTGGCGTATGTGTTTCAAGAGGCCAGCTTGTTTTCACACCTCACTGTTAAAGGCAATTTACAATACGCGATTAAGCGTGTGCCCTTATCTAATAGAAAAGTGTCTTTAGAACGTGCTATTGAATTATTGGGCATTGAACCCTTACTCGAAAGAAGGGCTGATCAGCTATCAGGCGGAGAGAGGCAACGAGTCGCTATTGCAAGGGCGTTAAGTGTTAGCCCTCGTATTTTGTTAATGGATGAACCCTTATCTGCGCTCGATTTAACCCGTAAGCGTGAGATCATGCCGTATATTGAGTCATTACATGATGAGTTAGATATACCTGTTATTTATGTCAGTCACTCCCCTGATGAAGTGGCTCGCTTATCTGATCATCTAGTGCTACTTGAAAAGGGTCGTGTAACCGCTCAGGGTGAAACGGGTAAAATGCTAACCCGGCTTGATCTTCCTCTTGCTCATGGTGATGATGCGGCCTCTCTTATTCATGCAACGGTCGCAGAGCATGATGATGAATATAACCTTACGTATCTTGATTTTCCGGGGGGGCGTTTTACCGTGGCGCGCAAGTCTTTACCGATTGGTTTTTCGGTTAGATTAAGAGTAGTTGCACGGGATGTAAGTCTTACTTTGGCGCATCAATCTGGCACCAGTATTTTGAATATATTCCCCTCTACCATAGACGATATTCTTTCAGAAGGTCGTTCAGAGAAGGTCGTACAGTTGAATGTAGGCGGCGTTACCTTGCTTTCTCGTGTTACACACAAATCAGCCTCCTTGCTGAAGCTGCAAAAAGGCCAATTAGTGTATGCGCAAATTAAAAGTATTGCCTTGTTATCAGACAAGCACTAAATTATTTCAACTTACCTGCAACTGCAGGTTCAAGACTTGTTAAGCCTGAGTCTCGCCCTATTTGTAATGCTGTAGCCTTGTTCATTTTCGCACTATTGTAAGCATCTAACGCAAACAAAGCACCCACGCGGTTACCGCTGGCGCAGTGGATAAGCACAGGATAGTTATTCTGATCTTCAAGCGCCGCGATTAATATACTGCTGTTCTTTACATTAATATCGTTCGCATTACCTACCGGGATGGCAATATACTTCATACCCAATGCTTTGACCTTGCTAGGCTCATCCCACTCTTTCATTTCGTTAGGCATTCTAAGATTGATAATCGTTTTAAAGCCTTCCGCTTTTGCGGTTTCAAGTTCTTCTTGAGAGGGTTGTCCACCTGATAGAACACCTGGGAAAGGGTGTTTTACACTATAAATGTTGACGTGAGGAGCTGCCTGCATGGCGCTCATCGTTTTGGAGGGTAGGTAGTTATCAGCATGGCTTGTTGTTGTAATGGCAAGCGTTATAAAGAATATTAAAGTGCGGAATAAATTTTGTATAGGCATGAATGGAGGTCCATTAAAATGAGATTCATAAACTGGAACGAAGGCCATGACTATAGACTAAACTTGTATTTAAACAGTGAGAAAGCCACTTAAATGCTAAGCTGTAAATAGACACTATCGTTAGGTATGAATATAAATCATTATGAGTAATAAGCAACCTTCAGCAAAACCCTTACTCCACGGTAAGCGTGCCATCGTTATTGATGATATGGGGGCCGCCGTAGCCATTGGGCGCAATATGTTAATATCACTAGGTGCTAAGCAAGTAGATACCGCGAACGACTATCAGTCTGCGTTTATATTACTTGCGCGTAAAAAATACGATCTTGTTCTTTGTGATTTTAACTTAGGCGACGGCCTAAATGGCCAGCAGCTCCTGCGTGATTTGAGGCATATAGACCGACTTAGTCATACCACGCTATTTATTGTTGTTTCAGCAGAGCGTACTAAAGATATTGTATTGGGTGCTATTGAGTGTGAGCCTGATGGATACATTGCTAAGCCGTTTACTCAAGGTGATTTTAAAAACCGAATTACGCGTTTGGTACTGCAGCAATTGGTTTTTAAAGGCTTTAACGAAGCCTTAGATAAAAAAGATTATCTAGCCGCATTTACTACGGCAGACCAAATTCGTGTTGATCAGCCAAAATATACCAACCTTGCTTTACGAAAAAAAGCCGGTGTTCTTTACGAGCTTAAATCTTATGAAGAAGCGCTTGCGTTGTTTGATATTGCGTTAAAGAAGCATACTCAAACCTGGGCTCAAATAGGTCGGGCTCGCTGTATTGCTGAAATGGGAGATACGTCTAAGGCTATTTCTGAATTTGAAGAGATTATTGCAAATAATGGCCTTGCCGTGCCAGCCATTGATAGTTTAGCGGTATGTCATCTTAGGGAAGGCAGAAAGAAAGATGCACAGCAGACGGTGGTTAAATCGATCGCACTTTCTCCTATGAGTATTGAAAGGCAGCGCTGGCTTGGTGAGTTAAGTGTTGATGTAGGTGACCTTGATACCGCGGTTAAAGCTAATAGGTCAGTGCTGAAACTGGCTAAAGGCACGTTGAAAGAATCACAGAAACAATATGAAGTCTTTTCACGAACCTTAAGAAAATCTATTGAGCTTGAATCTGACAGTAAAATAATTAGAGAGAAAATTCAGGAGGGCCGAAGAGTACTTAAAGATGGCTTGGCAAAGTTTGAAGATGCTGATTCACTTAAAGTGCACGACTCACTTTATCGTGCGCTTGATAAGTTCAAACAAGGCGATGCAGAAGAAACGATTGCGATTATAGATGCAACAATTGCACGTCATAAAGATATTTGTGGTGATGATACAGAGTTGCTTATTGATATTGCTGAAAGCAAGTTGTTTTCTGGTGATAGACCTGGCGCCGAAAATATATTACACAAACTAATGAAGGATCATAAATCTAATAAAGCACTGGTTGATCGTGTTCAGGCTATTTTAGATATTCCTTTACCTCACCATCAGCGAATTCTTATCACTGAGAAAAATCGTGAAGGCAAGCAACAATATGATGAGGGTGATTATGAAAGTGCAATCAGTTCCTTTCGTGAGGCTTTGCATTTATATCCTCAGCATCCGGCAATTAACCTTAATGCCATTCAAGCCATGTTAAAACTAATTGAGTCGGGTAAACGGAGTGATAAAGCGTTATCTGAGGCGAAAGAATATTTTAATGCCTGTGTTTCACTCGAGAAGGAACATCCTGAATATTCTCGTAAGGAAGCCTTTGGGAAGTACCTTGAAGCACGTATGAAGAAGTAAGCCTGCGTAGGTTTAGTTTATATTTCAGACCAAATTAATCCATAAAATAATTAGGGCTATTAGCAAGGTAGGTTAATCTGTTTATTCTTTAGTATAAATAGAATTATGGATAGGTACATGGGTAAGTGGGTCGCTCAAAAAATATCTTTCAGCCTAGCTGCATTGCTATTGTTGTGCAGCAGTGCGTTCATTAGAGCTGAGGGTAACGTAGAAACGTTAATTTTTTATGATGACTTTCCGCCATTTTCATATTTGGAAGATGGGCAACCGAAAGGTTTGTTCGTTGATGTTGTAACCGCCATTTTTGACGATATGGGGAAAGAATACGAAACAAAGTCTTACCCTATTAAACGCGCGCTGCTTTCTGCCAGTAAAGGGGAGGGGCTTGTTGTAGGCATTCTTAAAAATGAAGAACGCCAGAAAATGTTCGACTATTCTGCCGTATTGTATGTTGAGAAGAGCATGCTTTTTGTTAACAGCGGTCATGCATTTCCTTTTAACTCGGTCAATGATTTAAAAAGTAAGCGAGTGGGTGTGAAATTTGGGTGGAGTTATGGGGAGGCGTTTGACCAAGCCAGAAACACTCAATTGTTTAGCACTGTGGTTGGTGAGCCCAAACAACTTTATACCTTACTTGAAGCGGGTCGATTAGATGCGGTTGTGGGCAATGAGCTCTCTATTCCGTGTATAGCCAAGATAATGAATCATCCTATTCAGGTAGATGCATTGCCGATGCCTTTGTTAGAAGCGGACCTTTATCTTGCTGTAAAAAAAGGAACCAAAACTAATCTCATAGAAAAATTTAATGAACGCATGGCGTATATTAAAAATAATGGTGTGTATAAAAATATTCTGAAAAAATATAACCCAAGTAATTAGTTTTTATGCTTTATTGAAGTAGCATGAGACGACGCTTTAGCCTACCACAAAAGCTGTTATGCTTGATCAGTGTTGCGAATGTGCTAGAGGCCCTCTACTAGTGACCTAGAGCGTCATATTTAATTATTTACCTAGTCTAAATGCTTTGGAAACAAGTACAGATTCCATACCAAAAACACCTTGCAGAACACACCGGATCATCCCCATACTAGCCCCCCCCACGCCATTACATTTTTTTATTTTTTGCAGGACGTTAAATTGAAAGTTGTTGTTATTGACGATGATCTTGTTCATAGAGAGGTTATTCGAGAAAGCTTAATCATGGACGGTTATGAAGTTACTGAAGCTGAAAATGGAATGATAGGCTTAGATATCATAAAAAAAGAACGTCCTGATCTCATTATATGTGATGTGAAAATGCCAGTGATGGATGGTGACGCACTGTTGAAAGCGGTGCGTAACTCAGATTCTGAAATATCAATTATTCCTTTTATTTTTATTAGTGGCTACGCCGACGGCCAAGGAATGATTAATCGACTTAAATCAGGGGCAGATAACTTTTTATTGAAGCCTATTGATTTGAATTTATTATCTGCCTATGTCGCATCGCTCCTTACAAGAAAGAAATTCACATCGAACTATATGACCCGTCAGCTTGACTCGATAGCGAAAGCTATTACAGATTCATTGAGCAAAGAAGTGACTATCAGCAGTGCAGTGGCTTCAAATGTAAACGCCTATGTTGAGATTATTATATCGACTATACAGAGTATTAGGAAAAATGAAGCAGGGTTTAGGGAGTCAATAGGGAATAGAGTTAGCCGTTTAGATTATATGAACTTCTTTTTGGCGGAGTATGAAAAAAGAAAGATATTAACGAATACTACGAACGGAGAAGATCTAAGTTGGTTCCTTATTTTCTTAGTGGCAAAGTCTCAACTAAAAAATGAAAAACTGCCTGTGTCTGATCTTTATGTCAGTGTGCCTTCGGCTAAATCAACAATTAATGCCCGCATTAATACCTTAATTGAAGAGGGTGTTTTTTATAAAACTAATGATGTTAACGATGGTCGTCGACAGTTGATATCGTTATCAGACAACTTTCAGGCTAATCTGCATTCGCATATAGATGAAAGTGTTGAGTTGATTAAAGAAAAGGTGCTTAACTAATTAGTCTGTATATTCAGTTTTATCTTTAAATTCGCAAAGATCTTCTATCATACAGGCGCCACATTTTGGGCTGCGAGCGGTGCAAATGTATCGCCCGTGAAGTATTAACCAATGATGTGCATCGAGCAAAAACTCTTTAGGTACGCGCTTCAATAAATTCTTTTCAACTTCAACCACGTTTTTGCCTGCGGCAATTTTAGTACGATTAGATACTCTGAATATATGCGTGTCTACCGCCATCGTCAGCATGCCAAATGCAGTATTCATTACAACGTTTGCGGTTTTTCTACCGACGCCAGGGAGCGCTTCTAGCGCTTCTCGGTTATTAGGTACTTCTGAATTATGTTCATCAATAAGCATTTTACAGGTCTTAATGACGTTCGCCGCTTTGGTGTTGTAGAGGCCAATAGTTTTAACGTAGTGTTTTAATCCATCGAGCCCTAAGGCGTATATTGCTTCAGGTGTGTTAGCCACAGGGTACAGTTTATCTGTGGCTTTATTGACCCCTTTGTCTGTTGCCTGAGCAGACAAAATAACGGCTATTAGCAGTTCAAAGGGGGTGCTGTAATTTAGCTCGGTTTCAGGCTTGGGGTTATCTGCTTTAAAGCGCTGAAATATTTCGGTACGAATGTTTTTATTCATTATTAAGAAATAGTACCCGTTATTAAGAAATAGTACCCGTTGTTCTAACGCGTTTGTTGCCACCTATTATCAATTCTTGAGTATCGTTTTGCTCTTTGTTCTGTTCCCGGGTTTTAAGACGGTCATCAATAATATTTTTCAGTGCGATTAATATGCCCATGCCTACAAACGCCCC
>JADGDV010000027.1:48171-56822 GCA_016744695.1 Hahellaceae bacterium
TTGAGTATCGTTTTGCTCTTTGTTCTGTTCCCGGGTTTTAAGACGGTCATCAATAATATTTTTCAGTGCGATTAATATGCCCATGCCTACAAACGCCCCAGGAGGTAAGATGGCAAAGAGAAAATCAGGGTAGTCGCTAAAGACAATTATTTGCCATGTTTTAGCGCTCTCACCAAAGAGTAGGTCCATGCCCGCGAAGAGGGTTCCCTGGCCAATGACTTCTCTTAATGCGCCTAAAATGATTAACACCACTGAAAAGCCTACACCCATCATTAAACCATCAAGTGCAGAAGGCAGTATTGAGTTTTTAGACGCAAATGCATCGGCACGGCCCAAAATGGCACAGTTAGTGACGATAAGAGGAATAAATATCCCCAGAATTTCATACAGCTCATAAGTGTAAGCCTGCATAAGTAACTCAGCACAGGTTACCAGTGAGGCAATGATCATTACAAAAGCGGGTAGGCGTACGGTCTCAGGTACAAAGTTACGGATCATTGAAACCGCAATATTTGACCCTAGCAAAACCAGTGTTGTTGCCAGGCCTAAGCCCATGGCATTAACGACGGTGCCCGTAACCGCTAATAATGGACATAAGCCTAATAGTTGAACTAAGGCAGGGTTGTTTTTCCATAGTCCGTTGAGGGTAATCTCTTTATAGCTGCTAGTGGCCACCTGATTTACCTCCATCAAAAATAACGTGCTGATTCTGTTTGAAAAATAACAACGCATTGTGCACACCAGAAACAACTGCGCGAGGGGTAATTGTCGCGCCGGTTAACTGGTCAAAATCACCGCCGTCTTTTTTAACTTTCCATTGCTCATCGGTATGGCTAACGAGTGACTTACCATTAAAGCTCAATATCCAATCAGACTTTTTGATTTCGATTTTATCCCCAAGCCCTGGTGTTTCTCTATGGCCTACAACCCTCACGCCTTTAACCTTGCCTGAGGTGTCTATACCCACGATCATTTTAATGGGCCCTGAATACCCATTAGCTGCCGTAACAGGAAAAATAACGGCTACAGGTTCACCATTATTACGAGCAATATACGCATCGGTGGTATGAGGCAGGTTTAATAGCCCCCCTTCGTTTAACGGTACGGTATCAGATAAAAGATCATTGTTATGCTCATCGAGAGGCACGATTTGTATCAGCGCCTTAGACTGTGCTTTTTTAATTTCTACGGCAATGGTGTCTTTAGTGAGAGATTGCGTAGTGGCGATTAAACCTGAGGTAATAATGGCAAATAACCCAAGGCCTACTACGGCTCTAAAGACGGATTGTTTTACTGAGTCCATTATTCAGCCTCCTTGGCGCCACGTTTGGCTTTTGCATAGCCATATGTTCGTGGTTGGGTATAAGTATCTATGAGGGGGGCTGCAAAGTTCATTAACAACACGGCAAAGGCAATGGCATCTGGGTAGCTGCCATAGGCACGAATAACATAGGTGAGAATACCAATACCAGCACCATAAATGATTTTACCTTGCGGGCTAACCGCAGAGGTAACCGGGTCGGTGGCTATATAAAATGCACCCAGCATGGTTGCCCCAGCAAAGAGGTGTAGTAGTGGTGGCGTTGCTTGGTCTGCATCCCAGCCAAAGGCTAATGACATAATGGTTAAAGCGATAAGCATGCTAACCGGTGTGTGCCAGGTAAATACTTTTTTGATCAGTAAAAATAAGCCGCCAGCAAGAAAGGCTAAATTAACCCATTCCCAGCCATGGGCAACATAGGCCCCAAAAACAGGATTTTGCGTAACATCTTGAGCAATGGAATGACCAATTTCATGCTTGTAAATATCTAAGGGGGTCGCCATGGTGAAGGCATCAATAGCTTGTGACCCAAAACCAAAAATGGTGCCGAGCGTTTCAAAAAAGCTCATGGGGTTTTCGAGCAAACTAGCGGGCGCAGCCCAGCTTGTAGTCATCGCCACCGGGAATGAGATTAAAACGAGCGCAAAACCCACCATGGCCGGGTTGAAAGGGTTGTAACCCATTCCGCCGTATAAGTGTTTAGCTATAATAATGGCAAAGGCCACCGCCACAAGTGATACCCACCACGGTGCTAAAGGGGGGAGGGCAAGGCCTAGTAACACGCCGGTTACCAAAGCGCTGTAGTCTTTTAAGTAAAAAGCGAGAGGGCGTTTTCTGATCAGTAATACTAACGCTTCAGCGGCTAACGCTATAATTGAACACCATACAACATTGATCAAATTACCCCACCCGAAAAACCAGGTGAGGGCAAATAGACCGGGTAGTGTGGTGATCACTACAACACGCATTAACGTGGCTGTTTTTCTTGGGCCATGCGCGTGGGGTGATGTAATATTCATTAAGGCCATTAAGTTAACCTTTGCTCTCAGTAGGTTCTAGTTTCGATGCTTGTTGTTTGCTCTGCTGCTCGCTTGCTTCGCGAAGGGCTAGTTCAGCACTGGCGACACGTGTGTGGTTTTTGGCGACGGCACGTTCTAGCTTTTCAACGCGATCAGGATGGTTTTGTTTAGCATCTTCAAGGGTGTTAAGAATAAGCTGAAGCTTGCCTTTTGTTTTCTCAAGGTTGCTTTCCAGTTCTTCTAAGCTTGGGCCTGCCGGTGTGTCTGAAGCGCCGCCCCCCAGTTCAGTGATTTGTAATGTGAACTTTTTAACATTCGCTTTACTAGACTCAACGGCAATGGCTAGTTTTTCAGCTCTTTCAGGGTTGTTTTCTTGTGCATCTTTCCAGGCTGCTTCCATTTTGCTGAGTTTATCTTCAGCCATGAGTAATTTCTTTTGCAGGCTTTCAAGTGTCACTTCAGGTGCTGGGCTTACTTCTGCTTTAGCTGTAACTGGCGCCTGGCTAGGTTCAGCGGTGCCTTCTTTGCTCTCTTTAGCTTCGGCTTCTGCCGCTGCTTTTTTAGCGGCCTGTGCTTTCGCGGCGGCTTCGGATCTTGCTTTACGTTTAGCTTCTTTCTCTTCTTTTTCGCGTTCTATGCGTTCTTGTCTGAACTCAAAACGTTCACGTGCCTGGTTAGATTTCTCTAAGTCGGCTTTTATTTGCTTTACTTCGCCTTTGGCATAGCGGTAATACTGAACTAAAGGAATAGAGCTGGGGCATACATAAGAGCAAGCACCGCACTCGATGCAATCAAATAAATTATGATGCTCAGCTTTTTCAAATTCCTGCCCTTTAGCAAACCAGTAAAGCTGCTGAGGCAGAAGTTCAGCCGGACACACTTCAGAGCACATGCCGCATCGAATACACGCCATAGCCGAGTCGGGTTGTGGAAGCTCTTTAGGGCTGGCAGCCAATATGCAGTTAGACGTTTTAACCGTCGGTATATTGGTCTGATCTAATGTGAAGCCCATCATCGGGCCACCCATGACTAATCGGCTGCCCTTTTGATTTAGGTAGCCGTTTTTTTCAAGAAGCCAGCTAACAGGCGTGCCTATGAGCACTTGTTGATTACCTTTATTAGCAATACAGTCACCTGTAAGCGTAGTAACCCTTGAAATAAGCGGCTCGCCAAACCGTACGGCTCTATAAACGGCTGTTGAAGTAGCTACGTTCTGACACATGACACTGATGTCCGCAGGGATACGACCACTAGGTACTTCTTTACCTGTTAATACCTTTATGAGCTGTTTTTCACCGCCAGAAGGGTATTTGGTGGGTATAACTACAATGTCTATTTGTGTTTCTTTGGCGGCTTCGCGTAGTGCTTCAATCGCTTCTGGCTTGTTGTCTTCTATACCTATCAAGCATTCATTAGGCTGTAGAACATAGGCCATGATTTCAAGGCCAAGAATCACTTCTTCAGCGCGCTCTCTCATTAAACGGTCGTCTGAGGTGATGTAAGGTTCACACTCTGCCGCGTTTAATATAAGGGTGTTTACTTTGTCTTCGCGAGGCGGGCGTAATTTTATTTCAGTGGGGAAGCCTGCGCCCCCCATGCCTGCAATACCTGCACTGCGCACTTTGCCTAAAATTTCTGCTGGTGTCAGTGTTGAATAATCTTCGCAGGGTGAAAGCTCACACCACTCATCTTTACCGTCTGTTTCGATAAACACGCACAGATCACTCATGCCCGATGGGTGAGGTACTTCGTGTTCTTCTATCGCTGTAATGGTGCCAGAGCTGGGTGCATGCACGGCTACACTGACTGGGCCATGAGCATCAGCTATTAGCTGACCTTTAAGTACTTTATCACCTACTGAAACAACGAGCTCTGCTTGTTGCCCTATATGCTGTTGAAGCGGCACAATTAACTGTGGCGGAATACCTGCATCAGTAATTGCGCTTTGGTTAGACTGATCTTTATTTTCTTTAGGGTGAATGCCACCGTGAAAGTCCCAGATTTTTTTCATTACGCAGATACCTCTGGGTTTTTATCAGTAGCAATAATGTTGTATGCCTGGTGCTGAATGTCATCGTCTGTAGGGTTATTCCAAGACCAGCTTTTGATAGTTTCAGGCACTGTAATCATGTCTATACAGTCAACGGGGCAGGGTTCAACACATAAATCACACCCCGTACATTCGTCAGCAATAACCGTGTGCATTTGTTTTGCTGCACCCAATATGGCGTCGATAGGGCAGGCTTGAATACACTTTGTACAGCCTATGCACTCATCTTCTCTAATAACGGCGACTTGCTTTCCTTTTTCTTCGCCGTGTTCGGCATCAAGAGGAATAGCTTCTACATCAAGTAGGTCCGCGAGGGTTTGTATGGTGGCTTCACCACCGGGGGGGCACTTGTTGATGTCTTCACCGTTTGCTATGGCTTCTGCATAAGGCCGACACCCAGGAAAGCCACATTGGCCGCACTGAGTCTGGGGCAGTAGCGAGTCAATCTCATCAACAATCGGGTTGCCTTCTACTTTGAATTTGATTGCAGCAAACCCAAGAATAGCGCCAAATATAACGGCTAAAGCTAGAAGGGTTAGAATAGCGCTTAAAATAATACTCATTCGATTAAGCCGATCCTTATATATTTACTAAGCCAGTGAAGCCTAAAAAGGCTAACGACATCAAACCGGCGGTAATCATACCGATGGCTGAGCCTTCGAAGGGTTTGGGTACATCGGCTACTGCAATACGCTCTCGCATAGCAGAGAAAAGAACCAGTACGAGTGAGAAGCCCACTGCCGCACCAAAGCCATACGTTATGGACTCAACAAAGCCGTTTTGTTTTTTAATATTCAACAGGGCAACACCCAATACCGCACAGTTGGTGGTGATGAGTGGCAGAAAAATGCCTAATACCCGGTATAAAAGCGGGCTGGTTTTTCTAACAACAATTTCAGTAAACTGAACCACCACCGCGATAACAAGTATAAAGGTGATGGTTTGAAGGTACTCAAGCCCTAAGGGAGATAACAAGTATTCAAAGGCCAGATAACTACACACAGATGAAAGCGTAAGTACAAAGGTCGTGGCTAGAGACATCCCTATAGCGGTTTCAAGCTTGTTGGACACACCCATAAACGGGCATAAACCAAGAAACTGCACCAGCACAAAGTTATTTACTAATATTGTGCTAACAAGAATAAGCATGTATTCGGTCATTATTTACTCCGAGTGCTTTGCCACAAGCTAAAAATTTCGGCTATTATCTGAAAGCTGTATATTCCATACAAGCTTTACAGTGATATTGCTTAGTTGATTATGGAATAAGTTTAGAGAGGATACCCCTCTACATAATGCGCATACCAGGCTTTGCCCCATCATGAGGTTCAAGCAGCCAGATTTCTTTACCACCAGGGCCTGCGGCTAACACCATGCCTTCTGACAAACCAAATTTCATCTTACGCGGCTTAAGATTTGCGACCATAACGGTGAGTTTACCGACGAGATCTTCTGGTTGGTAAGCTGACTTTATGCCAGAGAAAACGGTTTTAGTTTCGCCACCCAAATCAAGGGTTAAGCGTAATAGTTTTTTCGCACCGTCTACATGTTCTGCATTAGCAATAAGCGCGACGCGTAAATCTACCTTAGCAAAATCATCAAATTCAATTTCATCAGCAATAGGTTCAATAGGTGCCGCGGCTGTTTTATCTGATGAGCTTGATGCCTCTGCGTTACCACTGAGTTTTGCTTCAGCAATGGCGTCTTCTTTTGAGGCTTCAACCATCGCTTCAATTTTCTTCATTTCAATACGGGTCATCATGGGCTTAAATTTGTTTACTTCATGGCCCAGTAATAACTGGTCACGTTCGTGCCAGCTTAGTTTGATATTCAAGTAATCTTCTGTTTTTTGCGTCATGGCCGGTAATACCGGTGCCAAATACGTCATCAACAACTTAAACATGTTAATGGCGTTAGAGCAGATGTTTTGTAATGCTTGCTCTTCACCTTCTTGCTTTGCAAGAGTCCAAGGTGCTTTGTCGTGAATGTATTGGTTAGCCTGTTCAGCCAGTTCCATAATTAATCGAATGGCTTTACCGAAATCGCGTGACTCATACAGTGCGGCAATGTCGTCACCGGCATCAACAAACTGCTTTAATAACTCAGGCTCATCACAAGTATCAGATAAGCGACCTTCAAAGCGTTTAGTAATAAAGCCAGCACAACGACTGGCGATATTCACCACCTTACCTACTAAGTCAGAATTCACACGTAGTGCAAAATCTTCAAGGTTAAGGTCTAGGTCATCAACATGGCTGGTAAGCTTAGCTGCAAAATAGTAACGCAAGTATTCAGGGTTAAGCTGCTCAAGGTAGGTGCTTGCTTTTATAAACGTACCCCGAGACTTAGACATTTTCTTACCATTTACCGTCACAAATCCATGGGCATGAACCGCAGTTGGCGTTCTAAAGTCAGCGCATGAAAGCATGGCTGGCCAGAACAATGCATGGAAGTTAATAATGTCTTTACCAATGAAGTGATAAAGCTCAGTGGTAGAGTCTTTGCCCCAATAATCTTCAAAATTAAGGTCGTCACGGCGTTCACATAGGTTCTTGAAACTCGCCATGTAGCCAATAGGGGCATCTAGCCATACGTAAAAGAATTTACCTGGCTGATTTGGAATTTCAAAGCCGAAATAAGGTGCGTCACGGCTTATATCCCACTCTTGCAAGCCAGAATCTAGCCATTCAGATAACTTGTTCGCAATTTGAGGTTGTAAGGTTCCGCTGCGCGTCCACTCTTTCAAAAATTCAGTAAACTCAGGTAGCTTAAAGAAAAAGTGCTCAGAATCTTTCTCAATAGGTGTAGCACCCGAGATGGCTGAGCGAGGGTTAATAAGCTCCATGGGTGTATACGTGGCACTACACACTTCACAGTTATCACCGTATTGGTCTTCCGCTTTACACTTAGGGCAGGTGCCTTTAATAAAGCGGTCGGCAAGAAATAGTTCTTTCTCAGGGTCAAATGCTTGTGTAATTGAGCGTGATGCAATGCGGTCTTTAGCCACACAGCGGTTGTATATAAGCTCAGACAGCGATTTGTTTTCATCTGAGTGAGTTGAATAATAGTTATCGAACTCAATTAAAAAATGGTCAAAGTCAGCTTTATGCTCTTTGTTAACCCGGTCAATCAATTGTTCAGGGGTCACACCTTCTCGTTCAGCGCGCAGCATAATGGCAGTGCCGTGGGCGTCATCGGCACATACATAAACACAATGCTCCCCGCGTAACTTCTGAAAACGCACCCAAATATCAGTTTGAATATATTCCAGCATGTGGCCTAAATGAATAGGGCCATTAGCATAAGGGAGTGCACTGGTTACCAGAATGTTTCTTGGGGTGGTTTGTGTCATAACAATTCGTTCCAGAGAGCGTCAGGTGTTTGGTAAATAAAATGGGCGCTATGATACCGTTTGATAACAATTTTTTCATCTTTATTCTTGGTTGAAGTGCTTAGGCAGTATGTACCTATAAACAACCGTCATCCTCACGAAGGTGGGAATCCACAATTATTAACAACGCCAAAACAATAGATCCCCGCCTTCGCGAGGATGACTGAATGGTTTATCTGCTTCATAGCATTTTAAGTTCAGCGCATTAGTAGTAGACTATTTTACTAGGTCTTTAGTCCAAAATCTCGTTTTTCAATGGAAATATTTATGAGTCAAGTCGATGCAGCGCAGTTAGAATCAGCCATTAAGTGTTATCAAGATCCTTATCTTAATGATGATCTCTATGCCCTTAATGCCATTAAGAATGTAGAAAGTGATGAGCAAGGGAATGTAAAAGTTGATATTCAAATGGCTTATCCTTGTGATGGAATTAAAGGTGGCATGGTCCAAATTCTTACCACGTCTATTGAAAATGTTGATGGTGTAGCGTCTGTTGCTATTAACGTAAGCACTGAAATTATTCCGCATCAAGTACAAAACCATATGAAAAATATGGATCGGGTAAAAAATATTATTGCCGTTGCATCTGGTAAAGGTGGCGTAGGTAAATCAACCACGTCTATAAACTTGGCACTGGCGTTAAGTCAGGAAGGGGCAAAAGTAGGCATCTTAGATGCTGATATTTATGGACCCAGTGTAGGCTTAATGCTTGGTTTTCCCGATGGCACCAAGCCAAAAACCCAAGATAACAAGTTTTTTATTCCTTTAGAGAAATACGGCATACAAGCCATGTCGATGGCCTTTTTAGTCGATGACAACACCCCCATGGTATGGCGTGGCCCAATGGTAAGTGGCGCGGTGCAGCAACTG
>JADGDV010000054.1 GCA_016744695.1 Hahellaceae bacterium
ACCAAGGCGTGCAGCCAACTCTTTATGGGAATCAATAGAGCCAATGTTATACGCACCGCCGTGTAAAAAAAGCAGCGTACGCTGAGTTTTAGCCTGCACATCAATCCATAAGGCAGGCATACCCCGAATCGTTATGTTGCGGGTACTTACGCCTCTTGGTAATGGTGCAATACCGGTTAGTTTATCAAGTTTTTTTCTTTGAATGGCAATAGGGGTTTCAGCATTCAAGATGGGAGCAATCAGGTTTTTAACTGTCCATCGAGTGGCATAACTTTGAAGACTTCGCATGGCATCAGGTTTCTCAAATGAAGATTTTACACTCTATTTTAGAGTAAGCACTCTACTTACTCTAGCACAGACTTCAAAGAGTTAAACTAGTATATTATTGTTAAATTCGGCCAAATGAATGAATGTAATTGATCTTACTTAACATAATTTTATATCTGCTTTTGTTAGCATTAATCATTCGCTCAAAACACTAATAAAGCACACTTATGATTATAAAATACTTCTGGTTTGCACTCATTTTTGTAGGCGCTGCCAATGCACTATTTATTCAGCGCAGAGCTAAGCCCTTAATTGTTAAACAGCCAGAACTTCAAGCCCATGCAAATAGAGTATCTTACACCCTCATATTGATGATAGGGATTCCTTCTGCGCTTCTGGGAATTATTCAATTGATGGCGGGGTATGAGAGCCCGTTTTATATTTTTTCTGATGATCTATCCAATCCATACTTATTAGCCGCATGGATAGTTATGACAGGGTTACGACTTTTTATTTTATGGTGGCTTTGGTGTACCACAGGGGTGGAGTCTTACCTCGCTATCACCCCTATTCAGATTAACAAACGTATATTGCGGTGGTCTATAACGGTAATAATTCTGGCTTGGTTTCTTGTGGTGCTTTCGAGCTTTCATTAGGTACTGCCGAGCTTTTGCTTGGCTCTACCGCCTTCCCTAGTGAACTCACAATAGCATCAAGTGCTTTATTAAGCCGTCCTCGTGTAGCTAATACTTTTGGCAACCTCAAAACAAGTTCAATCCCGTTCTTATTGCCAGCCACCGTCAGAAAAAACGCGGTTGTGTCAAAATCAGGGGGAATAAAGAGTGCACTAGTGGCTTTAAACCCACCCCCTTGATATTGCTCCAACGGCAAAAGTCCCAAATTAGAAATAATGCCCGTTGCTCTGTATTGCCCAGTGAGCATGCGCTTTTCAACCAGTTTTTCATTGGCATTCTTCATCATTTTCAGAGAGATCCAGCACAACAAACGAATAGGCACAAATTTCATAAAACTAGGGATGACCGCTTCTCGTTTCTCCGCCAGTTTATTCTTGATCATATGTTGCCAACTACTAACACTCGTTTCACTTGTGACATTCATCATAATGCCACCCGACAAATTAGCTGTAGAGCGTAAACCTTTTACTCTAGGCCTCATATCAACCGGTAACTGAAAACGCACATTGGTATCGCCATAATCCCGTGCTGACTGCGCAATACCTATAGCAATTCTAGCTAACACCTGACTAAATTTACCCGTCACCGTTCTACGGTACCAAATTCTGCCTTTTTCATTGCCTTCAGGTAAACCGGTAGGTGCACGCACTTGATCGGTAAGCATTTCGCTACGCACACTGGTTAGCTGTGTAGAAAGGTCTAAATCAGACATGGCTGAGTTTTCACCCAGAGGCTCCCCCCCATTAAGAACACGAAATACATCATCAGCAAACGCTTGAGTACCTCGGCCATCCATCGCGCCATGATGACTACGAAAAACAATGTATGATTTATGTACACATTTAACCAGCAAGACTTCACTCGTAGGGCCTTCGTAGGCCGGTAAAGGATCTTCTAGAAAAGGCGCTCCTGTATCACTTTGGCCATCCCAGATTCCACCATTAACCACCCTGAAAGGCGTTGTTTTACCTGAATCGACCCAACAAGCAAAACCTAAACTGCCCTTTAAAATAATGCGGCTACCTGGGTTAGCTAATGAGGCTGTTTTAACAGCTTTAGCCCATGTTTTCTCGTCCACTATCCCTGTTCCCTCTACCATCATCTGGTTGAGGCAAGGCGTATGATAAGGCAGCGTTCTTTTATCACAACTTATATAATAGCGCTCTACGGGGGATAACTTTCGCTTATAGGGCGTAGTTTTAAAAGACATAGTTTTAAAAGACATAGATTCAAAAGACATGGAGCACCTCTATTTTAATTATTTTCATGGCCATCTAAAAAGCCTGCTTCCCAGCCTGATGCCAATACATCATCATCATAAGGGTTAGTTCTATGTAAACTGTCTTTACGGTCATTGGGGTAACGAAGTGCCACCTCATAGCCATAGCTGTAGGCTATTTCTACGGTATCTATCTTATTGTCAGGTTGTTTATCTTTTTCTATCGCGTTTCTATAAAACTGTTTCACTGCGAACTTCAAATCATTAAGAATGTAATAAGTAGCAGGCACCAAAACCAAGCTAATTAAGGTGGCAAATAACACACCAAAAGCAAGAGATACAGCCATGGGAATAAGGAATTGGGCTTGCAAACTGGTTTCAACAATCAAAGGTGTTAAGCCTGCAAATGTGGTTAATGAGGTCAACACGATAGGCCTGAACCGATCAACGCCAGCCTCTCTAATGGCTTCAAATAAATCTCCACCCTCGGCTCTCTTTTGGTTGATGTAATCCACCAATACCAAGTTATCATTAACCACCACGCCGCTAACGGCCACCATGCCGATAAGCGACCATAAAGTGACATCAATACCTAGCAATAAATGCCCTAATAACGAGCCAACCAAACCAAAAGGAATAGCAAACATAATCAACAAGGGCTGCCCATATGACGAGAACAAAACAGCCATTAACAAATACATGCCAAGTAGCGCTAACAAGTAGCCCCTAATTAATACGGTTACAAATTCGCCCACACTTTTCTGCTTACCCGCTTTATTCCACTGGGTATCCGATGTGGCCACCAAGGGGTCAAGAAAAGACGCTTTCAACTGAACCATTACCGTGTCAGCTGAGGTCTTACTTTTATCTACAAATGCGCTAACAGTGATAACCTGACTTCTCTCATAACGCTTAATAGTCGATGTCACAGCACCATAAGAAACGTCCGCAATACTAAAGAGTGGCACCCCCTGCCCTTGCTCAATAGGCTGACCCGTGACATTGTTTTGCGGAAGCTGAATACGCATATTTTCTAAATGCCACAATGAACGGGTTGATTCATCCGGATAACGAACGAACACTTTAACCTCGTCTTCCCCTCGCTGAATACTCTGTACCTCAACACCATGAAACCCATGATGAACTTGCTGTCCGACCATCTGCATGGTCAAACCTAAATCTCGAGCAACAGGCTTTAGTTTTATCGCAACCTGAGGTTTGCCTCCTTGTTGGGAGTCTTGTATATCGTATACACCGGAATACAGTGTTAACTGCTCTTTAAGTGCTTCTGCGGCGCGTTCTAATTCATGAAACTCAGAACCTGACAGCTCAATGTTAATGTCCGGCTCTGGGGGCATTAAATCAGCGCTGAATCTTAATTCAATCGCGTCACGAATAGGTTTAACTTTATCTCGCCACCGCTTAACAATGTCTTTACCACTAATTTGACGATTCTCTGCAGGCGACAGTTCAACTGAAACCCGCCCCAAGTGATCTGTTTGCGGCATCACGTCGATGTTCGCCACTTTGTTTTTAGGACCCACAACAGAAAACACATGACTGATAGGGCTATTGCCATATTCATCACGTAACTCTTCTTTTAAATCTAGTGCCGCACTTTCAATACGCTGTAGCGCGGCTTTAGTCACATTGGAATGAGTACCTTCGGCAAACGATATATTAGCCACCGCTATATCGGCTTCAATAGATGAAAATAAAACGACGCGAACCCAGCCCCCCACAATCAAAGAAACTGAGATAATAAAGACGGATATAAATAGTGTTAAATAAGCCCAGCGCCACCGAAGTACCTGCGCTAAGAAGGGTTTATAGGTTTTCTCAATAAAGCCTTCTACCGCAATAGAAAAACGCTGCTGCAATTTACCGCCTTTACTTTCAGACGCTGATTCAGCAGGGCTAATATTGCTTAAGTGAACAGGCAAAATGCACAGCGATTCAAGTAACGAAAATAATAGCGTGGCAATGACAACAATGGGAATAACTTCCATTAATTTGCCTTCTGGCCCAGGCAAAAATAACATAGGAACAAAGGCAATAATGCTTGTTAATATAGCAAAGGTAATCGGTTTAGCGACGCGCTGAGCCCCTGCAATAGCCGCATTCGCGCCATACAGGCCCTGACGGTGTTGCGAAAAAATACTTTCACCAACAACAACCGCATCATCAACAACAATGCCCAATACCAACAAAAAGGCAAACAGTGAAATAATATTGATAGAGCCACCAAACAATGGCAATAGCCATAGGGCTCCCATAAATGAGATGGGGATACCCAAGCTCACCCAAAAGGAAAGACGCCAGTTTAAAAACAATACCAACACAACAAAGAGTAAAGCCAAGCCACTTAATGCATTACTCATCAGAAGGTCTATTCGACCTTTAAACAATTTAGAGTCGTCTTTCCAGACGAACAGCTTTATGCCTTCAGGAATATAGCGATTGGGGTTTTCAGCATAGTTTGAAATAGCCTCGGCAACATCAATAATATTCTGGTTACCTACTCGGTAAATATCTAACGACACCGCGGGTATGCCGTCTAAACTGGCTTGACTATCACCTCGCTGAAATCCGTCGTTAATGGTGGCAACATCACTGAGCATAATACGCCCGCCATCAGCTGTCGCTCTTAAAATAACCTGCTCAAACTCACTGGCTGCATCAATTTTACCGCTAGACTGAATTAACACATCACCGTTATCGGTCTTTAGTGTTCCTCCTGGCATATCAATGGAGGTTTCTTTAATGGCAGCAACCACAGAATTAAAATCGAGTTTATATCGCTCTAATGCACTATCTGATATCTCAATTGAAATTTCATAAGGACGAACATTTTCTATATCTACCACCGAAATAACTGGCAGGTCGAGTAAATCTTCACGAATATCTTCGGCTAGTCTTTTGAGTGCCCATTCTTCCGCTGGGCCAGAGATTATAAGCTTAGCGACTCGGTTTCGTACCTGAAGTTCTTTAATAATGGGTTTTTCAATGCCATCAGGAAACGTACTAAGCCCTTCAATACGCGATTTAATATCTTCCAGTACGGCACGTGTATCAAATCCTTCAACAACATCTGCCGTAACAGAGCATAAACCTTCACTGGCCAATGACGTTAAATCAATCACACTTTCCAAGTCATATATTGCATTTTCAATACGCGTACAAACGGCCTCTTCAACTTCATCCGAAGCTGCACCCGGATAAGCAATAGCGATTGATATACGTTCTAGGGATACATTAGGAATTAACTCTTTTCGGGTGTCAGGTAAAGTAAATAAGCCTAGGGTAATAATCAGCAGCATTAATAAATTAGCCGCTACTCGGTTATGCACAAACCAAGCAATAATGGTGTTCATAGCTTGCTCATGGCTACAGTATTGGCTAACTCAACCTTCATGCCATCAACAACAAAATCTAAAGCGGTTAATACCACCTTGTCGCCTGAATCAAGTCCACTACGAATAAAAACCTGATCACGACCACGGTAAAGCACATCAACAGAACGAACAACCAAACGTTCATCGAGATTTACAGTCCATACATTATTTTCGCCCCTGAGTGCTTCTCTAGGTAACGCAATAATCCTTTTTTGTTCACGTCCGCCTATTTCTGCTTCAACAAAGCGGCCGATTTCAAGAGGTGGGCGCTTATAATATGTTTCATCTCTGATGTAAGGGTTATTAACTTCAGCAACCACATAAAGTAGACGGTTTTCATCAACCCCACCTTCAGAACGAACGACAGCGCCTTTCCAGCTATAGGTCTGCCCACCAATCACACTCGTTAACGTAACCGGAGGGAAGTTAGTCTGATTCCCCCCTCTCTCTTGTTGGTTCTCATTTTGATAATGTCTAGGCAGGTCGATTAAAGAAAGGTGATGATCTGATATAGGTAAACGGACTTCAGCCACATCCAAAGCATAAATATCTGCTAGTAACTCGCCCTGGCTAACATACTGATTTTTGTTTATGTTGACTGATTTAATGCGTCCATCAAATGGCGCTTTAATGTCAGTATGGCTAAGTTTAAGGCGTGCCAATTGCAAGTCTGCATTAGCTGCTGCTAGCTGGCTTTTAGCATCTTTAATTTGAGGAATATGCAAAGCAAAATCAGTGGCATTTTTCTTCGCGCCCCTACGAGCAACATGAGCTCTGGCGGTAACTTCTTCCAAATGCATACTCGCGGCATCGACGGCACTTTTTTTCTTGGTAATTTCCAATAAATAAAAGGCCGGATCAATACTTATAAGTACCTCACCCTTTTTAAAAAAACCACCGCTATTAAAGTGGGGAGAAACTTTTTTAACCACACCATTAACTTCAGATATGAGTGTTACCTGTGTACGCGCTGCAATGATGCCTCGGGTATGCACAGGCACTCGCACAGTCACTTTTCTAGCAGTAACTGTTTGCAGTACAGGTAAGCGTTTAATTGACTCTTTAGGTTCCGCTTTGGGGGAGTTCACCAACAGTAAGTAAACAACAAAAATGGTCACTATCGCTATGGCTAAAGGGAAAAAAAGATGCAGATGTCGCTTCATACGCTAATACCCTGCATAGTGCCTTTCTCATGACCGTTTAATAGGTTTTTCTTCCAGTCATTCATGCATTGCTCTGTTAAGCTAATATCGCTACAAATATAAGGGTGCAGTTTTAAGCCTAAGGTAAGCTGGTTATTCCATATCATCATACCCGTTGATACCGGATAATTTTTTGTACCGATACCACACGTAACCCAAACTTCATCAGGGTTCATTGGAGGGTTGTCCATATCTTTTAGAGGCCAGCTACCCAAAAAGCTATATGACCCTGCATAAAACTGACGCTGACTAACCACTTTATACAACCACCGAACACCACCTAATCCAATGATTTTCCCTATATTGGCTTGCCACCAAAGCACCCAATAAGACTTAGATTTCAATTGTGCTTTTATTCTCTGCTGAATAACCTTCGGAGTAATATCATTAGATAAGTGAACATTAATACCCGATGAGTAATTACGTGAATCATCACCAAAATCGAGCGGCCCACGTAAGTTAACCGGATAAAACCAATAATATTCCTGCTCACCTTCAAGTAAATTATCAGCAATGGCTTTATTGAGTGCCCAGAATAAATAAACCCCTAAAGCCACCTTATGTTTTTTTGCCTGAAATTTAATTAATGTAGTATCTACTCCACTAAAAAATGCAGAAACAATGGGCGCGTCATTACTATTTTCAGGGTTCAATTGCTTATAGCCTGGATTCACTTTTTTCCATTTAATGAGTTTGGGCACGTCTATTTTCGGTGCGCTAAACATCAGTCTAAATAACTCAATGAGCGAGGGTATATTTTTTTCAGTAGAAGTCGGTAACCCTCTACTAGGGTATCCAAAACCTCTGAGTAAAGTAGCAAAGCCTCCCAATCCATCCATATCTCTATGACGAAAGGTGTGCCAGCTAACCTCATTCGTTTCGGTATTGAGTAGCCCTGCACTCATCTCATCATTAATGCCCTGCTCTTTTCGGACGTCAAACCACATGGAGATATAATCTTTCTGCTTTTTATTTTCCATGGATTTATAACCTTGCAGCTTCTAAATAAAACTGGCGATTGGTATCAAATGTGTCACGAGGGTCACCCGAGTAACTGGCTATAAAATGACGGCTTGACATCACTTGTTTGCGGTAATCTTTCAATACTTCATTAAGCGGGTCGTCAGCTGAAAGACCACATACCAAGGCCGTATATTTTTGTTTTTCATGTTTACGAGGGCTGCCCAAAGAAGACCCAGAAGAAAATGTTTTATGTATTTCTGTAAATAAAGATCTAAAGACATCAACACTATTATTTTCTATTAAAATACAATGCAATACCAAATACTCCAACACATCCCCAGCGTCAGGCAAAGTCATGCCGCCAAGCAATTTTGCCTGCCAGTTGTTAACGTGACGTAAAACCTGCATTCCACCGCTATAAGAAAGAAATCGCGTTTGCTTGAAGCTTTTCTGATCCCAAACACCCGTAATACCCACTAACCGAGTACCTTTGAATGCCAAGAAGTAATCGGACAATTCAAGACCTCGGTAATAAGGATTACCTTGATTGATTGCGCTAAAATCATAATGAGGATAAAATTGTCTTTTCTGAGCTTCTTTGTCAGCAAAGGCTTGCATGCTATCTACATCTGCGTCTGTTGCCCGTCTAATATGAACACCTGATTCAATGGCTTCTGTTTTTTTCTTTTTTTTGGGGCGAGATAAATAAACCATGTTTGTTTTTAGCTCGCCATACTCATAATAATTAGGCAAACCGGCTCGCCCACTGCCTACCGTAGCGAGTGAATTTTCGTTTTCACTTAAAATAACCGTCTGCATCCATTCATCTTTCATGATGTCCTGATACTTTTTAAACAAACGAAACAATGCACGACCGCCTTGATAATCTGGGTGAATACGTAGATCATTTCCATAACGAACACGTTTCCGCTCTCCGTTTACATACACTTCACGACTACCAATACTAAACACGCCAGCAAGACATTTTTCTTGGGTATCAAGCATGACCCATATATCGGGCTGCGTGGTTACCACATGACTTCCATGAAAGAAATCTGGGTAACGTTCAAAGTTAATGGTGATATTACCCGGCTGAGGTGTGTTATTTATCAGCTCCTGCAAACTCGTCGTATCATCATAGGTAGCGGGTCTTATTTCATATCTAGCCGCCATGACTTACCGCCTCCTTGATATTACTTTCTTCCTTAACCACAGACGCTATTGTCGAATAGTGTTTATAGTCAAATGTCAGTTCACCATCCCATAAAACCAAAGGTTCTACTTTTATATTGCCACTCACCATGCCTCGCTTATTACCTCTTTCCAGATAAAGCTCTCGGGCATCGTAACTGCAATGAACCGCGGCATGATCAAGCTGCCCTAAGTCACGGGCTAGTTTATAGTGAAAGCTTTTTTGTAATTCAGCCTCAAGCCTCATGGCCAACGTACGGTTCATTTCTGAAACAACACGCTGGCTTACATTCCCATCAACCTCACAAAGTAAGAGGTAGAAAGGTGTCGGGCTTGGTACGGCTAATAAAGAAAGCGGCCGAACATCAACCGCTGGGAGAAAAGGTTTTGAGAACTGATGAATAATATCACTTGCCAGATCAGAGCTTAGTTTCTCCCCAACCATGTCCACACCATCAACGCGCCCTAAAAATTCAAAACAAGGGCAGTCATTAAGAAAGTCACTCACTTTAAGCTTATCTTTTATCATGTAACGTAAAAGGCCACTGCCTGTCGTTAGCAGCGGGTATACCTCTTGCCCTATATGCAGCCCCCAAGAGGGATAAACTCTATTCGTTTTAATATCCATAAACTCATAAAAATGACTGCAAATAGCTAAAGGGTACTTACCCTGAAAAGGGATCGTCACAACCCCTTCTGTCGCCCATAAGCCCTTCCCCTTAAAGCTAGCTTGAGGGAATAACTCACTCAATTTTTTTGCCCAAATAGCCGATGTTGATGTGTCCCATGCACTAATGAGTGCTAATGATGGCCATAGCTTTGAAAGAAAGTCGGCATTTATATTTCCATCCCATTCGTTCAAGAGTTGTGCAACATCCAATGATTGTGGGCATTGTAGATTTTTAAGGCTTACCGACCGATCCCCCCAATGTCCAAACTCCAGGGCATCAGACAATTCCTTTCTATGAAGTGACAGCGAGTCTAATAAGTTCAACGCAAAGGTTGGACTCCAAACAGATAAGAAGGTTAAATCTTTATTAACTAGCAAAAAACACAAGGTAGCAAATAAGGAATCATCAGACGTATCAGCCAATGAGACTTCATCAGGCACGGCCTTACTCATGGCCATGAATTTACGCTTCCACCATGGCAGCAATTTTAGGTCATCATTAATATCACCTGATAACGTTTCTCTTAACTCTGTAGGCACCCATGAGAATGACCAATAATGTTTACCCTGCCTCATCCCCGGGTTTGACCGATACATATCGGTCATCCAAGGTGAAACAGCGCTATTAAGTTCGTTCAAAAAAGCATTTGTGTACGGAATCCACTTCACTTTTGATGTAGACCCACTAGTAGGCTGATAACGCTGACATGAACTATGAGTCAAACAGTTTTTAGCGCCCGCTCTTTGCTTTTCAATTAAGGGAGAGCAGTCGGCATAAGATGATATAGGTACTTTTTGTGCGTATGCTTCCCAGCTCATATCACCTTGAATGCCGTATCGCTCACCCAGCTCAGTACCGGCCACGGCCTGAGTAATATTTTTTAAAGTTTTTCGCTGAGTTTTTTCAGTCTGTTTTAAAGACTTTTTAAACCGCTTATACCCCAGCCAGCTTGCCAACTTTGCAGCTAGATGTGAAAAACTAAAGAGTTGTGGCTTATTATTTTTCAAAGTGAACACCTGTTAAATACCAAGACCTAACTTTAAGGACCAACGCTGCCTTAATTTCTCAGTACTCTCTCCCGTAATTTTCTTCACCACGCCATAAAACATGGACGGTGAAACCTCACCTACACATGGCAACTCTATTCCGTCACGCCAATCAGGGTTTTTTTCTTCGAAGAATCGTATTTTTGGATTGGTATCTTTCAACTCGTCTGAAATAGCGGCGACATCATCTTTTAACTTTTGATAGCCATCACCGAAGTCCAATATCTTTTTTTCGCCATCAAAGGCATCGGGGTAAAGCTTCTCACAGTATTGATCAATGACACTGGCCATCACTGTACTGCTGTTTTTTCTATAATGGGGGTAGTGACGAGGAAAGTTATTGGTTAACACCAAGTAGGTTTTATAGCCTTTTGAAATCAGGAGCCAATACAAAGGCGTGCGAATTTCTTTGAGCCTAAACTTAAGAAGCTGCATAACAAAACAGCCTAACATCGCACGATTACCCCAGTAGCGACGATCTACAATCGTATCACCACTAAAAATACCGTTAACTTTTCGCCCTTCACACTGAAAAGGAATTTTTAATAAAGTGCTAAAACCAAATATCTCACCGCTTGTTTTACCTCGCAGTAAAATAACGCCGTCTTTTTCACTGAGGTCATTAAAAAAGGCACTAAATTCAACATTATGATAATACTGTTCAAACAG
>JADGDV010000055.1 GCA_016744695.1 Hahellaceae bacterium
TTACTACGCAATTACTACGCAATTACTACGCAATTACTACGCAATTACTACGCAATTACTACGCAATTACTACGCAATGCTTATGCTTGCTCATAATTCTCTAAAGCGAAAATATTTACTTAAATTGAATATTATTAAGGGTTGTAAAGTATTCCTTTATCATGCGATTGGCCCAAGGTTTGGCCGTTATTCCTTCAAAATAAGCGCAATGGCTGCCTCTATCTGTTAGTACTAAAATTACATTATCCATTGCCTCAATTCGTTTCTTATTTTCATACACGTTATCTATGTGGCAAACAGGGTCATCCTTTGCGTTTAAGATAAGAAGAGGGATTTTAATCTCGTCGAATACAACAGATGGATTGGAATTTTGCATATAGTCTTCTGTGCTTTCATTACCTGCTATTTCATACAGGTGTTGATGAAACTCATGCAAGTCCTGTGTGTTTTTTAGATCATTGAATGAATCCAAATGCTGAAATTTATCTGTATTGGGCGTAATAAATAATTTATGGAGCTTCTTTGCCATCATCTTGCTGTAAAACGGCTTTGCGCGAGTAAATGCATTACGCATATCGTAAGCTGGGCAGTATGCTACAGCGGCTTTAATTGGTGTGTTTTTGCCTACCTGGCCTAAATACTGAGCTAGAACCCCTGAGCCTGCCGAAATACCGGTTGCGTATAGGTCTGATTGAGGGAAGGAATCTTGAATATGTTTAATTTGTGCAGCAAAATCATCGGTGTTTCCCATTGTGTTGAAGTTAGCGGTCTGTAAATTCATATCCCCATGACCTCGACGCACACAAAGAGCCACTCGCCAGTCTAGGTTCTCCCTAACATATCGCACAAAGCCTCGCATACTTTGTGGGTTGCCTGAAATAGTATGTAGCACCAGCATGGTTGGGCTGTTTTCTGGCAAGTCTAGTCCTAGCCAATCTATGGAGACCTTTCCTCCATCTTTCATTGTTAATACATCGTGCTGATCATATTTTAAGGGTTTTGAAAAACCTTTTACAAAACCCAGAACAATGAGTTGCAAGTGGGTGTTGAATAGCCAAGGAGTAGCGTAGTAGCGCTTATTTAAAGACGTTGTAGCTTCAATAATACGGTTGTTTAAACGGGAGGGCTGAAATATGAGGGTGGGTTTTTTTGCCACAACTAAGAAATAATAGGACGCGATTAGTATAAGTGTGCATAGACTGATAAAGAATAAAGTCATAAAAATGTTCCCTGGAGTATAAGTGCTTATATATTAAAATAATAACTATACAGTGTAAAGAATGGTCGAAAATAGACCTACAATATAATAATGGCTGTAGGTTTATGCTTAGCACATTGATTGCCTATAAATAGGTCATCAATGTGATACTTTGTAAAAGGTACTTATAAGTGGGTAAATTATAGAAAATATGGCGTATAGTTTCTGCCATATTTTTAAGTTTACTTTTTTTGAGGTGTTATTTAATGTCTTTGCCTGATTACTATCAATGGGATGACGAGAAAAAAACACTTAATTTTTTAGGTCGTGATGCTGTTATGCTGTGGAAAGAACCTACCCTTTCTTGCATGCAATTGCCTGTAATAAAACAGCTCGGTGAAAGTTTCTATTTTCTTTTGATTGCCTATGAGGCCTCAGAAGGATCTGATGAGAACTATAATTATATTATTAGCCGAAAGAACTGCAGTTTTGAAGAAGGCTTTGAATTGTTTGCCAACGTTGTAAGTGCTGCAGGTTGGGGAACGATGACTATGGCTAAAATTAATTGGGAGCTTAAGCAGACAACAGTAGAAATTGAAAATCCATGGGAGTTATCGAAAAGAGAAACAAAAAATATTGGTGATAACTTACCGATGATTTGCGGGAAAGCCTCAGGTATTTTTAGCCGAGCGATGGATTGTAATATGCGAGCGGTTGTTACCAATATACAAACCCGTGAAAATCGAAAATATGCAACTATCCAAATAGCTCATACAAATTCGACATTGAAGTCTGAGTTAGAAGCCCTAAATAAAAGAGAAGGTCACACCCCTTATGAAAGGGTGCAAATACTAAATAAGGAATTGCAGGAAGCAAAAGAAGAGTTAGAGAATGCAAACCTTCTGCTTACAGAGCAGACAATAAAAGATGACCTTACTGGGGCTTATAACCGACGTTATTTTATGTCTCAAGCGTCACAGCATCAAAGTTACCAGTCTCGCTATAAAACACCCGTTTCGGTAATGATGCTAGATATAGATCACTTCAAAAAAATTAATGATACACACGGTCATCGTGCGGGTGATATATCATTAATAGAGTTTTCTAATGTCTGTAGACAAAATTTAAGGAATACAGATATATTCTGTAGGCTTGGGGGGGAAGAGTTCGCAATTTCATTGCCAGGACTAGATATAGCTCATGCTATGCAAACTGCAGAGAAAATCCGTCAACTGATTGAGCAGCTAACAATCGAGTATAGCAATACGGACATTGCATTTACTGTGAGTATTGGTGTTGTAGAAATGGAGCACCAAGAAACACTCGAAAGTGCATTAAGTAGAGCAGATAAGGCATTGTATTTAGCTAAAAATAGCGGGCGAAATAAAGTGGTTTCAAGTTAAGCTAAAATTAAAATCCTTTTTTAAAGTTGTTTTATTTTCACTCTATATTAATGAATATTTAGAGCATGGATTCACTGTGTTCTAAAATTTAATTTTCCTACCCAGAATTAATGTATAATTAATACTTTATTGTTAATAGCGAAGCCTGTAGTGTTTGGTTTGAGTATATATAGCCATTAAAAAGGTATTAAATATTATGTTTTCACAGTTGCAGCAGCCACCAGCAGATCCTATTTTGGGTTTGTCAGTCAAATTTAAAGCCGATAGTAATCCTAATAAAATAGATCTCGGCCCTGGTATTTATAAAGATGAGGTGGGCCATACGCCGATTCTATCTTGTGTGAAAGCTGCTGAAAATTTTCGCTTTGAAAACGAAACGACCAAGGTTTATTTAGGTTCTGCTGGCTCAGCCTTATTTAATGACAAAATAGCCACACTCATCTTAGGTGATCATAAGGTTATTAATGAAAACCGTGTTCGTACAATCTCTACCCCAGGTGGTACAGGTGCTTTGCGTATGGCGGGTGAATTTATTAATCGATGTAAGCCTGGTGCGACTATTTGGGTGAGTAACCCAACTTGGGCAAACCATCAGGGTGTGTTTAAAGCTGCTGGTTTGACTATAAAAACGTACCCTTATTATGACTATGAAAATAAGTGCTTAGATTTTGATGGAATGATTGAAGCACTTAAGCTGGTAGCTAAAGATGATGCTGTTTTGTTGCATGCATGCTGCCATAATCCTAGTGGTATGGACTTAAACAAAGAGCAATGGCAGGAAGTTGCCGAGCTTGCTAACGATATTGGTTTTACCCCCGTTGTCGATATAGCTTATCAGGGTTTTGGTCAAGGTCTTGATGTGGATGCTTTTGGTCTTAGGTTGATGGCTAATACCGTTGAAGAGGTGATCATTTGTAGTTCATGTTCAAAGAACTTTGGTTTATATCGTGAGCGCATAGGTGCTTGCTCTGTGATTGGTAAAAGCGCGACGTCCGCCGATATAATGCACTCTGTATTGCTTACTGTGGTTCGTGTTAATTACTCTATGCCTCCAGCACACGGTGCAGCAATTGTAGAAACCATTTTAAGTTCAGACGAACTTACTGCGCAATGGCATGAAGAGTTGAAAGGAATGCGTGATCGTATTAGCGATATGCGCCAATTACTCGTTAATAAACTGGCTACTAACGGTGTAACTCGCGACTTTAGTTTTATTACTACTCAGAACGGAATGTTTTCGTTTTTAGGGATTGATAAAGATCAGATTCAGCGCTTAAAAGATGAGTTTGGTATTTATGTTGTTGGCTCTAGTCGAATTAATATTGCAGGTGTTTCACCGAGTAATGTTGACTACCTTACTCAGTCAATTGCTAAGGTGCTTTAACTACCTTTTAGTCTGTTAATAAGTAATAAAAAAAGCCCGCAATAATTAACTTTATTGCGGGCTTTTTGCTTTCTATTTATACAATTTTTTCAGCTGTAACAATTACGCCATCGGTGTCAGCGTAAAGATAGTCATTGTGCTTAAAATCAACACCACCAAACGTAAGTGTATTGTTTCTTTCACCTGAAGTAACGGGGATGTATTTGCGTGAGCAAGTGCCTAGAGCAAATAAAGCGACGGGAATATCTTTTATCTGGAAGGTATCACGGATATAGCCATTAATTACGATACCCGCATAATTATTCTTGTGAGCAAATTTCATAAGGTTTTCACCTACAACTGCATAGTAGGCTTCATCTACATCAACGACGACGACTTTCCCTGTTCCATCTTCGTCTCTTAACAATGTAATTAAATCTGAGTTGTTTTTATCTAATTTTATAGTGACTATTTGACCTTCGCATCGATCGGTCCCACCATAATTTTTGTATCCCGCGCCAAGTACAAATACCTTGTCACTGTACTCATCACAGAAGTCTGCAGTAAAAAATGCCATAAATGTTTCCTGTTTCCTTATTTGATCCAATATTCTAGCACCATGAGGCCGTTTTTTTTCATAAATTTTGCTATCATTAGTCTTTTAATAATTCAGGCGTGCAGGCAGAAAAAATATGAAAGTAATTACAGGCGTAGTTGGCAATGATATTCATGTTGTTGCTAATCGACTTATTGATCTTTCTCTGCGTGCCAGAGGCTTTGAAGTGTTTAATTTAGGTGTAAATACTTACTTAGAAGAGTTTTTTGATGCGGCCGTAGAAACGGGTGCAGAAGTACTGCTGATCTCTTCTTTAAACGGTGAAGCAGAAGGTTGGGGGAGAGAGGTTAAAGCGCTTAAAGCAAAATATAAAACCTTAGATGACCTCATTATGATGATTGGTGGCAATTTGGTGGTGGGTAGCGGTAACGCTGAAGATATTGTACCCCGATATAAAAACTATGGTTTTGACTTAGTTTGTCATCAGGTTGACTTAAATACAGGGCTTGATTTACTAGAAGTCTTTATCGAAGATAAAAAGCTACAAAAGAGTAATAAATAATGAGTTTGCTGCAAGAAGAACGAAAGATCATCCTTAGCAATGAATACGTTGATGCCTTTGATTTTGCTGAGGTGGCCGAGTTTGTTAAAAACGCCAGCAAAGATCTCTTTATATCGAATCATTTTAAAACAAAAAATAAAATGCTTGTTCAGCCACGAGGTGGCTTTCCTACCTATAAAAAGCAGTTTGCCTTGTATGAGTTTTTTGTAGAAGCGAATGTTGATGTGTTGCCGTTAACCATTGATTCTAATACTCGCCTTAATGACTACGCTACAGCAAAGAAAATGCTACGCCTGAGTGAAGAAAATGATGTAGACATGCTTAATGGCTATCCTCTTGTTAGTCATGGTTACCGCACAACCCGTAAGATGATTACTCATTTTAACAAACCGGTGAGCTTAAGGCATGGTACACCTGACGCCAGATTGCTTATTGAAACAGCGATTGCCTCAGGTATTTTTGAAATTGAAGGTGGGCCCATTACCTATCTTTTACCTTACTCTAAGAACTTTCCTTTAGATAAAGCGTTCTTGTACTGGAAGTATGTTGAGCGCGTATGTGCCAACTACTCAGAGTTAAACGAACCTATTAACAGAGAGTCATTTGGTCCGCTGACTGCAACCTTAGTGCCGCCGTGCATTACGATTGTTATTCAGTTATTAGAAATGATGCTTTCACTAGAGGAGGGTGTTAAATCATTCTCTGTATCATTTTCACAAACCGGCTCAATGAACCAAGATATTGTGATGGGTGCTGTGATTAAGAAGCTAGCCAAGCACTATGCCGCAGAAATTGATTGTTCTGATGCCGCTATTCATTTGGTGTATCACCAGTGGATGGGGGCGTTTCCAATGAACAAGGATTATGCTGAACAGTTAATCAATATGTCGACTGTCATCGCTTCAATGGTGGGAGCAGATAAAATAATCACTAAGACCAGAGAAGAAGCTTCTGGCATACCCACTAAAGAAGCCAATGCAAAAACAGTGGCTAACACACAATATACACTGCGTATTTTGAATGGTTTGCCTAATGTGGTTGATGAGGAAGAAGAAGAAATTTTAACGCTTGAGGTTAAAGCCATTATGGAAGCTGTATTTAATGATTCAGCCGACACCTTATGGCGAAAGGTCTTCAACTCGATTAAAAATGGCATTATTGATGTCCCTTTTTCTCCGCATATCATTAACCATAATGAAATGATCACGGTTAGAGATGCGAAGAAAAATATTAGAATTATAAAAAGGGGTAGTGTGCCTATTCCTGACCGTTGCTATGAGTATGAAAAAGCGCAATGCGATTTAGCGAAAGACACCACCAGTATCGTTAATGATATTGTTCACGATATAGGAATTATGCAATGAGCCAAAATAAAGACAAATTACTAATTGATGTTGGCA
Source organism: Hahellaceae bacterium (assembly GCA_016744695.1). Lineage (GTDB taxonomy): Bacteria > Pseudomonadota > Gammaproteobacteria > Pseudomonadales > Oleiphilaceae > Alkalimarinus. The sequence continues at coordinate 6,483 of JADGDV010000055.1, forward strand.
GCACCTATTTCAAAGTCAGTACATCTGAGCATATAGAGCAGCATTTTAGAGATTTTAATAAAGATATTTTTGATGATTTGAAGTATAAGTGCGGTGAAATTATCAGTCGTTACGCGAAAGCGGATGTAAATATCTGCTCCTCGGCCAATGGTGGATTAAGTGCGCTCATTATCGGTGTTACTCATACCTTTTCCTTAAAGTTTGCGACTAATATTGCCTTTAATTCTGGCATAAACATCATAGACACTATTCTTTATCAAAATATAGAAGAATATTCAGTGCCTAGTGATCTTGTTGATGTGGTGATAGTCGTGGGTGGAATAGACTCACATTCTAATATTTTTTCTGATAGTTTATATAATTACTTAGCGCAGCTAAATTATTCGAATCTTGTTTTTGTTGGCAGTGAGCAGGAAGCTTCGTCGATTAAAGATAATATTGAGCATGCCGTGGTGCTGCCGAATATCATTGATGACCGGCTTCATATTGTAGAAGAGCACTTAAAAGAATATTTAACTAATCTTTACCAGCAAGATATTGAAGGTAAAGAAGACATTAAGAATTTATACGATATCACCTCTAATCAGATTTATTCCACGCCCTACATTGTTAATAAAGCGCTGCCGTTAATTGACGCAAGATTTTCTATTGTAAACCCCTTTATTCTTCTTGATATTGGTGGGGCTACCACTGATATTCATTATTCAAAAGATTTGGTTGATGACAATATAGTGACCGAAAATGAATACGATAGGCTTGTGTTCAAAAAATTAGGTGTCTACAAATCCAAGCAATCGCTCATTTTTGCCGCAAAGAATAATGAGTTTGTTTATGAGTTGTTAACTCACCTTAAAGTGACTGAAAATATTTTTGATGAGCAAAGTGAAAAAGCGACAAAGGTATTAATGCAGCTCGCCGTATTTTTAGTACTTTGTAAAATGTCGCACTATAAAAAATCTTATATAAATTTAAAGCTGCTTGCGGTTAATTCTATTGTATTAACCGGTGGTGTTACCAAAGTATTAGCGGTTGAAGATATAGAATATATCATTTCATTTTTCTATAAAAAAATCCTTACCTCAGACCATAACCCTGTGGTTGTTTTAGATAGTAATTATGATATCTGGACGCTGGGTGCACAAGGAAACGAATTATGTCAATAAACTGTATAAGAACATTACTCGAAGATGCTGTGTTAACCCATGGTGATAAAAGCGCCATCGTTTTTAATGATAAACGTGTTAGTTATGCTGAGTTGTTTGCCAAGGTAAACCAGGTTGCCTTTTATTTAAATGAGTTGGATCTTCCAAAAAATACTCGGATTGGTGTCTATTCCAACAAAGGGATTGAACAAGCGATTGCTGTACTTGCTATTCTCTCTACAGACTACATATTGGTTCCTTTGACAAAGCAGTTAAAGTCAGAGCAGGTTGAGTACATCATTAATGACTGTGATATTAAATGTATTATCACAGATAAGCTTAAGCTTGAAAGTATTGAAGAAATAAACTTTGAAGGACACATCATTTCTTACGAAACGACCAGTAAGGATGTTGCGTCATTTGAAGAGATTTATAAGTATTATAACAAACAGTACGTATGCGATGTAAATGGCCATGACAATGCGGTGATCACCTATTCTTTTGGAATGACGGGAACACCAAAAGGTATTGTTATTTCACATCGAAATTTAATCGATTCTGCACGTGTTGTTTCTCAGTACCTACAGTTAGAGCAAGATGATGTGATCTCTGGTTTACTGATTTTTAATCTCGACTATGGCTTGAATCAAATATTTTGTTCGCTTTATAAAAAAGCCACACTTGCTCTACATAGGCTTATTTTACCTGAAGATTTTTTCAATCATTTGATCAACGATAAAATCACGGTTCTACCGTTGATGCCCATTAACATATCGCAGATATTTGAAGATGATATGTTAAGAGTCCCAAGCCCAGAACTTTTTGACAAGCTTAGAATTATTACGTCTTCCGGCGGTAATGTTACTGAAAAAATGATCAGTGATTGCAAAAACACATTCAAGCAAGCTGACTTTTATTCTATGCATGGGCTTACGGAAGCATTTCGTTCAACGTATTTAGACCCTTCTCAAGTACAAATTAGGTCGGACTCCATAGGTAAGGCGATACCTGATGTTGAGTTATATGTGCTGAATGAAGAAGGTAAAGAGTGTGGTGTTCGTGAAGTGGGTGAGTTGATCCACCGAGGTGGCTATATATATAAAGGTTTTTGGAATGCGCCAGAGCAAAATGCGCTACGGTTTAAGTCTGTTCAGATTTTAAAAGATGTTATTAATCTAGAAGGGCAATTAACCGATGAGATTGTGGTCGCATCAGGTGATTATGTTTATAAAGACGAAGAAGGTTATTTTTACTTTGTCTCCAGGCATGATGACATGATAAAAACGCGAGGCTTTAGAGTGTCTCCTTTTGAAATAAAGTCAGTGGTTGCCAAAAATATTCCAACAATTGAGCAGTGTGCGGTATTCGGTATAGATAATGAACTTATTGAAGAGGAAATTGTAATGGTTTACTCAGCATCAAGTGAAATATCAGAAGAAGAGATACTGTTTGAGCTGAAAAAACATTTGGCATCTTACATGATCCCAAGCCGGGTTATTTATAAAAAATCTCTACCTCTTGTCCAAAGCGATAAAAACCAGATTAATATTGCAGAGCTGAAGCGAGAGTTATCAGGTCAATAGTTCTAAGAAGATCAGAATACAATAACTATCGCCAAAAGGTATGGTTATTGTATTTACCCCTAAGGCTGTCGTGGCTGTGATGTAGTGCAACGGAATCAAGGGGGGGTCTTACTTCATCGAATAAACCCTGATTCCAGTCGTCCCTTCTTTCATCAAGGCTACAAGTATTTCCCTTTCAAAAAACTCGCCTACTGGTTATTTTGTCGACAATTTGGCTATTATTTGTTGACGATTATTGTTTTGTTGTCTATATTGTCGACAACTTGATATAAAATATTATTGTCGGTGTGCTTATGACTAGAATTGAGACGTTTTTATCTGAGCAAGCGGTTACATCAGCAGATAAAACCTTTATTCAATTAAGAAAAGATATCGTTGAAGGCCAAATTCAGGCCGGTTCTAAACTCAGCGAAACAGAATTGTCGACAAAGTATGCTGTAGGTCGCTCTGTTATCCGTGAGGCCATTAATCGTTTAGTTTCCTGCCACATAGTGGAACGCAAAGCTAATGTTGGAGCCCGTGTAGTGGCTTTAACTCCAGAAGGGTTGATAGATCTTTATCAAATTCGTGAGTCGCTTGAAGGCATGGCTGCTCGGCTTGCAGCAAAAAACATGACGAGTCAGGAAATCACTGATTTAAATGGTTTATTAGCTGCACATTTTCAAGAAGTAAAAGGTGGGGAGTCTTACTATCAAGAGGCCGGTGATGTTGATTTTCATTACCGGATAATTTTGGGTAGCAAGAATAACCAACTTATTTCGTTACTATTTGACGGTATTTATCACTTGGTGCGTATGTATCGAGTTCAATTAGGTATGGCTGGACCTAGAGTAACGAGTGCATTTGATGAGCATAAACACATTGTTCAAGCGATATCTAATAGAGATGAGGAGCTGGCAGAAATGTTAATGCGCCGTCATATCTTATATTCAAGAAATAATATTGAACAAAAACTAATATCAAACTAATAGAGAGGCAAACGATGAGTGCAGGTAAAAAGTTTCGTCAGGCTTTAGCTGATAATAAACCCTTACAAATTGTAGGTGCGATTAACGCTTACTCCGCTATGATGGCAAAACAAATTGGTCATCACGCCATATATTTATCAGGTGGTGGTGTCGCCAATGCGTCGTATGGTCTACCTGATTTGGGTATGACTTCACTTAATGACGTACTCGTTGACGTACAGCGTATTACCTCGGCATGTGATTTACCTTTGCTAGTAGATATCGATACAGGCTGGGGTGGCGCATTTAACATTGCTAAAACCATTCGTGATATGGAAAAAGCAGGTGCGGCAGCCGTGCATATGGAAGATCAAGTAGCACAAAAACGTTGTGGTCATCGCCCTAATAAAGAAATTGTATCCACCGAGGAGATGGTAGATCGTATTAAGTCTGCTGTTGATGCGCGTATAGACCCTGATTTTTTCATTATGGCGAGAACAGACGCATTTGGGCAAGAAGGTTTAGACGCAGCCATTGAGCGCGCTAAGGCCTATGTCGAAGCTGGTGCTGACGGGATTTTTGCTGAAGCGATTAAAACAGAAGAACATTACCGCGCATTCGCTGACGCTTTGGATGTTCCGATACTGGCTAACATTACTGAATTTGGTCAAACCGAACTGTGGAATAAAGAGCAGTTAGGCGAGTGGGGTGCTGGAATGGTGCTTTACCCACTCAGTGCATTTAGAGCGATGAATAAAGCCGCAGAAAATGTATATCAATCTATCCTTGAAAAAGGCGA
>JADGDV010000028.1 GCA_016744695.1 Hahellaceae bacterium
TTATCATGGGCTTATGACATGTTCACTGCCAAACCCCTTTGTAGAAGAATTCATTACCCTACTTCGCCAGAGCATTCTCTTTGAAGCCGTTGAAACACGCCATCTTCGTGAAGAGTTACAGGTACTCGCTATTGCCATTGGTGTTTATAGCGATCGAACGAATTATTCATTAATTGGTAATGAAGTTGAAATTTCAAAGGTACAGCATTTTGATCAGGTCTTAACACAAACACTTCAACAGGCATGGGCTATTGAAGATGTAGCTGGCGCTTTAATCATTATAGGCATGTATCAATCCTTTTTCTCACAGAGCTATGCAGTCAAATTAACCGCTCTTAATTTAGAGCATTGGCCAAAAGCCCTTTTACCACTGATGAATAGTGCTCTCTATCGTAGAGCTGAGCGAGAAGCCTTTAAACAACAGTTTCCTGAGAAACAAGACGAGCTACTCATTGCTAAAGAAGATCTCCCAGCCCCTTTCCCACGCTGGAATAACCTTGATTTCTTTAATGAGCAATCCCTAAAGCAAGAGCTTATTAATAACTTTAATATAGAAGAAAACTGCCTTCCAGAAAAGTTACTGCTCCTCGTTGCTGGGGATGATGCGGCTCAAAAAGCATTTGAGTATGCACGCTATTTTACCGATGTAGATGTACTTGCCGTTGAAAGCAGCCTAGAGAACCTTGCAGAAAGCCATTTAAAAGCCCAAGAAGAAGAACTGAGTAATATAGCATTCTGGCCGTTATCATTAGCTAAACGCTTCTTACAAGATGGCAATAAAATACACTTTGCATCCATTAGTGGCGATGCAAAAGTAGTAGACAACTCATTCATCAAACTTATTGAAAGTAGCTTAAGCAAGCACGGTGTGATGAATATAAAACTGGTTCAATCACCCGACAATGCAACTAAAGATGTTCAAGCACTTATCAATAAGCAAAAACTGCGTAATACCTCTGCCAACATAAGAGCTCTAAGGGCGACAATTTTGGCTGACAAGTACAGTGAATACTGGGCTGATTTAATTAATGATGAGTATTTCTATTCAATAGACGGTTGCCGTGAAGCATGGTTTAGCAGTAATTCACAGCAGACTATGTTGAACTCAATAGTCGACTTATTAGCAAACCCTGAGTGGACGTTATCTAAAGTACTTAATCATCACAGTAAGGCGGTTGCGAACGCGTTGGCAAAGAAACATTTAGTTAAGTTTTCTAAAGGCCAAAATGTGGATAATGAATATTCTGTTTATTTAGTTAAGCAGTAGGTATTCTGACGTAAAAAGCGTAATACCAATTAGTTAATATTCATGTTGGCTAATTGGTATTAAAGCAGCAACCTTTTTATTTAGAAACACCTTGCCAGCGAAGGTAATCGTCATACTCGTCAACATCCCACGTTGTATCTAGCAAGGCATAAGACAAGCACAAACTCTCAGCATTAGACACGGTAGACCGAAGCACATTACCTCCCCCCCATTTAATATTATCGAGCAAAGCAGGTTTCAATTTATTCGCCCCAATAAGCACATACCCTCCATCTTCAGCAGGCCCTAACACTAAGTTATTTGAATCCAGAGCATTAATAGCATTGACCAAATACGTCTTATCAACAGTAGGACAGTCACTCCCGACAATAATCACTTTCTCAAAGGTCTTTAGGCCAGTGGATAAGGCATGAAACATCCGTTCACCTAAGTCATTGCCACACTGAGCTGAAACAGAAACTGATTTATGTTTACACGCATCTAATAAGCTCATTCCAGCACTATCATCTAACAGATGATCGAAACATAGCTCAACCTTACCCTGTTGAGCAGAAGTGAGGTTACTTAGAACATTCAAGGTAAGTTCAATGTGGGTATCAAAAGCCGCTTGATCACCGAGTGTTTTAGCTAAGCGAGTTTTGACTTTCCCTAACTGTGGCCATTTTGAAAATTGAATAATTAAGGTATTTTGCATTACTGATAATATTGCTTATGCAACTTATCAGCACCAACACCCAGTCGGTATTTAATACGAATAGACCACATCAAAAAAATGGTTTTCCAAACACCATTTTTTTCCCAACGACGACTACTAGTCGTTAATGGATCACCAATACAAAACGGCTTTGACAACTTCTTTAGTGTTGCGCTTAGCTCAACATCTTCCATGATAGGCTGATCAGGAAAGCCTCCCACTTTGTTAAACGTATTTTTACTAACAAACATCCCCTGATCACCCGTAGCAATACCCGTAATACGTGAGCGCCAATTCATCATAAACTCAATAACACGGAACATTTTTCGGTCACCCGACAATCGAACATCAAAGCGCCCCCATGGAGCATAGGATTCAACAAGCACTCTCAATAGGTGTATGTGGTTATTTGGCAAAACAGTATCGGCATGAAGAAACAAAAGAAGTTTTCTGGTGGCCACCTTAGCCCCGGCATTCATTTGCCTAGCACGGCCTTTATCTGCATCAATCCAATGGTCAGCCAAGGATTTACACACTTCACGGGTATTATCGGTACTACCACCATCAGCAACAATAACTTCACCGCCATAAAGCCTAAATAGCTGTAGCGGTTTAAGTGTTGCTGATATCGAGTCAGCCTCATTAAATGTTGGAACAATAATACTAACAGGCATCGCCATTAAACTTACTCCAGAGAACCACTACAACTACTTCCTTGCCCTGCGGTACAACCATAACAATGATTGGCTACCACTACTTTTTCACCCATAAGACTTTGACGAAGTAAATCTGAAACATGTACTTTATCGGTAGACCTTGAGTCTGAAGCGCTAGATGTTACAGCAAGTGGCATTTCAAGCATCTGATTAAAGTCACAATCGTATACAAAACCTTGCCAGTCAATACTAATTAAATTACGGCACATGACTGTCTGCAAGTTACCTTCTGAATAAGCGCCTTTCAGTAAGCCCATATAATCATAAAACTCACCTTTTGATAGCAGCACACTACCGAATCGGCTAATAGGCATGTTTGTAATCGTAAAGAGCTGATTAAATTCTATATCAAAACGCTCAAACAACTCTCGCTTATAATCTCGCTCTAACTGAACTTGAGGAGGGGGCAAAAATGGACCACCAGGATTATAAACAAGATTAAGCGCTAAACCGCTATTTGATTTGCCATAGCCCTTAGCGTTTAACTTCTGCAAAGCATCAACACTTCCATCATAAACCCCCTTACCTCGTTGCTTATCAACATTTTCTTCGTTATAACAAGGCATGGAGGCGACAACTTCGACCTTATTATCCGCTAGAAAATCAATGAGCGACTCATAGCCTGGCTCTAGTAATATAGTCAGGTTACAACGGTCTATCACGTGAACATTTCGCTTCCTTGCCTCGGTGACAAGGTAACGAAACTCAGGGTTCATTTCAGGCGCCCCCCCCGTCAAATCCAGCGTTTTGATATTTTGATCATCAATAAAATCAAGCAGGATATCAATAGTCTCTCGATCCATTAACTCAGTACGATTTGGACCAGCGGCGACATGACAATGAGTACAACTTAAGTTACATAAATAACCCAAGTTTACTTGGAGAGTATGCAGTTCAGCTCGCCTGATTTCAGGAAAATCAGAAACTAACAGCAAGGGGCGGGTATCACGCATAGCTAACCTTATTTAATCTAGATTTTAGTTAGCTATGAGACTAACAGAAATTCAAATAGTTCAACACCAAGAAGCGACTTCACCTCCTTTATTTTGAAGTAATTCTAAAACGTTAGCTTCTAGTATTTTATAACCTACATTGCCATAAAGCTTTTGTCGTCCTCCATTTAAATAATAAGTAGGGCTGCCTTCAATTTTATGCAATTCTTTAAGTTCAGCATCACGACATAAGGCAGCAATGGCTTCACCACTTTTTAGTTTTTCATCCACCGCAGACAGATTAATATTTAAACCCTGAGCAATACGAGACATTACCTCATAGCTAGAGATATCTTCTGCATTAACAAAAAAGGCCAAACGAATACGCCACACAAACTCCTCGACTAAGGTTTTACCTTTAAACGCTTCAATTGCCTCATCACCAATTACAGCGTTCTCTTCAAGCAATTGAACCGCTTTAATAAAACAGTGTGTAGATGCAGAGGTCAGAGGCCGGCAACTTTTCCAGACATCGGGGTTAATATCAATATGTGGAAAGGCTTCACACACCTCAACGACATGATCAGAAAACCCATTAAAACCACCCCGATCTTTCCAGCCGTCACCAATTCTTTTTTCTGTCGAGCCAAATAAAGGAATAAAAATATGATTAACTTTCACTTTATCCCCAAATTGAACCATTAGCTCATCCAATCGAATTTGAGCCACATAAGCCCAAACACACAGTACATCTGAATAATGAGAAATAATAATAGGTTGAGTCATACAAAAGTCCTAAAAGAATTCAATAAAACAAAAATCTAGAGATGGAAATTCTTTTTAATGTCTTCAAATGAAGCACTAATTAAATGGACTTTTAAATATCCCATTTTTCTAAGCGCATTTGCAGAGAGTGCTGCTCGCCCACCGGTAGCGCAATGAATAAGAATACAACGATCTGGGTCATCACAAAGATCAGGTAGCTTCATTTCAAGCACGCCTCGTGGAATATTAATAAACCCTTCAATATTATCTAACGCATACTCTGCAGGCTCTCTTACATCAAGTAAAAGCGGGTTTTCGCATGCACAAATCAACTTCCGCGACTCCTCAATCGTTAAGCAATGCTCACCTTCTTTAGCTTCTGCAACAATATCTGACAATAGTTTTATCATGTTAACTCCTTAATTTAACCTACATAATTATGTAGATATTATAGACAGCAAAGCCTATTAGTGGATAGGTAATCAAAAATTTAAATGCGTAGTAATTAAGAAATAACTAGAAACAAACTAGAAACAAACTAAATATAGCAGGGTAAGTCCTTGAGAAATATTATACGGAACGCTATTATACGCGCTCTTAGTGCCCCGATGGCACAGCTGGATAGCGCGGCCCCCTCCTAAGGGGCAGGTCACAGGTTCGACTCCTGTTCGGGGCACCATTTTTTCCTTTTATCATATAATTTTATCTTTTTTTTACTAGTAATATTCAGACACTTCCTATAAAAGACCTCTCAGCTCTCTACACACAGACAATTAACAAAATAACGCTACCTGCTTGGCAGGGACTGTACATTTAGATTCACGATCTGAAGTATAGTGACTTAGTTTATTTTCCTATCTGAGTAGCAATCGAGTCGACCCCAAGCTTTTGAAATACTCCCCTCCCCTTAAGGCTTTCAACTTATAGGCCAAATCACCATCGAGTCTTACAGCAGTCGGCAGTAACACAAGAAGCCACTGACGAGCTCTTCTAAAAAGGTAAAGTAAGGATATGATCCGCGACTCAAAGGCTCATCATATTGAATAACAAAATTATACAAACGAACAAACCTTGAACGTATATCACTGAAACCTCAGATTTTCTTGAATGCTTTCAAAAAATTTGTTGGATGTTGGTGGAATTTAACATGGTCAGCCGAGTTTAATTTCTTCCGCAGCTCTTTGAACGGGGGCGTAATATAACCCCAATTACCCGTGCGAGAAAAATAGATCACGTAGTCTATATTGGCTTCGCCCCACTTATTCTCAACAAGGATATTATCGTCACTGGATTCGAGTGACTTAACCTGAATCCAGTAATAGTTACTGTCGTCAGCAACCACTAGATCTGTTTTCTTACCATGATCGATTAGCGGTAATAAAACTTCCCAACCATCGTGGGTGAACCAACTAGCAGCGAGTGTTTCATAGGAAATTTGCTTACAGAATTGAAGAGCAGGAGTTGGAACGTTTGAATTTTTAATTGGCATAGTAATACCTGATATAAAATTAGCGTCGTATGCCGAGAATAGGCCTCCCGTTTACGAACCGAGCTTCCCGCAGGGTAAGCTCCCAATTTAATATCACTATACAAACTAAATTTGTATCGAGTAATAAAGGCTGCCAGCCTTGATACCCTTCTTACGAAGAATAAATCATCAATATTACTATCAGGCCCGTTTGAGCCGTGATTCAATGTAGAAACAAAATTTAATCTTATTTAAAGGTTTTTACAAGAACTAATGACAATCCACAATGAATCGGTCTAGATACTGTAATTTGGTGATAGGCCAAATTGAATTCAGTGTTCCCACGCTTTACGCATTTTAGCTAAGTTTTTTTCAGATAACTCATGGTATACTTTTATAGTTACCATCACAAACAACATGAAAAGTCACCCCTTAAATCACCCATATTGCGTACTAGTAGCAATGAAGCCTCTCAGGTAACCATTACCCTGCTTAATAGCAACTTGGTTAAATAAGTATTGCCTGTGAAAGGAAACGATTAAATAAGTTAAAGTTAAAACATCACTAAAACTTAAACAACCAAAGATAATCAGTATCAATTTATGAACGTACAAACTCAAAAAAAGGTGCGTAATCATGATTATCAGCAGCATGAAGCGCTTCAATATAGTTTTTTCTGGTTTCTCCTACATCAACAATATTTGAACATCCCCATGTAAATCGCTCTCCCCCTAATGAAACGAGCAATAAATCGGCTGCGGTTCTGGAATGTCTGCCATTACCATTAGGGAAAGGATGAATCTTAACTAAGCGATGCGAAAACATGGCGGCTATTTCATCTGGTTCATATGATTCAAATTCAATCCAACATTTACAGTCATCTATAAGCTGTCTCAACTCTGTGGAGATACGATATGCTTCCACCCCAATATTCCGTTCTGACGTCCTTATTACACCAGCCCATCGCCACACTTTTCCAAACATTCTTTTATGTAGGTTTTTTAAAAACTGTTCAGATAAAACATCTCGTCTCGACTTAAAGGCCCACACTTCAGCCCCAAGGATATTACGTTGCTCGGCCTCATTCAGCTCTGAACGCAGACTAATATACGATGGAATCAACTCTTCCCGTTCTTCTTCGGTTAACGGGGTTGATGCTTCATCTTCTTCTATTAAAGGGTCTGTCATACGTCATCCGCCCACAAGTTCGACCCAGCCTTTTCAATAATCTTGCGTATCATTATTTCGAGCTGTTCTTTTTCATCATCAGCCAAGACTGATTGTGCTTCGAGTGCCATATTATGACCTGTAATTTGCATCTGTTTCTTAGCAAGAGCATGAGCACGGTTTTCTACTACTTCTTGGAGTGGTTTTTTTGGGACAATCGCATAGACTAATTTACAGTCCATCGCATTCGCTGCCCGTTCCAATGTATCTAAAGTGATTGAACCTGATTTTTCTGATTTTTCAATATCAAGGATACGAGGCTGACTGACACCCATACGTGTTCCAAGTTGAGCACTCGTAAGCCCTAAAGCTTCACGTATAGCCTTAATCCAGCCGCGAGACGGCCGCGTATGCGCCTTCAAATCTCGTAATAAATCAAGACGTTTGTCGAGCTGTTTTCTAGCTACAATACGATCTTCTGCGCGCACAAAAATACCTATACATTATATTTAGTTTAAATATTTATAACTCAAATTAATAACTAACATTTACAATATAGCTTTTAAGTTATATTTTATCAAAATAATAATAACATATACGCTATATATAGTTTTTCCTGCTGGATGGACTTCCTTATGACACGACTTAAACCTCTCAAAAGCAATAATCAGTAGCTAGACGTTAATGTGGATTTTTATTCCACAATTACTTTTTCAAGGAGATCAGAAATTTCACAATCAAACAAATGTCTGGACATAACGAAGTTATAAACCATGAATCTGTCAAACAAGGTAAGTTTTATTAATAGCACCTTAAGACTTGGACAAAGTACGGAACTAAATGACAAGGTGAATGCCGAAGGCAGAGAGAGTACCCTGGGGTATTTCTGAGGCAAGTAGCCAAGGACTGTCAGGACCGTTGTTGTTACTGACTATATACCTTAATTAAGATGGGTGACTGGTGCATATTTGTTGACACCATACCATGAATTTTTAGGCGCGTGACAGTTAGCAAATAGGTATAGCCTACCGGCCATTTTTACTTGTTAAAAAAAAATCAAGGGAATTTACTTTGTCTGCTTGACCGGAACTTTCTAATGGGTGACCACAACCCCATATAATATAACAATCAATTTACACAATTGAGACTCCTGCCAACTTGTGTTTCATATGAAATGCATCTCTATCGAATACGACCGCCAACAGAAATACTGCCTCGCATGCGTGGACCAGAGCCATGACCACGATGCCCATGATGATATGAGCTAAAGCCTGTGGAAACTCCCACACTGGCATATACGTTGGAGTTGTTATTACAGCTACAAAGCCCGAAGCCAATTAATATAAATACAACAACTTTAAGCAGTTTAGATATTATTAGCATAAGACCTCCTTATTGCTTTGTTAGTTTCGGTTTGCCGGACCATGTTTGTAAAGCAATGCCTGCACCTGAAGGGCCTGCAATCAATGCTACACGACCACCAATAGCACGGTCTTGTGGGGCTAATAATATAGCGCCTCCAAGCTCTTCTACACGAGCAACAATCGCATCAAGGCTTTCAGCATTTTTTACCCGAATGTAACTAACCCACGTAGGGCTTAAGTCTTCTACCGGGTTAGTTAAAATACCTGCGCGTGGAGTGTTGTTAGTTTTCAATAAACGGTAATTCTGTTTGCTATTATCTGCTTTGTTAATGATGCGGTCTTCGGCATCATATTGAGCAATACGGCTATAAAATTTTGTCGCTTCGCTAACGTCTCTAGTCCAAAGCTCGTTCCATAGAAAACCACCGACATCAACTTCTTGCTCATCCAGTGGATCACCATCTTTGGTTTGCAATAGCCCCAGCAGTGCGCCTTGCGGATCAGCCACAATAGCTATTTTACCGCGATCTGCTAGGTCTGTCGGTGGCGCAAACACAGTGCCGTTTTGTGCTGTAAAAGAGGCAACAGCAGCATCGATATCTTTAACTGAAAGTAACACTACCCACTGTGAAATATCTTCTTTAGTTTCTAAATGTGTTTGATCAACCATACCGCCAATCAACTTGCCATTGTGACGAATAAGCGTGTAATTTATGCTTTGGAATAATCCTGTTTTAAGCGCTACATCCTCAAACTGCCAACCAAAAAGTTCATTATAAAAAATTTTAGATTCAGCCGGAGTATCACTTAACAGATCGTGCCAAATGATTTTACCTTCGATAGTGCTATTGGTAGGCTCATCAGTAACTGATGGCATGTTCAGGCTGCTACAGCTGGCTAATAGTCCAAACAACAGAGTAGTGAGAAGTGCGCGTGATAATTTCAAAACAAATCCTCGGGGTATCCTTTTCAGGATGTTAACACAATCCATCAAACTTAAGCTTACCGCTATTATTAAAATCAAACATAATTAGCTAATGTTTACATTATTAATTTGAAAATGCAGAATGCTAAGCTCAACCCTCCAGTACTGAGTTAGCATAAATGACAGACAACACCCTTCAATCACCATCAACTACCCAACATCGCTTACAACGATTTATCGAAAGTAATCACGTTCAATTCATGATACTTGGATTAATTCTTATAAATTCAGTAACGCTTGGTATTGAAACAATCCCCTCAGTTATGGCGAATTACGGCTCTATAATCTCCATTCTAGACAAGACAATACTGACAGTTTTTGTGATTGAACTCATTATTCGTCTGTTTGTTTACCGCACTGCATTCTTTCGTGACCCATGGATGGTATTTGATTTTATTGTAGTAAGTATTGCGCTAATCCCTGCCACAGGACAGTTTTCAGTGTTACGCGCGCTACGTGTATTGCGGGTACTTAGAATACTCACCATAGTGCCTTCTATGCGTCGTGTAGTTGGTGCTCTGCTGTCGGCTATTCCTGGGCTGTCATCTATTGCTTTGGTGCTGCTATTGCTCTTTTATGTGTTTGCAGTGATTGCCACCAATTTATTCGCCAGTGAATACCCAGAATGGTTTGGTCATCTAGGTCATTCTTTCTACACTTTATTTCAGATCATGACGCTTGAAAGCTGGTCAATGGGCATCGCACGCCCAGTAATGGAGACTTTCCCTTATGCTTGGGCCTTTTTTGTACCCTTCATTCTGGTAGCAACCTTTACTATGTTGAATCTGTTTATCGCGATTATAGTAAATGCAATGCAGACATTTAGTGAGAGTGAAAGTAAAGAGACCGTCACCGCAGTGATTGATGCAAGAGATCATATCGAGAACGACATACATATTGAAATGCAAGAATTACGGCAGGAGATTGCTGAGTTAAAATCTATTATTCAAATTGCTTCAAAAAATAGGTTGTAACACAACAATCAAGCAATTCTTGGAATCAAGCTATTTTGCCAAATTTACCGTTTTGGTAATCACTAACGGCCTGGCGGATCTCTTTTTGTGTATTCATTACAAACGGCCCCATGTGTACGATCTTTTCGTTGATTTTATTGCCCACCAAGATCAACGCACCCGCGCCTTCACTATTAGCGGTCATTGCTAATGCTTGTTTAGCATCAACAATCGCTAGCTGTCCGCAATTTACCTTGGGTGTCGCTAATGAACCTGTATGCACATAAACCAACACTTGCTCTGCATGGCTTAAATTCAGCTCAACGCGCCCCTTACTCGCTAGTGAAAGGTCTGCGATGGCGCCTTTGCCAGCTAAATCAGTAAGCGGTGATGCATCGCTATTTCCCGCTAACGTCCATTTACCTGCTAACAGTTTAAGCTGTGCGCCGGTGTTATTAGTTAAGATCGGTAAACCCGTTTTCAAATTATGGCTATCTTGATATCGTGATTTACGCAATTTATCTTTCGCGGGCATATTCAACCAAATTTGAAAACCATGCATACCGCCGTCAACATCTGTGACGGGCATTTCAGAATGAACAACCCCATAACCGGTACTCATCCACTGCACGTTACCCGCAGTAATTACCTTTTTATTACCCATTTGATCTTTATGTTCGAAGCCCCCTATGATCATATACGTAAATGTTTCAATGCCCCGATGAGGGTGAGCAGGAAAGCCTCCTATAAAATCATTTACATCATCAGATTTTAATTCATCAATCATTAAATACGGGTCAAAGTATTTACCGGAAAAATCCGCTACCCGAGAGATATTCACCCCATCGCCATCTTGAGTCGCTTTGCTATTTACTATTTTTAATACTTTCATTTCATGCTCCTCTGTCTTTGCCCTGGATTCGATTTGTAAGTGCAACTCATACCGCTATGAAAAATAGTTACCATATGCAGCGAGCATTTCAACCTGAAATGTGTTCTCGCTTAGGATCAACCGTCCAATCTTGCTGGTGACCAATAGGCACGATGCCGTAAGGGTTAATCGCAAGATGACTAGCATAATAATGACGTTTAATATGGGCCATATTAACTGTCGTCGCGATGCTGGGCTGCTGATATAAATCCAACATATAGTGATATAAATGGTGGAACTGCTGTAATAACTGCAAATTACATTTGAAGTGTGTGTGATACACAGAATCAAATCGTATCAAGGTAGTCCACAAGCGCCAGTCTGCTTCGGTAATATCATTGCCAACTAAGTAACGCTGGTTAGCAAGCGTGTCATCTAACTGCTTTAAGCTTGCAAATAAGCGGTTGGCATTTTCTTCATAAGCCACTTGTGTGGTAGCGAAACCTGCTTTATAAACGCCGTTGTTAATGTTGTGATAAACGAATTCATTCACCTCATCAATATCACTGCGAAAATGCGGTGGGTAAAAATCTAACTTATTGCCAGTAATATCATCAAACGCAGAGTTGAACATGCGAATGATCTCTGAAGATTCATTATTAACAATCACCTTACCCTTTTTATCCCACAATACCGGTACCGTTATAGCCCCGTTATAATCGGGCACGTTGTCAAAATAACGGGCTGACATAAAGTCACTGCCATATAAGTTATCACCGCTTGTACCGTACAACGCTTCCGATTCAGTATCATGCTTAAAAGACCAACCTTTATCATGCATATCAGGGTGAACAACACTCACCGTAATCAATGATTCCAAACCCTTTAACATTCTAAATATCAAGGTCCGATGAGCCCATGGGCACGCTAATGAAACATATAAGTGATAACGTCCCGCTTCAGCAATGAAGCCACCCTGCCCCGTAGGCCCTGCACTGCCGTCGGGGGTAATCCAATTTCTAAACTGAGAATCTTTACGACGGTATTCGCCATTATCAATACTGCTTTTCCAGCTTGTTTTTAAAGTACTCATGCTGATCTCCCCATTAAGCTAGTTTTTTAGAAAAATAGTTATCGGCTGAAAATTTACCCGCGCCGCTAAACATCAAAGCAACTGATATGGCCAATAGTGACAGACCAAATTCATAGCCGTTGTTACTCATAAATAAACCATTTGCAAAATGTACGGTAAATATAGCCACTAACATGGTGATGCTTAACATCAAGGCTGCGGGTCGTACAAGTAAACCCACTAACAACGCAAGACCACCAAAAAACTCAGCACTACCGGCCATAAGAGCCATCAAATAACCCGGCTCCAAACCAATTGAGGCCATCCACTGTCCTGTGCCTTCCAAACCGTAACCTCCAAACATGCCAAATAGCTTTTGTGCACCATGTGCAATAAAAATTATTGCGGCTGGTATACGTAAGGCTAAAGCCGCAAAGCCTCCATCTGATAGTAATAGTTTATGAATTCTTGCCTGGGTAGATGTGGCCGTAGCTGCTGTGTTTATCGTTGAAGTCGTCATACAGTCGCCTAAAGTTCATTGTTTTTGAATCTTTTAGCTATTATATTTAAAGACTCTTCCAATGAATAACGGTTATAACTGATCTATTAGATCAAAAGGATTGATGTATGGTTTCCCCAATAACATTGGATGCATTAAGAGTGCTAGACGCTATTGATCGCAAGAATAGTTTTGCTGGTGCAGCCGATGAACTATTCCGAGTACCCTCTGCCATTTCTTATACCGTGAGTAAACTTGAAGATGACCTGGCAGTGGCTTTATTTGATAGAAGCAAGCGTAAAGCGGTATTAACGCCTATTGGTAAAATGCTACTAGACCAAGGCAGGCAGATATTGAAAGCCACCGATGAACTCACTCATATAGTTAAACAATCTGCTAGCAGCTGGGAAACCGAATTACGCATTTGCATTGATAGCATTTTATTGTTTGACCCAATTTATCAATTAATTGCAGAATTTCAGCGCGCTTACCCATGGATCAATATTCGTGTGAGTGAAGAGGTATTCGGAGGGACGTGGGACGCCATAAACGCAAACCGTTGTGACCTAATCATTGGCGGAGAAGCAATACCAAGCAGCAGTAATTTTAATATAGAGATCATTGGTGAAATCGACTTTGTATTTGCCGTTGCGAAGGAACACCCTCTAGTCAGCCAGTCATTAATAGCGGCAGCACAACCCTTATCAGCGGAAGTCATTAAACAGTACCCATCCATCGTCGTTGCCGACAGCTCACGGCAATTACCCACCCGCTCAGCCGGATTACTCGATGGTCAACCTCGCATTACAGTACCCACGATGGATAAAAAAATAACCGCGCACAAGCTCGGTTTAGGTGTCGGTTACCTGCCTATCCACCGCATTCAAGCAGAGCTCAACACCAAGCAACTTATTGCTCTCGAAGTAGAGCAACCCGAAGACCGGTATTACAACTTATGTTTGGCTTGGCGTAAAGACAATAAAGGTAAAGCTCTAGATTGGTTTGTAAAAAAACTACAACTTATAAAAGCCCAGCTGCTGTAGGGTGAGTCACTGATATAAAAAATATCAACACATCTTATTTTAACTAACTCGATTAGCAAACCACATACCCACTAACATGCTCGGTACAAAAATAAATCCTGCTGTATTTAATGATGCCAGTGATGATATTGCAGGACCTGGACAATAACCATAAAGCCCCCAACCTATACCAAAAATAGCGGCACCAACAATAAGGGGTTTATCTAAATTTACTTTGATCGGCAACGTAAAAGCATCATTAAAAAATGGTTTTTTTCTTTGCAAGATAAACTTGAATGCAGGCACTGTCACTACAAGTGCGCTCCCCATAACAAACATTAATGATGGGTCCCAGTTTCCAAAAAGGTCGAGAAACCCAATCACTTTTTCTGGGTCCATCATACCTGATATAAATAAACCTGCCCCAAAGAGAGTACCTGCAAGTAATCCAATAAGTATTGTCATCACACTCCCCTATTATAAATTATTAACAACAGCCACGGTCAAAATCCCCGTAGACATAAATACCACCGTTGCGATAAGCGAACGTAAAGAAAATCGCCCAATACCACAAACCCCGTGACCACTGGTACAACCTGCGCCTAACTTAGTGCCAAAGCCAACCAATACGCCTGATAATATGATTAACCAAATGTTATTACTCTTGGCGATAGGGAACTCCCAACCCAATAAATAATGAACCAACACAGGGCCTGCAATTAGGCCGACAATGAAAGCGGGGCGCCAAATTTTATTTACTTCTGTTTGATCGATTTTAACGGCTTGCCATACAATACCGCTAATGCCCGTCACCCTACCTAACAAACTCATCATAATAATCACCGAACAGGCGATCATCACTCCACCAATAGTGGCATTTATAAAATCTGGATTCATAGAACCTTCCATATTAATAATACTAGAACTGATATTACCTCATGAGTTTATGAGGACAAAACCTTTTTAACATTTCACGAAAAGCTCTCCCCAAACAACACATGAAAGCACGATATCATTATTTATTTGCGCTATTAAACACCTGGAGTCAGTGCCTGCAGCCTGAGTCACTTTCAACCCTACTCTGAACCTGTTTTCCCTCCCCCTTCTAATCCACAAACCTAATATCCGTCGACTTTTCTTACAATCATCTAAAAAGGAGCAAGCTAAAAATTAAGTAACACACTGTTTTATAGATAAATATCTTATAACGGAATAAATTATGCTTGTTTATTCGTGTGTTTTTAATTAGCGTAAGATTTCATCTAAGCTCACACATTCAAATACTCCATTTTGCATGATAAATTAGGCTATCGTATACGCTAATAGAAACTCCAAACAACATGGAAATTTTTAATAAAATACTAAATAGGATATTTATATGGAAATCAAAAAGCTAGCTGCTTCAGTCCTTTTAAGCTCAACATTAATAGGAACAGCAACCGCAGGTACAATCAACCAGTCCCTAAATGAGTTTAACTATGATGGCGGCCCTAGCTTCCCTTCCCCAGCGCAAGAGGTCGGTACTTTTAATTTCGACCTTTCTGGAGAAACTATTGTTAGCGCTGTACTAAGTGGAACATTTGGAAACAGCCAAGTTAGCAGTTCAGCACCTCAGGATGTTTTTGCAGATGGCGAACTTATTGCTCAATGCCTACAATCCGCCCCTTGCTACACCAGTACTAATTCTTGGGAATTTGTGTTCACTGACTTTAGCAGCTTATTAGATGGCCTGCTTACAATATCTCAAATCCAAACAGGCGAATTCATTACTCGTCTTGGAGTTACATCATTAACTATCGAAACTGTAAGCTCTGTTCCTGAGCCCGCTTCATTGGCTTTACTAGGCCTTGGTCTAGCTGGAATTGGTGCAGCTCGTAGAAGAAAAGCATAATAAAGCTAAGCACCAACATTAACTGTTGGTGCTTCCCTGTAAGCCACAGGTTCAAGCCTTCTATACTGCATCCTCCTTGGCATATAAGCACACTTTATGCATTGCCAGTTTAAAAAGACAAAACCTGATCTCGCCCCCCCTTTATAGCGCATTATAAATACTGGAAGCAGCTCGCCCTCCCTTGCCTGTCCAGTCAGTATGAGAAAACTCTCCTCTTGGTTTATCTTTTCGCTCATAGGTATGCGCACCAAAATAATCTCGCTGGGCTTGTAGCAAATTCGCAGGCAAACTACCCGTAGTAAAAGCATCAAAAAATGACAAACCAGATGCAGTACAAGGCATCGGAAGCCCCAACTCAAAGGTCTTAGATAGTATTTTTCTCCACGCGGGCGTACAGCGAATCAGGAGGTTTTTGAAATGATCATCCATACCCAGAAAAACCAATTCAGGGTTCGATTGAAAGGCGTCACGAATATTCTCTAAAAAAGCACTACGTATAATACAACCTCCTCTCCACATCAAGGCTACATTACCATAATTCAGCTGCCACTTACGCTCATCAGAGATACGCTTCATCAACATAAAACCTTGAGCATAAGAAATGACTTTAGCGGCCAGTAAAGACTGACGTAGCGCTTCAAGCCATTCAGAACGGCCTCCAGATATCGGGGTTATATGTTTATCAAACAAGGCCTCAAACTGCTGCCGCTCTTCTTTTAAACCAGACAAGTAACGCGCATAAACTGACTCGCTAATTAACGTTAAAGGCACTCCTGCATCAAGCGCAGTAATACCGGTTAATTTGCCTGTTCCTTTTTGTCCGGCGACATCAAGAATATTCTCAAGTAAAGGGTTGCCCTCTTCTTCATAAGCAAGAATATTGGCGGTAATTTCTACAAGATAGCTATTTAACTCCGTCTTATTCCAGTCAGAAAAAGTCTGGTGCATCTCCTGATGACTCATATTCAAAGCTGTTTTCATAAAGTGATAGGACTCTGAAATCAACTGCATATCACCGTATTCGATGCCATTATGCACCATCTTCACGAAGTGCCCGGCACCACCAGAACCGACCCAATCACAACAAATTTCTCCATTTTCAGTACGTGCCGCAATGCACTGAAAAATATTTTTTACCAAAGGCCATGCACGCTCATCACCACCAGGCATAATTGAAGGGCCATTACGCGCCCCCTCTTCACCACCTGAAACGCCCATCCCAATATAATGAAGCCCCTGTTTACCCAACGCCTTTACTCGCCGTTCGGTGTCAATAAAATCAGAATTACCTCCATCGATAATTACATCACCTTCAGACAGTAAAGGTTCAAGTTGGCTTATATACTGATCAACCACCTCTCCCGCTCGCACCATTAGCATTACTTTTCTTGGCGACTCTAAACGTGAGACCATATCCTCAAGACTCGATGCGCCTTGAATATCAGTGCCTTTTGCAGGCCCTTGGATAAAATCAGATACTTTCATTTGTGTGCGATTATAAGCAACGACTTTCACACCGTGATCATTCATATTTAGAATCAGGTTCTGCCCCATTACGGCCAACCCGATCACGGCTATGTCTGATTTTTTCCCTGTCATGGAGATACCTTTATTGTTCATTTAAGCCGCTGGCTGACTGTACATCCAAATACCATTCTGTTGGACCCTGAATCGATTTGATACTGCCTGCTGGCAAACCTTCCGATGATGGTTCGTTATTCAATAAAACCGCAACTATTTGTTTCTTACCTTCTCCCAATGCCAGATAGGTCACACGCTTTGCCGCACAGATCGCAGGGGCACTTAAGGACACCCGCGCCTGCTGAGTGTCAGGGTGATAAGCAAGCACCGCATTTTGCGAGGTTTCAGAGTCTGTGCAACCTGGAAACAAAGAAGCTGTATGCCCATCCTCCCCTATACCTAGAATTACCCAATCATAAATAGGCCGAACTTTACCGCTTACTGTACACAACGGCAAACAGGCCTCCATTTCATCTTTGAAATCTATGCAGGCTTTTTCGGGCAATAATTCGCCATGTATTGGATGAAGATTGTCTGCTGGAATCAATACCTGACTAAACAACAAGCGCATTGCCTCCCCATAGTTACTCTGCTCGTGCTTGGGTGAAACACAGCGTTCATCTCCCCACCAAAAATGCAGATGCTTCCAGTTTATCTGGCTAGCATAATCACTGTGAGCAATAAAGCCAAAAATATGTTTAGGTGTGCTACCACCAGACAAAGAAATATTCACTATTTCCGTGCCCCTGCTCAAGTTCAACCACTGCTGAGCAATCGATTCGGCCATTGCGTCGTTTGAATCAAAAATGCAGATCTTGGGGTCTTCTCTATATGTGATCATATAAGCCTCTTTAGTGAAATCTATAATTCACAATACTGAGTATTGGCCAAATTCTTACAGGGGAAACGCCAACTCCGCTTATCTACTTGTAAAAGATACTCAGCCTCTTTGGGCCCCCATGTACCACAAGCATAGCCATGTAATGCATGCTTACCTTTTTGGTAAGCGAGTATAGGCTCTACAAACTTCCAGCAAGCTTGCACAGCATCACTGCGTGCAAAGAGTGTGGCATCACCATTCAACGCATCCAACAGTAAACGTTCATAAGCATTGAGTAAACGGCCATCAATTTCACCTTCATCAGCAAGGTCCTGATAACGAAAGTCCATCGTTACTTCTTTTGCTTCGAAGCCTGAACCGGGGTTTTTCAAACCAAACTGCATCATGATGCCCTCGTCGGGTTGAATTCGAAGGATCAGTTTATTGGCTGGTGCATTCTGGCCAAAGACGGGGTGAGGTGTCTGCTTAAAATGAATCACAACCTCCGTCACCCGCGTAGGTAAACGTTTACCCGTTCGAACATAAAAAGGCACGCCATTCCAACGCCAATTATTGATAAACAGCTTCATGGCAACATATGTTTCAGTTCTTGAATCGTTTGCGACACCAGGTTCTTGTCGGTACGCGACCATGTTGTCGCCTTGCACCGTTGATTCCGTATACTGGCCAAGCACGATATTATTTTTTAGATCATCCTCACTAATCGGCTTCAAACTCTGTAACACTTTAACGACTTCATTACGTGTCGAGTCTGCATTAATCACTGCCGGCGGTTCCATTGCCACCATAGCTAGAACTTGCAACAAATGGTTTTGAAGCATATCCCTTAGCGCACCCGCACCTTCATAGTAACGACCTCTAGCCTCAACCCCCAACTTCTCAGCGCCGGTGATCTCTATATAATCAACATACTTTCGATCCCACAGAGGCTCAAACATGCCATTAGCAAAACGGAAAACCAGTAAATTTTGAACCGTCTCTTTACCCAAATAATGATCGATACGATAAATTTGAGATTCATCAAAGAAGTGATGTAGGCTCTTATCAAGAGCAATGGCGGACGCAAGGTCATACCCAAGGGGCTTCTCAATGACAATACGCTTCCACCCATCCCCTTGGTCTAGCAAATTGCTTTTCGATAAGCACTCCGGTATCACCGTAAACAAGCTGGGAGGCGTCGCCAAATAGAACAATGTGTTATAGGGGGTATTATAATGATTATAAAGATCATTTAAGCTTAGAGATAACTTAGCATAGTCATTTTCATCTGACGTATTAATAGCCAAATAATAAACATGTTCAAGAAATGTAAGTAAAGTACCCTCATCAACATCAGAGTGTTCAATCAACGCCAGAGATAACGCCTCTCGATAGCTTTCAGAGCTATAGTTTGTGCGGGACACCCCTAGAATAAAAAAACAATCAGGAAGCTGCTTAGTTACATAAAGTTGATATAAAGCAGGAATCAACTTACGAAATGATAAGTCGCCTGAAGCACCAAAAATAACAATATTACTATTATCTGGAATACGCATTGATCAGTTCCCTGTGTGCCGATAACCCACGATCATAAATACCTACTCTGGGTCAGAGTCTCATATTTTGCAACGACTACATAGATTAAACAACCTAACTCTATTTATAGCTTGAAAGTATACAATGCAAAGCAGTCCTAAGGTCTCACAAACTCATCTAATATGCTGGCGTTATGTTTTTACGCTTTTCACTACATAAACGTTTGTAATTTTTTTCACAGAAAACTCTAATAAAAATAAAAGGAATCGATTCTCTAAAACTACTGGAAATCTTGCAGGAAGGAGTGGTTGATCACTGAAATACTGTAAAATAATCGTGGAGAAACCAACGTATTGTTTATCAGCAAGGCTGTCATATACACGTTAAAAAACGTTTAGTATAACGAGCAAAGCCAAGTAGACACTTTGACTATAAATTTAATAGCTATAGTCAAAGTTAACGCCTCAACTCATTACATTGTAATTTTTAGCTGAGACACTACTTAGCTTTACTGTTCTCACGCGCTAATAGCGTGCGTGGATAAGTCTACTTCTTCTTAGAAGATTTCTTTTTAGAAGACTTCTTTTTTGAGCCTTTCTTAGCTTTTTTCTTTGCTGTATTTTTTGATACTTTTTTCTTAGCAACTTGTTCAGTTTTCGCTTCACTCAATGCTTTAATTGCCTTTTTAAGATTATCTTTAGCTGTTTGCGCCTTAGACTCTGCTTTCGCTGCCTTTGCTTTGGCGCTCTTTGCTTTAGCGGTTTTCGCCTTAGACTCTGCTTTCTCTGCCTTTGCTTTAGCGCTCTTTGCTTTAGCTTTCGCTTTTTTTGCAACTTTTAATGCTTTTTCTGCGTCTTTTTTACTTTTCTTTAGTGCTTTTTTAAGTATTTCTAACTTCTTTTTATCACTCATATTTATTATCTCTTAATGTATGGAGGTTTTCACATAATTGAACCCGAGGTTAAGCGTGTTCATCTTTTTCGTATATTTGCTCAGAGGTACCTGCTATCAACGGATCAGGCACTCTCACCACATCACGATCCTTGCCTGTATAATTCAATTGATTAAGAAAGTGACGTAAACAGTTAATACGTCCTCGTTTCTTATCATCAGAACGAATAATGGTCCATGGAGCATCTTTTGTGTCGGTATGGAACATCATGTCGTCTTTTGCTTTGCTGTAATCATCCCAGCGAGCTAATGATGCTAAATCAACAGGGCTAAGCTTCCATTGTTTTAATGGATCTTTCTTTCGTGATTTAAAGCGTCTAAATTGCTCTGTACGGCTAGCTGAAAACCAGTATTTAAATACTTTAATACCGCTATTAACCAACATACGTTCAAACTCAGGCGCTTGTCTGAGGAACTCTAGGTATTCTTGATCACTGCAATACCCCATAACCTTCTCAACACCTGCTCGGTTATACCAAGAGCGATCAAAAAGAATAATTTCACCTTTACTGGGTAAATGCTGAATATAGCGTTGGAAATACCATTGATTACGTTCGTGTGCACTGGGTTTCTCAAGTGCTATGACGTGCGCGCCTCGAGGATTAAGATGCTCCATAAAACGCTTTATGGTGCCACCTTTACCTGCTGCATCACGACCTTCAAAAATAATTACAACACGCTGCTTAGTGTCTTTCACCCAGCTTTGCATTTTAAGTAATTCTATCTGCAGTTCATGCTTTTCACGCTCATATTCAAGTACACACATTTTCTTTTTGTATGGATACGTACCTTCAGCATTCCAAGGAATTTTTCCGTTTTTTGCATCAAGATCGAATATGATATTTGGTTGATCATTAGTATTACTTTTTTTCAATTTACCTTTTTTACTGTTTTTAGAGCTGTGTTTCTTCGCCATTAATTTTACCTATTTATTTACCTATTTATTTACCTACATACCTAAGACTTAGCTCATATATTCGCTAGTGTCTAATTATTTAGCGAGATTTTGATGCGTAGTCACATTAATTAATTAAAAGTATGACATTTATTCTTATATAATTTAAATTGTATTAAATTATACTCTTGATAACTTTTTATTATCTTATGAACATAACCCAATTAAGACTTTTTAGAGATATTGCTCGAGACCTGAGCTTTGTAAAAGTAGCCAAAAAAAATCACATTACCCAGCCTGCGGTAAGTGTTCATATTAAGAAACTTGAACATGAGTTAGGGAAAACACTCTTTATCCGCACGCCCCATAACACTCAACTAACATCGGAAGGAGAGTTAATACTATCTGATGTCAAAGAAATTTTACGACTATGCGACAGCTTGAAAATTCGCTCCAGTTATAGCCAGGGGGTTTTAGAGGGTAATATTCGTATCGCTACAATTCATAGTGTTGGCATGTATGAAATGGGAGAATTTTTATCCTCCTTTATGAAAGCATTCCCTAAAGTACATATACACTTGGAGTACCGGCGGTTTGATGACATATACAACCTGCTGCTCAAAGAAAAAGTTGATCTTGGCATGGTTGCTTTCCCTGAAAAACGAACAAGAGTTGAGACAATTGACTGTGGCATAGATGAGTTGATACTCATTGTAGCCAAAGGGCACCCGCTAAGTGCAAAAAAATCTGTGCTACTTGAGCAAATTGATGGCGAACCTTTTATAGCATTTGATGATGGCCAGCCCACAAGAGAAGCAATAGATAAACTACTTAGTGAAAAGAATGTCAACGTAGATCTGCGAATGAGCAACGACAATATCTATGCGATAAAAAAAGCAGTAGAAGCTAACGTCGGCGTATCTATTGTCCCGCTAAATACGGTTAATGAAGAAGTTCACCACGGCACTTTAGTGAGACTTAAAATTCGCAATGCGAACTTATCACGCCCACTAGCTTTATTAAAACTAAAGAAAACAAAGCTTAATACGCCACTTGAGATTTTTGTTAACAAGCTGCTTGCGTTCAGTGTTAGCAAGAAAAAATAATATAGGAATAAATATAGATAAACCTAGAAGCCAGCTAGTAATGGGCCCCTAGGTTTTAAGAATTACTTGATTTAAAATTAGTGACCATACACTAACAAATCAGCCTGAATAACAAAATCAGTAAAGTACACTTCTCCAATACTCGGAGCACTACCAAACTGAACATGCGGTGCGTCGATATCCATCCTTAAATCAATATCATGAACAGCCAAACCTGTAACACCTGATGTATTACTAATACCTTGCGATATTTTTGCTGACACACTGGCAAAACCAAATCTACCAAGGGAGTCTGCACCACGTGTATTATGTATTTTTACATCTCTTAATTTTAAATTCGCAAAATTAAACAAGACGATCAAATCACCATTATCCCAATCCATATCAAGGTCAGTAATTCTAAAGTTTGCGTCTATCTCTACACCTGAATCAGAAACAGACATACTTCCATTTGCAATATCGGTGAAGGTATTCGTTCCATTTCTAACAATAATATCTGTCGGCCCAAGATATCCTTTCATGCTAATATCAGAGAACATTAAATTCCCTGCAGTGGTAGCGCTACCCGGTGCGTAAGTGCTTTCTGCATACTCAACAGAACCAACCGTCAATTCAAAATCAGTTGATGTCGTATAAGCCTCTAAATTCTGAGCTGATGTATTTGAACCAAGAACACCTGGGTCAGTCGCATCAATATGGATAACTAAGTCACCATCATTAAATGTATCACCGAACTGCCCGCCACCGAGGTCATACTTGGCAACAGCGTGTGCCACATCAGCATCGGATGCGCTTACCAGACCTTGATCTGCCCACTCTGCAACTCTGGAAAAGCCACGATGGAGCACTTCATTATCACCAGTAACGTCAATTGTCATCAAAATATTATCTAATGACGTTCCCCCGGCACCACCCAAGAATATGTCTCTCGCTAACAAGTAACCTTGATCTTTATACGCAACCTCAGCTATTTCAACTTTAGCCTCAAGTTCAATGGAAATTCCAGATTGACCGGTAACGCTACCGAGCACTTGATCATCAAGAACTTTCATTTCGGCAAAAGAAGATTCGACTAATAGTAACCCTGTTGCAGCCCCTACAATGACTTTTAGGCCGTTCATAATACTTCCTCGTGAATTTATTTTTTTTATTAATTTTATATGAGTAAAATAATATAATTACAAAGAGAACAAAACCGAGACACTCGTCACATTGGATTACATAAATTAACAAATTTAATGCCTTTGTTTACCTCGATATTGGCCTCCATATTGCTTAACTAAATATATACCTTTTTAGATTAAGCTCAGAGGCCAAAATAATGTCACTTGTCAGCCATGAACCACCTTATCAACTCCCCCAGGATATATCTCGCTCAACATTATTAAATAATGAGGCAAGTAAAGGCGTACAAGCTCTTCAAGAAAGCATTCTCCCAGTAGATGCTGTCGACTTAAGACCATCAACAGGCGTGAAATCTTCGCCTAAAAAAGTTCATGTAAATGAATACAAAGATGCCGTAGGGAAAGACTCTGCCTTCATTAAAGACACCCTTAGGAACAAACTTGCCGAAGTGGGTATGAATCCTGAAATGAAAATTGAGATTTCCAAAGACTTATTTGGCAATTTTCAAGCAAAGGGAAATGGCATGCCGAATGCGATGGAGCAAGTAAATACAGACTTAAACAACAACAGTGCATTTCGAGATGCGTTTAATCGTTTAAGTACTGATCAACCTACATTAGATTATGTTGATAACGTTGTGAAAGTGGCCAACGCGTACGGAGTTACTAACAACGTTTTTGCAAGTCTTGTTAGTGAAACATCAGACAACAATGGTCTATCGGATATTGCACATCGCTATGACGCACTCAAAGAAAATGTAGCCAATACTCAGGGCATCGAGCTTTTCATGAGTGATAAGTTCAATGCCCAAGATTTCCGATTTGTAATGAATGGCTAGCCACCAAAAGGAACCGGGTCTCCCTTACCTTCACGAACGATCTCTGGCGCATCTCCCGTCATATTTACAACGGTTGTAGGTTCATAACCACAAAAACCACCATCAACAACCAAATCTAGCTCATGTTCCAGCATACTTCTGATTTCATAAGGGTCTGTCATTGGGGTATCGTCACCAGGCAATATCAGGGTCGTACTCATTAAAGGTTCGCCAAGCTCTTCGCACAACGCTAATGCAATATTATTCTCAGGTACCCTCACCCCAATTTGTCTTCTCTTAGGGTGCATTAAGCGCCTAGGCACTTCGGAGCTAGCCGGTAAAATAAATGTATAAGCACCTGGTGTATTATGTTTTAGCAAACGGTAACAGCTATTATCAACCTTGGCGTAGACACCTAATTCAGAAAGGTCCCGACAAACCAGTGTAAAATTATGCTTATCATCTAATCGACGAATACGACGAATTTTGTCAACAGCGGCCTTATCACCAATATGGCAACCTAAAGCGTAAGCCGAATCGGTTGGGTAAGCGATAACACCTCCCGACCTAACAATTTCAACCGCTTGATTAATTAGACGTTGCTGAGGGTTATCTGGGTGAATTTGGAAAAACTGACTCATTGACTATCTCCTTTAGAACCACCCATACAATTTGGAGACGAAGGCGAGTCACCGCCCTGCTCACGCCATTCATCTTCAGTATAAATATGAAGCGCTAATGCATGCACACCTTTTTGGAAGGCCTCATCAAGTACTTTATATACTTGCTGGTGCCTTGCAACCTTACGAACACCATTAAAGTCTGGGCTTGCTAGCACCACTTTAAAGTGAGTTTCAGAGTTAGCAGGAACACTATGCATATGGCTTTCATTAGCCACATCTAAATACATAATAGTAAATGACGACGACAAGGTTTCTTCTATTAGCTTTTGCACTTGCATTTTCAAGACCTTAGATTCATTATCGGGTATTTGATAAATATGTTTGAATTCTACTCTCTATACGGTTTTAACACTAACATAGATTTACACTAATCATTATTTAGCTCTCATCAAAGACGTCAATGCAACTTATTATCGCTGAAAAACCCAGTTTAGGCCGCGCCATAGCCCACGTACTCCCTAGCCCTCATAGTATTAAACAAGGCTACATTGAGTGTGGCAGTTATACAGTTGTCACATGGTGCATGGGTCATTTATTAGAGCCTGCTGAACCAGAAGGTTACAATCCACAATATGCTCGTTGGAATATAACTGACCTGCCCATAAAGCCAGAAACATGGAAGCTTACTCCTCGTAGCAACACACTTAAACAACTCAGAGTAATAGGCGCACTTTTAAGCAAAGCACAAAAAGTGGTTCACGCAGGAGACCCCGATAGAGAAGGTCAGTTATTAGTTGATGAAGTACTTGAGTATTTTAAGGTAAAACTACCGACACAACGCCTGCTCATAAATGATTTAACCCCTCGTGCTATTTCAGTAGCTATGAACCAACTCAAGCAAAACTCAGAGTTTCAAAACCTCTCTTTATCAGCTCAATCAAGACAAAGAGCCGATTGGTTATATGGCATTAACCTAACCCGAACTATTACACTATTATCACGTCAACAAGGAAGAGACGGCGTTTTTTCTGTAGGCCGCGTGCAAACACCTTTACTAGGGCTTATCGTTAAAAGGGATGCCGAAATTGAGCGATTTGAAAGTAAACGACACTTCACTATTGAAGCCACCTTTATCACCGCTTCTCCTTCAAATGAATGCTTTAACGCTCAATGGATTGTGCCTCTTTCAAGAGAAATGCATTGCGATGAACAAGGTAGATTACTCAATCGAAAAATAGCAGAAAGAGTCGTCAGGAACGTTTACCCCAAAGAGGGAAAACAACCAGAAGGGTGCGTTGTTAAAGTAAAAGACAAACAGAAAAAAGAATCTTCCCCTCTTCCTTTTTCTTTATCAACACTACAAATAGATGCCGCAAAGCGATATAAATACAGCGCACAATCTATTTTGGATGCTTGCCAGGTGCTTTATGAGAAGCATCAACTCATTACTTACCCTCGGTCTGATTGTCGATTTCTTCCCGAAGGTCACTTTGATCAGCGTCATGATGTATTAAATACACTCATAGACAACTCACCCGCGTTAACTGAAGTCATTCAACGATGCGACACCTCACTCTACTCTCGTGCCTGGAACAACAAAAAGGTAGAAGCACACCACGCAATCATTCCTACCGTACGGCATTATGATATAAGCGCGTTGCACGATCGAGAACGCAACATTTACCACCTTATTTGCCGTAACTATATTGCACAGTTTTATCCAGATTTAATCACCGACGAGTCATCCATTCAAATAACGGTTGCCAATGAACTGTTCGAAAGCAAAGGCAAAGTCATCCGACAATTAGGCTGGAAGGCACTCTTTAGAGCTAAACAAAACGCTTCCTCGCCAAAAAGTAACGAACCGCAAACACTCCCTCCTCTTCGTGAGGGTGATTTAGTCAGCGTTAAATCTGCAGCAGTTAAGAATCACGACACAAGCCCCCCGCAGCACTTTACAGATGCCACGCTGCTGTCTGCGATGACAAACATTGCTCGCTTTGTTGAAGATACAGATATCAGGAGAACGCTAAGAGAAACGGACGGCTTGGGCACAGAAGCTACCCGTGCAGGGATAATAGAAACATTGTTCAAGCGCGACTACGTTAAAAAGAACAGCCATTTCATATACTCCACAGAAAAGGGACGAAGCTTAATTGGCTCGTTACCTGCGGTTTGCGCAAAGCCTGACATGACCGCAACCTGGGAAGCCTCGCTTGAAACGATACATTCGGGAAGCACCAAACCTAAAGTATTTGTAGATAGACTTGGCAATGAAGTTGGCCAACTTATAGAGCAGTTAACAGGCCACCCACTACAAAAACAAAGCAATATAAAAAGTACGGTTTCTAAATCACCAGTATGCCCTAAGTGTCAATCAGGCATGGTTGAAAGAAATGGAAAATATGGAAAATTCTGGGCATGCAGCCAATTCCCTGACTGTAAGTCTTCTTTACCTTGGAAACTAAACACGACATTTAAAGCAAAGTTAGAGCGAAAGGGTGACTCACCTCCTATACCCTGCCCCAACTGCCATGCTCCCTTAGTATTAAGAACAGGTAAAAAAGGTAAGTTTTGGGGTTGTAGTAACTATCCATCTTGCAATCAATCATTTAATGATATTAAAGGAAAACCACAAATCAATATTCACCCCAAGTCCTAAACACATCAACACTTTAACAACTCAATGTAACGAACTAGAACAACTAAAGTAATGACGCCCACTGAATTCTCTGGCAGAATCAATCAGTGGTGGAAAAAATATAAATGATAACAATAATTAAAGACTACTCAACTAGCCATTGATGGCACCAGGGGAAGAGAATGAAAATTGGACTACTTGAAGATGAAGTAGAACAAGCGAGAAATCTAAGTGCGTCACTGGTAGAAAAAGGCCATGCTTGTGAGTTTTTTCATACTGGGCAATCTTTTTTGTACGCTGTCACACACAATAGTTATGACCTTCTTATTATGGACTGGCAACTACCAGATATGGAAGGTACAGACGCACTACGTGCAGTAAGAAAAGAATTGAACTGGAAGATACCTGTCATCTTTTTAACTCAAAGAGACAGCGAGGAAGATATTATCACCGCATTAGAAGCAGGTGCTGATGATTACTTAGTAAAACCTGCTCGTATAGGCGAGTTAGTCGCACGCATAAGTGCACTCTCTCGACGAGCCTCTTCAGAGGAAGAAGAAAAAGATGACCTGATTGTTCAGGGTCCTTTTAGCATTGACCTACATGCACGAACAATTAGCTGTCACGGAGAACCACTGACACTAACAGACAAAGACTTTGATTTGGCTGTATTTATGTTTCAGAACGTAGGCCGATTATTATCAAGAAACCATTTATTAGAGCGCGTTTGGGGAGTATCTACCGAAATTAACACCCGAACTGTCGACACGCATGTTAGTCGATTAAGAAGAAAGCTAGGAGTAAACCCAGAAAACGGATTTCGCATTAAAACAATTTATCAGCATGGCTACCGCCTAGAAACCGTCACTAGATGACGCCAATCTGATATAAAACCATACCATGCGAGGTACATTAGGATAATAATAACATCCTAATAATTTTTATGACTTCACAACAATTTTATAAATGGTTCATTTTGCTCGCTCTACTGAGTTTCATGCCGGGTCATGCAAACTCACAAGCAAAAGCGTTTAATGCCAAGAATGCAGCTGCAGAGCAAAAAGCAGCTTCGTTTGAATGGCATTATACCGTCAGACCAAAAGATAATGTGTGGTCATTAGGTGATCAATTTCTCGATGCAAATCATAGCTGGAACGATATTATTCGCCACAATAATATTAAACAGCCAAATAGCATTGCTACAGGCACCATTTTAAAAATACCCGTTAGCTGGTTAAAACATCAACCGGCACCGGCACTGGCAGCCTCTGTATCGGGCACTACAATGCTTCGACGTCACCTTCAAAGCCAGTATTCAATACTTGAAAAAAATACATCATTACGTGTTGGTGATGAAATCAACACTTACGACGGATCTGTTTTAATTAAGTTTGCTGATAAATCTATTCTGAGATTATCTCCCCACTCGAACCTTATTTTTAACCGATTAACCCGATACGGCACAACAGGTATGGCTGACACCCGCCTTAGACTACAAAAGGGCCGTATATCCACCCGTGTAACCCCTATGAATCACCAAGGTTCTCGCTACGAAATAAACACACCTTCTGCAGTGGCCGCCGTCAGGGGAACAGCCTTTAGACTAATGACTAAAGATAATTTCACCCAGCTTGAAGTGACAGAAGGTTTAGTTAATTTGAGCAACGCCTCTCAGTCCATTGAAGTCAAGGCAGGTCAAGGTGCCTCATTACATTCAGGAAGCAGTCGTTTTGTAAGTGTTGACCTACCCCAAATACTCACTCCGCAATCAGCTGTTAATAATGAAAATATTGCTGTCACTAAAACAGATCAACTTCCGGTGACACTTAAATGGCTTGAGCAAAAAGAAACTACGACCTATTACTATCAACTATTCAAAGACTCTGAAGAAGGTGAACTGCTTGACTCGAGCTTCTTAGAAGAGCCCGAAGTGAAACTCAACCACCTTACCAATGGCACTTATTTAGTCGCAATGAGAGCCATTGACAATAAGGGGTTTAATGGCATGGACCATCAAGTAAGTGTTGTAATTGGCATGATTGCGAAGCCTGCAACCCTACTGAAACCAGCCAACGATATCTTGCTTGATAACGACATGCCGGAGTTTACCTGGCAATACAACAGTAAAAATGAATTATCACAGCTTCAGTTAGCAAAAGACTTCGAATTCACCGAGCTTGTGAGCACATCAGAACATGCCCCAGATAACACAACCCTACCCAATAAATCTTTATTCCCAGGTGAGTATTACTGGCGAGTAAAAACATTGGCAGGAGGAAGCAGTATTGCTTATAGCGATATTAGACGATTGAACATTAGAGGAATGCTACCTCCCAGTAAAATTATTAGTGTGAATTATGTAGAAAACAGAGCCAAGGTATTCTGGAACACGGTGCCTCAAGCTGAACACTATGTACTCCAACTGGCTGAGGACTACCGCTTTGAACATATCATTCATGAAGATACACTAACCAGCGCTAGCGCCAACATCAAACTCACAAAAGGCAAACGATACTTTGCCAGAGTGAAAGGTGTAGGCAGCCATTTATTTACCTCAGAGTTCAGTGCAGGTAAAGAGTTACAACTACGCTCTAATCTTGAGCGGTAGTCGAAAAGGAATTCGATATTCAATGGCCAGGGCTAATATCTTAAACTTTCGTTCTTTTGAACAATTCGTTTTAGCTTTCATTATTGTCGCTCTCAGTGGTGTACTTATCTACACCCAGTTGCCAGAACGCTTAAACTTGATTGTTTATGATTTTGCCATCCGTTTATCTCCACAAGCCCCCGAAGAAAATACCATAATTATTGCCGTTGACGAAAAAAGTCTGGAGGCATTAGGGCAATGGCCCTGGAGGCGTTCAACACATGCGGCACTTGTTAATCGTTTAACTGAGGTAGATGCGAAGGCCATCGCATTCGATATTATATTCGCCGAACCCGACCTTAACCATCCTGAAGACGATGCAGGTTTTGCTACCACGATCCAAAACAATAAAAATGTATTTCTTCCTCTTCATATTCACCCCAGAAGCTATGAAACAACATTATCTGAAATAATCCCCATACCTGAACTAACCGCTGCGGCAAAAGAACTAGGGCATATTCACGTAGAACTCGATATTGACGGTATTGCCAGAGGGCTTTATTTAAAAGAAGGATTAGGTGAAGCATACTGGCCAAGTATTTCGTTAGCATTGACACAAGCAACACACCCAGACATTGCACAAAAACTAACACCTCAAAATCAAACTAGTGAAAATATTGCTGCTTTTGTAAATGTTCGAGCTGGATATACGATGATACCTTTCGCAGGTGAAGCAGGTACATTTCCTACATTTTCTTATATAGATGTATTAAATGGTGATATTCCTGCTACAAAATTACAAGGGAAGGTTATTCTCATTGGCGCTACGGCCGCAGGCTTAAGTGATGTTTTACCAACTCCTGTGTCAGGGCTCGCCTCACCTATGCCAGGCGTTGAATTACATGCAAATACTTATTCAGCCCTTGTTCAAGAAGCTACAATTAAACCACTGCAGATATATTGGGTATACTTACTCACATTCGCATTTGTGCTCATTCCTGTATTAGTTCTCCCTCGCCTATCACCTGAGCAAGCATTACCAGTAACACTTCTGATGATTGCTGGCGTTACTGCTTTTAGCCTGGGCATCCTTTTTATTGATCAGCATTGGTTTCCTCCCGCAGCCGCTATCATCGGGCTAACTACGGCATATCCATTATGGAGTTGGCAGCGTCTTTCTCAACTAAATCGGTTTTTAAATAATGAGCTAGAACGCCTACATCAAGAACCGGCACTTACCGTTCGCAACCTAACTCAGCGACCTGTTAAGCAACTGTTATCAGCACTTTCAGGCATGCTCAAGCCGGATAATGTCGCACTATTTCAAGAAGGTGTACTAATAGAGGGGGTTCAATCGACTCAATTTACCCCATCAAAAATAATGCAGCCTAATCATTGGTTTCACACAGAAAACAGTAGCTGGATCCAGCTTTTCAGAGATAATAAAAGCTATGAACTTATTCTTCAGTGGAATGACATCAAAGATATTGATAAAAAAAGAGCGTTTTTACATCGCCTACAACTTGATGACAGCACTAGAAGACACGCTGGCTCTTTCAAGCGTTATGAAAAAGTTGCCTCTCGTATTGCTCAGGTGAGGCAAGCTATCGATTCCATGGGGGATATGCGCCGTTTCATTTCTGATGGATTTGAGAACATGCCTAATGGCGTAATCGTAACCGACTCATTAGGCATTGTTCTTTTTATTAATAGCCACATTGAGCAATGGTTAAAGCTCCCCAAAAAGTCTGTTGTAGGCGAGCCTGTATTTAAGGCATTAGCACTCGCACAGTCATCATTTTTAAGCGACTCAATTGAAAATGAGCCCGAGTGGGAAAGTATTATCCAAAAAGTGCTTTTAGATAATGACTCAGATGTAGTCGAATTCACCGTAGGTGAAAGAGATTTATTATTTCACTTTACACCTTCATTCGCATCAGATTCTGGCGATGCAGGCATGATTATTAACTTGTCTGACGTAACCACAATAAAGCAACACCAACGCGAGAGAAATGAGCTAGTTAGCTTTTTGTCACACGACCTTAGGTCTCCTTTAGTATCACAACTGGCTATGCTTGAGGGTTTAAAAAAAGGCCGTATAACACCCAATGAAGATGCTTTTAATAAAATATCCAGCCATGCGCACCGCAGTCTTCACCTTGCAGATCAATTTTTACAAATAAACAGAGCAGAACAAGTTAATGATGCTCAGTTTTATGAATGTGATTTATTAACCATCATCGAAAATAGTGTAGATAGCATTGCACAGCAAGCAACAGAGAAGTCCATATCCTTACTTATCACCAATATTGAACAAGGTGAGCCTGATGAAGTATGGATAAAAGGCAATGCAGAACTACTTGAAAGAGTGCTCATTAACCTGCTATCAAACTCGGTAAAGTACAGCGATGCAAACACCTCTATTAGCATCTCACTCACCACATTAGATGGCGCAGCTATTGTGGTAATTAAAGACCAAGGGCATGGTATTGAGGAGAGTGAACTTCCACATATTTTCAATCGATTTCATCGTCAAAAAACTACAGAAAACAGTGGCCCAAAGGGCGCAGGACTCGGCCTTAATTTTGTTAGCATAACCATTGAAAAACATCATGGGCATATTAATGTAGAAAGTGAAGTGGGCAGAGGAACAACCGTTACCCTATCACTCCCTATTTAGTAAAAGCGCTGTAAATTAATTTAATAATCGTTACACTGTGCGGCAATTTACAATTAAAATCACTTAATAATAAATACACTCTGCGAGTTAAAGAATATGACCAAATACCACGTATACGGCATCGGTAATGCACTAGTTGATAAAGAATTCGAAGTTAACGATGATTTTTTAAAAGCCACCAATATAGACAAAGGCTTAATGACACTAGTAGAACAAGACCGTTTAATTGAGATACTAGAAAAACTTAAATCGACATTTGGTCTAAAAAAGCGTGCCAGTGGCGGTTCAGCAGCCAACACAATTATTGCCGTAAGTTATTTTGGTGGTAACGCATTCTATTCCTGTAATGTTGCCAATGATGAAACCGGTGATTTCTATGTTAAAGACCTTAAAGCAGCTGGTGTAGACACGAACCTGGGCGATGACCGTGAAGACGGTACCACAGGTAAATGCTTGGTTATGGTCACTCCCGATGCAGAGCGTACGATGAATACCTATTTAGGTATTACAGCAGACTTGTCTAACAAGCATTTAGATGAAGAAGCAATTAAAGCATCTGAATACCTCTACATTGAAGGTTATTTAGTGTCTTCTGATACTGCTCGTCCTGCAGCAATAGAAGCAAAAAGAATTGCTGAAGCCAACGGAGTTAAGACAGCCTTTACCTTTTCTGACCCTGCTATGGTGCAGTTCTTTAAAGATGGCTTAGTAGAAATGATTGGTGGTGGCGTTGACCTACTCTTCTGTAATGAAGATGAAGCTCTAAACTACTGTGGCGTAGACACCATTGACAGCGCAGTAGAGCAACTGCAAAAGATTGCAAAAAGCTTTGTAATCACACTTGGTAGCAAAGGCGCGTTAATATTTGATGGAGAAAAGCAATTAAACATCGCCCCTCATGCCATAACGGCCGTTGACTCAAATGGCGCGGGAGATATGTTTGCAGGGGCATTTTTGTACGCAATAACCCATGGATATAGCTACCAACAGGCAGGTGACTTAGCGAGCTTGGCATCTTCAGAAGTAGTCTCAAATTTCGGACCACGTTTAGAGTCTGAAAAACATGATACGATAAAAAATAAAATACTTGGTTAAATAAAACGTAACTATGTAAGTTTCACCCGTAGCCTTGATGCAGCGAAGCGGAATCAAGGCTACAAGGGCTGTTATTTAAGATATTAGTTACAATGCAAAAATTTGGAAACCTTTAAACCGCATCTTCTTCTGTTTCTTCAGGCCAAGCAGCGACTAACGTCATTGATAACACTTCTACGCTAACCACCGCACCCGTTTCAAACAGTTCCAGAAGAGAGCCTTGTTCAGCCAACTCGTCATTTTCTAAGGTCATCGCAACATAAACTCTATGACTTTGATCGATGGTATCTCCGCCAAAAAGAGCGGTTCGCTCCATACCAAACTCTTCAAATTTTAACCAAGTGTCGCCAAATTTTTCAACAATTTGTTCTAATGTCATATTCTAATACTCGCATGAGGACATAAATTTTAACGCTATGATAACGTTAAAAAATGCCCTCTGCACCTTGAATAGTACCGCTACTGACTAAAGGCCCGCGTTTTTAAGACGGTTTGCGTGTTGACGATAAACCGTTAAAGGGTCTGTTTCAAAAATTGAATGTAAACCCAGCATCATATTGACTTCATCTAGGTGGTTCATACCGTAGTCATCACGAATAATCATACCCAAATGACTACTACAACTAGACACCAAACCATCATTTTTTACGCCTTTGTCAAACGCGAGCGAGGTGGTTACAAACAAAAGGTCGGTAGGATCGAATAGGTTAGTAAAGGGCGACGCACCACCAAATGAAAAGTACTGAATGCCATTTGAAGCATATCGCTCCCCTGCGCCACACGAAGTAGTCGGCACACCATAAGGATGGTCAGCATTAAATCGTGTTGATTCCGCCTCAGTGAAGGAGGTTAGACTTGCCAATGCGTTCTGCTTCTCACTGCTCGGGTTGTTAGAAAGTGCATTAATTAAGGTACCCAGTGCATTCATACCGCCCAAAACCACTTCGCGGATTGGAGAATCTAAATCAAGTATCGCTTCAGCCACAGGAGAGCCAAATGTTGGACCTGCAATATTGGTTACCGATGCAATTAAGTCAGGTCTAACCGAAGCGACATAACGAGAAGTCACCCCTCCATGGCTATGCCCAAGAAGGTTAACCTTCTCAGCACCTGATAAAGCAATTATTGCTTCAAGCTGCTCAATAAGCTGCTCACCCCTTGCTTCGGTTGAGTCTAGCGCGGTAACTTGCGTTACATACACCTCTGCACCTTCTTTTTTAAGTGTAGAGGGTATGCGATACCAGTATTCCATACCAATAACGGTATCGAAGCCTAATATGCCATGAACTAAAACAATGGGATGTTTTGTATCTGTATAGCCTGAAGGGGTTTTCCACCAGTTCCACCAAGAGGCGGACGCAGAAAAAGAAAGGCTACACAGCACTGCAGCCAAGATAAATGTTACTTTTTTCATGCTCTTTCCTTAGATCTTGTTTTTGTTTTAAGGTTAGAACGGACAACAAAGATACTACAAAGCAGGTTATTAGAAGACCTGTTTTTCCTTACCGATCTTTTCAAATGTAGACACGATAATTCAAACAACATCAAATTTAACACCTGCGTCATTTGAGATTAACGTACACAATCATACATACCAAGCGCTTGCTTTGTAGTGATCTAACTCTCAGATTTTAACGCCAACAGATTTAACGGCTACTTAAACCCTTCTATATGGCGTTCTTCATTATAAATGAACTCGGCGGAACTATATTCTGGCTTCTGAGCAACCGCTTCAAGACGAGTTAATGAATAAAATGGAATATCAATTAACAACATATTCACTAACCAATCGGGAATGTTTCCACCGGGTTCCGTGTGCTGAACCCATGTCACTTCAGTTTTATTATCTGATAGGGGTAAAAGGTAATATCTAATATTCATTTTAGTTAATCGAACATTATCTGAAATGGGTACATGCCCAGTCACCGCTTCAAGTGAAATGATTATTTCACCTGTTTCAGTATTGTCTCTCGTTGATACAATATTTACATAGTCACGATCATCAGCTGGCCATGGCAAATGGTTAACACCATACTGAATCGCATCACGAAATGTAGATCCATTAACACCTCGAGCACTTAGGCAGCCCTGAACCCAATCTACACAAGTGTCATCATCCTGCATGACCTTAACAATACTACTCACCGAAGCATTCATTTCCATCTTGCCCATAAATGCTTGAATATCAGAGTTTTCTACATCTTTAAAATAGACCTGAATGTTAGCCTCATCTTTTTGAAGCTCCCAGTCACTATCATTAGGATCTAATGCGGGAGCTGCATGAATTGAACACGAAATGAAGATAAAAGCTAGCACGCTAAAAGTGGAATAACAATTTCGAAACAACATATAACGACGAAACAAAGTCATGATGATTACCAAGTAATTTTATGTAAGTATAACGATACAATTTATCACGTTACGGCAATTAAATGACAATCTCGTCAGTGATTTTGTTAACTTGTTCTGCAACTATTTATTCCCCTACCAATCACTCTTCAACTTAATTACAGAGTAATTGAGAAGTCGTCACCTTGTTCTTAAATTTTTCAGTGCTATAAAGAATACATATTCGTTTTATTCACAGAGATACCATTAATGCCAATTAACCACGATCAGTTAATCGAGATGGTCGATAAAATCCCTACGTTTCAAGAGAGTGTCCATCGAATTTTATCACTTACAACCAGTGCGGATTGCTCACCTAAAGACTTAGTTCAAGTTATAGAGTATGACCCAATACTCACAATGAAAGTGCTCAAATTAGTCAATTCAGCTTACTTTGGTTTATCTCAAGAAGTCACCTCCGTTAACCATGCCGTTGTATATGTAGGTATCAATACCATCAAAAATGTAGCCATTAGTGTGGCAACAACCGGCGCCTTACCCAAAACCAATAAAGCGGGTTTGAATATGAACCAATTTTGGTCTCATTCACTCGCTGTCGGTGTTATTGCAAAATTATTAGCAGAGAACAAAGGCGTAGGTAAAAATGAACAAGCAAACTACTTTGTTGCAGGCCTGCTGCACGATATAGGTAAAGTACTCTTCGCACATTTTTTACCCGATGACTACCAGCAAGTATTGCAAAAAGCGGAAAGTGAAAACCTGCCCATTCATCAAGTTGAAAAGCAGCTTCTAGGCTTTGACCATAGTGAAATTGGCGCTATGGTTGCTGAGAAATGGCAGCTGCCTGCAGAATTGGTCAATAGTATTAAGTCTCATCATACAACAGATAATGAAGACCAAAGTCCACTTTCATTAGCAATTTATGCTGCAAACCAAATGGCACATTACCTTGAACTACATAAGCAAGCCAGCTCAGAAGATGCACCACTCCTACTAGCCCAAGCAGCCACTATTGATGAAAGTTTACCTGAAAAAGTGAAAGTGTGGCTGGCCTGGCCACTATCCGAAGTAAACAAGTGGTTAGTAAATTTAGATGATGAAATTGATAAAGCAATTACGTTTATTGATTTAAGTGATGCGGACTAAAAAATGGATCAACAGTCATGATTATTACCCTTCGCGGTGTTAGAGGCTCTATCCCTGTACCAGGAAAAGACACGGTTAAATATGGTGGAAACACAACCTGCATCGACATTATGACCGACGAAGGAGATCGCATTATTATTGACGGTGGCAGCGGCATCCGCCCCTTAGGTCAAGAGTTAGTGGCGCAGCTTCCGGTGAATTGTTCAATATTTATTACCCACACCCACTGGGATCATATTCAAGGCCTACCCTTCTTCTTACCTTTGTTTATACCAGGTAACAATGTGGGCATTTACGGCTCTTTTGACCCTGTATATATGAAAGACCTAAAGACTATTCTGGCTCAACAAATGGAATACTGTTACTTTCCTGTTAGAGAAAGCGAGCTTAATGCCAATATTAATTATCACAACCTCCGTGAAGGGCAAAAGATTCAAGTGGGCTCAGCAACAGTCACACCCATTTTAATTAACCACCCCGTTTTAAATTTTGGTTATAAAGTAGAGGCTAACGGCAAAAAATTCTTTTTCACCGGAGACTACGAACCCCCGCTAAATATTTATTCGCCTGAGGATGAGGCTTATGAAGAGTATCAGCGCTTAGTTGACCAACAAAAGAAGGTGTTAACAGATTTTATTCAAGATGTAGATGTGGTTGTAGCTGACTGTCAGTATACCCGAGAAGAATACCCAACAAAAAAAGGTTGGGGCCACGGGACTCATGACTCTTGTATTGATATGGCACGTGATGCCAATATAGGCACGCTTTACTTTACCCATCATGACCCCACTAGAACAGACTCTGAGTTAGATAAAATCTATGCGGATGTTATGAATAGAAGTGACCTGCCTGCTACTCAATTTCATATAGCAATGGAAGGCACAAAAATTAAACTTTAGGCTGACAGAAATACACAATATTATATTTAGGAGTGTCA
This sequence comes from Hahellaceae bacterium, assembly GCA_016744695.1. GTDB lineage: Bacteria > Pseudomonadota > Gammaproteobacteria > Pseudomonadales > Oleiphilaceae > Alkalimarinus. Next base: position 38,496 of record JADGDV010000028.1, read on the forward strand.
CCATGATCACCGTATACGGCTACCCAAACACACGCACAAACCGAGTAACCTGGTTGCTTGAAGAGCTAAGCCTAGACTATAAGTTCCAGCTTGTTGATTTAATGAAAGGTGAAGGTCACTCAGCAGAATTCAGGGCAATAAACCCTTCAGGTAAAGTACCTGCACTTTCTGATGAAGCATTAGTACTTACCGAGTCTGCAGCAATTATGTCTTATTTAGGTGATAAGTACGGTGAAGCATCACTTGTCCCCTCTCCTGGCACAGCCAAAAGAGGCCTTTATGACCAGTGGGCATGTTTTGCTATTGCTGAACTCGAACAACCTTTGTGGACTATAGGGAAGCATAAATTTGCACTACCAAAAGAACGAAGAGTACCCGAAGTTTTTGAAACGGCAGCATGGGAATTCCAGCAAGCATTAGCACTATTAAGCACAGGCTTAGGTGATAAAAATTATATTCTTGGCGATGATTTTAGCGCTGCAGATATAATACTAGGGCACACATTATTTTGGGCTATTAGCTTTAAACAACCTATTGATCAACAAAATATAAAAGACTATATCGACCGCTTGAAAGTAAGACCGGGATTACTGACTGCGAAGAAAAAAGAAGGGTAATCTCGTTGCTCTTCGGGCATAGGCCGAGATTGTATGTAATCTTGGTCAGTCTTTCACCTTGAAACAGGGAAACCGGCCAAAAATCATAATATATATGCACCTTTTTGCTATTATAAATGTCAGGCACATTTAAATTATCGCTCACTTTAAGCTAATAAAATGGGAATGCTTAGATGATCAGTAGGATGTCGGTCAATATGAGGACGTTATTAATTGCTATTTTAGGCGCCTCATTCCTTCTGGCGCCTGCATTGGCGTTCTCTTCTGCAGGCATTAAAAAGATAGTTCATGCCGACGGACGCATAGAGTACACCAATGTTAAAAATAGCAGTGCAAAAGTTATTAATTCCCAGAAAAAACCGTCGCTCGGAAAAATATTCAAATTCCGTCATGACGATGGTGTTGTTACCTATTCTGACAAGGCCCCCGGCAAGGGCGTTACCCACGAGGTTTATAAGGTGGCCTGCTTTGCTTGTAGCTCTCACTCAACCGTAAACTGGCATACAACAAAGCTATTTAAAACAAAATATTCTGATCAAATTCGTCAAACAGCGACACAATATAATGTTGACCCCGCATTAATTAAGGCGGTGATTCATGCAGAGTCTGCGTTCAATGATAAAGCTAAATCAAGCCAAGGGGCGATGGGACTTATGCAGCTGATGCCTGCAACAGCGAAAGAACTTGGAGTTGATAATGCTTTCAATAGCAAGATGAATATTGACGGCGGAACAAAATACCTTGCCCAATTACTTCATAGGTTTGATGGCAATATCGAATTGGCCTCAGCGGCTTATAATGCGGGGCCAAACGCAGTGAGAAAGTATGGTGGTATTCCTCCGTACCGTGAAACTCAAAACTATGTAGAGAGGGTGGGCATTCTTTATTCTCGATATCAAGAATACTAGATAAATATCGTTTATACGGTCAGCTACAGACTCAAAGCGGAAGTTTAAATATGAGTAAAACTGGAGCGAGTTAATTCATACTTTGAGTTAAAAACACTACCTTTTCGAAGGACAGCAAAGCGCTAGCAAGGGAGTAAAAGCGTTCCTTTTTTATTGCATTAAACAAGACTCTTATCGACCGACAATCAATCAATTATTGAACATCAAGAAAGCCCTTTGCTGTGACTTAAAACCCACTCAAGGCTCATAGTTAGAATTACTAAACATAGGTTCAAATAATCGAGTAGAGCTGATGAGTTCACTTTTTCAACAACCTATTTAGGCTTATCCCTTTAAGCTGTAATTCACCCTCTGCTGACAAGAAGCGGGTGAGTATACCTTGGAGGTTGACCGTGAAACCGTTTTATCAAAACTAAACTTATTGATTGACTCAGTAGCCTTTCCTGTTGACTCCGAGCAGTATGTTGCGAATTATTTAGATGATGCTATTTCTCAAGTAGAGACTATTTATAACTCACAAGGCGCCGACGCTGATCCCTCACTGTTATCGTTATTGAATGATTTACAAAGTGCTAAAGCTGATTTTGGAAGTCAAAATGCAGACGAAATAGATCGAATAGCTCGGTTACTTTTTGCTAATACAGGCTCTTTATTTTCAAATACAATCAGTGCTCAGTCGACTTATTCTGCGCAGTTTGATGACGCAGCTTGTACTTCCGCACAAATAGGTTTTGTATCAACCACTGTCGCAACTATTGCCTTTAGCGCAATAATTTCAGCTGAGCCCACGGTAATTGGGAAGGTGATTTTTGCAGCTCCATTCTCGCTCGCGCTATATAATCTACTTAATGAAACAGAAAACCTAATTGATAAATGCCCTAGAAAAGTAATCTCATCGATAGCTAGATCGCTGACAGGCTCAGCCAGATCATTGGTAGTATCAACACAAAGCGAGCAATCATCTAGCATTATGAAAGCGTACAACATTCATTATGCTAAGTTAGCGACAACGCCTGTAACCCTTGATTTTTATGATGGTGTGGCAAGTAATTTAGTAATTGAGGTTGAAGAAGTACCTGAAGAAAATATAATGGCAATCATTAATAAAATTAAATGGGCTGCTAATTCAATTTCACTAATTGTACCAAAAGATTTGCTTGCAGCTGTTAATTTATTGGGGGAACCCAAGAAAAGAGATATCACTGATACATCACAATTAGAGCAACTCAATACTAGTGCAATGAGTTGCAGTGGGCCGACAGATAGCTACACCTGTAAGTATCCAGACAATGGCGGAATTCACAGCGACCCGATTACATTTAACTTTAATATTACTCACCCTGATCTCAAGCAACCGATTGTTCAGGCCGGTAAGTTGTTGCCTAGAGATATTCCTGTAATTAATAATCAAACCTTTACGGTGGTAGCGGGCCCTGGCGAAGTAAATCGAATCCAATTACAAGTTGTAGAAGACACCACTTCGCCGAATTATGAACTTACAAAGGTATTAGGGTTTGCGCTAGTTTCTAGTCCAACGCATGGCGTCATTTTGAATGAGTTTAATGAGTTTGGTGTACTTGATTATGCCGCAGATATTATTGATGATATGCCAGAGGAAGCAACGTTAGAAGTTAGGGTGTGGAATAGGTATGGCTATTCGGAAACTGCAACGATTACATTAAGTTTTAAAGAGGAAGAAAGCTTCACGAAAATATCTTCAGCAGGAGATGACTTACCGGTTTCTGCTAGTGAATGGTCATGCGTTAGAGACAATAATACAGGCCTTGTATGGGAAGTTAAAACTGCATCTAATACGGGAGTGCATTCTATAAATATTAACTTTGGCTGGAGTAGTTCCTCAGACTCTGTCTTGTTCTACATTGGTCAAGGGCTCTGTGGTTATAGTGATTGGCGAGTACCTAGTAAAGATGTACTAATCACTGCGTCGCAATCAGGGACCCGTACTAGTGCTCTGATGAGTCGATATTTCCCTTATCCTTCAGGGTATTTTTGGTCGTTGTCTGCGGATGATACGCAACCTGGCTTTGCTTGGTCAGTTAGTTTTATTAATGGTGACTCAATTAGCTCAGACTACCGCGAGGGTAGTCATATATATAGGCCTGTACGATTGGTAAGAGGTGAGGAGTAACTTTATAATATAGCATTTGTCACTATAGTTTTGGTGCAAATCAGTTAATGATAATGGAAGGCCTCAGAGACGTAATGCTGTACTTTGAAGTACATCATGGTCTTTGATGCTATCAGAGTATGCTTCCTCAGCCTCTTCGTGGTCTGGGCAAATTAACCCTTGCTTCGTCCTTCTCAAATTTAGGCAATATTTCCTTCGTGAAACTAACGATAGACCTAATATAAAAAAGTAACAGTCAATTCCCAGTGGTTTTAACGCAACTTAAAAGGGTTCGCTTCCCGCCAAAAGCTACGCTACGCCTCTCCAATTTTCAACACACCCAAAGACCGCTTTTGGCCGTTCTGAGTCAAACCTTATATCTGAGGGGTAGACAGCTAAGTGGCAAGTCCAGTCTTTAAAAGACGCATCTAACTTGGAAATTTTGAATATTAAAAAGGAGCGCTAATACTCCATTCCTAGCGCTTTTGATTGTCTCCTTTGAGTTAACAACGTTCCTTATTTAAGACTGAGAAAAAGCGGCTATTTGAACTTGATCAAACTTTATTCCCTCCGTCCCCTTATTTTCGGTGTCGATGATGTAGAATCGTTGTTGCCTTGGAATCAGAACCTGGCAACCTTGCTCATGAATGAAACACTAACGCAAGGTGGGGTTTAATTACCGCTTAAAATAACCAACATCATTTTTTTCATACTCGCTCCAATATATTTATGATTTCAACAAAAGTAAATTTACTGAGGACTAGTGTTTTAGTTTTTCTTGCAGGTATGTATAAATTGGTCAATTATTAAAATCGCCTCATCTTTTGAGAATGTACCAATTTTAAAGTCATATTCAATTTCTTGTTCTTCAGATTTTTTAATTGTTTGGTGTTTGACTCTTTTAAGAGAGATTGTAACATTTTGATTTGGATCATTAATTATTAAAATTACATTATCCCCCTTTTTAAACGTCTGAGGGAGATCATCAGTTAATGTACGAAACGTTTCAAAGTTTTTGTCTGCAACAATTCTAATATAAGAATAAACCTCAAGCATTTCAGTTTTCTGAAAAAGAGGTTCAACGTAATCAATATCTTCTGACATTTTTAATATATCACAAGTTAATTTATCCTTTGCGGCAAATGAATTTATTGAAAATAGTACTGTAAATAGTAAAAAAAAGTTTTTCATACAAGTTTCCTGGTTGTTTTAAATCATCGTGCTTAGTTTGTAAATCAGCAGAAACGTGATTAATAGATAGGCTGTTAAATAGTAGAATGGATATGTAGGTGAAAAACCAGCTGGTCATGTAAATTTTCATAATAATATCGACCCGTAGGCTCTTGTATTGGAGAGACCAATATTTTAACTCAGTTTCTCTATAATAGAACCTTAATGGAATCAAATATGAAATAGATAAAGTTTAGGAGAATAATAATTAAGTATTAAAATAAATCACTTCCCACCCATCATTAATTTTATTGTTTTTTATCGTAAAAATGCATTCATTATTTAAATAAAGTTAAATCCGTTGTTGTGAGCAATTGAAGCTGCACTGGTCAGATGAACCTTTTGTGCATGAAGCACAATAAGTATGAGCACTCGCAAATAAAAGTATTAACAAGGTCGTGATCTTCATTTTCATAATGTTGCTTATTCAATTATCTCTTAATGATAATATGAAAAAATGAGTGAATCAAAATTTTTCTTCCGCTAAGCGATCATAGCAATACGAAAGAGTCCCTCTAATGGATTCTTTATCAGTATTATTGACGTGCAATGTGAAAAAATCAAATACTTCTTCATAGGCCGTCCAGGCAGACTGTGAATTTTTGTTAGAACCTGCCTTAGCACATGCAGTCTGTACTGCCGACCAATGATGATGACCTTGACTAATCATTAGACTTTCATGAAGTTCTTTCAAACTTTCAATTGCTGAATCAACTTTAACTCTCTTTAATATCAACGCATACTCTCTCTCTTCAGGTGTATCGTGGTCTCGAAAAGAATAATAATTCTGATTTAAGCACTCGGCATTTGCAATCCTCGCTGCATCCTTCACTTGCCTGCGTATAGACTTATGATAGCCTGCTGCTTCATCAAATGATTCCTGAGTACACGATGCAGAGTATGTGTTTGCACTCGCAAATATAAACATAGATAACATAGATACTTTAATTTTCATGTGTTTTCCTTTAACAATTATCTTTTAATGCCATGCTTATATCATGCAGTTTTACATATCCCTTGTTTTTTTGGAATGCTTTTGACAAAATGATTTACTTGTATAAATTTTAGACAATAAATTCTAACTGGGCAGATTAGCTCAAGTCGCTCATTCATTCAAGAGGTAAAACAAGGACGGTAAAAATAGGGTTTTAGGTTGAATAATGGGAAAGCAATAATGATCGCTTTAGGTCAGCTGCCTCCGTTATGAAGGGCGAAAAGCGCTGGCAAGGGAGTAAAAGCAATACCTTTTCGAAGGACAAAAAACCACTAGGTTTTGTGTAAATTCCCCGATCAACCTTATGACTTTCGCATGCACAAATGACTATCAGTGAAAGATAAAGATAAAGATAAAGATGCAAGTATGTATCTGTTTTCAGCGGGAGTGTGCCAAGAGATATTATTGGTGAAAAAAATCTTTTTTTATTATAGCATTAAAACTATACATGGAGACCAGTATGAAGAATATTATACCGCTAGTATTATTAAGTTCTATTTCTTTCTCTGTATCAGCAATGTGGCAATGTGGTGCAGTTAATGGTTACGGAGCTTGGTCTGATTCAGTCCTTTTTGACATTCGACAAGAGGCTGTCACTCAGGCCCTTAGTCTATGTAACGAATCCAGACGTAATGATGAACCTATATGTTATATCAATTACTGTGATGAGCTGTCTAATGACGAGGGTGGGCTATGAACTCTACACTGATGAGGTTACCTAAATTTTAATGCGATCACCTATGTTAAAAATCCTCCAAAGGGAACGGTTGAGGTAATGACCATTCTAAACTACATCGATAAAGTAGCGTTGAAAACAGAATCTATTTTTGGAGGTAATGCAGCTAGCGCTAGTAGAAGATAAATCAACGAACTCAGAACGTTGTTGATCGAAGACTTTGGCGCGGTCACATTTAATGAACTTCAACTGACAGAAAGGCAAGAATTTGAAGCAGCGAAGGAGCTCAAGTGAACGATAACATTGGATCGTTTTTAAGCTGAAATCCATTATTTAAACATTATCGCTAAGGGCGATGACATGACATTAATTGAGAATTTATAGCTAACGATAAACCTGACACGAAGAATGAACGCTTTAGGTCAGTTCCCTCCGTTATTAATGGGGAAATAATGCTGGCGAGGGGGGGGCAGCGAACATTATTAACAGGTTTATAAATAGCGAGTTTCCAACCTAAAGCAGAGACTGCTGAGTCGAGTAGCACAACAACTGAGTAGGAATATTTGAACAGTGTAATGAACGGCCCCTTCGGTCCGTTAACAATTATTAAGCTTCTTATCTACATAAATACTCATACGCTTGATTTATATCCTTCATCTTTATTTCAGCTTCTTTTACAAAATCGTCGCCTAGATGATGACCCCTATCTGGGTGAAACTTCATTACTAATCTTTTGTATTTGACTCTTATTTCATCTTTAGAAGCATCGGTCGATAAACCCAGTAGATTTAAGAAGTACTCTTCTTTGTTGTTTTTTGACTCATGCACCACAGACTTGAAGTTGCTATATGCTTGTCCTTTCATGCCAAAAATACTTTCAGCTTCCAAAAGTAAAAGATCTTCTTCTGCACTTAAAACACCATCAGCAATTGCAATAGAAAAAAGCAAATCGAGCACAGATAAGAGCATGTTTTTATCATCTTTGAACCGAAATAATAAACTTTCAGCAAAGTATTCAAATGAACTTGGGGATGATTTAGCTTCATTAAAAATAGAAACTGCCTCTGAAAATGCATCTTTTTCCAACTTCATAGTGTCAAGCAAGAAGCTTTTTACAATTTCAACTTCTTCTGGGCTTACATGACCATCAGCGCCTGAAAGTTTCGCCATAATAGATACGATGTCTTTCAAAAAAGATGATGACCGTTCTTCTGCTTCTTTTTGATGTCTATGACCTTCTACATACACTGAAGGGTCTTTTGGATTTTGTAGAATGAAGTCAATGAGCGTTAAAATAACATCTCTATCCAAGTTGAGGTCTATCTTCACTTTTGGGCTAAATATCCCTCCTTTTTTGATAGTAATTACAAAAGCTTCAGTATCAGCCTTGGAAAGGCTGAATGTTTTTCCATTAGAAACAACCCTGCCATCTGAATAGATATTACAATTATTGTAAGTGAATCCACCTGCTTGCTCTAATTGATTAGTATAAAAACTCAACCTATTTTGAAATGTTTTCTTAGCTATATAATTATAAGCCGTCACTATTTTTGGAGTGACATACATTGTTTTCTGTTTAATAAAAATTGGCTTTTTTCGACCACGTATATACAGACTTAACCGAACATCTTGAGTCTTTATGATACCTGTAGTCTGTGCTAGCCAATACCAACCAATGTGCTCTATATCAAAGAAACTGCATCTCTCATCCTTATATTCGAGTTTATTTGGATATATTTTTAGTTTTCCAATCTCTAGTGGGTTTTCTTCTGAAATGATAATTGGTTCTTTTTTCTTAAACATATTTACCACTAATTAAAATTGAGATGGACTTATAGTTGATGTGCGTAGGTTACCATTAGATACTCGGTACAAGGTTATTGTATAACCGGAAATCTGATACCCAGTATTTTCAAAAGTTAATGCCGACTCGGCTTTACTATACCCCGTATCTGGACCAAAAAGATGTTTATAGCCATACCATGGCTCACCAGTAGCATACTTAACCTCATATGTTCCTAGAGGTACTTCTGTTGATACAGTGTTGCCACCTTTAATGAAAATAGTCATTACGGGTTGTTGTGAATATTTAGAAACCAGCTTCACAAGATAGTTAGAGCCTTGGGATGTTTGTATTGTAAAAGGGGCAACCCGTTCCCCATTTGTGTGCATTTGAATTTGTCCATTATATGGCATAGCTACTTCGGGATAACTTGGAACGGGGTTTGCTTTTGTGTAGCTTCTGTCTGTGGTTTTTGTTGATGTACTGTTATTTAAAGCCTGAGCTACAATCCAGCAAATGAACCCGATCATAACGAGAGTCAATACCCAACCAAAGCTAAAACCACTATCATCTGAATTTTTATTGTTTTCAAGTGGCGGTGCCGTGTATGGCTCTTTTGGTGGAGGAGGTGCATGTACTGTTCTTGTGGGGGCATTCAACTTTGTCCAACACTTTGCACAGATTGCCTGTGTGCTGTCAGCATTTTCGTTTATTTTATTTTTCTGCCCACAATTTGGACAACTGATGATTTTACTCACGTCAAATCCTTGCTGATAATTTTATTAGCCAAACCCACTTTAAGCGGCAAATAATAGCTGGCTAAAAGGTGTGAAGCACAAACAACAGTCAGCTGTTATTTGTCCGATTGAACGACCTGGCAATTCTACTTCACATTAAATTTTTTACAATCAGTATAACTACCTTTCACTAACAACATTTTACAACCGCCACCATAATTTGTGTGGAATTTAATGATATTTACTTTCAAATAACCCGATGCCGCATTCATATATATTCAGTATTTTAATGAGACTCTTGTTGCAAGCAAGAGAGATGAGAGGGCGGAGGGAATAAAGTTTGATCAAGTTAAAATGTTCATTTTTTCACCCTCAACTACTATCTCAAATAAAGGTCGATTTAACACCGCTTGATTTATTAACGATCCTTTCATGGCTAAAGAAAAACAATAGCTTGTTAAGACGCAGTAGCGATTCAAGGCTAAGAACTGCCATCGTTTACCTTCTGTATTTAACGATAAACCTCATAAGAAAAATGATCGCTAACCGCCAAAAGCTAGTGCTGTTTCTCGCTAATTTTAAGCACGCCCAAAGACCGCTTTTGGCCGATCTGAGCCATTGTTTAAATTTGAGAGTTAGTCAGAAAAGTGGCAAAACCTGCCTATGAAATAGCGCTAATTCGTTAATCAAAAAAGATCAGCAATGGGCCGAAATCAGTACGTTCACAACTAGAAGCGCTGAAAGAATGTATACAAAGATAAAAGCAGACCAATATAGCTTCGCTATGAAGCTATCTACTTCCACCCGAATAAGTTATGAGTGAATCATTATGCATAATCCGTCAAATAATAAGTGTAATACCCACCACTACAACAATGAATAAAGTAAAGGCCTGCATCAACCCCCTCCATAGAGGTGGAGCAGACTTTAACTCCATAAATACATCAATTATTTGCTGATTCTTAATTAAAACTGTGAGCAACACCAGAAATACTAGTAAGCCCCTCGGCATATCAATAGAACCTAACCCAGCAGATGTTAATGTAAGTGCGATTAATAAAACCCATGTCCCTGCAAGATGTTTACCACTAATTTGCATTATTACCTCAGCCTCTAAATTACTTACGTTTCTTAATCACGTTAACTATTGGATGACATATATTAAAGGAAACAGAATAACCCAGACCATATCAACCATGTGCCAGTAGGACGCTCCCGTTTCAACCCCGGTGATATCATCAGAATAACCGCCTTTTTTAGCCTTGTTAGCGACGGCTATCAATATCACTATTCCCATCAGAACATGCATAAAGTGAAAAAATGTAATGAAGAAATAGAGGGTATAAAAAAGATTGGTTCTCAAGTTATAACCAAGGGAGAATAATTCCTTATATTCCATGCCTTTTGTAATGAGATAAATAGATGCTATCGCTATTCCCATCCAAATCCATTGAGCAGTTTTTTTAAGCTCTCCTTTTGATGCAAAAAACACCGCTTTAGCAACAAAATAACTACTAGTAATTAATGATAATGTATTAATCAAACCCATTAACGGATGAAGTGTTTGTTGCCCTTCAGCAAACATTTCAGGGTTCATCGACTTAGATACAGAGAACATTAAAAATAATGCAGCAAAAACCGTTAGCTCAGCCAGTATAAAAATCCAAATCGCCAAGTCACCCGGTAGGCGTTTTTGGTCAACAGTATGCGTATTCAAAAAAATCCCCTTTATTGGGTTAAATTTACATATAAACGAGGTAACTCATTAGGTAACTGCTGTGGGTCTTTTATTACGACAAAAGCATTATTACCAAAAATATAGGGAAGATATTCATCCGCTTCATCATCTATGGTTACACAAAAAGGCTGCAGGCCAAGTCGCTTAGCCTCAACGATAGCCATACGTGTATCTTCTATTCCGTATCGCCCTTCATAACAATCTAAATCATTAGGCTTTCCATCAGTGAGTATCAGCAACACTCTCTGCTGGCTGTTCTCATTTGAAAGTATCTTAGTAGCCTGCCTTATGGCAGTCCCCATACGCGTGTAATAACCAGGTTTAAGAGCCTGTATTCGCCCTCTTACTACATCGCCATAACGTTCATTAAAGTTTTTAATCATGTTAAAACGAACATGATCACGACGACGTGAAGAAAAACCATACAGTGCGAAACGGTCTCCCGTTGCTGAAAGTGCCTCTGAGAATAACTGCAAGCTATCATGAATC
>JADGDV010000056.1 GCA_016744695.1 Hahellaceae bacterium
ATAAACACAAAAACGCCCGAAAGGAAAATCCCTTCGAGCGCTTTGGTGTTGCATCCGAAGCGTAAATTAACGCTTGGAGAACTGAGGACGCTTACGTGCTTTACGTAGACCCACTTTCTTACGCTCAACTTTACGAGCATCACGAGTAACATAACCCGCTGTACGAAGTGCTGGACGTAAAGTTTCATCAAGCTCCATCAGCGCACGAGTAATACCGTGTCTAATTGCTCCAGCTTGACCAGTAGTACCGCCACCAACGACAGTTACTTTAATGTCAAACTTATCAGCCATATCAACCAACTCTAAAGGCTGACGAACAACCATACGAGCAGTTTCACGACCAAAGAATTCGTCCAAAGGACGATCGTTAACAATTATCTGACCACTACCCGACTTCAAAAATACGCGAGCGGTAGATGTCTTACGGCGACCTGTGCCGTAGTTATATTTAGTCGACATAATCGGCTCCCGTTAGATATCGAGTACTTGTGGCTGTTGAGCTGTATGAGGATGATCTGTACCCGCATACACTTTCAACTTTTTAAACATTGCACGGCCCAAAGGACCTTTAGGCAACATTCCTTTTACAGAAGTCTGTATAACACGCTCAGGAGCTTTATCAATCAGCTTTTCAAAAGAAATCGATTTAATACCGCCCATATAACCAGTGTGGCTGTAGTACATCTTATCTTGCGCTTTATTGCCTGTTACACGAATCTTCTCACAATTGATTACAACTATGTAGTCACCAGTATCAACATGTGGAGTATACTCTGGTTTATGCTTGCCCCTAAGGCGTGAGGCAATCTCAGTCGAAAGACGACCAAGAGTTTTGCCAGCAGCATCAACTACGAACCAGTCACGTGTTACGCTTTCTGGTTTTGCACTTAATGTTCTCATTAAATCCCGCCTTTATGTATATAAAAGGGCTTCCAAAATAGCTGGGTTCTTCACCCAAAAAGGAAGCATCTCAAGATTGCTAAAATGCTCAACCGGCAGGAAACGGGGCAGGATCCATTCAGTAAAGCGCTATAAAATTCAGGGCGCGAATTATAAAACAAATTCCAAGCAAAGCGCCAGCTTTTTTTAGAAATTTTAAAAACAGTTAATAAGCCGCATAACCAACATCGCCAAAAATAATGTTAATTATTAATTAATTCCGAATAAGTTTATCACATTCAACCAAAGTCGCCTGCAAATATCTGCTTCATTTTCAGTGCGCAACGCACAAAACTCTTTATAGACAAAAGGGATATTTAAAGGGGTGTTTCTGCCACCCTGACCACCAGACAAAGGCATATCAGGACTATCTGTCTCTAGCACAACAGAATCAAGAGGCACTACGCTAAGCGCCTTCCTCGTCTTACTGGCCCGCTCATAACTAATAACACCACCTACGCCTAAATATATACCTTTACTCCAAAATACCCTAGCCTGTTCTTCACTTCCAGAAAAGCCATGAAGCAACCCTCCATGTAAAACAGGTTTTTTATTCAAAACTTCTATAAGTAGGTTATGTGTTTTTCTAGAGTGCAGAACCACGGGCAAGAGAAACCTATTAGCTATATCTATTTGCCGCTCAAGAAAATAAACCTGGCGATCTAAATCACCGATGGTTGCATCTAAGCCAATTTCACCCACTGCAACTATTTGTTTGTATTTACACAGCACACTCTCAAGACTAGCAAGATCATCCTCCTTATGCTTATCCATAAAACGAGGATGCAGACCAACACAAGGGAAAACAGACTCAAATTCTTCTGACAATTTAATCACAGAACCCCAATTGTCTCTCGCAACTCCCGGTACGATTAACAACTTTACGCCAACTGATTCACACCGCGATATTAAAGCCTTTCGATCAAGATCGAACGCCTCAAAATCTAGATGACAATGCGCATCAGCAAATGGCATAAACTTTACACCTTAGCTTAGTGCTCTCGGGTCTTATGAAAGACCACATCTGGGTAGCGCTCCTGACTCAACTGAAGGTTAACCATAGTTGGCGCTATATAAGTAAGATTATCCCCCCCATCCAGCGCCAAGTTATCAAATGCCTTTTTATTAAACTGATCCAACTTAACACCGTCATCACAGGTAACCCAGCGAGCGGTCGCCACATTAATCGGCTCATAGATGGCGTCAACTTTATACTCTGACTTTAATCGATGGACAACCACATCAAACTGCAGCACACCCACAGCACCCACAATAAGGTCATTATTCCTTAGTGGACGAAAAACCTGCACAGCCCCCTCTTCAGATAGCTGAATCAAGCCTTTATTAAGCTGCTTCATTTTAAGCGGATCTTTAAGACGGATCCGCCTAAACATTTCAGGGGCGAAGTTGGGAATACCAGTAAAGCGTAAATCATCACCTGAAGTAAAAGTGTCACCGATTTGAATTGTTCCATGATTATGCAAGCCAATAATATCACCCGCATAAGCCTCTTCAACTCGGGCTCTATCACCAGCCATGAAAGTTAGCGCATCTGAAATACGTACATCCTTGCCAGTCCTTACATGCTTCATTTTCATGCCTTGCTCATAACGTCCCGAACAAACACGCAAAAAGGCAACCCTATCACGATGTCGCGGATCCATATTCGCCTGAATTTTAAAAATAAAGCCGGAGAATTCATCATCCGTCGCTTCTATTACTTTTTGATCTGCTGTTCGGGATAAAGGCGCTGGAGCCCATTCAGTCAAGCCATCCAACACATGGTCCACACCAAAGTTACCGAGAGCCGTACCAAAGAAAACAGGTGTTAAGCGCCCTGCAAGAAACTCATCTTGATCAAATTCGTGCGATGCACCCTTTACTAATTCAATCTCATCTCTCAAGTCTTGAGTATACTCACCAAGAATGCCATCCAATTCAGGGTTATTCAAACCTTTGACCACCCTTACCTCTTGAATGGTATGCCCTTGTCCAGACTGATAAAGTATTACTTCATCTTTTAGCAGGTGGTAGACCCCCTTAAACTGCTTACCCATTCCAATTGGCCAAGTAACGGGCGCACAAGCAATACCCAAAACATCCTCAACCTCATCCATTAACTCAATAGGGTCTCGAATATCCCGGTCCATTTTATTCATAAAGGTTACAATAGGCGTATCTCGCATACGTGTAACTTCCATTAACTTAATCGTTCTAGCCTCAACACCTTTAGCGCAATCAATAACCATCAAGCAAGAATCCACCGCAGTTAATGTTCGGTAGGTATCTTCAGAAAAATCTTCATGCCCAGGCGTATCAAGTAAGTTAATAAGATGACCCGCATAAGGAAACTGCATAACCGATGTAGTTACAGAGATACCTCTTTCCTTCTCCATCTCCATCCAATCAGACTTTGCATGCTGACCTGATTTTTTACCTTTTACTGTGCCTGCTTTTTGCAAGGCCTGCCCAAAAAGAAGAACCTTTTCTGTAATCGTCGTTTTACCTGCATCCGGGTGAGAAATGATTGCGAAGGTGCGACGTTTGTTAATTTCTTGTTCAAAGCGGGACATGAAGACTCTCTTGTCGATCCATTACAGATCTATTAAAAATGGCCAATGTAAGTAATAGGGGGAATTATAACCAGATTAATGCAATTAGGATATCTCAGCATATTGAGATTAGTAAATGAAGCTAAATCAACCGCGACAGAATGTCGCATCTATATAGATTTTGTCCTATATAATTATTTTGCAGGTATAATCACAAACATCTAATTAATCAGGATCAACTCTGTGCTGACAGCTAATTCAACACTGGTAAAAAACCTAACACTCATCAATATTGTACGTTGCTTTATTTTATTAGCCGTTCTGATTTTAGTGAGTGCAGGATACTTTTTTAACGCATCTACATTAGGTATTCTGATCACTATTATAACCCTACTACTGTATACAGCATTAACCGTCTATACATTTAATAACTTAAGCAAACAGCCAGCAGTATCGGAAATTAGCTTTTTCACTCACTTAGCCACAGATATTATCGTACTCACCGTACTATTTGTTTTCTCAGGCGGCTCAGCTAATCCATTCGTTTCTTTTTACCTATTCCCCATTATCGTTTGTGCATCACTACTCCCCTCACACTACACAAGAATATTATTACTATTAGGCATTGCCTGCTACAGCTGCTTATTTGCAATAGATATGCTTTGGCCTTCGCACAATATGGGGGAGCATGAAATGGCGTCTTCTAACACGATGAACGAAAGCTCATCAATGTTCTCGCTTCATTTATACGGCATGTGGTTTACATTTGCTTTCAGTGCTTTGTTAATATCAACCTTTGTAGTAAAAATGAAAAACCAATTAACGAAACAGCAACAAAAAATTAACACCCAACGAGAGACAGCACTGAGAGATGAGCAAGTTATAGCCATCGCCACCCAAGCAGCTAACGTTGCACATCATATAGGAACCCCCCTCTGTACCATTTCGGTCATCGCTAACGACTTAAAGCATGAACCAGAACTCAAAGCATTCTCAGAAGATTTAAATATACTTTCCAGTCAGGTTGAGCTCTGCAGAAACGAACTTCAGCAATTGAGAATAGACACAGATAAAAATCACCAGCAGCTAACCAGTCATATTCAGGTTAAGCAGCAACTGCAAGAAATAACTGACGAACTCACACTACTTCACCCACAAACCATCATTGACCTAGACCTTTCTCATTGCAATTCAGAGTCTGGTATACAAGCTGATCAAGGCCTTAAACTTGCTATCCTAAGCTTGTTAAACAATGCTTGCGAAGCCAGTCCGCAAAAAATAAACATAAGTGTTGAGCAACAACATGATCAACTAATTATACAAATTAGAGATTATGGTGAAGGAATCCACCCATCTCTAGAAGGCGGTCTGCAGCAACCAACACAATCAACTAAATCAGCAGGCCTTGGCCTAGGTCTCTTCTTGTCTCATGCTACAGTTGAAAGACAAGGTGGAACTGTCAAGTTAACAAACATATCAAAGACCTCAGGGTTGCAGAGAACCGAAAAAAGCGGCACGCTAACTGAAATAACCCTACCATTAGACAGGCGCTAAAATGAGTCAGACCATTCTAATTATTGACGACGATGATGTCTTTGCTCAAACGCTCAAACGCTCATTCACCCGAAGAGGTTATGAGGCATGGACAGCCAACAACATCAGCGAAGCAAGAGAACACTTTGCAAAGCAGCCTTGCTTTGCGGTCATTGATTTAAAAATCGATGATGAGAGCGGACTATCAGCACTTAACCTACTTATAGAAAAATCCCCCGAAACAAAAGCGCTTATTTTGACGGGATATTCATCAATATCAACCGCCGTTAAAGCAATAAAACTAGGTGCTCAGAATTATCTCTGTAAACCTGCAAATACAGACGAAATCATAAAAGCACTCACCAACCCGGATACGACTACCGATACAATCATTGAAGATAATCCTATTTCTGTTGACAGATTAGAGTGGGAACACATCCAGAGGGTTTTAAATGAACATGATGGGAATATATCAGCTACAGCAAGAGCACTTAATATGCATAGAAGAACATTACAGCGTAAGTTACAAAAGCGCCCTGTTAACCATTAAACGCCAAGTAATTTAAGAGACATGACAATTGCATGCTCTCTTCCGACTACTGTCGGGTAATAATTTTTACGCAGGCCTATTTTCTCATAACCTTCAGATTGATAAAGAGCAAGCGCAGGAAGGTTAGACTCTCTGACCTCAAGAAACATTACAGTTGCATCTAGCGTTCGAGACCTCTCAATCAAATAGCGCAAGATAAACCGCCCTATCCCTTGACTATGGCAGCTCTGAGCAACACAAATATTTAACAAATGAGCTTCACCGACCGCTACAGAAATAACTCCATGACCAATAACACGACCTTTAGACTCAAGCAGCCAGATTTCGTAATTACCACTAAGGCAATCGTTGAAATTACCTTCAGTCCACGGGTACTCATAAGCATTCCGCTCGACATCCAGTACCATCACAAGATCTGACTCGGACATTTCACGAAATTTCATTTTATATGAAACGGTTTCAAGTGCTGCCAAACTTGCTTTTTATTGCTGGGCGTTCGCAACATATCATTAAGGGATAAAGTCGGAACGACCATAACACCTAGCTCATCAGACAGACTTAATTCAATTTTCTGACCACTAATGCCAGAAATGTTAGTGGAAGGCTTTTGAAGCAGGAAACGCGTAGCCTTTTCCCCCATTATAAATCCAGTTAACTCACCTGAAGGTAACCGCTGAGATATCCACTCAAATAATAATGAAAGCATCGAAGCCAGGTCATTTCCTGGTAAGCGACGATTACCAAAAAATGGCCAGTTGAAGTTAACAACCTTATCCTCTTCAACCTTCTCACCGATAGCTGAAGCTACATTCAACAAAAGCTGCTGCTTTAAAGCATCAGGGAACTCGGAATCATTATCAGATAAAAACCAATTGCGCTCCCCGACCCACAACATCAACGCTAACTCATCAACGGCCTCTTGTGTTATCTCATTAACCTGCATTAAAGAGGGAGGTTCATCAATAGCAGAAACAACTGATGACTGAACAGTTGTAGCTAACTCATGGGTTAGGTGAGGTTTCTGATCAAAAGAATTACTCGTAATCACAGCAGGCACTGCAGGCACTGCAGGCACTGCAGCTAATATAGCTGAGGTCTCATGCTCTGGCGTAGTTTGTTCCGGGCTCTGAGTTGCAACTAGGCTGTTTAATATATCTACAGCCGATGTAACTAAACCAGAAGCACTCTCTTTAGTAACTGAATTTTCGCCGAAATCAAAAACAGGAGAAGCCGCAGCACCAGGCATATCGCAACGGGAGTACCATAAGGTAACCCCCATCTGATTTAAATAATGCTGTCGTGACTGCTCATTCAACGGGCTAGACATCACTTTGGGGATGCTGTTTTTCTGGCTTGCTGGAGAGTAAGTTTAACGCTTTGATATACGCTTTAGCTGAAGCTATAACAATATCGGTATCAGCACCAATTCCATTTACAATACGACCTCCCAAATCAAGCCTTACCGTTACCTCACCTTGCGAATCAGTTCCGCTAGTAATGGCATTAACAGAATAGAGCTGTAAATTGACACCAGAACCAGCAATTGACTCAATGGCCTTATAGGTGGCATCAACGGGACCACTACCCTCAGCAGTAGCCGTTTGCTCTTCTCCATCAATCATCAATATTATAGTGGCCTTGGGAGTTACTCCTGTTTCTGAGCAGACAGACAAGCAAACCAACTTAAATTTTTCTACAGCATCAGGGATTTTGGCATCGGTCACTAAAGCCTGAAGATCTTCGTCAAATATTTCGTGTTTTTTATCTGCCAACTCTTTAAATCGAGCAAAAGCCGCATTAATTTCAGTTTCAGTTTCTAGTTGAATACCTAACTCTTCAAGACGATTCTTAAATGCACTTCTACCTGAGTGCTTACCGAGCACCAAACTATTAGTATGCCAGCCAACGTCCTGAGCGGACATGATCTCATAAGTTTCACGATGCTTAAGAATACCATCTTGATGTATACCTGACTCATGAGCAAATGCATTAGCACCAACAATTGCTTTATTAGGCTGCACAGGAAAACCCGTAATATTAGAGACTAATCTTGATGTAGGTACTATATGTGTTGCATCAACATTTGTTTGAATTTCAAATAAATCTTTACGTGTGCGTACGGCCATAACAATTTCTTCGAGCGAAGCATTACCAGCCCGCTCACCCAAACCATTGATAGTACACTCAACCTGCCGAGCACCGTTCATTACTGCTGATAAAGAGTTAGCAACAGCTAAACCTAAATCATTATGACAATGAACCGAAAATATAGCTTTCCCCGCATTAGGAACACGCTCAAGCAATGTTTTTATAGTGTCCCCAAACTGACTAGGAATTGCATAACCTACCGTATCAGGAATATTGATAGTAGAAGCACCTGCATCAATGGCAGCCTCAATAATACGGCATAAAAAATCAATCTCAGACCGACCTGCATCTTCACATGAAAACTCTACATCAGATGTATAGTTTCTAGCGCGCTTCACAGCGCGAACAGCCTGTTCAACTACCTGCTCTGACTCCATTTGAAGTTTGTACTTCATATGGATAGGGGATGTTGCTATAAATGTATGAATTCGAGATGAGTTAGCTCCCGCTAAAGCCTCTGCGGCTCGATCAATATCTTTATCCAATGCACGAGACAAGCTGCAAATTGTAGAATCTTTAACTGTATCGGCTATCGCTTTAACTGAATCGAAATCACCTTGACTAGCTACTGCAAATCCAGCCTCAATCACATCGACTTTCATTTTTTCTAAAGACTTGGCTATACGAAGTTTTTCAGCCTTCGTCATTGAAGCGCCAGGGCTCTGCTCACCGTCGCGTAATGTAGTATCAAAAATGACTAATTTATTCTTACCTGACATAACCTTCTACTCCTGACCTTACTCTATAGCGTAACTTAGCAACATTGTATTCGCTAAATAACAATTAGCAAGCACCATCATCACGGTAATCGCCAGGTGTACTTCCCGTCCACCGTTTAAACGCTCTATAAAATGCACTTGAATCAGAAAAACCTAATAAAATAGAAATTTCAGTTAGTGGAATTGTTGTGTCAGACAAATAGTCCAAAGCCAAACGTTTTCGTATATCAACATATAAAGATTGAAACGTAAGCGCTTTTTCTGCAAGCTTTCTTTGCAACCTTTTTTCACTCATACCCAGTTGCTTTGCCACAAACGACCTTCCAAGCTCTGGAGCGGCAATATGTTTTTCTATAATAAATTCCACTCTATCAGATAAACTATGAAGTTGCTCAAGTTCACTCAGGCGCTGCTTTGCGTGCCGCTCATGCACCTCACATAATTCTTCATCAGCCTCTAACAAAGGCAAACCGAGGACATCATGAGAAATCAATACCCCATCAAAGTCAGAACCAAAACTAGGAACCACACCAAAAACACGAATATATTCTTCAGCGTTGCCTGGCGAGATTCTTTTCATCGAAACTTCAAGGGGAGTTGCCGTATTACCTGAAACCCAGTTAGAAAAAGAAAGAATAGATGTTAAAACAGCATCAACTTGATGAAAAAAGAAGGGTAAGGTCCCCGGCCTAGAGTGATAGATAATCCAGACACCTTTTTTAACTGGCACTCTTTGAAAAACACCCCCATCACTAATCAGTCTTTGGTACTGACTTAACTTCTCAAAAGCTTCACTCAAATTAGCAGCGTTCATTAAGGTATAACCTACAATATGAAACGTAGCAGGACGAACCCGTTCTCCAAGGTGTAAGCCAAAAAAAGGATCACCTGCCTGCCGGATGTAAGCCCCCCATAATCTCACGGTCTCATCTATCGTTAAACGTACAGATTTTTCCAATACATCCGGCGATAGAAGCGCCTCTTCAAGTACACTAGCCCTATTACAACCCAACTGTTCAGCAAAAGTGACGATTCTTTTAACCCAGTTTAATGAGACTGTAATTTCATCATCAACCATGACAAATAAAACCTTTAAACATTGCTATAAATACATATTTGAAAACAAATATCCGTCCAAGACAAATACTCGCCTAATTGATGAGAACACCGTTCACTACAAGCTAATCTAGACACAAAGAAAAAAGAATCACGTAGGAACTAATCTTAACATGACAAATTAATATCAGTGTGACACGGTCTTCATAGGCAGATGCATTCGTCAGAATTGCGAACTACTCTTTGACCGTTTCGGTGCATACACTCTACCTTATTCAGATACTCCACCACATTATATTAATAATTTATTCCACTTTCCTCCAGGCAATAAAAAACCCCGTCAGGATAACCTAACGGGGTTTCGTATTTAGATGCCTGACGATGACCTACTCTCACATGGGGATACCCCA
>JADGDV010000057.1 GCA_016744695.1 Hahellaceae bacterium
GGGCCACCATAAGGCTGCCAATCAGATGGACTCATCCAAAAATACGTCCACCAAGCTATCGCTACGGCTGAAAATAAAGTGCCACCAAAAAAAAGTGGCCTAAAAGCAAGTCGCAATATAGGAGGTATTGCCATCGCGGCGTTCATGTTTTCAACATTAGACATTGTGATTTAAACCTAAAGTGATGAAGATAATAAAAACTGATTCTGAAGGAAAACTAGTTTACATTAAATGGGATAGATCAATCTTGGCCTGATTTTTCTTTTTATGGTGTCTATACTGATTCCTAACTATGTAAATCAATATACTCACGACTTTACTGTAGCCTTGATGCAACAATGCGGGGTCAGGGTTTATTCAATTAATTCAGCGTCTACATAACCTTCCTTGATTCCGTTGCCACGGCTACAAGGACGAAGAATAAATAAAAAGGCGAATTTTTATGAAAGCGTTTGGCATACTAGGGCTTCTATTTGCATTGTTATATGTTGCATATTTATCTACCGAACAAAGCGGTGAAGCCATTGAACAAAAAGAACAGGCTGAGCAAAAAGTAGACGAAGCGCAACAGAAAATTGAAGAAGCTATGCAAAAGCAAATGGACCGCCTAAATGAACAACAATAAAACGACAAACAGCCCACTAAGCAACTGTGCACATGCATTTTGTGACGATGCTCTGTCAGATTATGATGCCGTTGAACTCACCCGGCTACTTAGATCAAAAGCCATCAGCCCTAAAGAAATCATTGAAGCCTCTATTGCCCGAGCCCAGCATGTAAACCCACAAATCAACGGCATTGAAACACACTGCTTTGAAAAAGTACTCGCGGAGCCCTACACCCTTGGCACCGGTTTTTTTTCGGGCGTACCGACCTTTATTAAAGACAACACCCCGGTACGAGGCCTTCCAACACAACACGGTTCAGACACCATCAACGCTAAGCCAGAAAAACAACACGGTGCCTATGCACAACAATATCTCGATCAAGGTTTTCGAGTACTTGGTAAAAGTACCTTGCCTGAATTTGGTTTCAATGCCAGCACTGAACCTTCTCATAAACGCCCAACACACAACCCATGGAATACTGATTATTCAGCTGGCGCATCGTCTGGTGGCTCAGCGGCTTTAGTGGCTGCGGGGGTCGTCCCCATTGCTCATGCTAATGACGGAGGGGGCTCAATTCGTATTCCTGCCGCTTGTTGCGGATTAATTGGCCTAAAACCCACACGGGGGCGTCATATTGAATCAACCCAAGCGAAGTCTCTGCCTATTAAGATTGTCAGTGAAGGTATTGTTAGCCGTAGCGTTCGCGATACAGCCTACTTTCATGCCGAAGCTGAAAAATACTATCGTAATACTAAACTACCTTTAATTGGTTTAGTTGAAGGCCCCAATACAAAACGCCTTCGTATTGGAGTAATTACCGACTCAATCACCGGTTATGCTACTGACAACAAAACCAGACAGACAGTGGAAGAGACCGCCACATTACTTCAAAGCATGGGCCATAATGTTGAAGATATGCCTATACTTATTAATCCATCATTTAGCGAAGACTTCACCCTTTATTGGTCAATGCTTGCTTTTATGACCAAAAAAACCGGTAAGTTAACGATGGACCTAAGCTTTAATTCAAGCAAATTAGATGGCTTAACCATCGGGCTCGGCAAGCTATTCAAGAAGAATTTCCACAAAGCACCTCAGTTTCTATACCGCCTCAAACAAAGCTACAACGATTATGCCGAAGCCTTTAAACATTATGATATTATTTTAAGCCCTGTACTGGCTCATACCACACCCAAGCTAGGACATATAAGCCCTTCCGTACCCTTCGATGAATTACTTGATCGACTCAGCCGCTACGCCTGCTTCACTCCTTGGGCTAATGCTGCAGGTGGCCCAGCCATGTCACTACCAATGGGTAAAACAGACACTAATCTACCCGTTTCTATTCATTTAATGGCAGGCCATGGGCAAGAGCGCACTCTATTGGAGCTAGCCTTTGAAATTGAACAAGCACAACCTTGGCGAAAAATAAATGCAATCTGACCCCAATGAATTATTAAAGAAAAACAGGAATCTTACCCATTCAGAAATGCAGCGCGTTGTGTCTCATGTACAAAGAGATGACGATGATTGGATTATCAACACAGTCATGATCGAAGGTTGTGACGTACCTTTCAAGTTTAAGCGTAAACAAGAGTATAAGAACCTCAAAGGGGCTCGAGTTAACCTCACCTATTATCCTTGCAATGAAAAAGTAGCCGGAATAGACTTTGAAATCATGAATGTAGTTCGAATAAAAATAGCCTAATATCAAACAACTAACGCTTAAGAAAATTAGAGTGATCAATCTGTTGATATGGAACAATTCAATTAGATTGGCATCACTTTAAAGTGTTGCCTTAATCAATAAAGCAATACTATTTACTTAACTGTTTACTCAACAACAACTGGAGTTATTTATGCCTTTTAAGCCAGACCTAGTCGATGAACTGAATATCTTACTTAAATTTAATGCGGGTTCACAAGAAGGGATAAAAGTTCACCATACAGCGGCCCCCGATCTGATTAACGCCACTCAACGCTTATTCGATAAAGGCATGATTACTCAAGATGATGGTGGATACCTGACCGAACGAGGTCATGAAGCGGTACTTCACGCTCAGACATTGCACACGGTACTTACAGCGGAAACCAAATGAAGCGAAGTATTTTAGTTGCCAACCTGTTGCTCTCGGCGCTTTTATTAACAGGGTGCAGTGGGCACCCTGGCGCAGGAAAGTGGACGGTGGTAGAAGGGGAATCCACTTCATTTTCTCACATTAAGGTCGACTTCGACGGTAAAGCTGCCATTTACCCAAAAGATCGTCAAGCACCTACCCAAAACTGCTACTGGCAGGCCTCAAGTGCAGATAATATTAGCATTCAATGCGGCACACCAGCGCATGAAGAAGGCAAGCTATTTTATAGTCTTGAAGTAACAGAACCCTCGTTAGCGGTGTTAAAAAAAGACGATCAGGTATTAGGGCAATTTAGACGCGAGCCTTAAAGAAAATTCGGCCTCGACCCACTTCTCAATCACTGTATACTTTCTTAACCTAGCATATGAGTGATTGAAGGTGGACAAGTGAATACAGTATTAAAGAAGACCCCTAAAGAAAAAGCAGGCTTATGGTGGAAAACCCTATTAGTATTGCTTCTATTGCTATTCACAACTCTATTTATACTAAACATATACCTTAATTCAATTGCTCGCTCTCAGATTAACCGAGCCCTTAATATTTTTCTCGTTGCTGGCGGTACATTAGACCGTGCCGAACTTAACTTATCAGCCGGACAAATAGATTTATCAGGCCTAACCATTAACTCGCCAGAAGCCTTTGGTTCTCACCCTCTGCTAAAACTGAGCTCATTACATCTAAACCTAAACATCGGCACATTACTAAGCGACAAAATATCGGTTAATGAACTGACTTTAAAGGGTATTTCATTTGTATTAGTTCGTAACACTCAAGGAGAACTGAGTGTTATGAACCTTGTTCCGCTCAGCCCTACTGATGAAATGCCCCCCACACAGACTGAAAAACAAACGTCGTTTTCGATACCGCCCATTCATATCGAAACGGTTCTTTTTAATAACGCGTCATTAATGGTCGTTGATCAACTTAAAAAAGAACAATGGACAGGTAAATTAGACTTCGACTTACAAATTAAAAACCTAGCAATCAAAGATCTAATGAACGGAGATATACTTACCGGAAAAGTAGCGCTTGCACTTAACAAACTCAATTTAGACCAGTTAGAAGGCTTCAGTAAAAAGCCATTATTTGAACTAACTAATCTTGATTTAATCGTACCCGAAATAAATACTAATGCTAAGCGTTGGACTATAAAAAAACTACACCTTGACCAATTAAGCAGCTCGATAGAAAGCAATGATGCAGGAACAACCAACTTACAAATACTAGCCAATTCATGGCTGCCGGCTACAGGTACAGGTACAGATATACAACAACAAACAGCGCCTCCCCAGACACTGCCCACCTTATTTTTTGAAGACATAGAGCTAAAATCAATCGCGTTAGACTACTTAAAACAAATTAAAAATCAGTCATGGCACGCAGGCTTTAACGAGCTAGATATTCGATTAGAAGACCTTAATATTGAACTTTCAAACATTCAAACAACATCACTTAAAAAACTAAACCTAAACTTGAAAGGTGTTGCGGTAGACCAGCCTCCCGGCGAAAAAGTTAATGGCAAAGTACTCGAGCTTGAGCAGCTTATCATCAATTCAAACGCTTTAGACCTATCTGCTCCTGCGCTAACGATCCAACAAGTACTGCTTAGCGGCTTACATTCATCCATCTCCGTTCAGCCCGAAGGAAAGTCCAACCTAGACGCGCTCAACCAAATATTACTTGGAACAACGAGTGTTAACAAACCATCTAAAACAAAACAGACACTCCCCTCTATACTTGTCGAACAGATTGAAATGAAAGAAAGCTCACTGAATTATCGCAATGAAATGATAACCGAAACACCACTCACGTTTCCGCTCAACAATATACAAGTGAACATTAACCAGCTTCGTCTATTTGATGAAAATACAAAAGCAGCCCCCGCGTCTGTCGCAGCATCATTCCAATTAAAGCAACCAGGAGAACTACCTTTAGCCTATTTTGGAATGCGGGCTAATGTCGGCCCCATTGGAAAACGTATCCCTCAAATTAACGCACAAACTCGCATGACTGGCCTTAAGTTAGATACATTAGGAGCGCTAATTACCACCACTACACGTAGAGCATTAGGAGCAACAGGCCTAGACGCAGGTGCGGCATTAGCTTTAAATGCCGAGAGCATTAAACTACAAGCGTCCGTTTTTAGTGACGAAGGCATAAATTATAATGCCATTAAAATGCAGGGACCGCTAAACGCCCCGAGTGTTGAAATGGGCGCTATTCTTTCAGGGGTTTACTCTCGAGTTTCTGATGGTCTATTCAATATTGGGAAAAGCGGAGTAAGTGCAAGTGGCGATATTGCCTTTGGTAGTATTAATGTCGCTAAATCAGTGGGGGGCGGCGCGATTAGTATCGGAAAGAATTTGGGAGAAAGCCTATTTGATGTAGGATCAGGTCTAGTTACACTGGATAAAGACGAAGTACTAAAAGGGCTAGATGGCTCCTCAATAGGCACACTATCTTTGGCTACAGACTCGGTTACGAGCGCAGGTAGCGCGGCAACAGGAGGGCTAAAGAGTTCAGTAGGTGAATTAAAAGGAACAAGTGCAACAGAACGCTGGGATGCAAACATTCCAGTCCGCTATGATGCGAACATAAAACACGCAGAAGAAGCACTCTCCAGTATGGAATACCCACCCATCACTCATTAAAAATAGTATGTTTATCGTATGCTTGTGACTCTGTCTTACCAATCAGTAATGTTTAATTTTTAAAATTAACGATATGATAGACGTTTAACTAATACCAAATACTAAAAAACTGAATATAAAAATCAGGAACCCAATTAATGAAAATGATAAAACTTGCCGGTGTGAGCGTTTTAGGCTTAGCTTTGGCTGCATGTAATGGCGAACAAGAAAAACAAGTAACACTCGAATCTGACATGGATAAAGTCAGCTACGGCATGGGCCTGAATATCGGTAAGAATTTTAAGGAGCAAGGCCTTGCAATGAATGTCGATGCTATCTCCATGGGTATGCATGACGCCCTAGCGGGTAAGCAGCAAGTAGACGATGAAATTATTCAGGCTGCAGCAGAGGCGGTTCGCAACAGGGAAATGGAAAAACAACAAGCACTGGGAGATGAGCAAGCTAAAGTAGGCTTAAACTTCCTTGCTGAAAATGCAAAGCGAGAAGGCGTTACTACAACAGAGAGTGGCCTTCAATATGAAATCATCACTCAAGGCAGTGGAGAAGGCGAAAGCCCACTAGCAACCGATATGGTCTCTGTACACTACCACGGCACACTAATTGACGGAACTGTATTTGATAGCTCAGTTGAGCGTAAGCAACCTGCAGCATTTCAGCTTAACGCCGTTATCAAAGGCTGGACCGAAGCGCTTCAGTTAATGAAAGTGGGTGATAAGTGGAGGCTTTACTTGCCAGCAAACATCGCATACGGTGCCCGCAGCCCAAGCCCTAAAATCCCTGCTAACTCAACATTGATTTTTGAAGTTGAGCTACTGGAAATTAAGAAGTCGTAATACCCAAATTGCCTTAACACAAGCTGCCTTAACAAACGGACACTCACAAAAAAGCCCCGACCAGCATGCTGATCGGGGCTTTTTTATGTCTTGGTATTTTAAGACTTGCGCTTACGGCTTAAGCCGAAACCTGCCAAACCTAAACCAAGCAACATCAGTGATGATGGCTCTGGAACTGATGCGTAAGTATCAGAGATTGAAACGTTATCAACATACAAAGCAGAGTTAGTTCTTCGAGAAATACTCTCCCAAATACCGAACTGAATTTTTGCATTAGGGTTATGGTTAAAAATTGAAGACGTATCAATCACCCCTTCGAATGTGATCCAGCCCTGGCTGTCTTTATGGTCATGAAACAGCACATCTACATTTAAAAATGTATGCTCATCTAACTTAAAAAGTTTAGCCCAAGCATGGTCAGTAGAAATCCATGATGTATCTTTTTCTTCAAATTTATAATCGAAAGATACTGTAATGCTATCAACGTCCGTTGGCACGTAAAATGTTTGCCACAACAGCTCACCACCAAAGTTACTAGGGTCATCCAAGCGAGCAATATGGTTACTGCTATCAGAAGGGTCAGCTATAACAGAAACACCACCACCGATAAGATTAGTAGCTCCCCAACCATTAAGGTCATCCTCAAAACCACCATTAGTAATCAAAGATGCATTAGCACTTGCTGCTAACGTTAATATACTTAAACCTGACACTATTTGCTTAATCATTTTTACAACCTCATCAAAATAATAAATAAGAACTTATTACTTAAAAAGCAAATAGCGAGCCAATATTAAAAAACCATTAACATACAAGAAGTTAATAAACAAAAGTGTAAAATATGATTTTACATTCATTAATATTGTAATTTTTTTCGACACCCAATATTGCCTACTTAGGCATCATTGGGTTACAGTTTTTAATAAGCACCTTACCTTCCAATACGTTGCCCTTGGAGTACTCTCTAAAGTGACAAATATTAGTCTTCGGATCATAATTTTCAATCCACAAATTATCGTCTTTCCAGGTAGAGCCTAAATGTAGCTGGCCTGCAGGTACCTCAATCGTCATCACTCCCCCCCAACGCTTAACAAACACCTGCTGAAAGTGAAAGAAATAAGCGGCCCAACCAATAATCATAATAGCCAAAGAAGTAATGGCTGCGGCTTTCCAGTTATCCCGCTTACCGCCAATAAAAAAGAGGGACAATAAAGACAAGCCAATAACTAGTGCCCAATAAATATAAGTAACCATAAATATCCTTTATTCAGAGTTTACGAAAGAAACGGTGGACTCCGGCTAAAACAATGCCGGAATGACGATGTCATTTGAATTTGCAGTGTATTGGCGCAACTCACATCAGGTCAAGGTTACTTTGCATGATAATTAAGTCACAAAACAGAAGATTCATGCCAGTTTGACGTGATTTGTTACTCAATTGACGCGATTCGAGAGAGGAAAGTGACCCGCAGTCAATTAGGATACGCTTAATTAAATAAAAATAAGCTTCGCAATCAAGGTTTGGTATTTTCTCATGAACAATCAATCAGTCGCACCTTTCACTACAAGCACGGTAACGGCAGAGAGCATTATTTCTAACAGTATGCCAGCAGCTAATATCGATATTCAATATGCTGACCGCCCACTTAATGGCTCTTTTACTGAGTCAGAAAGGGTGGCCTACTTGAAGCGACATGGTAACCATGTATTGTCTTTCTGCTCTATGCAGCCTGATATGCGATATTTTGATATGCCCGGTATTGGTTATATCAGTTACATGAAGAACTTCACCGGTAAGCCCTTTACCTTGGGTGACCCTATTTGCGCGCCCGAACATAGGGAACTTCTTCTTAATAAGTTTCTTGCTCGTCATCCTAACACCGTATTTTGCCAAGTGACTAAGCCTGTGATGCAATATCTGCATCAACACTACAAATACTACGGCACCCAAATGGGTTCACAATCTACAATTGATCTAGAAAACTGGAATCTCAAGGGTAAAAAGAAACAAGTTATTCGTACCGCGGTTAATCAGGCCAAAAAAAATGGTGTGGTTGTTCATGAGTCATTTTGTGAAAGCAAAGTAAAACAATTTCAGATAAGTGGATTAAAACCCGAAAAGTAAAAGCGCAAGAAATTCGTTTTCTCATTCGCCCAATGAATATGACCTACACCGAAGGCGTACGATATTTTTATGCCTACGTAGACGACAAGCCAGTCGGCTTTGTTTTCTTTGACCCAATCTATAAAAACAACGAAGTAGTGAGTTACGTTCCTAACATTTCACGATCTAGTGTCGAATTTAATCAAGGTTTGTTCTATACCATCATGAGTCATGCCATGGATATTTTTCAGGCTGAAGGTATAAAGCAGTTAGATTTAGGGTTCATTCCCGCCAGCATGGCAAAAGACGATGAAGAACAAGAAAGCCTCTGGGTAAAAAAAGCCCTTCGATTATGCTATGAACATGCAGGCTTTATTTACAGCTTTAAAGGCATTGAATTTACCAAGTCACGATTCAGAGGGCAGGTTGACCGCACGTATATCTGTCATAAGCGATCAATCCCTGCCTTTGATTTTTTTGGTATGTTTAAAATATTGAACGTAGTTTAGAACTGCCTCCTAATTTTAGAACTGTGAACTACCGGGCGTGCGAGGAAAGGGAATAACATCTCGAATATTCTCCATCCCGGTAACATAACTGAGCAAACGTTCAAAACCAAGACCAAACCCCGCATGCGGAACTGAACCATAACGCCTCAGGTCTCGATACCACCACATGGCCTCGTGAGCTTCATCTGCATTAGCAAAGTTAACACCTAATCGTGCATCCATAATATCAAGACGATCTTCTCTTTGGCTCCCGCCAATAATTTCACCAATACCTGGTGCCAATACGTCCATAGCTGCCACCGTTTCATTATCCTCATTAAGACGCATATAAAATGCTTTAATGTCTTTTGGATAATTCATGATGATCACAGGCGCACCTACATGCTCTTCTGCAAGGTAACGTTCATGCTCTGACTGCAAATCAATTCCCCATTCCACTGGGTACTCAAACTTTTTACTACAGCTTTTAAGTATTTTTACCGCTTCGGTATAGTCCATACGAACAAACTGATTATCGACCACATTCTGTAAACGTGTAATGGCTTCTTTGTTAATGCGCTCAGCAAAAAACGCCATGTCATCAGCCCGCTCATTAAGTACCGCTTTGAAAAGATACTTTAAGAAATCTTCCGCTAAATCAGCATCATCATTCAGGTCTGCAAATGCAATTTCAGGCTCCACCATCCAAAACTCAGCCAAATGTCGGCTTGTATGTGAATTTTCAGCTCTAAAGGTGGGGCCAAAGGTGTAAACCTTTGACATAGCTAAACAATACGCCTCAACATTTAACTGCCCTGACACCGTTAGAAAGGTTTCTTTACCAAAAAAATCTTGCGCATAGTCAATGGCCCCAGTGTCCGTTTTAGGGAGGTTAGCCATATCCA
>JADGDV010000029.1 GCA_016744695.1 Hahellaceae bacterium
TACTGAACTATATAGAGCAACGATTCCGTTTTTCTTTATATTGCTAACAACCGTTCTATTAATTACTTACGTGCCTTGGTTAAGCCTCGTCTTTATTGACTCGTATTAAAAGTAAAAACAGGAACAAAAATGAAGCGCCCTCTAACTCTAATCATTGCTTTAGTCTCCACATTTATAATCATACAAATCTACTGGGGCATTGAAAGATCAGGAATCTTTTATGCCATAGAGCCCCATTTCTCTGGTCAATGTGAGGCTGTTTCGGGGGTCACAGGTGCGGAAGACATCACCATTGATCAGACTGAGCAATATGCCTATATTTCTGCAGATGACCGACGGGCGACTATGGCAAATAAGCCTGTTACTGGAGGGATTTATGGTTTTGACCTATCAAACCCCAAGGCAAGGCCAATACTATTAACAAAAGGATTCTCTGAAGACTTTCATCCACACGGTATTAGCCTCTACCAAGGCGACCACGGTGAGAAGTCGTTATTTGTTGTTAACCATCTCAACAATGGTCTACAACAGGTTGAGATTTTCGATATTAGCACTGTAAATATACTAACTCATAGAGCCAGCATCACCTACCCTGAGCTAACTACCCCAAATGATTTGGTCGCTGTTGGCCCTTCTCAGTTCTATGCAACCAATGACCATGGCTACCCCCATACTAGCTCAATGCAAGTGGTTGAAGAATACCTAGGCCTACCGCTTTCTACTATCTCTTTTTTTGATGGAACCAAGGGAAAAATTGTTGCATCTAATTTGAGTTACGCAAACGGTATTACTATAAGCGCTGACCTTAAAACTGTTTATGTGGCTGAAATATTAAGTCGGCAAATTAGTGTTTATACTCGTGATATAAGCAACAATGAATTAACAAAACAAAGTGAAATTGATATTAACACTGGGGGCGATAACCTTGAGTGGGATGATGCGGGTAACTTGTGGGTGGGCGCTCACCCTAAATTATTAGACTTTGTAGCTCATGCAAAAGACCCTGCAAAAGACTCTCCCTCTCAGGTGTTGAAAATTACCGTCAACACCGATCAGCCTAAAGTTTCA
Source organism: Hahellaceae bacterium (assembly GCA_016744695.1). GTDB lineage: Bacteria > Pseudomonadota > Gammaproteobacteria > Pseudomonadales > Oleiphilaceae > Alkalimarinus. Next base: position 1,069 of record JADGDV010000029.1, read on the forward strand.
GAAATATATTTAAGTACGGGGAATGATATTTCTGCATCAACTGTTGCGGCCGTTAGTGGGAAAACACTATTAATTGGCTCAGTATTTGAAGACAAAATCCTAAAATGTGAGCTTTAATGAGCTTTAAGTTGATGCTTGGGCAAGCCAATAGAAATAAGTGCTGTAGCCAGTAAAAACGCGCTAGATATAAGTAAGCAAGCCTCAAGCCCAGCATATTGATACACCAGCCCCGACAACACTGTACCTATTAACCGCCCCATCGCATTGGCCATGTAGTAGAACCCTACATCTAATGAAACCCCCTCTTCTTTTGAGTAAGCCAAAATCAAGAAGGAATGCACCGATGAGTTCACTGCAAAGAAAACACCAAATAATAGTAACCCTCCTACAACGACCCATTCTGCATTCAAGCCAAAAAACAAAGGCACAGCAATAAGTAAGGGGATTAAGAAAAGAGGTAGTACCCACGCTAGCGCAGTAGTGCCATCGGGGACTTTTCCTTGTTTCAACCCGGTTAACTTAGGCGCAATACCCTGCACAAAACCGTAACCGATAATCCACAAGGCCATAAACGTACCTACTTGAGTATGCGACCAACCAAGCGATACCTGAAAATAAACAGGCAAAGCCACCACAAACCAAACATCTCGCGCACCAAACAAAAATAACCGTGCTGCCGATAAAATATTAATTGCGCGGCTCTTTGAAAAAAGGTGTTTGAACTTAGCCTTGTATTGGGTTTTTCCCATCTCATCTTGAAGCAATAAAACACTTAAGATAAATACCACAACCAATACAGCCCCCATCGACAATAAAGAAGCCTGAAAGCCTATCCACGATAACAGTGCAGCACCTAAGAAGAAGCCAAAACCTTTAAGGGCATTTTTTGAGCCCGTAAGAATCGCCACCCATTTGTAGAGTGCGCCTTGCTGAGCTTGTGCAGGTAGCAGAAACTTAATGGCGCTCTTAGCACTCATCTTATTCAGGTCTTTAGCAATACCAGACAAGGCCTGAGCAGCCATAACATAAGGCACCGATAACCAACTGGCATCAACCGCCAACATAACCAGCGCAACCACCTGTAATAACACGCCGATATGCATGGTGCGGTTAAGCCCTAATCTAGCGCCCAACCAGCCACCAAACAAGTTCGTCACCACACCAAAAAACTCATACAACAAAAACAACATGGCAATTTCAAGTGCAGAATAACCTAACTGGTAAAAGTAGAGCACCACCAGCATACGCAGGGCACCATCAGTGATGGTGAATGCCCAGTAGGTTCCCGTAACCACGAGATATTGTTTTAGACTTTGGCTTAATCCGCTCATATTATTTCAATACTGACCTAGAGATCCTTACCCACTTTCTTAACCAGCTCCATCATCCGATTCACGTAACCAATTTCGTTGTCATACCAAACTAGCAACTTAACCTGTCGCTTATTAATTACCATAGTCGATAAAGCATCAACAATACCCGAGCGCTTATCGCCCTTATAATCTACCGACACCAAAGGACGCTCTTCATAGCCTAAAATATCTTTCAGTTGATTTTCAGATGCGCTTTTAAGCAGTGCATTCACCTCTTCAACCGTGGTATCTCGTGACACTTCAAACACACAGTCAGTTAACGACGCATTCGCTAAAGGGACTCGCACTGCCACACCATTTAACTTGCCTTCCAACTCAGGAAAAATAAGCCCTATTGCAGTAGCAGAACCGGTGGTGGTTGGAATTAGCGACATACCACATGCTCGAGCGCGGCGAAGGTCTTTATGAGGTTGATCAAGAATGCTCTGGGTGTTGGTTATATCGTGAATTGTGGTCATCGAACCATGGGTGATATTCAAGCCTTCATGTATGACTTTAACCACCGGAGCCAAACAATTTGTGGTACAAGAAGCGGCGGTCACAATATCTGGCTGCTCGGCATCATAAAGATCGTCATTCACTCCCATTACAATATTTAATGGACCATCTTTAACCGGGCAAGAAGCAACGACCTTTTTAACACTTTGCTTAAAATAGGGCTGTAATGAGGGTGTACTCTTATGCACACCCGTGCAATCAATAACAACATCTACACCGTTCCAATTAGTTGCATCAATATCACGATTCATGGAATAAGAGACGGTTTGACCATCAATCAACAAGGTCTGTTCATCTTGCGCTTTTGCTTCTAAATGCCAAGTACCCTGAACTGAATCAAAGTTTATCAGGTGAGCCGCTGTTTTAGCATCGCCACTAATTTCATTAATATGAACAATGTCGATCTCAGGCCAATCCCATGCTTCACGCAGCGCTAAGCGCCCCATTCTTCCAAAACCATTAATAGCGACTTTGATAGTCATATTTTTACCCTCAAAAAAACGTGTATTCAAACTATATTAACTGCTAAAAAAGACAGAAGTATTACTCAATTATCAATATCATTGAAGACTAACCCGCAAATAAGCCGCCACAGCCGGATCAAACAAACGCAGACAACCGTCACCATCTCTGTAAATATGATCATGACTAATCAGCTTTTCAACGCTTTGTTTAATTGAACTGGTGGATATTCCACACTTCTGCGCAAAGTCAGACGATAATGGCTGATTCGTTGGGCTAAGGGCTAAATTAGACAGCACGATATTCTGGTTGGTACTGAGTTTAGAAAGCGTTCTTTGGTACGCAGAATAATCAGAACTAACAATATCCTTATGCCAGGTTGAGATCACCTCCTCCTTAGAGGGAGGTCCGTCTCGTAACCAAAGCAAACCACACAAAGCATTCACATAATAAGGGTGGCGATCTGTTTGCTGAACAATCTCTTCAATAATCGTCTTTTCAATGATCACACCCCAATGCAATTTCGCAACTTTGGTTAAGTGTTTAATATAATCTTTACGGGTAATTCGCCTAATATCTATTCTCTGACATTGCTTATAAAGCGGGCGAGAGTCATCGGCAAACTGCTGCTCTAATAAGTGCCTAATAGAACCAGAGAAAATAAACGAAGTCGATTTCGTTAACTGCAAGGCCCCTCTAATTTCTGCCTCAACGGAAACCCCATGGTCTATTTCACCCAATTGCTGAAACTCATCAAAGAACAACGCAATGTTAACCTTTTTCTCTGTAGCCACCTGATCCAAAGCCAGCAAAGCGTCTTTAACCGAGTTTTGCTCCTTATCGATCGATAACTTCAACTTAGGCCCCGCCGCCGTAATAACTAACTCAGGCTTAAGCGCCGAAAAAGTACCTAAAATATTCTTCAGCGCTTTTTCACTATAAGCCAACACACGCTCAGTTACTTCAGCAACGGCTTGCAAGATAAGACGTACCGCTACATTACGGTCATAGGCCGATAACAGCTCAGTATGAACGGCATAAATACTCTTAGAATGATGTTTTTCAATATCTAATATGGTCTGACGTAATAACGATGACTTACCAATACGACGTCGGCCTTGTATCCAGCCATGACGAGAGTTTTTAATGAGCGTTATGAGTTCTGCTCGTTGAGAGGTTCGATTGCAGAATGCAGGGCCATCGGCATAACCCTGTGGGAATAACGTAGCCATAATTAGCCCTTCTCCTTCTTTATTCACTTCTATTAAGCGACTGTAGAGTTACATACTTATGTATTGCACATTAGCATGCAATAGAAATGTAAGATATAGAAAGCAAGCAATGAAAATGGATGAATACTCACTAAACAATCATGTAGAATGTAGTTTCAATGGATGAATAACACTTAAAAAGGATTTTAATATGTCAAATTGTATTGGCTGGGCTGAAGCGTTCAAGCAAAATATGGATGCTCTAAATGTACCCGTACCCTCCTCATTATTCGATTCCTATGACAAAGCAGTCACTACACTAGGAAATTTAATAGCTGTAGGTAGTATAAGCCCCAGCGCTTCAGCAGCCACGGTTTTGTCCGGAAAATTAGGTGCAGGCCCTCTAACCATAGGGTTTGCAGCAATTAGTGCTTCCGCTTATGCAGGGCTAGTTACTGGCAGCATGATGGTCGCCACATCTAAACAATTAGGCTGCGCAATGAAACGTCAAATTATGCCTATTACCGTTAATGCTTTTTTAATTGAAAATGGCATTTATGATGGAGGCTGGGTCTACACCGAAATGAGAAGAAACCCTCAACTGATGGCAATGGTGGCTTAGTATGATGTTATGGGATGTTTTTACATTAATACTTGCTGTTTGGTTTTTTACAGCGTTACTAGCCTGGCCATTGTTAGATATATTGTGGGTCAAAATAGGAAAACTTCCTCCCGTTTCAGGTTGCTCCCTTTCAGAAATAAGACAAATACAGCAAAAAGGTTTTTTTTTCCACTATTCAGCGTTTAAGCGGTATAAAAGGTATAAAGGAAGCCGAAAGCCGTTTGCTTGGGTTCTTTTGAAAGAATATAAAAAAGATATGTCAATACGTTAAGCCTGCACTCGATAGAGAACTCTGATTCCCATGTAGCCCTCAACAAACTTGAAACCGTAACCGCAATTAAGTTATGAATTCGACTGGCTCCGGCCTGGGCAACGACAAAACCATTAGCAAACTCATGACGCACTTCGCTGTTCATCTCTGCTTCAAGGTATTGTTCGGGGGAAACCCGAATGCCTTTAAATGCGGTTGCCATATCAGCCGTCACTCCTCATGCTCTAACTATGCGTTTATTTACTATATGTCAGAGTCAGGGGTTCTGGAAGAAGAATTTATTAAATAGCAATTACTTCATCACATCCTTATACACTTCTTTTAGCTCCGAAAAAAGCTTTCGCCCATCTAACTCCGATGACAAAGTAAGCTTCAGGTGATGCCCTCGTGCAGCAAAGCCACCTAAAGGTGAAGTCAGTTTCACTGAGGTACCCAGTTCAAACAACCAATAAGGTTCAGAGGAATTAGAGCCACTACCCGCCTGCTCTAATTCCAACTTATCCCGCTCAACCAGAGAAACATTAAGCACAGGCCATAAATAGTTAACTTGACGGCCTGCTTTATCATGCGTCGCAATGGCACAATACCGAATTTCTTTCATTACATGTTTGGCAATATTTTCCCGCTCAGATGCTTTCAGTTGCATGTGATACCACTGAGCAGTGCCATCTTTAAAACGTTGAATATAAGCGGCATCACGCCCCCGCTCAGGCGCTCCGGTTACGGCTAATGTTAAATCATGATACCGAACCTGCTGCATCCCGTAATACGGTATCCTTGCCGCCTCTTCAACAAAGTATCTCTCCGTAGCGGCCTGCTTGTATATTACAGGCTCCTTTTTACCTAATTTTTCAGCCAAAAATGTGCGTAGCCATGCATGACCAGCAGCAGAGTTATTAGTAAGCTCACCACAAGGAAGCAAAGGAAAGGCACCAATGCCAATTTCTTCAATAGCTTCGCTATAAGGGTTTTCTGCGCTGTTGGTATCATTCTGAGAGTAAAAACCCGGATATAAAGCAAATGCACCAAAGACCGGACGTGATTTATTAGTTTTTGAGTGCAGGTGAATCAACGCATCACGATATCGATGCATTTGATTAATGGCATCATTTGGTACTAAATCATGCTTGTCTGTAAGGTCTTCATCCCCTTCTTCACGTTTTGTTTTAATGCGATACTTTGCATCAAAAATCCAAATTACTTTTTCTCCTGATGCAAACTCTGCTTCTAATACAATATCCGGTTTATGCTCATGTGACCATGAACGGATAGGGTTTGTACCTTTATTAAAACGAGGTTCATGGGCCAACTTTATTGTAATGCCATCATCACGTTTAAACTCAAAAGCTCCCTTCATTCCATCCGTTAATTTCTTTTCAACGCCGCTATTTCTAAGCACTGCTCTCTGGTGGGTCGTTTCCTCAAACCCAAGGTGCTCTATAAGGATGTTACGAATTTCCAGAAAACACCATACCTCATAAAGCTCAGCAACCGACTTCATAGAAATAGAGCTTTGGCTTCCCAGTACATCAAGATACAGTTTAAGTTGCTGCCACACACGATAAACACCCGCATACCCCGCCTTCTGCTGTAAAACCAAAGACGCTTTGCTCATCCCTTTAAAAGAACCCACCTCATGAAACAGTGGATGCAGACGGTATTTCTCTAAGGGTTTTTGCCAGCAGGCTAATTTACTAAAGAACGCATTCGATAAACGGGGGTTATCTAATTTATCATTATGTTTTTTAGCTGCATGAGAAAATTTAGATAAGTTAAGTTGTGACTGCGCTAACACCATTTTAATAAAACGATTTTCAGGTGTATCTACACTCAGTTGCTTTTGCTGTACCTGATAACGGCGATCTGAACGTTTACCAGCAATATCTTCTTTCACTTTTTCAGCTAAACGCGCAGGTAGCTTCCCCTTTAAGCGTTCTGCTTTTAAGTATTTAATGTGAGGCAGTAAACGGCTATGAGGTTTATTAAGAATGAGTTTAACCCCTTCATTCAACTGCTCCCGTAAGGCTTCAAATTGCACCAACCACAGCAAGGGGAATGAAGGGCCTGAGTGATGCGAGCGATCAAAAGCCTGTTCTGTTTTTTCTGCCAGAGCAAAACGCCACAAGGGGTATTCATTATCAATAGTCTGATGAATAACATCCAGATCACTGGCCATATCCATTTTTGTGGGTAGCACTTCAAATGATAAAGAAATTTCTGTGAAGAGCCCCTTAATGCCATAACGCACAGGCAATCGAAACCAACCAATATCATTCCCGAAATTTACACTACCCTGTAGCACCCAGCCCCGATATGAACTGAGGTGAAAGGCAGAGTTAATGCTGTTCAGGTTGTGAGTGGTGGAGGCATTAAAGGATGTATCTGATGCAATATTTTTAAAGAGGAACTCAAAAGAGTATTGAGTGTTTTCAAAAAATAGGGGTTTGTTTAGTATCAACTCACGGCAAGGTGAAATAGACACATCCACCTGAGTTTCTTCCACTTCTGCACTTTCAATGACTATGCTTTCAATAACGACAGTCTTAGAAAAACGTACCGAAGAATGGCTTAAATGCCTTCCTCTAACATCGAGCGTGGCTGCTAACTGGTTTTGCTTATAGCGAACATCATTCGTACAAATCCGTAAATCCCAGTCTGAAGTTTTTAATGTCAGAATGCACTGCATCGGTTTTCTCCAGTCGCTCGCTTAAGGCCAGAAACTGGTGAAGCTATTTCTTTCCAGTTGATTTTTCATCCACTGAATCTTCACTTTACTGCGGCATTCAATAAGCTCAAGTTGGTAGCTACCTACAGGCTCTAACAGCAATTCAGCGCGTGGGGTATCCCAGATTTTATTAAACTCATTCGTCAAAAAGGTATTCAGTCGATCTAAAAGTGTTTCATTACCGGCATCATCCCCAAGCACCGCTAACTTATCACTATCACCCTCTATTCGTGGCAAGACCTTACACATTAAAAAGTCATCCCAAACGGATTGTAATTCTTGCTCGTCTTTCGGATTAAAACAAACCACCGATATTAACGCTTCATTTAAGGCGCGATAGGCCAGCTCAAAAGGGGTGTTTTTTAATACCTCTTTATTAAGCTTTTCAAAAAACTGAATGGTCTCATTACCATCAGGGTCAGCAGCTACGCCGGACAAGTCTTTTTTACTAACTGCCGATAAAGTAGGAAAACTCAGCGTTTTAGCCTGTGTTTTTGCTTCAAAAATCTGATCAAATGTATTCGGGAAGAATTCACCAAAATCAAAGGTTAAAGCACGGTCTATTACCTTTCTTGAGAAACCATGGGTTGTTTCATCCATATTCACCGTACCCGCCACTATCAGGTTAGGAGGCAACGGTATTCCCTTTACACTGATATAGGCACAAAGTGCATTCTTTAAGTCACTAGAGATTGAAGCTGGCAACACTTCATCAAAAAATTTATCTAAGGCATTTTCTGCTTTAAGGTCATCAAATACGGCTTTCTTCAAAATGGGCGCACTGGAATATTCCTCACCATCCCATTCACGGGTTTCAATAATCGACAAGTAATCAGCAAAATATTGCTCAACCGGTGCGAGGTTCATTTCATCAAGGCATAACCAGTATGGGGGGATAGTTTCTGCTTGTTTCCATTGAATGGTATTTTCTTCTACAGACTCCACCGCAGCGCACAGAGCTTTTAGCATGAATTTCAGGAAGTCAGTGGTGATATAACGTGTACCATTCAGGCGGGATATGTAGCCAAGTAGGTCTGAGGGCTCATGCCAGTCTGGTCGAACGGGGACTAGGCATAGGTTTTCTTCTTTTGGTAAACCGAAATTTTCAGCAGAGGCTTCTGCTTGTTTTCTGACGAAGCGGGTTTTGCCTGTGCCTGAGATACCTGCTAGAAGGATGAAGGGCTTTGGGAGGGGAGTTGCTACAAAATTTGTCAGCGATACTTTAGATTTAAAATTTAATTCATACTCACATATCTTTATAATTGATGCTTCATAACCCAAAAGGAAGTTCTCGTAATCTAAACCCAAATCAACAAATAAGGATGGTAGATTATTATTTTTCCTTTACTTTCTATTAATATCTTGTGTGGTGATTTTTTTATTTGTAAGGCTTACCAATAAATCTTGAATCAACTGCGTAGGAATTATTCGTCGTTGATTATCTTGCTCCAAGCGCAAATATATATTTTCAGAGTTAACTTTTTCAACAATAATGGCTCTGCCGCCCTCACCTAATATAATACCCTTTTTTATATTGAGATTTCTGTGCATCAATAATGTACCTTCTGACTATTAGATTGATAGAGCCATCATTCATCCCAATCATACCGTTATACTAAGTATTAAAATAGACAAAATTAACTTCAAACCAAGTCAGCCTGATTTGAAGTTAAACGTTTTGTAAGACCTGCGCCTAATTTTTCTTATTCAACAAGAGAGACCGTATTTTTGGTAAGTTTTATTTTCAACTTTCTTTTACCCTTTTGAATAGCCTCCTCTGCCCACTCTAAAGGAATTGTTACAACACCATCACTCCCTCCAAACAACCTCCTTTTATTTTCGTCGAAATCCTCATCATGCTCTGGATTACATTTTTCAGCGTAACAAATAACGTCTTCTATTTTTGATGATGTCTCTTTTGGTTTATGGTTAATATTACTCATAATATATACCCCTTGATCACCAACCAACATTAATACAGGAATCTTCTTTTCCTTAATCATGTGTACTTCTGAAGGCCAGAAATATTCTAATTTACTATTTATTTCCGTGTTACCATCTTCATCCAGTGGTTCCCCTCCTTCAAAATTATCACCAGAAAATAACATGCCGGTTGTAACACTAAACGCCCCCCCATCTAATTGATGTTTTCGGGCTGCTTCAACTATAAGTTTTAGAGTCTGAATATTGAAATTGGCAATGGGCATACTCATTCCTTTTTGATGTGTTATATGGTCGTAGTCGTTATTATTTTGGTTTGTCTCCACAACAATAACACTGTACATACAACCAGGCAACTTTAACTTCAAGTATATACAACAAACCGCAAGCTTCTATCATACCTTCCCATAATTTCACTTAAGTTAGCTATAATTACGCAAGCCCCCACACCCTTGATTCCAGTCGTACCCAAAGCGTTTCACGGGGCAGGCACTACCTCCTTTCATCACGGCTACGGGTCAACTCAAAGTAGTTCTACACAATCAATACAACCCGTTAACTATTTCACTAATTCTGGTTCGATAGCTTAAAGCCACTATATTTTTGCAGCTCATATCAGAACAAGCACCGACCGACTCCAAGGCACCGACAACAGCGGTCACTGATTGCTCATTTAATGGTACTAGCCTTGCGTTATGCACACCCCAAAAAAATGATACGACTCGTTTAAAGTCATTTGAGTCTTCAATGTTCATAATTCATCTTTAAATTAAATATCTTCCAAGCTTTCCATTAGCTCTGACATGCTCATTCCAGTAGTTTCTACTGACACCCATAATTCAGGGCGAGCATTGTTATAAATAACTGCATACTCTTTAACATGGTAACTCATTATGTAAATTAATTTATCACCCTGATCTATTTGGTAACGGGACACTTCATCTTTAGAAAGCATCTGTTTAAGTTTATTTAGTCTTGTATCTTGTGTGCTTGCATCACCATAGATAACCGATAAAAACGCCTTAGCAGAAATATTATAATCATCGAAATTTTCATAAAAATTAAGGGCAAATACAGCCTTTTCAGTATGATCGTTCAATGTAATAATTAAGGCATCACTAGCACTAGCGCCTATAAACTCAGGGGACTCAGGAATAGTAAAGTAGTACCCACCAAATGAAATTTTTGCAGTAGTGGAGGGAGTGGATGAAATGGAAGAGCAGCCGTTTAAAAATAAACTAAGGCTGACAATAAACAGAAGCGATAATAAGTACTTTTTCATTGCATAGATTCCTTTCTTGCATAAGCGATATTTTAACAAACATGTTATTGAAGTCAAAAAATTATTCCATACCTAGCCTAACCTCACACCGCGCTTCAAGTGCAGTTTTTAAGTTTGTTAAATTGCACAAAAACTCGACTAATTTTGTTTTTTGTTTAATGCCTTTTTGTATCCCTTCAAGGTGCGCTTGGAGTTTTCTATCTCGCGTTTTTTTAGTGACGGCATAGAACTTTCCATGAACAGCGTAATGCATTGGGCTTTCATCAATCAGCGCTTCGCGCGTCATATCCAATTCTGTTTTTTGGTTTTCTAATAAGCAACATAGCGTATTAATGTCTGCTTGCTCCATTAATAACTCGCCATCATCAACATGCTCACTATAAAGTTGCATCATGGTCATTATGTCTTGCTGCTCTCGGGCATCTAGCAGTTGCGTCATAAGTTTTTGCTTTTGCTGGTGCTGTTTTGGGTCTTGCTCTTTATCGGGGTGCAGTACACGCGCTGTACGCCGAAATAGCTTTTGTATCCACTTTTCGTTAATCGGCTGCTCTTTACGTTCAGTTGATGAGGTAGCCTCAGTATTATCCTGGCTAAAAAGGTCATCGTCTTCGTCATCAAAACCAAACAAATCTTCATCATCAATATCTTCAGCTTGTTCATTATCAGCTGTCATTGACTCGAAAAGTTCATCGTCTTCTGATTCATCAGGTTCTGTTAACGCTTCTAGCGGTATATTGTAATATTCAGCTAAAACCTGATTGTAATCTTTGCCAATCTCTTCTGCTTTTCCGACGTTGTACTGGCTTATTTCATGCAATGTTTCTGCAATCCAATCTTGTAACTCTGCCCTTTGCCATTTCGCCAAGCTCTTTCGCCCAGAAAAATCAATCAAACGATACGCCAAACGCACTAAAGGCTCTTCTAAGCCCAGCTCAACAGGCATCACTTCTTTTGTGTAAGTAGCGAGCAGAGCTTCCATTTCTAATTTGAGTTTGTCATTTTGCTTTTGTTTCTTTTTAACCTCTTCCCAAAGCGTATTAAAGCGTATTTGATCTGCGCTTTTTTTAGGTTTTTTATCTATTTCGCTATTTGTAATAGTGATATTCATGACAAGCCCTTTGGGTTATACCCTGATAAAAGCACTTTATTTTGCTGCCACACTGAATTTAGGCTACCTGCAATCAAGCGCCGGGTATCGGTGTGTATCTCTAATTCTTTAGCGACGTCATTCCAAGTCTGAACCGCATCGACTACTTGTTCAATGCATTGCTGAGCTTGCTTCCAGCTACTGAAATTAGCCTGCAGTGCCAGCTGCTGAATTACTTTCAGCGGCGGTGCTTTGCCATAGCCACCAAACGCAGTGGTATGTTCATTATGAGGGTTGGGACAAAAGGTTACATCATAAAAGGGTGACGGTTTCCAGTTACCCTTATCATCCATTATAAATGACCAATTTTTGCTGTGATCATCCTGGTTAAGTGCAAATAGGTTAAACATCGCCCGTGCAAACATGACCTGTCCTTCTGCGGGGCTTTTACACAGAATCTGACTTGCTTTAATCAGGTCTTCATAATCCACAGAAGGAGTGCGGAAATCAGCATCTAGCAGACCACACAAACTGTGGAGATGATAACGCCCTGCTTCTGGTTGCTCTGGATTACAATCAAAACGACGTAGTGCTAACCAAGCAATAGCATGACTACTTTCTGGTGCGGGTATTAACGCCCATTCAGGCACATCAATACCCGCATTTTTAGCCATGGTTAAGTAAGCGGCTTCACACAATCCTTCTTCGTGACCTAACGCAAGTGATGACGATGTAAATTTCACAAGCCAAGGTACTAACCCTGTTTGCGATACGGTGCTCGCTCGTTGAAGATCATCAGGCTGAACATAGATTTGAGCCTTCGGTCTTGCGCCACCTGAGCTACCCGCATTGGCCAGTTGGGCAAGTACGATATCAGTCTGTCCTTCGAAGAGCAGGCCCGCCTCTTCACCTAATCGGGCAATATCTATCCAGCTATCTTCAGCTGTCGTTAAAAAGTCGGATGAGGGTTCGAACGTAAGCGCACCCATGCCCCGGCTACCGATATAAGAGAGCCTGTCCATTGCGGTGAGTTGTTGCGGTAGCAAGCCTCGACGACGTAGCACTCTATCCATCAATAACAAACCCCAGCCATCTGGCAAAGAGTCTGAGAATACGCCATGAAGCCCTTGATGGGGTGTTTTAGGGGCCTGATGCAAGCCTTCATCAAACGGCAATTGAAAAGGCGATAAACTGTGATATGTCTGTAAATATTCTGGATCATACTGAAAGAACACGGCTTGAGTGTTTTGTGCAAGCACACCAACCCGTACCTTCTCGCCGCTACTTAAACGACGAAATACACTCAGCTTATTAACCGGCGTAAAAGTGCTCATTGGCTAAGCACCTCATCAATAGTACGCGGCGTTTCAGGAGTCGTTTTACCCAAAGAGTCCAACGCCTCCAAACGATCAACACACTGCCATAACAAAATAAACTGCCTTAGTGAGATTTGGCCTGTGGTCTCAAATTTTTTAATCGTCGGTTCTGGGACTGTGCTGCGTTCAGCCAGTAATCTACGCGATAGCTTTTGCTGCGTGCGCTTTTCTCTAATGGTCTCAGCCAACCGTTGCTGAACATCAGTAGCAGTAAGTAAAGATAATTTGTTCATAGAAAACCACCACAACAAATAAATTAGATACAATAATATCTATAAATTATAGTTCACACAACAATTAGATACAATTATACCCATATACTTATAATAAATAAGCTGAAACAGTAATTCAATTCGTGCCTCTCTTCATGCAAGGCTACGAATAGGGCATAATCCCCGCTATATTTCTTAATAAACACAACATTAAAAATACAGGTAAAGCAGTGGAATTATTAAAGTTCGAGTTCTTGGGTAAAAATCTTCGTTTAGAGGGCTCGATGGCTGGCTGGCAGCAGTTGTTTTGGGGTGATTCTTTGGTATCTGAAATTGCCGCTTCAGCTGATGACTCAGAACAGCGAGTTCACCGTTTTGAAATGCAGCAAGTACGCAACGCTAGCCACAATGATGCTGAAGAAGCTATTGTTGAATCCGGAGCAGAGTTCGGTGCTGAAAAAGTGGTTGATATAATTGAGTGCTGCCTTGAAGTCGCGTTGCAATGGCAGCCCTTTGAGCTTAATTACCGCGTACTGGTTAATGATCAGGAATACGTCTCTGGCGACAGAAACACGAAAGATATTGAGCAACAAGTACCTGAAAAACCGATTGCTGAAAAAACAAAATTTAGCCTAGTAGGCTTAGGCCTTTTGGCGATGAAGCTACTTAAAAGTGCCAAAATGATTAAGGTAGTTTTGGCCGGCGCTAGTTTAGCGGCCTATTCATGGTTCTTTTCGCTGCAATTTGCTTTAGCTTTGCTAGCTTGCTTGGTGTTTCATGAGTATGGCCATATTCGTGCTATGAAGTATTTTAATATGCCTACCAAAGGTATTTATTTGATTCCTTTTTTGGGGGGATTAGCGCTTTCTGACGGTAAAATAAATACCCGCTGGCAAGATGTGATGATTTCCATCATGGGGCCATTTTTTGGTCTTATTTTATCGTTGGCCTGCGTGGTGGCCTATTGGATAACCGGCAATATATTCTTTGCAGGTCTTGCTTCCTTTAATGCGCTATTGAACTTATTCAACCTATTACCCATTTTACCTTTGGATGGTGGGCACATTCTAAAAAGCGTGACCTTTTCGATGAATAGCAAAGTAGGACTAGTGGTTTGTGTGGTCGCCGCCGCTTTTGGTGTGTGGCTTAGCTATAGCCTGGGCTTAGCCTTGCTTGGGTTTTTGTTGCTCATTGGCAGTGTTGAAATATTTATAGAATGGAAAACCCGTCATCAAAGCCACTTATTACCTCTTGACCGTTATGGACAGATATTTTCTGCGGTGTGGTACTTTGCGACTGTGGCAAGTTTTGTGGCGATAATCTGGTACTTTGCGAGCTCTGGTGATGATCTACTGGGCTTACCTATGAAGATATTACAGAGCTAGCTTAAAGATAAACGCAAAATAGTGATTCCCTTAGGGAACTAGCGTCAATTTTGCTACTCTGAACTATTTGCCACTCGCCTGTTACTACAAAAAACGGAGTTTATGAATGAGTTTTGCATTGCCGATTACAATCGCAATTATAGCGTTAATATCCATCTTACTTTCACCCAAGGCACGTGCTGAATCTGGTTTTTTTGCGGGTACCTCCCCAAATGGCAAGTCACCCGGTTTAATGACGATGATCCTCAGTCAGGTCACAACATGGATATTCGCCCGCTCACTTCTTAATGCGGCCATCCTTGGGTTTTATTATGGCATATGGGGAACCATCGCTTATGCAGCCTATTACCTATCGTTTCTAACCGGTGGTTTGATTATCGATTCACTGAGATTCAAGCATGGCTTTAACAGTATTCAAGATTTCTTACGTGACCGTTTCGGTTCAATGGGTACTCGCTGCTACAACTTTGTTATTGGCTTACGCCTGGTCAGTGAGGTATTTGCCAATATACTGGTGATTGGCATTTTGTTTGGCAGTACCGGAAGTTCAGCATACACCATAGCCGTTATGGCCTTTGCCGCAGTAACCTTGCTGTATTCCATGCTAGGAGGCTTACATGCCTCGTTGCGTACTGATGTGTTTCAAATGGTGGTGTTTATTGCTGTCTTGGTAACACTAGTATTTATGGTCTTTTCTGATGGACTAGTCAGTATAGAGAGCTTGTTTTCAACCCCCTTCGTCATCTCAGAACCCGGGCCGATATTATTAGTAGTGGCATTATTGCAAATATGGAGTTACCCCATGCATGACCCTGTCATGATGGATCGAGGGTTTATAGCCGACCGCAAGACGACACGCTTAAGCTTTCTTCACGCAGGTTGGATAAGCGTATTATGTATTTTAGTTTTCGGTTCGTTTGGGGTGATCGCGGGAGCCAATGCAGCCGCAGGCGAGGAGATGAACGCGGTGCTTAACCGTTTATTAGGTGACCTACCGATGTTTCTTTTTAATGCAGCGCTGGTGATCTCCGCGATGTCGACGTTAGACAGTACGCTATCTAGTTCTGCAAAGTTGGTCGCGGTAGATATGCGAGTGGTCAAACCCACCATACAAAATGGCCGAATAGTGATGGTCATGTTTATGCTGTTAGGCTTAGCAATGGTATTTTTCGGTAGTAAAGATTTATTCAGTGCCGTTGCCGTTAGTGGCACCGCATCAATGTATTTAGCCCCAGTGGTGTTCTTTTCACTTTGGGCTGGAATACGTGATATTCCTGTATGGAGTTACGCCGGGGCATTTGCGCTCGCAGTGGGTGGCGCACTCTTGTATTTTATGGAGTCTTCAGGCCATAGCCAATGGTTGGGGGAAGCGCATAAGTACACTAAATTACTATGGATATGCCTAACAGTGCTCGGTGGAGGCATCTTATTATTCTTTATCGGGGGTGCGACACGACAACCATCCGTACTACAAACGTCGGCTTAATACTGGGAATAAGTATCCGGGTGAAATGCCCGGATTCTAGGTCGAAATTAATGACTGTTCTATAACGACTTACTCATCAACTCCTATAAACCCACCGGACTGATGAGCCCACAATTGAGAATAAATACCACCGCTTTCTACCAATTCTTGATGTGTGCCCTGCTCTACCAGCTTACCTTCATCCAATACAATCAGCCGGTCCATAGAGGCAATCGTTGAAAGTCTATGAGCAATGGCTATTACTGTTTTGCCCTCCATAAGCTTCGTTAAACTGCGCTGAATAGCCGCTTCAACTTCTGAATCAAGCGCAGACGTCGCTTCATCTAAAATCAAAATGGGTGCACTTTTCAGCAACACTCTGGCAATGGCAATTCTCTGTCGCTGTCCACCTGACAAGGTAACACCCCGCTCACCAACGTGTGCATCGTAGCCTTTTCGGCCCTGCAAGTCGGTTAAGTCCTGAATAAAATCATGCGCTTCAGCCATACGGGCGGCCGCTATCATTTGTTCTTCTGAGGCATCTGGGTGGCCATATAATAGGTTATCTCGCACTGAACGGTGCAACAATGACGTATCTTGAGAGACCATGCCGATTTGAGCCCTCAAACTTTCTTGAGTCACCGTCTTAATATCTTGGCCATCAATTAAAATACGGCCCTCTGCCAGGTCATGAAATCTTAGTAATGAATTAACCAGTGTTGATTTTCCTGCACCAGAGCGCCCTACCAAGCCCACTTTTTCACCCGCTTTTATAGTCAGGTTAAGGTCATCAATTACGCCACTCTTTTTGCCATAGTGAAAGCCAATATGGTCAAAATGTAAGGCCCCCTTATTAACGTCAAGTTGCTTGGCATTAGCTATATCAACGACTTCCAACGGTTGAGAAAGGGTTGTCATGCCGTCATTCACGGTACCTATATTTTCAAACAAGGCACTGACTTCCCACATAATCCATTGGGCCATACCGTTTAAGCGAAGTGACAAACTCACCGCAATGGCAATAGCCCCCACGCTCACTGCATTATCCATCCACAACCAAATAGACATGGCCGCTACGCAAAAGACCAATGCATAATTTAAGGCATGAACTGTGACGTTAAGACCGGTTGCCAGCCGCATTTGTTTATAAACCGTTTGGAGAAAAGCATTCATGCTCTCTTTGGCATAATCTGATTCGCGCTGGCTATGAGAGAACAGTTTTACTGTGGAGATATTGGTGTAGCTATCCACAATACGCCCCGTCATTGTTGAACGCACATCGGCCTGAAGAGACGCTACTTTCTTGAGTTTGGGTACAAAAAAGGTTTGAAGACAAATATAAAGTACGAGCCACACCACTAAAGGCATTACCAACCGCCAATCAGCTTGGGCCACTAGCACTAGCATCGAAACAAAATAAACAATAACGTAAACCATCACATCTAAGAGCTTCATAACCGCTTCACGAACAGCCAGAGACGTTTGCATGACTTTAGTGGCGATACGTCCAGCAAAGTCATTCTGGTAGAATGACATGCTCTGTCGTAATAAATAACGATGCGCTAACCAGCGTATAGACATGGGGAAGTTCCCCAGTAATGCCTGGTGCACCATCACGGCATGTAATAACACCAGTAAAGGCATACCAAAAAGTAACAAAGCCCCCATTGCAATCAGTGTGTCGCCTTCTTGCTCTAGTAATGTATCGGGAGTTTGTACACTCAACCAATCAACTAATTCACCTAAAAAGCCGAATAATATGACTTCAGTCATCGCCAACAAAGCGGTAAGCACCGTCATTAAAAGCAAAGGTACTTCCATTCCTCGCATATAATGACGACAAAATGCATATAAGGTGCCGGGCGGTTGCTCAGGCTCTGCAGGCGGAAAGGGCTGAATAATTTTTTCGAAAAAACGGAGCATAAAGAAAAACCAGAAAGAGTCTTAGAGTGGTAGTAATAATCGCACTATTGTAGCCTTTTATTCATGTCAAAAACATTCAAATTGTTGGCCTCATCATGCTATTCTGGCGATCAAATATAAGTAGCAAAACAGTGTGAGCGTAACCTTCCTTGATAATTATTCAGATATTCATTGCCTTTGTTTTAGACAAAACCCTTGGCGAACCTAAAAATAACCACCCACTGGTTATTTTTGGCACTTTCGCTAATAAAATTGAAACCCAAAACAAGCAAGCCAAAGCGACCAAAATGGACGGTGTAAAATCCCTAATTGCTTGCGTACTCCCCGTTATTCTTATTGTTGGTTTTTTACAATATAAGGTCTTTGATGATGGTTTAGCGGCGACTGTTTTCAGTGCCGTCTGCTTATATATCAGTATTGGCTGGCAAAGTTTATTTGAACATACCACCGCCGTTATGACACCGTTGAAAGAAGGTAATATAACGAAAGCACAACAAAATCTAGCCATGATTGTAAGCAGAGATACAGAGCAACTAAATGAACAACAAATCACCTCTGCCACCATAGAAACCCTGCTTGAAAACGGTAACGATGCCATCTTTGGTGCCTTATTCTGGTTTATTGTTTTAGGGCCAGTCGGTGCAATACTTTATCGCTTAGTTAACACGCTAGACGCTATGTGGGGTTATAAAAATGAGCGATTCCTCAGCTTTGGCTGGGCTGCTGCACGGTTTGACGATGGTTTAAATTGGGTGCCTGCCAGACTTTGTGCCTACAGTTATGCTTTGGCGGGCAACTACCGCACAGCGATACAATGTTGGAGAACACAAGCACCACAATGGAAGAGCCCCAATGCCGGCCCCGTAATGGCTTCAGGCGCTGGCGCCTTATCGATAACCATTGGCGGTGATGCTATTTATCATGGCGAGAGTGAACAAAAACCAACGCTGGGCGCGGGCAACAAGCCCACTCACCAACACATTAAAGAAGCGCAATCACTCATCAACCGAGCACTTTTAATTTGGTTAGTTACCATATTAGTAACCACATTAATAACCACAGTGACGCTAAACCTATGCTAAACCATGGTGGTAACCTTACGAAAGCCTCAGCAGAATTTGGTATCCCAGAAGATCAATGGCTAGACCTATCAACAGGGCTTAACCCTGCATCGTGGGTACCCAAAGAAACCATTCCAAGCAAATACCTAGCTCAGTTACCCTACCCTGATAATACGCTATTAAGCGCAGCCACTGATTACTACGGCACACCGCAGTTATTACCTGTGCCGGGCTCACAAGCCGCTATTCAGCTGATACCTCAGATACAAAAATCCTGCTCGGCTCTTATGCCTGTGCCTGGTTATGAAGAACATATTTATCATTGGCAGAAAAACGGACACCAAGTAAGGCCCTATAACCCACAAAAAGATGAACTATTAGAGATCATTCAGCGGGATCAACCTGACGTTGTACTCGTAATAAACCCAAATAACCCAACAGGGTGTCTTTATACCAAAAGCGAGTTGTTAACACTGTTAGAAGCCGTAGAGCGTTATATGGGTTTATTAATTATCGATGAAGCGTTTATTGATACCCGTCCAGAGCATAGCCTAAGTAGCGTAAATTCAAATTCACTCATAATTTTAAGGTCTTTGGGTAAATTCTTTGGCTTACCGGGTATTAGAGTCGGTTTTGTGATTGCCAACCAAAGGTGGAGAGATGCTATTGAGTCTGCGTTAGGGCCCTGGGCGGTAAGTGGGCCTAGTCAATGGATTGCTAGCCAATGCCTAAGCGATATAGCGTGGCAGCATGAAACAAAGAAATCGCTTCAAACGTTATCCAATCAACAAGCTGCATTTTTATCTGAAGTGTTTGATCATATTAGTTTAAAAATAGAATCAAGTGATTACTTTACTACTCTACAATTACCTATAGAAACAGCGAAAGCCATTCAAAATCACTTCGCACGAAACGGTATATTAGTTAGGAAAATTGATATAGAAGAAGGGGAAAGTTTACTTCGTTTTGGATTATGTGCCGGTGAAAAATCAATATTACTTCTTCAGCAAGTGGCGTCTAGTTATTGAGATATTGAAAGAAAATAAGATGCCACCTACCTTATTAGTAAGTGGCTATATTAGCTCAATTTACATTAAGCCGTCTGGGCTACATTTTGCTCAAGAAAACTAATAATTTCTGAAGACTCATACATCCAACGATCTTCGCCATTTTCCTGAATTCTCAGGCAAGGTACTTTAAGTTTTCCGCCTTTTTCAAGCAGTTCACTTTTAAAGGTTTCATTGCGTTTAGCATCGCGCGTTTCAATTTTTAATGTATTACGCTTCATTGAACGACGAACCTTGACGCAAAAAGGGCATGCTTCAT
This sequence comes from Hahellaceae bacterium, assembly GCA_016744695.1. Classification (GTDB taxonomy): domain Bacteria; phylum Pseudomonadota; class Gammaproteobacteria; order Pseudomonadales; family Oleiphilaceae; genus Alkalimarinus. Next base: position 21,289 of record JADGDV010000029.1, read on the forward strand.
ACTGATAAAGCGCCATTGTAGCCGTTTGTTTATCAATAGCTTGCTGGTCTGTGGCTGAACGCTTAATACCGCGAGGAGTAAACACCCAATTTAACAATAAAATGATACGTCCAAGAACCCAACGAATTACAACCATTACTTAACTTCTCCAAAATTTTAAAAACGAGTACGACTGAACTCAAAACGGAGGCATTCTATCACAAGACATCGATTACACATCAACTAAGTGAACAATAATTAATCACATTTAATAAAGCTAACAATTGACTTATTCCCCTTAAACTCTAGAATTCTGCCCTTATGATTAAAACCCATGAATTATCTTCACACATGCAAAGAAAGATCAGCCTCTATGAACACCGATAAGCTACAACAATCTTTTCTGAAAATACGCAGCAATAAAGCATTTGAGCTATTTGTTATCTCTATCATCGTTTTCTCTGCCTTGGTTATCGGCGCTAAAACCTATGATATTCCACAAAATGTGCTCACCCTAGTAGGTTGGTTAGACCATTTCATTACGCTAGTATTTCTAGTTGAGATTATCATTCGGTTTTTAGGTGAAGAGCATAAAAGAAACTTTTTCAAACACGGCTGGAATATATTCGATACTTTAATTGTGATCGTTAGCCTGATACCTATCGAAAATACTGAAATGGCATTAATAGGTCGACTAGTGCGTATCTTCAGAGTACTCAGAATGGTTTCTATCATTCCCGAGTTACGCATGTTACTTAATTCACTAGTAAAAGCACTGCCTCAGCTAGGGTATGTGATTCTATTAATGTTTATTATCTTTTACATCTATGCTGCTATTGGTAGTACTTTTTTCGCTCAAATTAATGAAACACTATGGGGTGATATATCTATTTCGATGCTTACGTTATTCAGAGTTATGACGTTTGAAGATTGGACAGATGTGATGTATGAAACAATGGAGGTCTACACCTTTAGCTGGACTTTTTACCTATCATTCATCTTCTTTACCGCGTTTGCCTTCCTTAATATGGTGATCGGCATTGTGGTCAATGTATTAGAAGATGAACATGCAAAAGAAAAAGCAGCTAAAGACAAAGCCGAAGGAAAGCACACACTAGAAGACTTACATGAACAATTGGAAGAACTTAAAACCTTAATCAAACAACGATAACTTATTTAGAGTCACTACCCTTAACAATACTATCAAAGCTTTCTAGCCAGCGAACCAGCTCTTTAAACGGTTTAGGGCGACTAATCAGAAAGCCTTGCGCAATGGTGCCTTCGAACCGTCTGACTAAATTAAGGTCTTCCTCACTCTCAATACCTTCACAGACGACTTCAAGCTCAAGGTCGTGACTCAGCCTCAAGCATGATTCCAGCAAGGTTTTCGCCACTTCGTTGTTAGATGCGTCGGTCACAAAAGAACGATCAATTTTAAGTTGAGTGAAAGGCATATTCAAAAGATTATTAATAGCCGCATAGCCTGTTCCAAAATCATCAATCGCTAATTGAAAGCCCTTGAGACGCAAACGGCTAAGGGTCTCCATCGCTTCTCGGTCATTAACGATGCCAAAACTTTCAGTGATTTCTAAAATGACTTCTTCCGGGTTAATCTCATATTTTTCGACCTGCTTTAAAAGGTTGTCAGGAAGCTTATGAAGATTCAACAATGTTGCAGACAGATTAAAAGAAAGCTGGAGTGGATAACCGAGCAGTTTTAATGTTTGAAAGTCTTTAAGCGCTAGCTCAAACATTAGGTTAGTCAGGGTATAAATAACCCCCTTCCGCTCTGCCATAGGAATAAATATATCTGGCGGGATCATCCCTAGTGTTTTGTGCTCCCAGCGAGCTAAAGCTTCAATGCCCACTACTTTTTCATTACGTATATCAACAAGCGGTTGATAATAAGGCTTAATCTGTCGATGCATCACCGCATCAAAAAGATCATCTAACTGTAAATTTCGAAAAGACTCATCAGCCTTTCCTGTTAAATTAACCGTACGCTGAAGTAGTTTTGTTAACTCAATTAAATCAATAGGTTTAGGTAAAGCCCCTACAACATTCAGAGGGTGCATGCGTGCTACTTCCAACGCCCCTCTAAGAACACTCTTATCAAGCCCACTAATAACAACCAAACGTCCAGAAAAATTTCGTTCAGCAAGCGCCCTAAGAAGTTCGATTCCATCCATTTCAGGCATACAAAGATCGATAATCATTACTTCAACTTGATCAGGGTACTGATCAACTAAAAAAAGGGCTTCAACACCAGAAGCCGCCTCTTTAACATCAGAAACTCCAATCTCATCGAGCATGGCAACTATAAGCTGCCGTATAGATCTGTCATCATCAGCGATCAAAAACATATCACGTTCTTATTTTTCATTGAATATTATAATAAGTATAGACACTGAAAATAATTATGAGTGAGAACTCGATATAAAAGTAGAAAGTACAACGGAGCGAGAGCAGCTAAGCCATGTTAACTAGTATAAACAGGGCCAACAAGCCTACCAGCATGACCAGCCCAACAGTATGCCCTAACTATTTTAAGCCCCGAATACGCCCTCTGGACGATGTGGTTACGCCCCCTCCACCTCTATTATGAACTCATCGGATCAGCAGATAGAAACGAAGTAAGCCTTCAGGCCGTTTACTTCGTTTTTAACTTAGCTTTCCATAAGGGCCTCCCTACAATATTAGCCCTATCGTATAGCGATAACATGATTCGGTTCGGCTTCATGTTATCGCTTTTTTTTGCTCCCTACTCCTCTATCGCTTACTATATACAATACAAAAACTGAAAGATTTTACGTATCTAGTTAAGGCCATGATATGACTCACTTTGGTGATCATATACTTAGCTACGGCTGTGTATAATGGAGTATTCATGGATAAGGGATTAATCAGGCCTCATAGCAATGCCTTGGGGCTTATTTATCGCACGATAGATGCATCTCAATTGTTGGCAATTTTATATATTTGCGTACTCTACCAGCATGGAGAGTTCAATATATCTTGGAGCCTCGTAGGACTCACATCAGTTTTACTTTTTTGGTTATATGCAGAAATTTTTTCTTTATACCGCTCTTGGCGGTCATCAAATTATACTGAAGTCGTTTTTTCTACATTAAGCACATGGGCATTAACAGTCTCATCATTAATTGTACTGGGCTTTCTTTTTGAATTCAGTGAGCAGTTAAACAAAGATATCCTTCTTGTTTGGATTGCAATTACATTCATTACACTCAATAGTTGGCGATGGTTTTTCAGACATTTCCTTTTTTGGTTAAGACGTAATAATTTTAACACCCGCTCAGCCATAATTGTTGGTATAACAAAAAGTGGTCTTCAATTATTAGAAGAAATTAACAAGCATCCTCAAATTGGCATGCGCTTTATGGGCTTCTATGACGATCGCCCTCCTGAAAGAACTGATTACTCTGAATCAGACTATAAAGGTAAGGTTAATGAAGCCGTAGAGCTTGCCAAAAGCGGCCAGGTAGATCGCATCTATATAGCCCTTCCTCTATACGCCACTGAGAGGACAGATCATATCCTCGGCTTATTTGCTGACAGTACTGCAACGGTTTATATAATACCCAATTTATTTGAATATCAATTGCTTCATGCGCAATGGCACAGTATTGGTAACGTTACCACTTTGAGCGTTCACGATAGTCCAATATACGGAATGGGCGGTTGGTTAAAACGAGCTGAAGATATTATATTGGCAACGATTTTCGTTTTGTTACTCGCCACTCCAATGGTGATCATAGGGGCACTAGTAAAACTTACATCCAAAGGCCCTGCCTTATTTGTTCAACAGCGTTATGGGTTGGATGGTCAGAAGATTAACGTTTATAAATTTAGAACAATGACAACCATGGATAATGGCGATGTAATAAAGCAAGCGACAAAAAATGATAGTCGATTTACATTGATTGGTCGTTTTTTACGCTCCACCTCTTTGGATGAGTTACCGCAGTTTTTAAACGTGCTGCAGGGTACGATGTCAATCGTAGGTCCCAGACCCCACGCCATCGCGCATAACGAAGAGTACCGAAAAATAATACGAGGTTACATGCTACGCCATAAAGTGAAGCCTGGCATAACTGGCTGGGCTCAAGTTAATGGCTGGCGAGGGGAAACAGATACACTTGACAAAATGGAGTACAGAGTAAAATATGACCTTGAATATATAAACCGTTGGTCTCTGTTTTTTGATATCAAGATCATTATATTAACCGTTGTTAACGGCACCTTAAGTAGCAAAAACACCTACTGATCAAACGGTAATGGCTTCCTACTTAGAGGGGGCATTATCATCCCGATCAAAAAAACCAGACAATTGCTTAAGGTCATCTGAGGTGATTCCCTTAAGCAATACCATCGCAATTATATATACAAAAAAGCCTATTGAAATACCCAATGCCAGATTTGAAATCCAATACTGTGCGAAAATCATTACTGCACCAGCCAATAGTAACGGCGGTATTTTGAGCTCTACCAATGTAACCCCAATTATAGTGCGGGCGTAATAATAGCGAACAAGAACCTTCATAACCAAGGCGATTAGAGTCGCCAGCGCAGCCCCCAGGCTCCCAAGGTAAGGTATAAAATAAGCTAGGCTAACCATATATACGACAAACGTTATAGCCAACACGCGCAACTCTAGCTTTTCTTGCTTGGCCGCCAATAAGACTATAGACAACAATTGATCTAAGGCGGTGCAAAATATGGCGCCACATAACAACTGAAACAAAAAGACTGATTCTGCATATTGAGCGCCAAATATTAAAGGTAACAATATTGGAGAAAACACGCATGTAGCTATCGTAAAAGGCAGCCCTATACCGCTTACAATGCGAGTAATGATGCTAAACTGCTGAGTAAATTCATGACGATTGTGAGCATAAAGTCGGGAAAAAATAGGGAACAACACGACAGATATCATAGCAGGAACCATAACACCCACTTCATAAATCTTAAATGCGGCCGAGTAGATTCCTACATCATGCATGCCCTCTCCCCATAACGAAAGAAAGATCAGGTCAAGCTTCCCGATACTCGCAGAAAAAACCAAAATACCAAAAAACAGCGGCGCCTGCTTAACCAACGTCTTCAACAAAGAAATATCAAATAGTTTGGCTTCCCACTTAACAATTTTTTTCACCTGAATAAGGTATAAAGCAAGCGCGATCAAACGACCAAACAACAACACCCCGACTAATGACGCTAATGGAGCATCTATAGCAATCAGTACGGCGCTTAACCCCGTTCGGATGATACTTTCGATAATGTTGACCTTTGAAATAAGGGTCATTTTTTCTCGACCAATCAGAGCCGATTCAATACTGACAATGATCGCAGTAGGAAAGCAAGTTAGCGCTAATATAAAAAAAGCGTCATGCAATGGAGCCCCATAACCCCACAAACCGATAGCCACAACCATTAAAGCAATAATAAACGAGATACTAAGGGATAAGGCACTGCTTGCAACGATATATCGTCCTATATTGTCATGACAAGCCGCTATATCACGCGCTACAATAATGTGCAGTCCTAGCAAAGGAAACTGCATAAGAAAGATAAAATAAGTAAAGACTGTGCTGTACTCACCCAATCGCTCTGGCCCCCAACTGCGAGCAATCAAGCCAAACAAAGCAAAAGAAAAAACAGCGGTAAGAATGCGCATCAACGACAATGAAAATAAGTTTTTTAATGCTAGTCGAAAATTCACCGAGCAACCTGTATTGTATTTTGACGTGACAGTGTCAACTCTTCTTGAATTTGCTTTTTTTGCAACTTCATAACTGCGGTCACAAGGCCGAAATAGACAAATAGTAACGTAATACGAACATCACCATAAAAGTGGTCAAATGCAAAAAATATTACTTGCCCAAAAATACCTGCAGACAAACCCAGCCCCACGGCAAAATAGACAGGGTCAGTCCAATATTTAAACCGTATGACCGCAGTAAAAAAACTAATCAACATCAATACGAAGATCACGATACCGATCAGTCCAAGCTCAGCCATCGTTAGAAGATATTTATTGTGCACTACTCCTTTTAACAACTCCTCTTGATACCACGGGGATAGTACGGCAAACGATTTGGGAATATTATCTTTAGCCGCTTCGCGATAACCGCTAATTCCAACACCTGTCAGAAAGTTTCTCTTTATAACCAACGAGGCATGATCCATCATTACAAAACGGGACTCAGTCGACCGTTGATCACTCTCTGTTATACGCAGCAACGCCGCAGGGAAAGCAATAACTACGCAGATCATTCCTACAATACCCAAAACAGCCAATCTTGAGATCAATTGCGCGGTAACAATCCCTCTCATGTAACCAAACCCCAGCACAAAAAAGATGGCGAATGCAAACGATATCCAACCACCGCGAGATAAAGTCACAACAATGGTAGCAACGCCTAAAATAAAGAATAACACCACACCAAACCAGACTGGGCGACCAATACGTTTTACTCCTAACACTGCCAAAGTAAATAATAACGGCAGTACAAACACCAGATAATCTGCAAGCATATTAGGGTGCCCCATAAAACCAGAGGGACGAAAAATATGCATGCCGCCAGCGTTCTCAAAGACTAGCTTTGTTCCCATTGTTGCCGTCTTTGTCCCTTGTATTTCAAACGCACCACCTGTTGCAATCTGTAAAATCACCAAAACAAGATGTAAGGCAATCGCGCCACCTAAACCAAAGAGCGCTAGTCTTAATTGTTTCGGCCTTTGTATAAAATCTGCGATCAACACGAAAATAAGAAGATAACGAGTGTAGTTTATGCACATGAGAATAGAGGAAAGTTTATCTTCTGCATGCCCTATGGTAAACCAACACCACAAAACATACAGAAGTGGCAAAAGATACATTTTATTCCAGCGTATTCTCTGGCGATTCAGTACCATCTTTTCAACTAGCCATATGCCCAGCAATGGCAAAAAAAAGATATCCATGAGCGTAATTGAAAGGCCTGGCACATATACTCCACCTTTCGCAATGAGTGCTTTATTAATATCAATCGAGCTAGTTAGCATCATGCCAATAAATAGAAAGTCCTTGGCATTGCCAGACCAAAGAACGGCAGCAACAAATCCCAAGCCCATGAATAGCAAAACCAGCCAAGTCATACTTAGCTCTGAAAGCACCACAATCATCAACGACATAAACAATGCCATGATGATATGCCGTAAGCCTACCGAGTTACTCTGCCCTAATCGATCCATAGTTATCTAACCTAGTTTTTTATAGAAAAAATCAGGTATATACTTTGGACGCTGATTGAGAATGACCCCTAGATAATTATCCTTACCAACATTGAATTCAGACATTCCTTCTTTCACTAAATCCCGACTTGTTTTATCACCCTTAATCACCAAAACAACGCCATCTGCACGATGAGCCAACGAATTAGCACCAGACTTCAATAGTGAAGCGCCATCAATTAGAACGAGGTCATAATGCCCAGATAAGTCATCTATTAGCTGCTCAACCCTTTCATGCATATACAGCAAGCCTGGTTTACATAGAGTCCCTGCAGGCAAGAAATCAAAACCGTGCTTATCTACTTTTACAATCGTATTTAAAATGTCAGTGGTGTTATTGGAGAAATAATCCGACAGACCTTTGCCTTTACCTTTAGATAACAATGATGGGGCATCCATATTCCCGTCGATCAATAACACTCTATGGACGGATGAGTTCACCAATGACTTTGATAGAGCCTGAGAAACAAACGACTTACCTTCACCGGCAATCGCACTGGTGATATAAATTATCTTTGGGACAGAAGCTTTGCCATCATGTGAACTATTAATGTCCGCTTGGCGGGCTTCCAGACGAGATAATATCTTTAAAGCAATACGCAGAAACTTATCCATTAAACTATTCATTAAATACAACTCTTTTTTAAATCAATGCTTGAAGAAATATTCCATTGAACTAGGGCTTTCTTCAGGAATTTTACCGATCAACTCAAGACCTAGATGCTTAGCCACATCAGAATCATCACGGATACTATTGTCTAAAAACTCTCGAATACCGGCGAGCATTACGCCAAACAACAGCCCCACGATCGACCCGAATATGCCAAGTAAGAGATCTTTTTTCCAACTAGATTCGCGAGGAGCGATAGGCGGTTCAATTATTTCGCGTGAGCTGATATTGTGCTCATTCATATCAATAAATAGTTCGATCTCAGAAAGGCGCGTTTTAAGCTCCAAGTAGACAGATTCAGCCAATTCAAGATTACGTTCGAGTACAGCTTGTCGTGCATCATTACTCGCGTAAAGTTCTAACTCTGCCTGTAATCGCGCACGCAATTTTTGTATTGAACGAGTCAGTTTGCTTACATTATCATCACCTGGCTGGAAGGTATCGTTAAGGGCTGACAACTCGAATTCAAGCTCAATAATTTGTTCCTTTATCAACTGAATCGTCGATAAATCCCCTGGTGTTGTTAATAACTGTGCACTTTTATCAACTACAACCGGCCCATTACTCTTATTCGATAAAAAGATCCTCAGCTCTGCTTGCGCTGCCGTTAGTTCCTTATAGGTTTTTTGAACCTTTGCATCAACAATGCTATAGGCTAACTCAGCTGCTTTCTGATTCACTTTGATATCATAATTACGATAGTACTCCAACGTTTTCTGAAGAATCTGTTGAGCTATAAGCGGATTTGGTGATTTAAGTGAGATAAAAATAATATTGGAGTTTGTATCGGCGCTTTTACTGAGGACCGGTGCAACCATAATGCTTTTAACAAGCTCTTTAACCGTATCATTAAAGCCGTTTTTTTCCGGATCAGGCTGAAAGCCGAGCGCTCGCATTATCGGGTCGGTAATATAAAAACCAACAGGCTGCAACAAATGCACCAGAGGCTTGTGATAAACCTGATCCCACGTGATGTCCAAATCTCTTATAACTTCTTCAGCAATTACCCGCCCTTCGATCTTCTGCATTTCTGTTTCGATCTTACGTTTAACTGGGTCACTGGTCATTTGTTCTTTAACCGAGGAAACACCGGTAAAGAATGACGGAGTACTAGGCATCTCTGTGTGAATGAGCACCTTCGCCGAGGTCTCGTAAACCGATGGTATGAACCAAAGCATCATATTTACAGACACAGAAATAATTAGGAAAACAGTAATAATGAGCGCTTTATGCTTGAAACAAAGTGCAGCAATATCCTTACCAGAATAGGATTTAAACTGATCTTGTTGATCAACTTCAAAAATAGGCGTCATAAGTCTACTCAATTTTATTAGTAACAGTGGTTTTCTGGTCTTGTGCCTTCAGCTCATATACAAAACTAAGCGAGCTGTTTCGCAGGGCTGGCACCAAATCGTATAAGTACTGGTCGAGGTAATCTTTAACGTGTGCAATAGTGCTTTTCGGTACGATAACAACATCATAGGGATGCAATTGAAAATCCCCTACAAAGGAAGTCATGATTCCACCACCATCAATCGTTTCTTCGCTATCAACCCAATCTGTTGTAAGATCACGTATAATTAATTTTGGTTCCTGATCAGGCTCACGACGCAATATAGCAACCTGTTCGGTTTCTCCACTTAACTTAGCTCCACCGGCTTTAATAATCGCCTGAATCGCAGTAACGGGGCCTGTGTAATCAAAGAATATAGGTGAAACCACCTCGCCACCCACAAAAATTTGCATCGGCGTTGTGCGCCTCATAATAACGACGGCATCATCGAGGTTTTTAAATGGCGGGCGCTGTTTACTACCATCAACATAGTAATAGTCAGACGTATATTTTCGTACAATAACAACCAGCATAGGGTTGTTTAGCTTGCTTGTATAAAGTTCCGTAAGTTCACGTTCCAGGGCCTGAGGTGTTTTGTCTTCAACATCGACCTCTCCGATCAACGGTAAAGAAAATTTCCCATCTGGGCGAACAACCGCTAATTCATCTAAACCTTTTTGATTTGAAAATCGAATCTCTATTTCATCGCCAGCAGTGATTCGATATTCCTTCTTCACTTTCTTCTGAGAGTTTCTAGACTGGGATATTTCATAATATCTATTACGAATTTCCTCCTGCAACTGATCAGGTGTTTTACCGGCGGCCCTCATCGTTCCAATAATAGTGAGTGATACATTGCCATCAGGGCGGATAGTATATCGATCGTTTAATAGAGGTTTATATGGAAACTGCACCTCCAACTCATCACCCGGTGCCACGTAGTAAAAGCTTTGAACAACCGAAGTAGAAGCCTCCTTTTGTGACGCTATTTTAGGTGCATCTATCGTTAATTCCCTATTTTCCACTTGCGCACAGGACGCTAACAGTCCCGGCAAAAAGAATATCATCCACTTTTTAATGTTTTTCATAAGGTGACTCTAAATAACAAATTCAAATTAAGCTAATATACGTTTATAACTACGCGTGCTCGGCCTACTACATTGCAGAACATCAATTTTGATCCATGACTTACCTACCTCCAACATCTTTGTTATCTCGCTATGCAGAGAAATACAATCTACAGACAATGTAGTTATTTTAATAAGAAAAGCGATTCTTAAACAGTTTTTTTAAGTTTAATTTTTGCCGGATTACCGTAAACCGTAGCGCCAACCGGAACAGACTCATATAAATAAGTACAGGGTGCTATTTTGACATTTTCTTCAACAACTACCGGACCAAGAATCATCACACCGACACCGACTTGTACATTGTCCTTGATATAAGGCATTCCAGGACCTGCACCCACATCTTTTGTTAGGTCACCTACGCCGCTGCCAATACCGACCTTACCAAACACAGTGACATTGTTCCCTAATCTACCCGTAATGATGTTCCCGTTAGAGTGCCCTAAAAAGAACCCTCTACCGATAACCGATGACGGATGAATATCTGCTCCGGTCAGCGTAATATTGAGTGCCCAAAGTGGCCAGCAAAGAAAACGGATATTATTCACATAAAAAAAATGAGAAACCCGGTAAAGCATAATTGCTAACATCGTTGGCATCATGACCATTTTCAGACCACTGAGAAAGGTCAATTCTTTACCCCAAAAGTCTGATAAACGAACCACATCAGATTTCATCAAAGACAATAGCTCTCTTACTTTCATTTCAAACTCCTATTCAATACAATTAGTTATAATTTTCCATTAGGAGACTACTTTTATGAAGCTCAAACATGTTCGTTATCTAATGCACTCTGATATGGCTAGATATGCAGAAGAAATTGGTGTGCAACTATCTCTAGGTAAAAAAATAAGCTTTTTCTTCTTACCTTGCGTTTGTTCTTTATTAATATACCGCATATCACACTACTTTTTTTCCCATAACTACTACCTGATAGCACGATTTTTCTACACTGTGAACTTGATACTGTTCGGTATTGACATAGCACCCTCGTCTCGTCTCGGGTCCCACGTTTACATCCCTCACCCAGTAGGTGTAATCATTGTCGGTAATGCCGGCGACCACTGCACGTTCTTTGCTCTTGCGGGCATTGGTGGCGGTCTTGAAGAAACCGACATCGGTGCTGGTGTAGGGCTTCCGGTGCTGGGTGATTACGTTACCATTTCTGCCTCGTCAAAAGTGTTAGGGCCCATTCACATAGGCACTAATGCCGAAGTTGGTGCGCTGTCACTAGCAATAACCGACGTGCCTGAGAACAGTATATTGATCGGCGTCCCTGGCAAAATCATCAAGACCAAACCTGCTCGCTCATAATTAATATTTTAACTTTTAGCATTGCTGCGAGGCAATAAGATACTCGAATCTTCATTTGTTGTCGCAGTGCCAGTACTCGTTGAAAGTAATTTTTCAAAGTGTTGAAGATACTCGCCAAGCACTTTTTCCCAAGTAAACTCAGCTTTAAATCGATCTTTACTGGCAATACTTAATTCATCACGCAATAGCGTATTATCAATAAGCGCTTGTATGTTATTTGAGCACTGATCAATAGTCGAAAAGTACAACATTTCATCGTTGGTAACCCAGCGATTAAATGCATTATCATGGGCGATAACTGCTGAACCAGTTCCCAAAGATTCGACTAAAGAAGGGTTAGTACCCCCAACTCTATGGCCATGGATATATCCAAGTGAGTAATACCTCAAGGCAGCAACATATCCTTGCTCATAAATGGCACCAGGAAAGACAACTTCATCAGAAGCTACGGCTTCTATTTTTTGGTGGTAGGGTGAATTTTCAAAATCAAATACACCTAATACAACCAATTTTTTACCTCGTTCCTGCTGTGAAAAGGCCGCTACAATTTCGTAAATTGAGTTTTCACTAACTGGCCGTGCAATAACCACAAAATAGTCATTGGGCTTTAAACCCAAGGTATCAATAAATCGGTTATCTGCTTCTACCAGTTCATTACGGCTTATATCATCAGCACCATACGCGATAGTTGTTATTTTGGAGTCACTCACTCTGGTTGACAGGTGTCGAGCTATTTCCGGGTGGTCTGCGATTAATTCATTGCCAAGTTTACAGGTTAAAATCTCATTCAAATAAAACCAGACTTTGACCGGCCATGGCCATTTATCGCGCTTCCACTCCAAACCATCCATATTAATGGTTGTGTGGTGGCCGGAGAAACGAAAATACGCGTTTAAGAACCCCGTATTATACCCTAGATTCAATATGAAGAATTTTTGCTTAACCGCATGTTTTACACACTTATAGTCATAAGCAATAGTATGCAATGGAGTGTCGCCGGCAACATAAACATCTACAAGGTTTACGCCTCTCCATTCACGCTCTTCGATCGGTGATTTGCCTTCTTTCTGACAATACACGGTCACTTTCCAGCCATGTTCAACTAAATACAAAGCAAAGCGCTCGGCGAATGTTTCAAAGCCTCCATGGCAAGCAGGTAAACCCCTTGTTCCAAGTATCGCTATATGTTTCTCTTTATTCATGAGACCTACACTCCTGCTTTCCAATATCGATAACGTACCCTAGGGCCGCTGAAGAATGATCATATAATCAGAGTGAGTCAAATCTCGATTCGCTCCAAAAAGCGTTCTAGATACAGCCCCCACAAAACCAAATAAAATATCGACTATTTTATGTTTTTCCCGAAGATAAACAGGAACAGGGCCCTCATATTTTTTCATGTAAGGGACTGTGAGCCCTTTAGCTAACGCCGCTTTTTTAATTTGGTCAGGCCACATGGCTTTTCTGAGATAAGTTTTGAAGGGCCCCTGATCATCAATGCCTGCTCGCTTATCTCCGATCACGTAACGATAAAATGCAACCTGTAACGAATGAGATAATAACTTAGTGACAATACCTTTAATCGATACAATATTAGGCGCAGCCAACACAACAATGCCTTTATCTGCGACTGATTGAAACAAATTTTCTAGGGCAGCTTCAGGCTTATCCAGATGCTCTAAGACATCCCAAGAAACAACAACGTCATACTCACCATGACCAAGAGGGTAAGACTGTAGGTCACCTACAATTTTTTCGTTTAACTGCTCATTCCTGTTCAACTGTTTCTCAGATATATCAATACCTACCATTTTACCAGTATTAGGTATATTAATATGACTTACTGAGCCACAACCCGCCTCTAGTACCGTTAGATTATCTCGACCACTTAGTAGCTGGTTGATCTCTACTTGCAATAGTTGATTAGCAACACTCATCATCACATCTCGACAGTAATTAAATTAATGGAATGAGGCGCCAGCATGACCAAATTTCCCTTTGCTTGTCCTGCCGTTGTTGTCCAGGTCATTTTTTTAGCCTGAGACACTGAAAAATAGTTTTTAGCGGTTAACGTTTCTGTGACTAGTTTTTTTACCGACTTATTACCAAGAGCAAGCGAGAGGTTGGCGGCTTTTATAGGATGCTTATTTACCACCCATAACTTTAACGTGTCATTCCCATCCTCTTTCTTGATCACTGTGCCAAGTGAGGAGATAAAGCCTACACCTTGCTGCGCAGTTAAAACACCGGTCTGCTGTATGTTAAAAGATGGCGCTGCTACTGACGTTTCAACGTGCTCCCCATCTATCATTTCGTGGAACTTGCTTAGCACTTTATAGGCCGCTCGCTCACGCCCCTGCTGATCAATCGCACCAAACTGCCAATTACCCGTTAATGACCAAAAATTAGCCATTAAAATATCAGGCTCCTGAGATAATAGACTTAGCAAATCAGCAATATACATGGCACCTGTCAACGTTTGAATATACTCATCCGTCTTGCCTCTACCGATTGAAAACATAGAGTTCATCTCGGTAATCGCTATAGGTATGTTGGACTCTTTTCGATACATTTTTAGTTGTTTTCGCGTGCTTTCAAGATCTTTACGCACAACATTTGTAGACGCCATGGACGCCAAATAGATCTGTTCTGGGTTTGAAGGTAAGTCTGCCCAAATAAAAGGGAAGTAGGTATTATGCACTGCTGCAAAATCAATTTTCCCAGAGAAATTTTCAAGTACTACTTTATTAAAACCAGGCATAGGGGTAACGGGCATACCATCAAAGTCATCACTTCGCAGAGGTATTCCAACTTTAATGGAAGGATCTGCCTTCCTAACCGCCTTCACTAAAGCGTTCGCCTTTTTCGCATACTCCTGTGGAGTAATCGCCAGCTCTTTTTTATTGTCATCTATTAAATAGGGCTCATTGCCAATTTCCAAGAAACCAACCTTTGGCAGTGGTTTACCATTATCCGTAATGCGCTCGAAGTTTATTTTCTTAATCCAGTCAATTGTTTCCGAAGGGGGGGCCGTAATAACATTTGCGGTGAGAATTGGCTCAGCGCCAGTCAGCTGACAAAGTTTCAAAAACTCTTTTGTTCCAAACAAAATGGTATCTTCGCCATCACCATGAAACCGGCTTGATTTCTTGCGATCTTTTACACTACCCATCCCATGCTTCCATCGGTACAGATCTGCCAAAGACCCCCCAGGATAGCGCAGCACTGTGGGCTTGAGTTCAAGAACTTTTTCCAGCATGGCTGGAGAGAAGTCTGTCGTACCTTTTTTCAGTAGTTCATCACCTCGATCAACCCATTGAATATTATTACCCAATAAACGCTTATTCGACGGATAAGTTACGTCCAAGTTAATCGTTAGAGTTGCCTCGTAGGGGGCGTTACCTTTAGGTAGGGCTTGATACGCAGAGGCCGCCTGAAGTGAACTTTCCTTACAAGCAGTCATCGATAACAATACCATCACTACAATCGAACGCGAGACATTCGAATTAAACATCATTTTTCTCATACTACGGTGACTCTCTGCTAATTCAGTCATTCTTTTCAACCAAAGCCATCATCCAAGGATTAAATCCGGTAGATAAAAGTCCTTTAGGTAAATGTTTCACGTACAATTCAGCAAGTTTCCGGAAAGGCCCCGGTACACGAGAAAAGTGTACTAAGCCTTCAACACTCTGGCCTTGCATTGAATAAGGTAACCCTTCAAGGTAATGGTGAATATCTGGATACCCCCACAAGAAGTTTTCACCCCAAGTTTTGTGGACAGTTGAGCCAACTTTATCTGTCAAACGCTGCTCCCACGCGGTACAACGAGAATCTGGACCGTGAGCCGTGTCGATCGGAAAGTTCCGATTAGGCCCACCAATCAGCATGCGCCCTCCTGGCTTGACGATACGAAATACTTCCCGTAACCACTCTTTACGAATCTCGTGATAATTGGGCAAGCGATCTGAGTGCCCATTTGATGTGCCTACATGTTCAATAACACCGAGAGTAAAAACAAAATCCACACTATTGTCAGCAAAGGGAAGTTCAAAGCGATATGGGTCCGCCAAAAAAAACCGTTCCCTATCAAGATTCAACTTTTCCCAATATCGACTCAGTGTAACGAGATCCACACCATATGCCTCGTAACCTTCCTTGCCAATGGTATCGACCATGGTGCCAACACCACAACCAATATCAACAACAGTTTTGGCTTTATATTTTTTTAAATATGGCAAAATATAATTATGAGTTTTACCGACATTCACTTCGGCCTGGTCATTAGCATACTCATCAGTAGTAGAATTAAAAAGCTCTTCTACCTGCCCTTCCATCATGGTGCCAAAACCTGACACTCTCTGCTTAATCGGTTTTAACATTAGGCCACAATCTCCTTAAACACCTGTAATGTTTTTTCAGCCGCATTTTTCCAGCTAAATTGCTTAGCACGCTGAAATCCTTTCTCAACTAATTTATCGCATGCTGTCGTATTATTAGCTAAATGTTCAATCGCCAGCATCATTTCATTTTCACTGTATGGGTCAATATAGTACGCAGCATCGCCTCCAACTTCTGGTAAACATGATGCAATCGAACTTATTACGGGAGTGCCACATGCCATCGCCTCAACAAGAGGCAAGCCAAATCCTTCATAGAGGGAAGGATACACAAACAAGTTAGCTTTGTTATATAAGGCAACCAACTCATCATCTGAAACATAACCCGTAATATGGATATGCTCTTTTATTCCTAGAGATTCAACCTCATCAAAAATAGCGGCACCTCCCCACCGAAGCCGACCAACCAATACAAGATCAAGGTCTATTTTCCCTGCTGAGCGCAGTATTGAGTATGCTCTAATTAATCGCTCTATATTTTTCCTTGGCTGAAGGTTACCTACAGCCAGAATATAAGGTTTATCCAAAGCAAAGCGTGCCAGTTTCTGAAGGGTAAGCAGCTCGTCACCCAATACACGAAACTGATCACTAACGCCATTATAAGTGACCGTTACTTTCTCTTCCGGGACCCTATACTTCTCAACTATCTGCTGTTTTGAATACTCAGAAACGGTCAAAATATGCTGACTCTTACGAGCCGAATACGGTATTAATAATTTCATCCGCCGGCATTCCATTGGATTAAAATACTCAGGATGAAACTCGTACGATATATCATGAATCGTCACCGCTGTAGGGCAGCACGTTATTGGCGGTATCACATATTGAAAATGAGCTACATCTATCTTTTCTTTGTGTAACTGATAAGGAAATACAAAGGGAATTCTGAATATAGACTGGGGTGGCGTAATCCGAGTCTGTGGCACCCGAGCATCTACCTTCATTTTATCTTCATGCGTATAAAATAAATGAAAATCAGTATCGTCAGAATCAAGATCTAATAAATTATCTACCAGGTTGCGGATATATGTTTCATTACCCGTTTGCTGTTTCCCTACTGAATGAATATCTATCCCTACTTTCATATTTCTCACTGCTTTTGCTGTAAACAATCGTTAAGCTTTCGTTCTTGCTGTATTATTTTTTGGGTGATATGAATATAACTCAGACTCGATTTGGCTTTTTCAGCATAATGCTTCTTACGAGTGAAAAAACCCAATATGCTATAAAGTCCCCACCGAACCCCAAAACCCAAAATAGTAATAAAATCTACTAACCAGACCTTCTGCTTACCATGAAGCAAGGTATAAAATGAGCGTAGTCCTTTAAGGGAGCTTAGCAATATATCCCCCTCCTGACTTTTCATGCTTGCACCCTGAACATGTACAACCGATGCAGCAGGAGTATAAACAATACGCCAGCCACCACTCTTAAGGCGGTGACACAACTCCATATCTTCACCGTACATAAAAAAACGATCGTCAAATAATTTATTATCTAGAGCCTCAGATCTTAGTAACATACAAGCACCTGAAACCCAATCAACATCAACATCAACATCAACATCTGTCTCAAGGTATAGTGACTGCGTGCTACCAAAATAGGATAGAAGACGAGAGATGAATAAATAATGCCCAGTGATATTCATGATATTTGGAAAGGAACCACCAGTCCAACGTTGCAGTGAATGATCAACATTAAGTAGCCTTGCCCCCCAAACAGCTACATTTTTCTGCTGATCCGCATGATCTAATAGTTTATCAATCGCATTATTTATCGCCATCGCATCAGGATTGAATAACAATACATATTCTCCCCGACACTGATCTAACACTTGGTTATTTGCTTTTCCAAAACCCACGTTTTCTGTATTAGCAACAAGGTGTACATCAGGAAAGTGCGCTTTAACCATATCAACACTGCCATCCGATGAATCATTATCCACTACAAATACTTCAAACTGCTCTTTAGGCATAGCGGTTTCCCGATAAACACTATCCAAGCATTCTTTCAAAAGCTCTCTTACATTCCAATTAACTATAATAATGGATAGGCGCTTACGATTACTCATTCAACCTCCCTGGTTCAACAACAGACTGGTAGTATTTTTCTTGCTGGAGAGCAATTTCATCCCAGCTATATTGACTGGCCCACAACCTGTTTATTTTTGCATCAGTAAGTAAATTTTGATGCGAACGCTTTAGTAATTCCGATATACCCACTGAGTACTGATCAATATCAAATGGCCGCACCTTCACACAACAACTAGAAGCAACCTCGTTCATAGGAGCCTTATCAAACAGCACAACACTTTTGCCCGCAGCGCAGGCTTCAGTAATAACCATACCAAATGTTTCTTCACGAGAAGGCACGCACACAAACCTACATTTCTGCATTAATTCGTATCGCTGTTCTCCCGATATCTTTCCTATTAAAGATACCTCATGCTCAATGCCTAATGATAATGCAAGCGCATTAATCTGAGGCTCTTGAAAACTATGCCCTGCCAAAACCAGCGGTATACGTTTTTCCCTAGGAATCTTCGCATATGCCTGAAGTAATAAATCAACACCTTTTTGATTGGTATCTACGCGACCAACAAATAATATATAGTCACCAAATTCATCTAAGCACTTAAAAAAACCGGCATCGATGCCGTTCGGTATTATAGATGTGCTTGCTTTACTATTACGTTGCAGAATAGTGTTTTGCATAGATTGTGTAAGCACAACAAAGTGCTTATAGAGCTTCACACCGTAACGTTCCCCTAAATAAAAAGGGAGTTTATATTGCCTAGACAACGCTTCAGCAAAAAACCATTGAACAGATGCTATCGTCGGAGCTTTAGAGAATAAGGGGTTTAACGTGGCAGACATTGGCGGCATAAAGTCCTCTACCAAGAGATCGTAATCAAACTGCCTTATAGCCCTAGGTAGACTGAAGAAAAAAGTAATGTGATGCGAAGAGCCATGGTCTCCGATCTTTCTCCCAAGCCTTATATAGCGTACATTATCCCTGATTAATTCCTGAGTAGATCCTTCAAATGTAGGTGTTAGCACGGTAATTTCGTGTTTATGGGATAATCGCCTATAAATTTCAAAATTACGGCGAGGCCCCCCACCACTCATAGGGTTATCAATATCATCAGGGTCAATGTGGAGAATTTTAATGGAGTACCTCCATGTATTACACATCTATTCAAGTTAATCATAAAACATATACTTGTACTTGCTACTTGCACTAAGCAAAGAAGCCCCCTATATATAATCCTTCTTATAGAGTTTTGTAACGTTATGTTACGTCATCCTTCCATTAATTAGTAGCCCATTTCAGTACTCACGTCCACTATAGAAACACTCACTATTATGATCGTGTGAACCTAAAACCTGTTTTTAACTTAGCTTTCCATAAGGGCCTCCCTACAATATTAGCCCTATCGTATAGCGATAACATGATTCGGTTCGGCTTCATGTTATCGCTTTTTTTTGCTCCCCATTCTTCTATCGCTTGCTATACTCAATAAAAATCAATGATTGTTTGAGTAATCAATGCCTCAGCAAGAGCAAACTATTCGTCCAAAGGCCAAATTTGTCCGCGAGGGTTACCCTCTACGAATCATTGCGTGCTTTATCGTTCTGGGCATACACCTTTCACTATTTCATTCAACGCTCAGTTTGCTTCCTTGGTCTTTTGTACTCATACAGACATTAATTTATCCTCACATTGCTTATTATCTATCGACCCAAAGAAAGCATGAAGAATATAATATACAAATAGACGCCTTTTTCTTTGGTGGCTATATCACTTTCTGGGGCTTTAGCCCCTTATCTACTACTCTGTTTTTCTGGGGGGTAAGCCTAGTAAGCTTAGCTGTCGGTGGTAAAAACCTTCTAGTAAAGTGCATGGCTATGATGGCGATAGGTATAACCGTTATGGCACTTTCTAATGGTCTCTATTATCGAGAGACCTTGCCAACACTGGCTACATTAATTTCTTCTTTCGGTTTAATCTGTTTTGGTGGTTCATTGGGTTTCTCTTTCCATAAAATAAATACCCATCTACGAAAAGTACAACAAAACCTATCTAAGCAAAAAGACCAGCTCATCGAAAGTAATGAACTGGCCCAAGCAATTAATGCAGAGCTAGATCTAGATAAAGTAATGGAGCAGGTAATAGCGACATTACGCCGTCTTTACTCCGTAGAACATACATACATTACTCTTTTTGATAAAACCCATGAGAACCTTAAAATTATAAGGAGCTATGGTGATTCACTAACTCCACTAGAAAAAGCACAATTTAACGACTTTACATTTTCGATAAAAACAGACTGCGATAGTATTTTTGTATCCCCTTTACTAAAAAATAAATCACTTTATTTAAAAAAACTCAATGCAACAACGATTGCTAAAACAGGTGCAGCTATAGATCAGCGTCTTTACAACATCAAACCATCCAAAAGTATTTTGTACCTCCCTCTTTCAATTGAAAATGAAGTAGTAGGGGGGCTCGGTTTCATCAATTACGAAGCACCTATCCAAATCGGAAGTGATGACATTGACCGAATGACCGGTTATCTCTTACAAGTGGGTACAGCCATAAGAAATGCCAAATTATTTGAAGATGCCAAACAGGCCAGTGATATTGCAATAGTCGCCCAACAAGCAGCCGAGGCCTCAGAAGCGGCAAAAAGCCATTTCCTAGCCAATATGAGCCACGAGATTAGAACGCCAATGACCGCAATTATTGGTTACTCTGAGTCACTTCGTGACGAGGAACTCTCTAAAGAAGAACAGCATCAATTTGTAGAAACTATTATTCGAAGTGGCAAGCACCTGTTGACCATCATTAATGACATTCTAGACCTTTCAAAAATTGAGGCTCATAAGCTAGAGGTTGAGCATTTAAAAATTCCGTTAGCAAATTTAATAAAAGACTTACACGCTCATATCAGCATTAAGGCAGAAGAAAAAGGACTGGCATTTGATATATCTCCTATTCTTCCACTCCCTTCATTTTTTATGTCTGACCCAACCCGAATTAAACAAATTCTGTTTAACCTTGCTAGCAACGCCGTAAAGTTCACTCATCAGGGCACGATTAACATACTTATTCGTTATGAAGAAGAATCAGATACGCTGTACTTTGAAGTTAAAGACACAGGGATAGGATTAACTACAGAGCAAAAAAACAAAGTATTTGAACCTTTTGTGCAAGCAGACAACACAACCACCCGTAAATATGGCGGCACAGGGCTAGGCTTATATATATCCAAACAATTAGCTGACATTCTCAAGGGCGAAATTTATGCTGATAGCCAGCCAGGGTTAGGGAGCGAGTTTGTATTAGCGATTCATCCGGGGAATCTTTCTGAAGCTAGTTGGTTTAAAACCCCAGAAGCCCTACATCAGGAAATTAAACGTATCAGTGAAGCACTAGAAAAAACGGACGTAATCCCGCTTGAAGGCAACATACTCGTTGCGGAAGACAACCCCGAAAACCAACGTTTACTATCACACCTTTTTAGTATTATCGGACTCAAGGTAACCATGGTAGACAATGGTAAAAAAGCCCTGGAGGTGGCAGATTCATGTGCCTTTGATTTGGTCTTACTCGATATACAAATGCCAGTAATGGGAGGAGAAGAAGCAGCCTCACTATTGAAGCAACAACACAGTGACTTACCCCTTATTGCATTAACGGCCAATGTCATGCAACACCAAATCGATAACTATTTGAAAATCGGATTTACAGATATCATCGGAAAACCCTTCGAGCGAAAGCACTTTTACCAAACATTGAAAAAATACCTGCCAGAAAAAGAACTGCCAATTAAAGGGCGAGTACTTATCGCTGAAGACAACCCTGTTAATTTAAAATTATTAACCCGTCAGGTCGAAAAAATAAGTAAAAACATTTCCGTCACAAGTGTTGTTAATGGCGCTCAAGCACTTAAAGAAGTGTATAAGAATGCATTTGATTTGATCTTAATGGATATGGAAATGCCCGTCATGAATGGGCTTGATGCACTTAAAGTACTTCGAAGTAAAGGCGATAACACGCCTGTTTATATGGTAACAGGTAATATAAACCCAGAAGCGGTCAGAGATTGTTTAAAGGGAGGGGCCAACGGTCATATAGAAAAGCCTATTGATACAGAACAACTTAATATAGCCTGTATAAAACACCTCCCAGCATAATTTGATCATTTAAATCAAACAGCCTAGACTGTCATGACTAACTGTGAAAATTTGGGTTTATTTTGAAAAAAAAATGTGTGAACGTTAACGCCACTTCCAACGCTGGCTTTACCCTTATAGAACTTATCGTTGTTATTGTCATTCTCGGCATCATCGCTGCTTTTGCTTTGCCTCGTTTTGCAGACCTGCAAGATGAAGCAGAACTCAGCGCCGCACAATATACTGCCGCATCACTAAAAGTAGGCGTTGATACAGTAAAGGTTGTCTTTAACAGCAAAGGCCACTCAACCCGCACTCAAAACCTAGAAGGCTTTGGCGACGGCACAATTGATACCAATAATATTGGCTACCCTATTGGTACAACTAAAGGGACTGGCAACGAAAATATAGGCGTAGGTAATGAGGGGTGTGTTGGTGTATGGGAGGGTGTTCTCCAATCGCCTCCTTCCGTTGCCATGAACAACAACTCGGACTATCGCTCTTACCGACACACAGGGAATAAAGTTTGCAGTTATGCTTATCGTCTCAATGGAGATACTGCAAACCGAAATCAGTCACAGTTAGTTATCCGTTATGATTCTCGGGACGGTACCGTTGATGTCTGCGGAAGACGTAGCGATATTCCTAACTGTTAATCGTGAAAATTATTACTTCTTTTGCCATAACGTATCATCAACATAACTATCAATTATTTCCTGATAACGGCCAGATGACTTTAATTTAGATAAGCCGGCATTGAACTCATCACGCATTGCTTTGCTATTAAATGCTGCCAGCCTAGGTGATGGAGGAAGAATATCATAGAAGATTACAGGGGCGTCAAAGCCCTGTTCATTTTTGTGTAATCCCTTAAAATAGCTGAAAATTCGCTTATCTATAACAATCACATCGCAACGCTGATTAAATAACATCTGCAACTGAGAAAACTGACTGACTAGCTCATCATATCTTGGGTTATTGCTCACCATCTCTCTATATTCTGCACTGAAATACTTCGATGCATTTTGAAAGGAAACCACACGAAGGGGTGACAAATCTGAAATTGAAGTAATCTTTAAATGGTTACTTTTTAGAGCAACGGCCCCATTCTGATACTCAATAATCGATTCAGAATAGAACATATTTGGAATATTGGGAGGCACATTAATCATTCCATCCACTGACTTCGCTTGCAATAAATTCAAGCTTCTTTCATTCGATGCGTAACTTATTTTTGTTGTATGCCCTGCATTAGCTATCGACGCTTTAACTAGCGCCAACTGAATACCACTATTTGATTTCCGAATAACATAAGGGGGAATGGTGTTAGGGCTTACGATATTAACCGTGTCAGAAAATACAAGTGGAGACCCTAATAAGCTAAAACACGTTAGCACTATATTGGGTATAACTACTAGTGTCTTAAAGTTCATTAACGCATCAGTCCACTATTTATCGATACCTTAATTTATAGCATATTAGCTGAATTCTGCTACCCACCATTTTTCTTCAGTAAATACATAACAGGCATGAATATCCCTAACATCACAATCAACCCACCCAGTATCTGTTGCAAGGTTGGAAACAGGCCTAAAAATGTCCATGATAACAATGCTGTAAATACAGGGCTGAGCATAATAAAAAGCGTTGATTGGCTAACAGGAATATAACGAACCGAGTACATATATGACAAGCGAGAAATGAGCGGGCCAAAAAAAGCAGAAGCCATTGCGTATAACCAGATATCAACCCCTAAATTAAGTAGCCCTGGTATCACCCCAGGAATAAAGCTGATAAATATGCAGCCTATAATCAACCTCAAAAAATTAAGCGTTATTGGCTCAACCTTGTGAATAATATATTTCAAAATAACCTGGCTTACACCAAAGCAAAGCGCCGCTGTAATTCCCCACAGGTAATAAACAAAGTCCCCGCCTAATTTAAGTCCTTCGTTATAATTCATAATCGCAAAACCAAAGAACGCAATTAAAGCACCAGGGATAAGATACTTAACCATTTCTTCTTTTAAGAAAAACCAACCCAAAAACAACACAATCATAACTTGAGTGCGCGTAACCAAAACAGTTACCGCGGGGTCAATTCCTTCCATTGAACGGCCAATGGCATAGTTACCCACAACTGAAAGTAGTGCAAAAATAAGGGCTCCCCAAAGGGTTGTTCTATTAATCTTAATCACATTTTTTTTAGCGGCACTGCCAATAAAACTGAAAATGAAACCAATAATATAAACAGCGAGTAAATAGGTTTGTGTATCTGTGGTTTCAAGTGCTTTTTTAAAGGGTACAAAAAACAATGCCGCAGACAACGAGCCAAGAATAGCAAAGAGGAAACCTTTAGTTTGGGGGCGCAATGGGGAGTATCCCTATAGATTGTATAAAAGCACGTGCCCCCTTATATACGCTTTAAGATCAACTGTATAGAAATACTATTTGTTTTGACTTAACTATGGTCGAGTAATAAAGATGAATGCTAACTTCGCATAGCCTTCAATTATCAACGGCTCAATACAATTAAAGAACAAATAGACCTATGGACTCGCGTAGTTTCCCCCGCCAAGTCTTTTACGTAGCGACAGTCGCACAATAATATAACTCAATTCATCTACCCACTTACAAATGTCATCAGCGAGTTATTAATGGCAAAGATTGCCATTAATAACTATAATCATCTCGTATGATCAATTTTTGGAGTCAGTATCATGGCAACTATGAATATATCGCTTCCTGGCCCTATGCGCCAATGGGTCGAGTCTCAATCACAAGATGGCGCATATGCGAATAATAGTGATTACGTGCGGGATCTAATTCGTAAGGATCAGCTTCAGGCACAAAAGCTTAGGGCTATGCAAGAAGCAATCACTAAAGGTCTTGAAAGTGGTGAGGCTAAAGCCTTTGATAAAGAGTCCTTCAAGAAGCGTATGCAGGATAGGTTATAGGTGGAAAGTTTTAGGTTACTGCCCGAAGCTGAAAATGATTTAGAATCTATTTGGTTATATAGCGCGAATAATTGGGGTGCTGATCAAGCACACGCTTATATAGATGGTCTCGTCGATATATTTCAGCTTCTATCCGATAACCCTCTAATGTGTCGCGAACAAAGCAAGTTCACACCGCTAGTTTATATTCACCATCATGCTCATCATTTGATTGTTTTTATTCTGTCAGATATCGGAATCGATATTGTGCGCGTTTTACATGAGTCTATGGATATCGGCACGCAACTTGACACATAGCTCCATTCAAAAGGATTGCTAATAACTCAAAGTTGAATTAACACACTCCAGTTTTACTCATATTGAAACTTCCACTAAGAGTCTGCTGCTGACCTTATAAACGATACTCATCTAGCTCAGCCATCGGCCAGAAGCAGTCATTTGAGTTGAGGGGAATTGGTTAGACCCAGCGCTAGCTTTTGACCCAGGCTGTGTGAAAACTCGTATTAAAGGTAAAAATGAACTTATAGCGGCCCTCACAACCCCCGTAACCTTTTCTATAACGTG
>JADGDV010000005.1 GCA_016744695.1 Hahellaceae bacterium
CTAAGGTGTCAAACTGGCTAAACTGAGCTTGATACTTTAAGACTCTATTAACATAGTTATAGGTTTCTCTAGGTGCCTTCGTCCAAAGTACCCACTTCAATTCTTCAACCGTACGAGGTGGGTTCTTCGCTAGAATGTTCCGTTTAACATTAAACGGCCCCCAGTTATACGCGGCTAAAACCAGCATTTGTTTTAAATCTGTGTTGCTAATATGGCCAAAGTGATGCTCTTCTAGTAGCTTCAAATAAGCACTGCCTAACTGTAAATTGGTATAGGGGTCTTTAAGTTGCTCTAGCGTCGGGGTTAAGCGTTCTTTATAAAGACGATAATAGGCATCTCTTCCTGCCGCGGTCGCAACGATTTGCATTAACCCTACAGCCCCCATATGGCTTTGAATTCCCGATCGAAAGCTGGATTCTGCCTTGGTTACTGCATAAATAAGACTTTCATCAATGCGCTGTTCCGTTGCGACTCTTCTTATGTGTTGCTCAAAAGGGAAGGCATTGACGATATAAGGTGATTCATCCTCATCATTTAGAGGATCTGACCAGGTTTGATATTCTGCAGCCTGTTGGTCTGAATCAATAACCGATAATGTCGTCATAGGTGCTGCTTGAAAGCCGCCAGACATCATTAATTGTTGGTTTAATAATAGAGATAGAGAAAACAATATCGCGGAGAAGGTAATAAAGGTGAGCAGTATCTGAGGGTTTATACTTTCTTGTTCCTTGGCGATGATTAGCTGCATTTTGTTAACCCTGTCACGTTTGTTGTGTGAACTTGATTATCCCTACTAGTTCACATAAAGGCGATACCAAAGTTGTTAACAAATGCAAAATGTAAAATAATACGAAGTTCTGGTTGACCAGATTTAGATAAACATGGACGTATGTACCGCTGAAAAGTCTTCAGTGTTGTACCTCAGTTGATTAAAATATCGGCAATTACTTATATAGAATGATTCTCTATAGAGACACAATAGTTGCTAGAAAATAAAAAAATTACAGCAATCAAGGAATCCACAAACCATGTACTCAAAAACTATGTACGCTTACACACTGCAGGGCATTAGTCTCGAAAATAATGTTCTTACCGCTAAGAACAACGTTGTTGCTGGACCATTGTTACAGCTAGATCTTGCTTTTGTTATGCGCTCTGGACGGGGTGAAAAAATGTTTTCTCCTGAAGATATTGAGATGCTGGCTCAACTAACAGGCCTAGAAGTGATGACTTTAGCAAATGATGAACAAGAGATCTTAATAGAATCTACTCCAGGCGCTAATACTAAACTTAGCTTGGTTGCTTAGCACATTAATGGCATCGACCTACCCTGTACCGTCCAAATTCTGCGAAGTTTGCCACGAAATCAAAAAAAGCCGGTTTATTGCTCGTGCCGTATTTGCTGACACTCGTGAGCAGGCAATGGCTGAGCTTGCTCTAGCCAAAAAAGACTATCCCGACGCCCGGCACCATTGTTGGGCTTATCAATTTGGTAATCCCAAGTCTGCAGCCAGTGCCTCCATGTCAGATGATGGTGAGCCCAGTGGCACCGCAGGAAAGCCGATACTTAATATTTTGCAGCACAAAAATGTAGGCGATGTAATGATCATCGTGACTCGGTACTTTGGGGGAGTAAAGCTAGGAGCGGGAGGCTTGGTTCGCGCCTATTCAGCGTCAGCCCAGATGGCGATGGATGGACTTCAAACAGAGCAGCAAGTCGCTCGCGAGTCATTTGAATTAGTGTGTGATTTTAGCCAAGAGCAGCCCATTAGGCATTGGTTGTCATTACATGACGGGGTTATTGAAAGCATTAGCTATAACCAGCAAGTTACGATGTGCGTCGCTTTAGCTGAAGAAACAGGCTCCGCTTTGGATGACTATTTAGCGAACTTTGGGGCTAGCTTGAAAAGAAGTAATCGCTAACAAGTGGACATCAGACGTGCCTAAATCTGGACAGACCCATTTAGCCGCTGGTGAATCTACCTATAGTTTGAGCTGTTTCTTGATTTCTTCACTCCACAGGAGCTTATAGGCTAGTGCTCCGGCCGAACGAGGAGCAAACTCAAATATAGGTTTTTTATGTATGCCCATTTGCTCAATATGAGACGCGTAAGGAATGAAGCCCGAAAGCTGTTTTTTCAGCTTTATTGGAGGGTTGGCCAGAAACTCTCGGTGAAGACTTTTACGCCGATCCACTAGTGAGAAAAAGGGCCTTAGCTTTTTTGACTTTATTTCAGATTCGTTAAAAAAATGATTGACTTTTTCGAAGGTTTGCATCGAAAGATGTGACGGAATCAGCGGTAAATATACCAAGTCTACGGCGTTAAACAAATTTTCTGAGAAGTTGGATAAATTTGGAGCGCAGTCAAATATCACTAACGAATACGTTTCACTCAGTAAATCTAGCCAAGCGTTAAATGTATTGGACTTACCGTGACTGTCAAAGTCAATATCTGCGTTTCGTAGGCTAAGGCTAGATGGAATAATGTCTAAGTACGGATAATCGGTCTTCTCAATCATATTACCCAGCGGGTATTTTTTTTTCAATAATCGAGATAGTTTGAAGTCAGTATTGGGGGTATGCTCAAAATACCAGCTGGTTGACCCTTGTGGGTCCATATCCCAGAGTAAAGTTGGAATGTTGTTTTTCGCTGCAAGGTAGGCGATGTTAACGGCGGCGGCTGTTTTCCCCACGCCACCTTTTAGGTTGTAAAAAGCGATGGATTTCATATTTTTAAAGTGACGACCCAATTATTTTTATTAATGTAACAAACCAACATAAATATAAATAGTACTAAATGCAAGTGCAAAAAATGTGTGTAGCAGCCTAAAACTGCTATCATAACTTTAACAACCGAATAATAAGGCAGTAGTCATAGCAGGATGCTCGATACCTCAGAAAAAATAGAAACGCCAGAAGGTGTTGACCTGGAGGTGGTGCCCGCCGGTGTCATTGTGCGTTGCCTCGCTTATCTTATTGATTTTTCTATCCGCGCCGTTATTTTTATTGTATTAGCGATATTGCTTGGTTGGTTAGGTGATTTGGGCGCTGGCGTATTATCTATTTTTGTTTTCTTACTGGAATGGCTTTACCCCGTAGTCTTTGAAGTATTTATCAATGGCTCCACACCGGGTAAAAAATTAATGAAACTGCGGGTTATTCAGGAAGACGGCACCCCAGTTAAACTATCTAGCTCTGTGATTCGTAATCTACTACGTGTTGTCGATTTTTTACCTCTAGGTTATCTCACAGGTATGATAACGATGGTCTTATCAGGCAACTTCCGTCGATTGGGTGATATGGCTGCCGAAACAATGGTTGTTTATGATGATAGCGTGAATATTTATTCCATATCTGAGCACTGCCAGCGACGCCCCTTACCTATGCCGTTTAAGTTGTTTGAGCAGCAGGCGATTATTCAGTTCTCTCAACGAGCAGAGGGTTTGTCAGAGGCTCGCCAATTTGAGTTGGCTAATATTCTTTCACCTATGCTTTCACCTACAACAACAGAGACCAATCAACAAGCGGTTGACGCACTTCATGAAATTTCAAATGAATTGATAGGCCGAACCTCTGGTGAGCAGGAGGTTAAGTCATGAAGCAGGAGCTGTTTGAACAAAAAAATCAGACACACTGGGATTCTTTTACAGAGATGCTGGGCTCGCTGGAAGCAAAGCGAAAAAAAGATAAGAAGAACCTCCAATCAGCAGAGTTTCCTGCGAAATATCGTTTAATTTGCCATCATCTATCTATTGCCAAAACCCGTGGCTATTCGCCTCAGTTGATTCAACAATTAAATGAGTTAATGAAAAGAGGCCACAGGCAGCTGTACCAGTACCGTAATTTATTCTTTTATCGTTTTCTGGAATTTATTACAACGGGCTTCCCACAATCTATTCGCCAAAATTGGACTTATATCTGGATCGCATCAGCTATTTTTTATCTCCCGGCTATTCTGTTGTTTTTGCTAGTTATGGCTTTTCCTGACCTTATATACAATGTGTTTGATCCTCATGATGTCGCAAGGTTTGAGTCGATGTACGACCCGACCTCAGATCGTATAGGTCGAGACCGGCAATCAGATACTGATGTAATGATGTTTGGTCATTATATTGCGAATAATATTGGCGTGGCCTTCCGCACGTTTGCTACGGGCTTGTTATTTACTTTGGGTAGCCTGTTCTTTCTTTTGTACAACGGCATCGTTTTTGGCGCACTGGCTAGTCATTTAACCATGCTGGGTTCTGCTGAAACCTTTTACACCTTTGTAGTAGGGCATTGTGCATTTGAATTAACGGCTATTACCTTTTCAGGTGCCGCAGGTATAAAACTAGGGTTTAGTATTATTGCTCCAGGCTTAAGAACCCGAGTACAAGCGCTTAAAGAGAGTGCGAGGGAGTGTGTGTCTATTATGTATGGCGTAATACTCATGTTGCTAATGGCGGCATTTGTTGAAGCCTTTTGGTCATCTAATACGGCTCTGGCGCCTATGATTAAATACGGTGTGGGTGCCACTCTTTGGGTTTTGGTTATTGTGTATTTTGTCTTTGCAGGAAGAGCGAATGAATCCAGGTCGGCCTTATGAATCCTGACAGTATGGTATTTGTTGCCAAGCCGCGAAAGGGTTATGAGGCGCTTGATTTTGGCTTCATCATGGTTCGCCACTGGTGGAAAACACTCTATACCTCTTGGTTAGTGATTACTTTTCCATTGTTTTTGTTGTTGTTATGGGTTTTTGATGGGAATGGCATTCCTGGTCTTATTCTATGGTGGTTGAAACCCTTATTTGAGCGGATTCATTTGTTCATACTAAGCCGTGCTGTGTTTGGTGAATGCCCTAGCTGGAGAGAGGCCGTTAGCGAATTCCGTCGTTATGGCCGCACACAGCTTATTCAGTCTCTTACTTGGCGAAGGTTAAGCCCCACTCGCTCTCTTGATCTAGCGGTTATGCAGCTTGAAGGTTTAAAAGGTGTGACACGTACTCAGCGGCTTAATGTACTCCATCGTGATAAAACAGGCTCAGTGGCTAGCTGGCTTACGATAATTGGTATTCATATTGAAGCGATTATTGAGTTCTCAATTGTTGCTGCGATTGTGATTTTGTTACCTCAACATATGGATTTGGATGCTTTCTCTGCCCTAGAAGCGCCTTATGTAGCAGACAGCCTTTTTTATGTAGCGATGACTTTGTTTTCGCCGTTTTATGTGGCCGGTGGTTTTTCTTTGTACCTTAACAGACGAACCATCTTGGAAGGCTGGGATATTGAACTCTGTTTTAGGCGATTAGTCGGGCGGGTAGAGCGGGTAAAGGGGGGGGCTGTTTTATCAACGGCGTTAATGACTGTGCTTCTCAGTGCTTCATTACTTTTTTCTTCTCCAACGGTTATGGCAGAAGAGGGTTCTAATTATACGACAGTCAGTGCGAAAACAGACATTCAGGCAATACTTGAAGGTGGCGATTTTCACCAACGTAAAACAGAACGTTTACCTAAGTTCATTGCAGACTGGGAGTATGAACCTGATACCGAAGACAAAAATGCCGACATCGATATTCCTGAGTGGCTGAAAGAGCTTGCAAAATTCATTGCGGCTTCAATCGAAACCATTCTTTGGTTAGCGGTGATTGGGGCTATTCTTCTACTGATTTATCGTTACCGGAATGCCCTGGTTTCGTTGACCTTACCTAAACGACAACAAAAAAATCACTCAGTGCCTGATACCTTGTTTGACCTTGAAATATCTAAAGCATCACTACCCGATGATATACCGGCAGAGGTGTTGGCTTTATGGGCTAAAAATAAGCAGAGAGAAGCGACTAGCTTACTTTATCGAGGCACCTTATCGCGTTTAATCCACCAATATCAGTTGAATTTTAAGCAGGGAGATACTGAGCGAGATTGTGTTTATTTGGTCGATAAGCATACAGAAAAGTCGGTTACTCATTATTTTTTACAATTAACGGCCGCCTGGGAATTAGTAGCCTACGGGCACAAGCTCCCACCTTACGAAGAAATCTCCTTACTCTGCCATACATGGCCTTCATTGTTTTCTGAGATATTACCTTCTGATAAACCTGTAAGTGAGGGTGATGATGTCAACGCGTAAGTTTTGGTGGTTATTCATCAGTACCTTAATCATTGTTATGGGTGCTGCTTGGTTCTATCAATACATAGAGTGGGTTGAAAAAGAGATTGATCTTGGCCCTACGGCAGAAGCAAAAAAAGAACCTTTTCTTGCGGCTAAACGTTATTTTGAAAGCCTTAATGTTGAGGTGGAGCTAAAAGGTAATTTTCGCCAGTTAGACAAGGTTAATGATGATGCGGGTTTGGGAGACATCGCTTATCAGGATGTTGTTATTTTAGTGGATGCCTATGGTTCTTTATCGCCTAAAAGAGCGAATCACCTATTAGATTGGGTTGAGCGCGGAGGGCAGTTGATTGTTTCAGCAAGTAATCCTTTTATTGATAATGTACTCAGTATTAATGATCCACTATTTGAACAATTCAATATTACCTTAGAAGAAAGTGACGGCACCTCAAGGGATGCCGAATCAATTGAGCAAATAAGTGCTTTGGGTAATATGGTGGGACTTGAGCAACTAGATGCCTGTAATTTGTTAACGCCCCAGGTCGAGTTTTCATTTGCTGACGATACTGAAATGGTGCAGGCAGACTTTCTGTCACCTATTCGTCTTATTGTTGATGATTTTGAAAGTAGCAAAGGCGTGATCGGTGATGATGGCGGTTTTATTCTTCAATATGATCATGGCGATGGTCTAATCAGCTATATGAGTCATCTCGACTTTTGGAAAAATACCACCGTTGGCTGTTTAGATCATGCGTATATTCTTTGGCAATTAGCATCGACGCATAGCAAAGTGTGGTTTTTGTATAACCGTGATTCTCCCAGTCTTATTTCACTGTTGTGGCAACACTATCATTATTTTGTAAGTGCTCTATTTTTATTGATCATGAGTTGGCTATGGCGTAGAAATAATCGGTTTGGGCCGATCAAGACTAAATCAAATGCATCTTCAAGGCGTCTAATGGAACATGTTGAGGCCAGTGCTCGTTTCAATTGGAAGCATAACCATGGTCGTCACCTTATTAAGGTATTACGAGAAGATATTGCCAAGCGCATTGAAAAACATCATCCAGGTTATTCAAAAAAGCCAGTTAACAAACAGGCTGAAATTTTATCAAAACAAGTTCAAGTAGACCTTAGCCAAATTGAGAAGGCCGTGTTTGCAGACTCAAGTGCTAGTCCAGAAAATTTCGCAGAAATGGTTGGTCTGCTAAAAAAGATTAAGGAACGATTATGACAAATAACACTACCAATAATGTGACTTCAAATAGTGATTCTGACACGCCTCTAGAGCTGAGTATATCTCAGGGCCATGAAATAGTCAGTCGTGTTCGGGATGAAGTAAAAAAGGCGATGGTGGGGCAGGATGATGTGGTTGACCAAACCCTTGTTGCATTGATGGCAGGTGGTCATGTGCTTATTGAAGGAGTTCCCGGCTTGGGGAAAACCTTATTAGTACGTGCATTGGCTAGTGCCTTTACGGGTAAGTTTTCTCGTATTCAGTTTACGCCAGATTTGATGCCTAGTGATATTACGGGCCATTCCATTTACAACATGAACAGTCAAACCTTTAAAGTAAGAAAAGGCCCCGTGTTTACCAATTTGTTACTAGCCGATGAGATCAATAGAGCACCAGCTAAAACTCAGGCGGCCTTATTGGAAGTGATGCAAGAGAATCAGGTGACGATTGACGGTAGAGCATTTGAAGTAGGTAAGCCCTTTATGGTGCTGGCTACCCAGAACCCTATAGAGCAAGAGGGTACCTATCCGCTTCCTGAAGCTGAGCTAGACCGGTTTATGATGAAGCTGTATATACAGTTTCCAAGCGAAGAAGATGAAGTGGCTATCGTTAATAGCCAGACTTCAGCAAGCCAAGCTAAGGGTGATTATCTTGATTGTGTATCGAGCATCACTTCACCTGAAGAAGTTAGAGCTATTCAGCGTCTTGTTTATCATGTGACCGCCGATAATGAAGTGCTGGACTATGCCGTACGCATCACTCGAGCAACGAGAGAGTGGCCCGGCATCGCTCGTGGTGCAGGCCCCCGTGGCAGTATTAACTTAATTCAAGCGGCAAAGGCATTTGCCCTGTTGAATAATAGAGACTTCGTTACCCCATCAGACATTAAAGAAGTGGCTCTCCCCGTACTTCGACATAGATTGCTCTTGCATGTCGATATGGAAATTGAAGGGGTCAGCATTGATCGAATACTCAGTGAATTACTTGATGATATAAGTGCACCGAGACAGTAAAGCAGTGAGAATTCATAGCATTCGACCAAGCTCAACAGCCCTGATTTGTTTGACGGTATTGGCGCTAGTGTGTTTTTCGCTAGAGTTATCCAGCCAACTATTCAGTTTGGATTTTGGTATCACCAAAACCGTTAGTTTGGTGATGTTTGCTAGCTTCGCTTTTGTTTCTTTGGTTGATTTAATTCTTTCATGGGCTCAGCCAAATTTAAGGGTGGAAAGAGCGTTAAGTAGTAATTTATCACTTGATCAGTGGGTTGATGTAAGCCTAACGGTTCACCATGATTACCGAAAGACGACGGTTATTAATCTATATGATTGGGTGCCAAACCAGTGTGAATTTGAACGGCTCCCATTACAGGTAGAGCTCAGATTCGGCCAGCAAAGTACGATTAAATATCGAATGAAACCGGTGGTTCGTGGCCCTATCGTTTTTGAGCGAATAGCGCTACAGATGAAGTCTTGGTTGAATTTGTGGGAAATACAGCGGTATCAGTCAGTAGACACACATGCCAAAGTCTTTCCCAATTTTCGTGCAATCGAAGGGTATCAGTTGCTCGCGACAGATAATCACAGCAGCCAGTTTGGCATCAAGCAAAAGCAACGGCGGGGCGAGGGTATGGAGTTCCACCAGTTGCGTGATTACCGAGATGGAGACTCCATACGCCAAATAGATTGGAAAGCCACATCCCGTCGACAAAAAATTACGTCTCGAGAATATCAGGATGAACGTGACCAACAGATTATTTTGATGCTCGACAGTGGCCGAAGAATGCTGACTCAAGATGGCGCGACCAGCCATTTTGACCATTGTTTAAACTGCATGTTAATGCTGTCTTATGTGGCTTTGCGTCAAGGTGATGCGGTTGAAATGATGAGTTTTGGTGGGGGTACTCGCTGGACTTCTCCTATTAAGGGCGTCGGTAACATCTCTAAAATACTGAATCAGTTTTACGATTTGTATCCAAAGAAAGAGGCGGTCGATTACATTGGCGCGGCTCAGGCCTTAATGAAAAAGCAACCAAAGCGGTCTCTTATTGTATTAACCACCAACCTTCGTGATGAAGGGATTGATGACTTGTTACCGGCTATAAGATTACTGCAAAAACGGCACTTGGTATTGGTGGCAAATTTGAGAGAAGAAGCCTTAGATAAAGCACAGCTTGATCCCATTAATGATTTTGATGGCGCTCTGCGCTATAGCGGGGTCGTTGATTACCTTATTCAACGCCAAAAGGTCTGTGACAGACTTAGGGCAGAAGGTGTGTTCTTACTTGATAGCGCCCCAAAAGACCTGACAGTGCAAGTGATCAACAGCTATATGGATATTAAAAAGGCAGGTTATTTGTAACCTGCCTTTTATATTTTGTCTGTTATTTATTGCTAATTTTATAAGCTTGTTAGTTGGCAGGTATACCAAATAAAGCAGGTACAGTGATAGCCGCAATAACACTGCCAAAGTAGTAGATAATACACAGAGTGGCCGTTACCTTAACGCCCATGCTATTTGCTGGTGGCTCTAGGCCATATTCGTTGCTGCCTTCTACACCTCTTGCAAATAGCATATATAATGCCATTATAATGTTAACTAAGGGCACAATAAGTAAGAGCATCCACCAACCTGACTTGTCTAAATCATGAAGTCTACGCAGCCCAAAACTAATACAAACACCTAATATAGCAATACCTCCCACTGCAGCGATTACACCCCCAAGTGTTTCAGATATAGGAATTAATATTGCGGCAGCAATACCAAGAAGAGCCACCATGAGTATCGGAATGCCGAAAGCATAGGAAAGGTACCTTAATCGACCTAGGCGACCTTTAAAGCTAAAAATTTTTAAATCGGCATATCCGTCATTATTAGGGGTTAAATCACCGGTGGGTGTTTGGTAAACGCCTGCTGCTTCCATTATTAATCTCTTCCTTTAGTTATATAAATTGTAGATACAAAAAATTAGTCATTTCTAAAGATTGCGAGTAACAATAGCAGCAAGTACACTCATTAAAAAGAATTATTGCCCTCTGCCTGTAGGGGGCGCTAAGGTTTCCAAAACGGTTTTTGAACCTCATTCATCGCATCACTTCTACTTACGCCAATATCTTTTAACAAGTATGGGCTTAATTGCGTTAATGCTTTGCGCTGACGAGATCTTTCCCTCCATATTTGCAATGTGCTTTTCAAGCTTGAAACCCTCTTTTTCAACTTATGTACTAATCTTTCTTGATTAAATATTGATGATGTTTTGCTGGCTAATATTTGCATGATGTTTCCTCTTGTTATCTGCTAACAATTAAAAACAATAGGGTGATATCTATCCAATCGTATCTTTGGATTAGCATCATTTGAAATTACGATGGCACTTGAAGGCATTATCAGGTTCAATAAAACCATTGAATAGGAGCTAGTGAGATGGACTTGAATCAACTCAAAACATTCGTAACCGTAGCAGAAGAACAACATCTGACGAGAGCTGCTGAACGTTTATACACCAGCCAACCTGCAGTCAGTGCGCAACTTAAAGCGCTGGAAGAGTCGCTCGGCGTGGTGCTGTTTGATCGTACGCCAAAAGGAATGAAGCTAACGCCAACCGGTGAAAAATTACTTACTGAAGCCCAGACTGCTTTAGATGCCGCAAACAGAGTTATCTCTCAGGCAAAAGCTATTCAAGGAGAAGTAATTGGTAATTTATCTGTAGGTGTTAATTCAGATTGTTCATTTTTGCGCGTCCCAGAATTGCTTACAGATGCTTCGAACCGATACCCAAATGTACAGCTTTCATTTATTAATGGTATGTCTCCTGACATTTTATTAGATATACGTAAAGGGAAGCTCGATAGCGGCTTCTTCTTCGGGCCACTATCAACAACGGATATTCACGCGATACAACTGGCTGAAATTGAAACAGCGATCGTTGCACCGATTGCTTGGGCCAGTAAAATTAAAGGCGTATCACCGGAAGAACTTGCGCTTTTACCTTGGGTTTATACTACAAAGCGCTGCCCTTTTTACCATCTTACTGAGGCGCTATTTAATGAGGCTAATGTAGTGCCAAGTAAAGCTGTGTTTGTGGATAATGAAGACGCAATCAGAGCCTTAGTTAAGGCGGGTTCAGGTATTGCTCTGATGCGTTTTGACGATGCTGATAGAGCTGAAGCGGAAGGCTGGGGAGTGCGATGGGATGGTAAATCCCCATCACTACCATTAAGTGTTGCTGCACAGTCACGACGGGCTCAGGAACCTCTTATTCAAGCTTGGTTTGATGTATTGCTGAAGGCCTGGACAATAGACAGTATTGAAGTACAAAACCAAAAAGCGGGTTAAAGTGAAATAGACTCAATGCCCCCACTGGTCAACCATCGTTGCCAGTTAATCTCCATACCCATAATATCGCCGACGTAGTTTTCATTAACTAAATATAAACTACGTTTGCGGTTACCTCGTTTATATTCGTGAAGCACTCTGGATATAAAGCTTCGGCCGGTATTTGATGACAAGAGAAAATAAACGAGCTCACCTGACTGTGCTTGTAGTATAAAGTTTGAATTGGCACTGTGGTTTCGCCATTCACTATTTTGTAAATCTAAAAGCTGCCTAAGTGATAGGAGGCTTTGTTGACGATTCACCTGTTGATGGTTTGCCAAATGGCGATGAATAACAAGGGCTTGATCATCAACAACGAGTGTTTCCATTTGCTCCGCTAAGCCTTCATTCAGCCAGACCGGAGTGCCGGGGGCAATAGAGTCTATTATCGCGTGGCTGGCTTCATGTTTTATGGTTTCAAATGTGCCGTTCCTATCTTCCCTGATATAAACAACGATCTGATGCCCTTTGCGTATGTACATCCCTCTTGATGGGCTGGGCTCTCGGCCTAAGACTTGCCTTAAATGTTGATAATAATTTTCTTTGTTGTTTTCAATGTGTATTTTAACGGGGATTGTTTTAAAAAAATCGAAAAACATGACTTGATCATAAAACTGATAAATATTATTCACGTCATGTTGAATACGTTCTATTTCATCTTGGCTTAATTCGACATTAACCAAATTAACGCTAATGTCGAATCGTTTCCAGGTAGATTTATGAATATCTGGTTTTATTGTCGTTTGATCATATTTTTTACTTTTCTTATCACCAAAATGAATTTTTCCATTTTCATCAACCCAGCGATATATTTCTGCTTGAACTGAGCTTGTAATAACGACCAAGCTCAAGACTATTAAAATATAAAACAAACGCATGTGCTAACGACTCCAAGAATGAACGACTCCACCAAAAGAGTAGCACTTATCAATCGTATTAAGAACGTTTAGTCACAAGCGATTTTATAAAATGGTCGGCTGAAAGTTTATCCGGCCCATAAGCGAAAATAACTAACAGCATCGCACCCCAAAAATAGTGATCATTAATACCACCCGGACTAATATCGGGATAAGATATTGCGGCAACAATATTCAATATAAAAAGCGCCGCAGCACTGAATCTGCCCGCTAAACCGACGAGTAACAGTACGGGAAATAGCAGTTCGGCACCCGTGGCTAAAAATGCCGCCAGCTTGAAATCAATCAGGGGTACGGCATACTCATATTCAAAAAGCATTAAGGTAGTATCCCAAGATTTAATCTTGGTTAGGCCAGACATAAAAAACACCTTGGCTACCCAGAATCTAAATAATAAGTTTACTACCGGTTGCAGGTAATCAAGCCATTGTGTTGCTATTAAATAGAGCGAGATGCCCCGTTTATTTTTATTTGGTTCTGCAAGGCTTTCATTGGCCTCAAGTACCGCTGAATTTGACATGTGTGGTTTCCTGTTTAGTTAAAATCAACAATCCAACCCTGACTAATTACTGAGTAAAAAAGCTCAGAAATATTTTCATTAGGGTGGGATTGTAAGAATTGTTCAATGGCGTGTGAAAAGCAGGTTGATCGTTCAAGCTGATGAAGAAAGCCCCATTCAATGTTAGAAAGGCTATCAATCCGCATTTCGTAACCTTGTCGCCAGACTAATAAGTAATAATCGCCATTAATTAACGACACTGATTCGTTTTGGTCGTTAGCTGAGGGGCTGTTTTGGTTAAACGTCCATATTTGGTGTATCGGCCAAGGAGATCGCAGTAGCCGACTAGCATGAGGTCGCTTAAACTTTAATTTAAGGTGTTGCTCTGGAGCCATTAGGCCTAATTGTTCTAGGTTTAGCGGGGTATTGTCAGCTTCATTAAATACTTCATGCCATGACCACTCTAATCGCGCAACATCAGCCATATAATGATAGTTTTTTAAGGGAGTGAAAGATTCAATAAAATCGGCGAAACTGTCATTAAGTTCAGATAAATAACTACTATATTCGGCGATATTCGATGATCTTGATGGATTTGATGTTATATATTTTCTAGATAAGCCTTCAAAGGCGTGCTCTCCAAGTAACTTGTTCATTACAGGGTAGATATCTTGTAAGGCTTTTAATAAGCCCCCTCTAACGCTACCTCTGTAACTCGCTAAACATTCATCCGCGGAGCGTTTAGGCGAATGCTTAATAAATTTCTCAGTAGAAATAGATTCACGATACATCGCATCCATAAATAGACCTTGGACTTCACGCAGCTGCATCGAATTGCTCCAAAATGAGCGCCGCTTTTTTGGCTTCTTGTTGCAAGGTGCTGAAGGTTGGAATGTTGGTGTCCCATTCAATCAGCGTTGCTACTGGGCCTATCATTTCAATGGCTTGTTCATAGAGTTTCCACACAGGGGGATGAACGACATCACCATGTGTATCGAGCAGATGAGATCCCTCATCTTCATAACCCGCGAGATGAATTTCTTTGATGCGTTCGTGGGGGAGTGCCCTTAGATAAACTAATGGGTCAAACTGGTGATTTTGAGCACTGACATAGATATTGTTAACGTCACAGAGTAAATCACAGTCTGCTTGCTTGACGACCTCCGCTAGAAACGTCCACTCAGTCATTTCATCAGACTGATAAGTGACATAACTTGAAACATTTTCTATTAAAATACGTTGCCCGAGGGCATCTTGTACCTGTTTGATACGTTCTACTATGTGCTTTAGGGCTTCCTCTGTATAGGGCATGGGGAATAAGTCATTACCATGTATGCCATCAATAGAAGACCAACAAAGATGATCTGACACTAGACGTGGCTGAAATCGTTGAATGAGCTGTTTTAGTTTTTGAATATAGTCTGTGTTTAATGGGTCTAACGACCCAAGTGATAGGCCTACTCCATGTAAGGTAATGGGGTAATGTTCGCTAATCTGTTCAAGGTAATGCAGTGGAAGACCGCCACTGCCCATGTAGTTATCGGTTAACGCTTCAAACCAATTTACATTAGGGAGTGTCTCCAATATCGTCTGGTAGTGAACTGAACGCAGCCCAAGTCCTGCGCCACACAAAGGGGGAGTGTGGCTTGACCTTTTGGTCAGGATAGATGACATGTGGAAAACTCCCTAGTAATGATGGTTCTTCGATTGGATGTTTAAACTTTAGCCTTTAACGGTGCCGCCTACTATTTTGCTGCAAGTACCCGTTGGTACATAGACCCATTCTTCTGCATCACTATCAACACTCGCTTGGCCTGCGCAACTGTGTTTGCTGGTACCACAATCATTCATGCCGGCTTTAGCAATACCCTGGCACTTTTCAAACCCTGGCTTACCTGCAAATGCATTTCCTGCACTTGCCATCATGCCAACGGCTAATACACTAGCAATAGCGGCGGTTGCAATTGAATGTGTTTTTTTATCGTTCATTTGAGAATTCCTGTTTTTATGAGGTTTAATTGAGTAACACAATAGAAGACCAGAGAAATGTTCAAAAAGTTCAAAAAAAATTAAGAGTTTTATTTCGGAGTGTGATCTACACTCTAGTTGCAGTGAAATTATTTTGTAACACTAAAGGCATAAACTGTTTAAATAAAATAACAAGGAAGCAACAGTTATGATGGCTAAAGAGCTTAAGTTAAACCCGAAAAAAATGGCGGGTGTCATGCGAATGGATGGATACAAAAAGAAGGATATTGCTAAGGCGGTAGGTGTGACCACACAAACGGTTCAGAAATGGTTTAAGTAATGCCTAATGAAGGCACTACTTCTGGGGGGGTGCTTCTTCCTAGTGGTGATGTGTGCCCTTTGCTGGCTCATTGATGAGAGTAGGAAATCGATGGCTTGCATGCTCACTATGACAACCAATACATGACTCCAGTAGCTTCGAGTAATAAAACCCCACAAGCTCGGTATGTCCTTTCTCACTAACGTGTTCAAGCATGCCTGCATACTTATGGAATTCTTTGTCTTTTAATATGAACGCTTTCGGGAGCTTTTGATGAAGTTCATGCTTCTGTGTGTCTGTAATTTTCTGCTTTAGAATAAAGCTTTTGCTGATTTTTCCCGCGATACCAGACACCTCTTTAAGGTTGCCAGAAGCAAAAGCAGGAACAATGTTTTTCATGCCTTCTTGAATCGCTAACATCTCTTGTTTAAGTAATGCCCTTAATTCAGGTGATAGGCTCTCAACATCACTTTCTGAGTAACAGTTTAGCGATACTGTGCTAATAAAAGCGATAAGTAGGGTGCCTATTATTTTGTTCATAGTACTAAATCTCGTTTTGATTGATATGAAGAACTTCAGAAGTCAATTTTTGTCAGCATTTTCAGTTAATGATTGAGACGCCTTCTACTTCGATCACTGTTTTTGCATCAGCTCGTTCAATTATTTTTACTAGAATAGATTGAATGTTTTCGTCTTTTCGAACGTCATTTTCACTCGAAAATTTTTGTTCTTGTGGCTCTGTGTTCTCTTCTAAAGTGAATAAAATAACCACATCAGTGGCACAGTCGGAGGTTTTACCAAAGTACTCTAGCGAAACTTGAGGGTAGCCATTGAAGCCTTTTTTAACTTGCTTTGCGATACGCTTTTTTGCTTTATCTAGGTTCATAATTATTAATCCACTGTTCTATATTGCAATATGAGTCCAATAATTTCATGATCACTTGTTGCGGATGTTAAAGACTCATTCATTGATGTTCTTTGTGGTAAGTGGATATTGAATTTAGCACGTAAAACGTCTTCCACTTGCTTATCATTAGTTGGGTCAAAATCTTTACCCGCATAGATACAAAGTCGCTGATGAATAAATTCTTTATTAGCCATGAAAAGCGTTTCTCTTGTTATACATTTAAGGAATTTCTTTAAACTGTGGGTATTTGTCGGTTATTTCATGCCATGATGCTTTTGATTCTGAGTAGATGTGATACTTATTCTTACATGAAAAAGGCG
Organism: Hahellaceae bacterium; assembly: GCA_016744695.1. Taxonomy (GTDB): domain Bacteria; phylum Pseudomonadota; class Gammaproteobacteria; order Pseudomonadales; family Oleiphilaceae; genus Alkalimarinus. The sequence goes on from JADGDV010000005.1 coordinate 16,630, forward strand.
TTTCAATAGTGCCCATTCTCAATCTTCTTTTTTCTGGCATATCACTTCTAGCACTATAAAGAGGGCTTCCACAATGTGAACAAAAAGCCCTTACTTTAATGTCATTGGCTTGAAATTCTTTAATATGTTCTATGCCAGTAAAGGTTAGTTTTTCTGTATCTACAGGACTATTTGTAGCGAATGCACCACCTTGCGCTTTTCTGCATTGTGAGCAATGGCACATGGCAATCTCTTCGATGTCACCATCATATTCATAACGTACTTTGCCGCATAAACAGCTTCCATTTATCATTGTAACTCCCTTATATGAAATTGACTAATATCGACTACTGTAAACCTCCGTTAAGCACTGTGAGATGGCTACGCGAAGGTGTTTTTTAGTTCCCTTTTTTCTACTACTTTTAGCAGTATCACAATCAGCGTCCCTACTACCATAAAGCCGCCTGCCATTGAGAGTCCGTCTCTGTAGCTTCCTCCCATTATGGCAATTTGACCTGTTATGGCGGGGGCTACTATTTGTGCGACACCGTAGCTAATGGTCATCTTTCCCATCATTTTGGATGGTGCGCTGGGGTATAACCTGCCTGCCATCGTTAGAACCAAGCTGACAATACCTATAAACGTACCCCCAAAAAGAATGGCACTTGCATAGGCTGCGCAGGTGCTAGTGTTGATGACCGGAAGAATAATCCCGACGGTATGAATAGCAAATGCCAGAGCAAGCGCGTTCAAATCCCCCAACTTGCGTGCTATTAAGTCCCAAACTATACAGGCGGGTGCCGCGGCTAAGCCTAATACTAAAAAGACTAGGGTACCCTCATCAGCAAGGGGATTTTGCTGGTCAACAATGGCTACGATAAACGTAGCGCTAATCACATAGCCTACGCCAGCACACATATAGGCCGCTATAAATAATCTCAAATAAGTCTTGGATGGAGGGTTATCAATTAATGCTTCGCCACTTTTCATTAGATGGCTGTCTTTGGGGCGGGGTAACCAGACCCAAGCCGGTATGGCCATTAGAATGCCAAGTAGTGATAAGGCAATCCATTGTTCACGCCAATCGAATTGAGGTGTCATGATACTGACAATATATGAACAAAAGGCGATGCCTAAACCTGCTCCCGCAAAGTGAATGCCTAGCTCACTACGATAGTGATGACGAATAAGCCAATTGAGAATAAGCCCTGAGCCTAGCAGTATGCCCGCAGCGCTACTAAGGCCCGCAAAATAACGCATGACACTCCATGCCCAGAAGTTTTCGCTTATGGCCATGCCTGCGGTGCTAACAACGGCGATGATGATCCCTAAGCGATAAAGGCGATCTTTTAATACCATGTTACTGATGGATGCGGCAATGAGCACACCCGTGAAGTAGCCCATATAATTAATGCTGGCCAGCCAACCACCTGCAGATATGCCCAATGAGGCTTGTTGCTGCATGAGAGGGAGTAGCGGCGTGTAAGCAAAACGAGCCACACCTAGCATTAAAATAAGGCTAATAATGCCTGCGGTTAATACTTTGATTCGCTCAATGGGAGAGGGCATGGTTAAGTCTTTTAAAGGAGAGACTTATAACGATATAGCACTAAGGGGTGTTCTGCCAATTGATCATATTGATTATTGACATTCAGTAAATATATACAGTATTGCGACCCAGAGGTGAGTCGCAATACCCTTTGTTAGCTTTTGAATAAGCTTAACAATGCTTCATACCCTTCTTTTTCCATGTCTGCTTTGGCAATAAAGCGTAATGCAGCCGAGTTAATGCAGTACCTTAAGCCGGTGGGCTGTGGGCCATCTTCAAATACGTGACCAAGATGTGAGTCGCCATATTTGCTGCGCACTTCTGTTCTTGTATAAAACAGCTTTGAATCATCTCTGCTCACGATGTTCTCGTTATTAATAGGCTGTGAAAAGCTAGGCCAGCCTGTTTTAGAGTCATATTTATCTATGGATGAAAATAATGGCTCTCCGCTGACGATATCAACATATATACCTTCACGCTTTTCGTTCCAATATGGGTTGTCGAAAGAACGTTCGGTGGCGTCTTTCTGAGTCACGTTGTATTGCAGCGGTGTTAGTCGCTTTTGAATTTCTTCATCAGAAGGTTTGGTGTAAGTGTTGGTATTGTTTGTGTTGGCTGGGCTCATTGTTTTAGCCTCCATCTTTTTATGAAGATCATCTCCCCATGTAGCTTCAAGGAACTGGTCTCTGCCTGAGCTGTATCGGTAATAATTGTAGCGAACAGGGTTCTTCTTGTAGTAATCCTGATGATATTCTTCTGCGGGCCAGAATCGTGTCGCTTTTATAATATCTGTTGCTAAAGGTTTGTCATAACGACCTGACTTGGCTAGAGAGTCACGAGATTTCTCTGCCGCTAATTTTTCTTGTTCATTGTTGTAGAAAATAAAAGGACGGTATTGATAGCCGCGATCAACAAATTGTCCGCCATCATCGGTTGGGTCAACTTGTTTCCAGAAGGCATCCAGTAACTGGTCATAGGATACGATGCTAGGGTCATAGTAAACTTCTACGGCCTCTATGTGCTTTGTCGTTCCAGAAGATACCTGCTTATAAGTGGGGTTTTTAATCTCTCCGCCTATGTAGCCAGAGATAACCTCACTGACACCGGGTACTTTTTCAAAGTCAGATTCGACACACCAGAAGCAGCCGCCAGCAAAAGTGGCTACCGCAGGTTCGGGGTTATGAATATTTTCTTTAGTCGGCGCACTTTCTCCACAGGCTGCGATGGACATTAGCCCCGCTAAGCCAAGTACTTTTGCAAATAATACGGTACGTTTAATCATGCTATTTACCTCATCGGTGTTTGTTTGCTTGAGGCTAGTATTGCCTAAACTAATGCCTTTATGGAAGGGGCCTTGGGCCGATTTTATTAAACCATGATATGTCGTGATACATTCGTTATAACTTCGTGAAACCTGCGGGATTTTTATGTCATATGCTTTTAATCATCAACTAACGAAGTAATAAAAACGATTAAAGGAGCTAACATGAAAACCAAATCCATAATGGCATTATCCGCTTTACCCTTCTTATTTGCATCACATTTTGCTGCGGCTCAAACCGTTGATGTGACGGTGACTAATCTTACCCAAGGCATATTTTTCACTCCGCTTCTTGTAAGTGCTCATGACTCATCGGCTCACCTATTCGAAGCGGGGCAGTCTGCTACGGCTGAGTTACAGGCGATGGCTGAGGGTGGGGATATCTCAGGTTTGGTAAGTGCTACAACCGCATTGGGTGCGGTTAACTCAGAGAACCCTGCTGCTGGCTTATTGGCACCGTCTACATCTACTCAGGTGAGTGGCCTAGATACGGGGAGCAATACACATTTGTCTATCGTGGCGATGTTACTGCCAACCAATGATGGGTTTGCGGGGCTCGATAGCTGGGAAATACCGGAAGAAGCGGGTACTTATACTATCTATCTCAATGGCTATGATGCGGGAACAGAAGCCAATGATGAAGTAGTTAACGGCGGCGGTGCATCGGGTGTCTTGGGTATTCCGGCTAGCCCTGGCGGAAGTGGAGAGACGGGTGCCAGCGGTGTAACAACGGCAGAAACTAACCAGACTGTTCATATTCACCGTGGCAATGTGGGCGATACAGATGCTACAGGCGGTGTGAGTGATGTTGATAGCCGCATTCATCGTTGGTTAAACCCTGTTGCAAAAGTAACTGTAACGGTTAAATAAGGGGGGATGCAAAAATGAAACTTAAATCTATAGTAAATATAAGTGCAGTGGCTTTAGTTGCTGGTTTGATGGCGGGTTGTAGTGATTCATCTAACTCGACTAACACGCCAGAAATGAATGATTATGAGATTACTGTCACTAACTTGAGTAGTAATCAGCCCCTTTCACCCGTAGCGGTGGTGGTACATGAAGCGTCTTATAATGCATGGGAAATTGGGTCTGCATCTACCGTTGGCTTGGAAAACTTAGCTGAGGGGGGAGATAACTCAACTTTCTTAGGGGAGGCTAGAACGGCCAGTTCACTGGGCGCTGAATCAGGGACGGGCGTAATTATTCCAGGCAGTTCAGAGCTTATTGAGGTGTCTGTTCAAAGAGGGAGCGATTTAGCGTTAACGGTCGCAACGATGCTGGTCAATACCAATGATGCGTTTGCAGGGCGTGCAGGCATAGACTTATCTTCGCTCTCAATTGGCGATGAGCTAAACCTACGGTTACCTATATATGATGCGGGTACTGAAGGGAATAATGAATTGGCAGGTACTATTCCAGGCCCTGCTGATGGTGGAGAAGGTTTTAATAGTGATCGTGATGATGTTAATGTCGTTTCAAGACACTCTGGTGTTGTGAGCAATATTGACGGATATACTGATTCGGTACTGGAGCAATCTCACCGTTTTGATTCACCGGTTGCTCAATTGCTTGTTAGACGAGTGAACTAAATAGTTGGGGGTTGGTGCTTCTGCTTGCTATGCTCAATCATTCCCCCCCACTCTAGTTTTTTTAACCAATGAAAAAGGCCTTATCTCAATGAAACGCAGAATTCTTGTTATCGAAGATGATCAGGATATTAATAATCTGGTCGCCATGAATTTGCGGGATATGAATTATGAGGTTGAAAGCTGCGATATAGGTTCGCGTGGTCTTCAAATGGCAATGGCGGGTGACTTTGACCTGATCGTTCTTGATGTTATGTTGCCAGAAATGGATGGCTTGGAAATATGCATGCGTTTACGCGCGGCTAAAAAACTGATGCCTATATTAATGCTAACCGCAAAAGACTCGGAAGCAGATAGGGTGGTCGGCCTTGAAATGGGGGCCGATGACTATTTAACCAAACCGTTTAGTATTCGTGAGCTACAAGCCAGAGTGAAAGCAATGCTAAGGAGGGTGGAAATGCTGACGCAAAAACCTCAAGAGGTGGAGTCAAGTGTTCTAATGTTTGGTTGTTTAGAGATTAATGCTGATAAACGACAGGTAAAGCTAGATACCAAGGTTGTAGACTTAACCAGTACTGAGTTTGATTTATTGTTGTATATGGCAAGGCAGCCTGGCTTGGTTTTCAGTAGAGCTCAGTTATTAGATAAAGTCTGGGGTTATCACCATAGTGGTTATGAACACACGGTAAATTCACACATCAATAGACTTCGTACCAAGCTTGAAAAAGATCCGTCACACCCTGAGTTTGTGTTAACGGTTTGGGGGGTAGGTTATAAATTTACAGATGCCGCATTGTCTACAGGTGCTTCTTCAGGCACTTCTCAAGGTTCAGCCCAATGAAAAATTGGATAAATTCTTTTTACAGTAAGCTGGTATTAGGGTTGCTGGCTAGTTTTCTGTTAATAGGGCTATTGCTAACAGTGCTGGTTCAGCAATTGACGACCCGCTACCAGAATGAAATTGAGCAAAAGCTGCATCTTGAGTTAGCAGAACATGTTGTAGGTGACGATAGCCTGCTAAAAGATGGTGAAATCGACCAGAAAGCCCTTAAGCATGCCTTTCATTCAATGATGGTACTTGGTCCAAGTTTTGAATTTTATGTATTAACACCCGCAGGTGATGTAACCACGTATTCTGCCGACGATGACAAAATTAAGCGGATGAGCGTGAATCTTGAACCCGTTAAACAGTTTCTTTCAGGAAACGAAAGACTACCTATTCTAGGTGATGACCCTCGTTCAGAGTATCGGGAGAAGATATTCTCGGTTGCAGAAATAAGGCAGGATGAAGAACTAAAAGGGTATCTCTATATAATTATTGGCGGTGAGATCTACGATAGTATCGTAGGATTATTACAGAACAGTCATATCATACAATTAAGCGTGTGGGGCTTGGTTGCCGGGTTGCTTTTTAGTTTGATTGTTGTGCTCCTATTGTTCGCTATGTTGACGAGACCATTGCGTCGTTTAGCCAATGAGATGAAGCAGTTTCGAGATGAAGGTTTTGAAGATGCCCCGAAAATTAGCTACGACTGGGATGAAAACTCAGCCGATGAAATTCATCGTTTAGGGACTACCTTTAATGCCATGTCTTCAACCTTAAGGCAGCAGTATGAAAAGGTGCGAACGACAGATGAACTCAGGCGTGAGCTTATTTCTTATGTTTCTCATGATTTACGAACCCCTTTAGCCGCGCTTCAGGGTTACCTTGAAACCTGGCAGTTGAAGCAGACAAACATTACAGAAACTGAAAGTGCAGAGCTGATACAAGTAGCGGTCAATAATGCACAGCAAATCAGTCGCTTAGTGGAGCAACTCTTTGAGCTAGCTCATTTAGATGCTGAAAACACACATTTGCAGATGGAACCTGTTTCTATCGCTGAGCTGGCACAAGATGTTTTACAGAAATTGACACTGGAAGCAGAAAAGAAAGGGGTCAGTCTAGATGTGAACCCGAAAGACCCCTCATTGATGGCGATGGCTAATATTGAGAAGCTAGAGCGAGTATTTACTAACCTTATAGATAACGCCATAAGGCACTGTAAAGAGGGAGGTAAGGTTTCAGTTGATATTGTGAAAGCAGGCCGGCAATGGTGGGTTACAGTTAAAGATTCAGGTGTAGGCATCTCAGACGAAGATTTACCTCATATATTTGAAGCACACTACCGAGGCAAAGTGTCAGGTGTCGATGAAAGCGCACAAAGTGATCGTGCGAATAGTGGTTTAGGGCTAGCCATTACCCGTAGAATTATTGAATTACATAACAGCAAAATTGAAGTTAAAAGCACGTTGGGAGAAGGGACTTCATTTTCTTTTCCCTTAAATAGTATAAAATGAGACTAAGATATTTAAAAATGAGTTTATTCAGAAGAGGATGTAATGTCTGCTTCTGATTAACAAGTAGATCTTATACAAGTAGGTCTTATAAATGAGTAGGTCTGATAAATGAGTAGTATCAGGTTATTGCTTTGAATGTAAAGTGCTTAGCTGTCTTGTGTTTTTTTATTGTCTTCTTTACACCTTGGGTGTTTGCGAAAGATATTGTCGTGGCTTTTTCTCCTTATAAACCGCCATATGTTATTGGTAAAGAGAGGCGAGGGCTTGAGGTTGATATTGTTAGAGAAGCACTGGCATTAGAAGGGCTAACACTTAAGGTCGACTTTTTTGATCGAAGGTATTTGCGTCAAGCTATAAAGTTTGATCGCACCGAGGCTGCGTCAGGGCTAAAGGTCCTTGATGATGGCTTATATTACTCTGATGCTTATATCAGCTTTCAAAATACTATTATTTCCCGCGCTGATGACAACATTAAACTGAATGCTATTGGGGATTTAAAAGGACGCCGGTTTGCTGCATGGCGAGGTGCTTCTCAGAGTTTAGGGCGTGAATTTAATGAGGCATCGGGCAATGGGACGTCACTTACTTATTTAGAATACGATAATCAGTTAATTCAAAATAAGATGTTTTGGTCGCACCGCATCGACTTAATCGTGATTGACCAGTTTGTTTTTAATTGGTATCAGCAACGTTTGTCCGATTCTTTTATTACAACGGATAAAATCACTCTGCATTCTTTGCTGCCTACTAAGACGCTGTACCATATCGGGTTTAAAACAAAAAAAAATCAGGAAGCATTCAACGCCGGGCTCAATAAATTGAAGCAATCCGGGCGTTATGATGAACTAAGAGCTCAATATCTTCAGCCTGCAAAAATAACACCCATTTATCTCTATTTTGATGAACAGCCTCCCTACCTTAAAAGCAGTCATAATGGGGTTTATGGTCTTACCGCAACGCGTGCAGCAGAAGCATTTAAAACGGCAGAGCTTAAATTTATGTGGAAGCGCATGCCCTCTAATGAACGAACTCCCTTATTAAAAGAGAATAACGTCAAGGAATGTTTAATTGGACGATATAGAAAGCTAACGCAAGAGAAGTATGTTCGGTTTACCTACCCTATTTATACTGATAAACCTCAGGTTGCTCTATCAAGGAAAGATAACTCTTTGAATGCTTCAACCTTAGACAACCTATTTAGTGACAGCAAAAAAGTCATGTTAGTTAAAGAAGCGTATTCTTATGGTCAATATGTTGATCAGATGGTTAAAAAAAATAAGCCAAGACGACTCATGCTAGCGATAGATACGGCTGAAATGCTATTGGCACTATCTCGTCGTAAGGCCGACTATATGCTTATTGCACCAGAAGAAATTGAAAAAACGTTTGATAAAGTAGGGCTCAATATCGAAGATTTTAATATCCACCTATTAACGGATATCCCTTCAGGTGAACAGCATAATATTGTCTGTTCAATGGCGGTGGGTAGTGAGGCGATTCAGAAATTAAACCAGGCTATTCAAATACAAACTAGTGTGGAGTAGCTTGTAGGTGAGTAATAACGTTGTTAACTATTTTTGCTGTCGGAAACTCTAACCTTGGCTTGCTTACAACCTAAAGCGACCCATTTTTGAATGTCCGGAAACTGCTGATTTACCTTTAAAATCGCTCCTTTTAATATTCAAGATTCTCCAAGTCCTTTGTGTTTTATAAAGACCGGAATTGCCACAAAGGAGTCATATGTGAAGTGGAGTTATAGGGTGTGCTTGCGCACCATTTTCATGGTCTGAACGGCAGAATACTCTATAATTACATGTACCTGACGGTGCGCAAGCGCACCCTATATGGTTAATCTGCTCAAACCGTGAATGTCTCCATAGGGCGAATAGTTGCCATCGCTTACCGTTTGTAATTAACGATAAACCTCGTATGTAAAAGGAACGTTTTATGCCAGAACCTCGTGAGATGTTGACTGATAAAAAAGGATCGTTAACCGTCACATAGCTATACCTAGTAGGCTTAAGCCACATTGAATTTATAAAAATACTGGCAACCCTTTAAAAGCGATCATCACTTAATAATTAAATATCGTAGTAGACGATACTTTGTAGCCTTGATGAAAGGAGGCACGATTGGAATCAGGGTTTATAGAGCTATACTTCAACTCGTACAGTGGAATGCCCCTGATTCCGCTGCGCTTCATCAAGGCTACGAAAGAGCGTTCAATAGAATTTGTTTATTCATTTAACGACAAATTTCATATTAAAAAAGGTCGCCTTAACGCTTCTACTTCCCCAAATGATATGAATTTACCAGGGTTATTTTTGCACCCATTAACCGGTAATAGATCAGATATATGGTCTGTTCGTGTCAACGGTAATTGGAGAGTAGCTTTCCGTTTTAATGGGGCGCATGCAGAAATCGTCAATTACGAAGACTATCACTGAGGTGAAACTATGCTAATGCACAATCCACCGCATCCAGGTGAAATTATTAAAGAGCTTTGTTTAGAGCCACTAGAGTTAAGTGTTACTGCTGCTGCAGAGGCTTTAGGCGTTAGCAGAAAAACTTTATCCAGTATAATTAATGGTAAGGCAGGTATTAGTCCTGAAATGGCTGTAAGACTCTCGATTGCATTCAATACATCATCTGAAAGTTGGTTAAATCAGCAATCCCAATATGACCTTTGGCAAGCTGAAGCTCATCGCGATGAACTTCATGTAAAGTGTTTAATTGCAGCGTAATGACTGCGAAGGCGCTATAAACACGAGCTTGTATTGGCTTTTGTTAATATCGCTATGGTTTGTTTCTAACTCGATTTGAGCACTGTTCTTCCGTAATAAGCAATTGGTTGGGTTGCTATAAAGTGCCTTCCGGAAGCATAAATAGTTACTTCGGTCATTCGGGATTTTATACCCGTTTATTTGTTCAAAAGAAGCACAAGAAAACTCAAATAATGCCGGCAGAGTAAATATAAGGGCTTTTTTATCTACAAATACCTCGCCACTAAAGGTCTCTATAGATTGTAATAATTTCGGTTCCATACGAACAAAACCACCGAAAATCTCTTCTAATACGTGCTGATATAGCTCAGTTTCAATGATACTCTTATTACTGTCGGTCATTAATGTAGGCGGTGGGCATCTAGTTGTATCGATTCCACACTATTTCCTAGTAAAATCACTTTCCCTTTGTAACGGTCATCACCGGTACTGGAAAACTCAAAAATATAAGAACGCCATAACTTCATTTTCCCTGACTTGCCTCGTTTAAACCAAAAACCTCGTAGCACTACACTTTCATCCAAAAGCTCTACATCTACTTCTTCACAATATTTTTTAACGGCTTTAAGTGCGATGTCTTTTATTTCTCTGGCACTAAGCCAGTACCAGCCCCCGAACACGAGTAATGAAAGCCAAAATAGATCACTGAGTTCTATCATTTTATGATCCTGTTTTTAGAGTCGTGCTCTTAAAAACTTCGGGAGCGAGGTGAAGATTTTGTTCGCCGTCAGCGATCCAAAGCTCACCATCTTGAATGGTGACCTGTAATTCCATATTTCGTTCAGCCATACCGGATAAAGGGCTTACAAACTCTTCGGGCATGAGCACAATGGAAAGGTTTTTAAAGCGTTCTAATTCCGATTGAGACTGCAGCCACCACTGTTCCGCTGAACGTCTATTGTAACAATAAACAGTGACTTTCTTTGCGCGCCCACAGGCTTTACGAAGTCGCTTCTCGTCTGGGTTACCTAACTCTATCCAATGTTGAATGTCACCTGATAGGTCAACTTCCCATAAGTCGGGCTCTTCATCAGAGCTTATACCTTTGGTAAAGCTAAGCTGTTCTTCGGCGTTAAGGGCAAAGGCGATAAGCCGTACCATCATTCGAGCGTCATTCTCGGAAGGGTGGCGAGCAATGGTCAGTTCGTGAGACTGATAATAGTGCCGATCCATATCTGATATTTGAAGGCTAGCTTTAAAAATGGTGGCTTTAAGTGCCATGGGTTTAGATACTCTTGTTTCTGGAAGCGGGTTTGAGACTTACAGTTTTACACATGTTAGTCAGCAGGCCAAGCAGTATAACCCCCATCAAGGCTATAGGCTTCTTCAAACCCTTGTTGATTAAAGTAGTCCGCAGCCCCTTGACTGGAATTCCCGTGATAGCAGCAAACCACCAAGGGTAAATGACGGTCAGCGTTAGCCATAAATGATTCGACGTTGTGGTTTCCAACGTGCAAGGCGCTAGTGATATGCCCGGCTAAAAAAGAAGCGTGGTCTCGAATATCAATTAGGGTAATGGGTTTTTCATTGAGTAGAGATTGGAGCGCAGCAATAGAGAGGTGTTCAAATGCCATATAATACCTGATCCTAAAGAACGTCTGTTGATTGAATACCTGACTATTATACTCAGGTATTCAATCAACAATAAAGTGTTCAGGCATTAGTAAATGCGGTTAAGGCATTTGAATACCACCGCCACCCATTCCACCACCTTGGCCAGGCATTACGATTTGAGATGCTTGTTGACGTTGCATCTCACGAAGCTCTTCTAGCGTTCGTTCAAGACACGCTTGTGCTTCAGTGCTGAACTTAGCTAGGGCGTCAGCTAAAGAGTCTGCTTCAATGCCGAAATTTAGAGGTAATGCACCTGCTTGTGTCATCATTTGAGCTTGACCAATAAACATCACTGAACGGCTTGCATCTACTTCACCTTCTGCTGTGATAGGTGACATACGTCTTAGTGTGCCTACTTTGTTATCGGTGAAAACGTCTTCTTTATAAAGGTTTTCGGTATCTAGTTTTATTTCAGGCAGTTGTTCGTTGCTCATAGTCATGTTCTCTTGGGTCGCGTATATTTTTTTTGTGGACCGGGTTTAGCTAGTCACTATCACCCGAATGGCTTGGAGTTGTACGGTGCTGCGTTCTATTGCTTCTGCAGATGCGATGATTTGCTGTTGGAAAAAATGTATTTCCTCATTACGAATACTGGGATTAACCACCTGTAATGCTTCAAGTCTATCTACTTCCACCTTAAGGCTTTTCACCATCGATGCCGTTGCTTCATTTAGAATATCAGGCAGTGCTTGTTCTGCTATTTTAGCCCCATTCTTCAGCATTTTCTCAATATCACCGCGAACCTGCTTAACAATCGCTTGAGCAGTATTACGTTTAACTTTTTCGGTACACATGCTGTTTAAGCGATCATGAGGTAGTACTGCTGCAAGGTCTCTACCACTTACATCAGCCATTACACGAATAGGTGTAATAGGTAGGAAGCGATCAACTTGTAACTGCTTGGGTGCTACGCAGTTTACGGTGTAATACGTTTCCAGTAATAGTGTACCTGGCTGTAAACCTTTCACAGAAATAGTGGCAACGGCGGCATTTCCTAATTCCGCCGTTTGCATCATCTCCATGGTTTCAACCACCATTGGGTGCTCCCAGCTTAGAAATTCCATATCTTCTCTTGATAGGGCTTTTTCTCTGGAGAAGGTGATGGTATTGCCATCATCTTTAAGGCCGGGGAAGTGGCTGGTAAACATATGGTCGGATGGGCGAATGATATGGGCGTTGTCAGAATGGTGCTCTTGCTCAACACCAAACTGATTAAACAAACGCGACATAAAGGCCTCTAATAAGGGGCTATCTTCTTCTTCCTCAATAGTTGATATGAGGGCTTCCGCTTGAGGTAGCTTGCAGGAGTTTAGTTCAAGCAGTTGGTCGCGTCCCTCGTTAAGCAGTTGACGCATTTGTTCTGTGTGAGCTGATGTGTCTTGAATTAAGCTGTTTAGCTCATCTTGCGGACTCAGCAGTTGCTCTAGCAAACGAGATTCAAACTGTTCATAAATTGAATAACCGACTGAGCAACTTTGCTCGAATAGGTTAATACCTTCTTGATACCAGCGGAATAGCACCTCTTGTGCCGTGCCTTCAAGGTAAGGAGCGTGTATCTGAATGGTTTCTGTTTGGCCAATACGATCTAAGCGACCTATACGTTGCTCAAGCAGATCTGGGTTGATAGGCAAATCAAACAATACCAAGTGGTGAGCAAACTGGAAGTTTCGGCCTTCACTGCCTATTTCTGAACAGATGAGTGTTTGTGCGCCATTCTCTGTCTCAGCGAAGTAGGCTGATGCACGGTCACGCTCTATGATGGTTAGGCCTTCATAAAAAGCCGTGGAGCGTATACCCGCTCGTAGTTGAAGGTATTGTTCTAGCGCTACGGCGGTACTGGCATTGGCACAAATCACGAGCACTTTTGATGTTTTAAGTGATTTCAGTTTAGCTTCTAGCCATTCAACTCTTGGGTCATCTTGAATCCATGCTTCAGAATCGAATGAGACTTCAGGATACAAGCCTGAAATGCCCGTGGTATTGTCCTGATATAGCGCGGGCACAGGAAGAGGGTAACTCGTCAATTTACGCTCAGGGAAGCCTTTAATCGCTGCACGGGTATTTCTGAATAGCACGCGCCCCGTACCATGTTGGTCAAGCAGGCTAGATATTACACCGTCTATATCGCTTAGCTTACTAACGTCAGTGTACTTGGCCAGTTGTTGCATAAGTTCAGCATCAATGGCTTGGTCGTTTTGCTGTAATGTGACTAACTGCTGCACTAACTGGTTAAGTGGTTGATAGCCCGCCTCTTCTTTTTTGAAGCTTTCTAGATCATAAAATCGTGATGGGTCTAGCAAGCGAAGTCGAGCGAAGTGACTTTCTATTCCTACTTGCTCTGGGGTCGCGGTAAGTAGTAATAATCCCGCACTTTTTGCCGCAAGTTGCTCGATACACTGGTATTCAATACTGACCGACTCTTCACTCCACTGTAGGTGGTGGGCTTCATCAACAATAAGTAAATCCCAGTATGCCTCTGTTGCATGAGCCATTGCATCAGGGTTTTCTGTCAGAAAGTCTAAGCTACAGAGCACTAACTGTTCTGTTTCAAAAGGGTTTTGTAGTGGTTCAGGGGCTGTTGTGAACTTATCATCCCCGTCATCTGTAGAGTTAGATTGTGTAAGTGCTTCGTAGCGGCTTTGATCAAAAATGGAAAACGGCAAATTAAAACGTCGAAGCATTTCTACTAGCCACTGGTGTATTAGGCTGTCAGGTACAACAATCAAGGCCCTGTTTGCGCGAGCGGTATGCAGTTGGTAATGGAGAATCATACCCGCTTCAATGGTTTTACCTAGGCCCACTTCGTCGGCCAGTAGTACGCGAGGTGCAAAACGCTGAGCGACTTCATTCGCGATATACACCTGATGAGGTAGGTGGCTGGTTCTTGCGCCTAAAAGACCTTTTACGGATGATTGTTGTAGGCGATGAATATGCTCAAGTGTTTCGATTCTGAGTTCAAAGGCATTATTTTTATCGAAGTGGCCACTAAATAAACGGTGTTGAGGCGCTGTAAGTTGTATAAAACAACTCAAATCAAGCTCTTCGATAGTATGAGACTCACCGGCCGCATCTTTACACTGGTAAATATAGATACCATCGACTTCTTCGGTGTCGCTAACGATGAATGTTAGATCGTCCAGCGTGGTAATTTCTTCATCTTCTTTGTATATCAATCGGCTTAAGGGAGCGTTGTCAGCGGCATACGTGCGCTCTTCGCCAACCGCAGGAAAACTAACTGTAATACGTCGGCCATCAACGTCGGAAATAATTCCTAAGCCTAGTTTTGATTCGGTGTGGCTGACCCAGCGTTGACCAATAATAAATTGCATGGTGTAAAGTTGCCTATCAATAAAAGAGTAAATGGTGTTTGAATGGGGGTGATTTTATCACGAATGAGTTGGCTCAGTGGTCGATTTAAAGAGATTTATTTGTATTTATTAAGAGCAGTGAACCGTAGGGTGCGCCGTGCGCACCGTTTTGCCGATGTGAATTATTTTTAAAATGATTTACTTAGCTAATAACTGAATCAACCAATAGCTGGGCTTCTTTCAGTATTTGCTGTAAGTGCTCTTCACCAGAAAAGCTTTCAGCATATATTTTGTATATATCTTCAGTGCCTGATGGTCGTGCGGCAAACCAACCGTTTTGAGTGATCACTTTTAACCCACCAATAGCAGCACCATTTCCTGAGGCATGTGTAAGACACGCTTCAATCGGGTCACCTGCTAATGATTTAGCGCTTAGCTGATCTGTTGATAGTTTTTTAAGCGCCGCTTTTTGCTTGCGGTTAGCGGGTGCTTCTATGCGTGCATAAAGCGGCGTGCCATGCTTTTGAGCCAGTTCTGCATAGAGTTGACCAGGGTCTTTCCCGGTTACTGCTGTCATTTCAGCGGCCAGTAAATTTAAGATAATACCGTCTTTGTCGGTACTCCAGACGGTTCCATCCATACGCAAAAAAGACGCGCCGGCACTTTCTTCACCGCCGAAGCCAAAGCTTCCGTCGGCCAGACCATCAACAAACCACTTGAAACCAACAGGCACTTCTACCAATTTGCGTTCAAGTTGAGCTGCTACTCTATCAATCATCGCACTAGATACTAAGGTTTTACCGACGGCCGTGGTAGTAGGCCATTGTTTACGATTCTCAAATAGGTAGTTGATGGCTACCGCGAGATAATGATTTGGGTTGAGCAGGCCCGAGCTTTTAGTGACGATACCATGGCGATCATAATCTGGGTCATTACCGAAGGCAATGTCATAATTATCTTTGTATTCAATTAAGCCGGCCATCGCTGAAGCCGACGAGCAATCCATACGGACTTTGCCATCTTTATCGACTCTCATGAATGAGAACGTCGGGTCTACGCGCTTGTTGATGAGTTGTAAGTCTAAGCCGTAATGCTCAGCAATCGGTTCCCAGAAGGCAATACCTGAACCGCCCATAGGGTCAACACCAATCTTGAGCCCTGAGCGGGCGATCGCAGCCATATCAACCACTTGATCAAGGGACTCTACATAAGGTTTGATATAGTCATGCTCAGTCACAAATTCAGACTTAAGCGCTTCTTGAAAAGATATTCTTTTTACATCTTTAAGACCTTCAACCATTAACTGGTTGGCTCGGCCTTGCACCCATTGGGTTACATCGGTATCAGCAGGGCCTCCATTTGGAGGGTTGTACTTAAACCCCCCGTCTTCTGGGGGGTTGTGAGATGGTGTGATAACAACACCATCAGCTAAGCCGTTTTGCTTGCCTAAATTGTAGTTCAGAATAGCATGAGATATCACAGGCGTTGGTGTATAGCCTCTGCCTTGTTGGATCATCACATTAACCTGATTTGCGGCAAAAACCTCTACGGCTGTGATCAGCGCAGGTTCAGATAAGGCATGAGTGTCCATCCCCATAAACAATGGGCCATTGATATTATGGGCCGCACGATGCTCACACACTGCTTGGGTGATTGCCAAAATATGACGTTCGTTAAAGCTACGTTTAAATGAACAACCACGATGACCTGATGTGCCGAAAGAAACTTGCTCATCTGGAATGCTTGGGTTGGGTTGTTCGGAATAATAGGCACTTACCAAACGAGGTATGTTTACTAGCATCTCATCTGGAACAGGCTGGCCGGCCAATGGGTGTAGAGGCATTAGTCATCCTTTAATTAATGGAGTGATTCTGAGCGTGTTGGTTAGTTACCACATCAAATCATCAGGTACTTCATAATCTGCATACGGGTCATCAGGGTTGGTTTCGCCCGTTGGCTCTATACATATGGCCATTTCAGGGTCACGTTTATGAATACGTTCAGCAATCGCTGTAGGCACTAAGCGATAACTGCCTTCGTAAATGGCAATAGACAGTAGCCCTTTCATTAGCTTGCTTTGCAGCTCTTTATTGACATGTAGTTTCTTAACCGTAGTGCCATGAACAAAGTTGTAAGCAATATCACCATCTTTGGGTATGTCTACGGTGTTACTTTCAATCAGTTGCTTTACTTCAGCTTCTTCAGCGCGCTTTTTCTTTGCTTCTAGCCGTTGTTGGTTAAGTGCCTTGTCGCGCGCAACTTGCTCTTTACGCGCTATTTCAGTTGGGCTTTCGGTGGCCTCAGCGGTGGCTGATTTTTTTGTATTTTTAGCTTTGTTGGATTCTTTACGTTTTTGCGCTTTAGCTGCTTGCGCCTGTTTTTTGTTAGCCAGGCCCATATTCATTAATTGATCTTGCAGTGAACCACTCATTGTTTTGCTGCCATTAGAATGTTGATAAAAGACGATTGCTGTAAAGCTTACTAGAAAAGTAGGGGAATTATATCACATTCGATTAAGGCGACGACTATTTTGAAAAATGAAGTCAGTCGCCTGTTGTACGGGCTGGTTGGTTGATACTAGAACCCGAAATTAGATACGGTTTTGTTGCCCGCTTTGGTAAAAAGCAACCAACCTAATATTGCCCCGCCAATTGCGGCAGTCACCACGCCATTTATAAAGTAAAGAACAGACAAATCGCCAAGATTAAACGCAATATTTATAGATTCCATCTTAATGGCGGCTAACTTACTCACAACCCCTAGAATCAATACGGAGAAAAATACGGTGCCAACAACGGCTTGTTTGCCGCGCAGCTGTCCGACGAGCGCTAATATCAGAAAAACGCCCAATACTGCGCCCATTCCAATACCCCCAATGCCTATAGTCCAAAGTACTTTTTCGACAAGGTAGTCGGTAGATCCTGTGAGAAATACAAATAAAACTAAATTAATAATTTCTAAAACCACTGCAATGAAAATGGAAAGTGTGAGTGGTCTTGTGTACATAAGTCGAGATTGATTCATGCGTACATACTCCTGTTTTGTGATGCATGTCACATAGTGTGCAACGATCAACCTAGGTGATTCATACTAATTATGAAAAAAGACCTCTTTTGACCGATTATTAAATTTGAAGGCTCAACTTAATAGCGTTTGTGTGATCAATGGAAATTAGTTGCTAATGAGTATCTGACTAAACGATAATGGCGGCGTTTTTAAGACCGACCCCATATCATCCTTTAAAGTGGTAGTTATGTCCCTTCCTGGTAAAGAAATATTCCGTACATTCGATGATTTAGGTGTTGTGCAAGTTTTTGATGACGGTAATAAGCGCTATATGGCTTTTGGCTCAAATGATGAGCAGAGTTGTATCATGAATGCTAAGCCAGAGCTGTTATTACATGAATATGCGCGTGCCATGATGCTGGTGCTGTTATTTCATAAACCTCGTAATGTCACTTTATTGGGGTTAGGGGGCGGTAGTCTGGCAAGCTGCATACTTCATCACTATCCCTCTATAACATTAAACATTGTAGAATTACGGCAGATTGTTGTGGATACGGCGTATCGTTATTTTCAATTGCCTAGAGAAGATCGAGTATCTGTTTCTGTGATGGATGCAGGCAAATTTTTGAGAAAAGCTAAACCGGGGAAAAGCGACCTTATATTTTGTGATCTTTATGGTCCTGAGGGGCTGGATTATCAGCAACTTGACCCCGCATTTATAGAGCGATGCTATAACCACCTTTCAGATGACGGCTGGTTAGTTCTTAATTGTTGGCAGAATCATCGTAATGAGGCAGAAGGGTTACGCTCAATTGCGGACTGGTTTCCAGAGATGAGGGTGTGCAGTGTACCGGGCGGAAATTGGACGATTATCGCGGGTAAACAAGAAAGCGATTTAAGTCAGAAAATGCTCGAAGAAAAAGCGAAAGACGTATCAGCTAAGCTAGGCTTTTCTTTTACGTCATTATTCAAACGCATGGAAAACTATGGTTTTTAAGTGCGGGTTTTTAAGTGCGGGTTTTTAATGCTCAAAACCACGCGGGTCTGTAGTTACTTTTTTCTAACCAGGTTTTATCATCAATATCCCCGAACATAGTGTGAGACTCGTCATGCCCTGCTTCCTCAAGTGCTCTGAGTCTTTCTATTGTATGGGGTAACTCTTCTGAAGCCTGATCGAGCAACTGCCAAATATGCTTTATATTATTGAGTTGTCTGTTATCAATACTCGCACCTAAAGTCGCTAACCAAAGATCCATACCTAAAATAGAGAGCTCCCAGTGCTCCTGGGGCTGGCTATCTGGAGTTAACTGTAGCTTCTTCAGTTGGGTTTTAACGACTTTCATTTCGCTCTGCATTTTACTCTGCACGGCTTCTAATAGTTCAAAAATAAGCCGCCTTTTTATGCTAGAGCTTTGTTCCGGGTTATATATTGTGCTGGAAAGCTGTTCTGATGGGTCAATGACTCTTGTGCTGAAAACAGCCGCCATCGCGAGTATGGTCGCTTTTTGTTCTTGGTTGGCGTTGGCCAAATAGGTAAGGAGCTTTTGAGTTTTAAGTCTATTTGTCTTTTTTGCTTTGCGTCGTCTAGACCAGTCTTCAAAAGCTTTACTGAAAACACTCATTTGTTGTGCCTGCGAGATAAAATTAAATAATTATTAATCGTATCATAGCAGGTCAGCTTGAGTTAGGGAGGCTGACTGATTGAATTCACTATATAAAACAACCAGTTTTCCGCTTTTAAGCGCGGTGACTACCTGATTACGACGACTCTCAAGAGGGGATTCAACGTCGTTGAGCCCCCAGTCGCGCATACAATACTCATCAATGAGGTTGTTAATAGCGTCATCGCTGAGCTGTTGATAAGGAATCACCATAACGCACTATCCAGAGTTGAGAGCTTAACAGTCTAGCTGAAAAGTGGCTTTATTGGCCATAGTGCCTCGAAATCGGGGTCAGTTTTTTGCGCTTTAGCAGCAAAGCACTTCATCATATCCTGTGGACGAAACATGCCTGACTGCCATGTTGCCATGTATTTTAAACTATCGGCCACACTATGATCTCGACTATAGTTGATCATTTCTTTACAACCTGCAACGGCCATGGGCGATTGAATAGCAATTTGCTTAGCTATTTCCATAACCCCTTCTAGCATATCTTCTTGAGAGCTAAATACTTTATTAACTAAGCCTATTTCTTTGGCTTCTTGGGCATCAAATTTACGACCTGTATACGCTAGTTCCCTCATTATTCCTTGGGGTATTAGATGTGGAAGTCGTTGCATTGTGCCAAGGTCTGCGGTCATACCCAGCTGAGTTTCTTTGATAGTGAAAAAGGTGTCTTCCGTACAATAGCGGCTATCACAAGCACTCACCATGTCTACTGCGCCACCAATACAGCCACCTTGAATAGCGGCTAATACAGGTATGCGTATATCTTCTAATACATTAAATGCATCTTGTAGCTGCAGCACGGCTCTGCGTAGATTTTCTGCCATGCGGGCAGGGTCGCCTCTCATTGGAATGCTATTAGGGTTGGTAAATACGGCTAGATCCATTCCTGCTGAGAAGTGTTTGCCTGTTGATGAAATAACAATGACACGGGCTTCCGCTTGTTGGTTAATTTCGTGGATAGCTTCTGGCAGCTCTTTCCAGAAATCGACATTCATTGAGTTTAACTCATTAGGGCGATTGAGCTTAACGTGAGCAATATGGTTTTCAATGGTTACTTCAATGCTTTTGAAATTCACGAACATGTCCTCATGTATTTATTTTGAGTGCGTAAACAGATATCTAGTATTTGATAATAGTATGTTTACAGTGTCAAGTTTGTTTTAAGGAGGGGGCTGTTTCTTGTTCTTTATCTCGTTGCTATCCCTTAATAGTGTAAGTGTGTGTAAGGGGGCTGTTACGAAGTGTTGGAACGTGAGCTGGTTTTAAATTCAATAGGACTAAGCGCACTGTAATAAGTGGTTGATCATCGTATTATTCGATTTAATGACTATTGATAGATGGGATACATCCATGAACGAGAAAATACCTACCAAATTTCTGAAACTAAAAAAGCTGGCGGATGTTCCTCGCTCAGAATATATGGATGGCCCATCACCTAAAGAATTGCGGGATGCTAAAAAGCGTAAATCTTTTCTTAATCTCTTACGAAAAGATTCAGGAAAACAAAATAACGTGAATCGTGGGCCGGTTAGTTTGACGTTTAATGCTGCCGCCTGGATGCGGGTTCCTGATAGCGCCAACCAAAAGGTTGCTTTGGTTATTTGTTATAAAGATAGCACTGGGGAATATGCCGTAGTGGTTGATGAAGCAGATATTAGTGAGAGTTATTCGTTAATGTTATCTGGCTGTGTCACGATTGAGTCTAAGGGTACGCCTGAGTATGTTCATGCATGTTGCTCTGGACTAAATGACGGCCAGCTTACGTTTGTTGATGAGTTGCATGTGCAGTCTGTGAAGTCTGCGACGCTTAGTTCTGAAGTTAGACAAATCGCTTAGGCACGTTTCCTTTCAGTGATGTACTTTTCCTCTTGGTTGTTTGACCCATTAATAACGAGTCCATTCGGCAGTAATGATGCTGGATGGTTATCCCAGTTTAGTCCCGTAATACGGTTTAACGATGCCAGAGCTTGTTTGGGGGCTCGATCTTTAATTTGAATTAATTTTTTGTTATTAGCCATTTCCTATACCTCTCAGATTCTTCCATGTATTCTTTTAAATAGTTTGATTTAGCTTTCTCTATACTATTCTGTAGCTAATTACGTGCCAATATTTAAACTGTTGAATGGTAAGTAATTACTATATTCTCTAATAATGATTGATGATTAAACTGACACTTTAGGTCAGTTGATGACCCTACTCAGCTGATGACTCTATACAGAGCAATAGTGAGCAAATATGGATAAGAGTATCAAAAAGCCGAGCTTGCTTATGCTGGCTCTTGAGAACAGAGCGTTTTTGGAATTGGGTGCGGGTTTAATTAATACACCTTTTTTGAAGCAAAAAGAAATAGGCGGTGGTCGGGCTGTATTGGTTATTCCAGGGTTTGGTGCAAATGATATTTCAACCTTGCTACTACGCCGATATCTTAACAAACAAGGCTTTAAGGCTGTTGGTTGGGGCTTGGGCATTAATCAGGGAACCTCATCAAGAGTTAAGGATGGGCTTTACCATAAAGTTAAACAGTTAAAGCAAGACACAGGGCAGAAAGTGTCGGTTATCGGTTGGAGTTTAGGCGGTGTTTTTGCTCGGGAATTGGGAAGAAAGCTTGAAGATGATGTGCACTCTATTCTCACTATGGGAACACCATTTGCAGGTAACCCTTATGGAAATTACCTTTTTCAATTGTCATTGATTCTATCTGGCAAGCAGTTTGGCCAAAAAGATGCCGATGCGTTTGATCGACGTTCAGAGCCGCCACCGGTAAAAACGATTGCTATTCACAGTCGCTATGACGGGATTGTTTCTTGGCAGTGCTCTTTAGAGAAAGAGAGTGACCATACACGTAATATAGAGGTGTTTAGTAGTCATTTTGGCTTCCCGTTTAATCCTGCCGTGTTTAGCATTATTGCTGAGGCTTTATGAAAAAACCACGCATTCAGTTGTTGTTGACAGGCAATGAGCTAATGAGTGGTGATGTAGTGGATACCAACTCCACGATGATCGCTAAGAAATTAGAAGAAAAAGGCCTCTCATTACAAAGAAAAGTCGTTGTAGGTGATGATGTTGTCTTGTTGAAGCAGGAGATTGAATCGATATCGACGATGGCTGATGTGTTAATCGTTAATGGAGGATTAGGACCTACCGTTGATGACCTTACCGCAGAGGTATTAGCTGATGTTGTGGAGCAAGGCTTAGAAGAAAATGAGTTTGCCTTGTCTCATCTTGAATCATGGTGCACTCAGAGAAATTTTAGACTCGATGGGCCCAATAGAAAGCAGGCGATTTTACCTAAGGGTGTGGCTATTGTGCCGAACCCTGTTGGTAGCGCAGTAGGCTTCTCAATTGAACATAATAATTGTTTGATTATTTGCACGCCAGGTGTGCCTTCTGAGCTTAAGGCAATGCTAGACCAGACTATTCTGGGGCTATTAACTGATCGCTTTACCGGTTTAAATGAAACAAGCGTATATCACCTCCCTGTATTTGGGCTGGGAGAGTCTACGATTCAACGAATGATTGGTGAGGCTATTCCTAGCTGGCCAGCGAGTGTGGAGTTGGGTTTTCGTGCATCGCTACCTTTGGTTGACGTTAAATTAACGATTCAGTCTTCTGAGGATGAGAAGGCTAGAGAGCGTTGTCTTGTTGAACTGCGAGCGCTATTAGGGGCTCATGTGGTTGCAGAGCAAGAAACAAGTATGCCAAAGGTCGTAGTTGATTTACTTTTACAACAGGGTAAAACACTGGCTACCGCTGAGTCTTGTACGGGGGGGTTAATTGCTTCTCAAATTACGGCTATTTCAGGTGCGTCTGCGGTCTTTGAAATGGGCGTGGTGAGTTACTCTAATAGAATAAAACATGACTTATTAAATGTACAAAGCATGTCGTTGGAAGAACATGGCGCTGTTAGCGAGGCTGTTGTAAGGGAGATGGCTCTGGGTGCACTGCAGCAAAGTCAGTCTGACTATGTTATTGCCGTGTCAGGTATTGCTGGCCCTGATGGCGGAACGGAATTAAAACCTGTTGGAACGGTTTGGGTTGCATGGGGGGGTGAGGGAAAAATTGATGCACAATGTTTGTATTTCCCCGGGCCTAGAATTTATTTTCAGCAATTGGTTGCGGCGGTAGGGCTAGACTTAATTCGACGAAGATTGCTCGGTGTTGATGAGGCACCTCTTTATTTTAAACAACGAAGGCTACCTCGCTCGTGACGTGAGGCTAAGGCCTTTCATTATTTTTAGAAAATTTGAATGAGCACTTGGTTGCTTTGCTGACCGTAAAAATAATAGCTGCGGTACTTAGTAAAGCTATGCCACCCAGTGCAAGTAGGTATATCTCGTTATAGCTCATAGTGAATCCCTCCCTTTATTATTTTACTAACTTATACAGTTAGTTTAGGGGAGGAAGGAATATTCAGAAATAAGGGATTTCCGAGTAAGTAAATTCACTTACCTTTTTTGATAAACAACCAAGTATCGGTCAAGTGCATTAGCGAAAGCTTGTCTGTCTTGTTGGTTAAGTGGCGGTGGCCCTCCTGATGCTTGGCCAGTACTACGCATTTCTTCCATAAAATTCCGCATGGTCAGGCGCTGTTTAATATTCTCTTTAGTGTACTTTTCACCGCGAGGGTTAAGGGCAATGGCCTCTTTTTCTACGACCTCGGCTGCAAGTGGGATATCAGCGGTAATGACTAAATCACCCTGAGAGATATGTTGAACAATATGGTTATCAGCCACATCAAAACCTGCTGAAACTTGAACAGATGTTATATAGGGTGACGGTGGGGTACGAATAGCTTGGTTAGCGACTAAAACAAGAGGGATTTTGGTGCGTTGAGCGGCACGAAACAGAATTTCCTTAACTACATTGGGGCAGGCATCTGCATCAATCCATATCGCCATCATTAATAACCTTTAAATATTAAATGAGTGCGTATTATGACATTTTCTTAGTGGAAAGTGGAAAGTGGAAAGTGGAACAAGTAAGTCTGATGACTCAACTTGCTCCGTTTCTTGAAAACAAAAACCTATTATACAGGCTTCACGTTTTCAGCTTGTGGACCTTTTTGACCAGCGCCTTCAGTAAAAGTCACTGCTTGACCTTCTTGAAGTGTGCGGAATCCGTCACTTGCAATGCTGCTGAAGTGAACAAATAAATCTGGTCCGCCTTCACGAGTAATAAAACCAAAACCTTTGCTTTCGTTGAACCACTTAACGGTTCCTGTTAATGTTTCAGACATTTTTCTTTAATCCTTTCTATTCAAATATAATTTACTGCCAGGCAGTTTTAATAAGCGTTACAGTGGTACGGGTCATAAGCAAGGTCGAGGCATAACATAAACTGTCGTACGATTTACTAATGAAACTCGGAGCCATGGAGCGCCCTGAAAACCAGTTTAGTAGTCTTTCTTTGGTATATCAACTTTGAAATGCTAATTGACCTATTAATTTTATTCCAAAATCAACGTTTTTTTAATGAAACTATGAAATAGTTACGCTTTATTGGCCCACTGAACATGATTTTGATTAAAAAATAACCAGATAAAGCTTAAAAAACGAGCAAAGGTCACTTAAAAAGTGTATACTCGCGACCCTTTTTTAAGCATTGTTCTTTTAAAACACTGTTCTTTTTAAACTAATGTTGGCGAATACGGTTGGTGAATGTGTCCCTTATTGTATATGCCATCACTCTATAGGTAACATATACGATGACATCACCCGAACTTGGTTTCCAAGATCTTGCACTTGCAGAGCCGCTACTTAGGGCTGTAAAAGAAGCCGGATACGAAGTACCATCTCCTATTCAAGCACAAAGTATTCCTCATTTATTAGAAGGGCATGACCTATTGGGTCAAGCTCAAACAGGTACTGGTAAAACCGCTGCTTTTGCGCTTCCTTTACTATCTAATATTGACCTTTCTCAGAAATCACCTCAGCTTTTAGTGCTTGCACCAACCCGTGAGCTAGCTATTCAGGTGGCTGAAGCATTCCAAACTTATGCACGCTACATGAAAGGC
Source organism: Hahellaceae bacterium (assembly GCA_016744695.1). Classification (GTDB taxonomy): domain Bacteria; phylum Pseudomonadota; class Gammaproteobacteria; order Pseudomonadales; family Oleiphilaceae; genus Alkalimarinus. Next base: position 41,796 of record JADGDV010000005.1, read on the forward strand.
TTTCATGTATTACCTATTTACGGTGGCTCTTCTTACGACGGCCAGCTTCGACAGTTAAAGCGAGGCGTACATGTAGTAGTAGGTACACCGGGCCGAGTAATGGACCATATGCGTCGTGGTACGTTAAAGCTTGATAACCTGAAAGCTTTAGTACTTGATGAAGCTGATGAAATGCTACGTATGGGCTTTATTGATGATGTTGAGTGGATACTGGAACAAACACCAGATACACGACAAATTGCATTGTTTTCAGCAACCATGCCGCAGCAGATTAAGAAAGTAACTGAGCGTTACCTGAATAATCCTAAGCACGTTAAAATTGAAGATAAAACAGCCACTGCAGATACTATTCGTCAGCGTTTCTGGCAGGTGAGTGGTTTCCATAAGTTAGATGCATTGACTCGAATTCTTGAAGTTGAACCGTTTGACGGCATGATTATTTTTGTCCGTACTAAAACGGCGACCGTTGAAATTGCAGAAAAACTTGAAGCACGAGGTTACTCTGCGGCGCCGCTTAATGGTGATATTTCTCAAGTTGTTCGTGAAAGAACGGTCGCAAAACTGAAAAAAGGTCAAATCGATATCTTGATTGCGACTGACGTTGCTGCTCGAGGTTTGGATGTTGAGCGTATCAGTCACGTAGTCAACTATGATATTCCTTATGATACTGAAGCTTACGTTCACCGTATCGGGCGTACAGGCCGTGCAGGCCGTACGGGAGACGCGATTTTGTTTGTATCTCCTCGTGAGAAACGCATGCTTTTCTCTATCGAAAAGGCGACTAAGCAAAAAATTGAAAAAATGGTCATGCCATCTACTGATGACGTAAATGATCAGCGAGTGGCTAAATTTAAGCAGAAAATTACTGATGTATTAGCAGGTAATGATGGTTTAGAGTTCTTCCAGAAATTGATGGAATCTTATCAGGAAGAGCATGACGTGCCTGCTGTTGAAATTGCTGCAGCGTTAGCTAAATTAGTTCAAGGTGATGAGCCGTTATTGTTCAAGCCGCAGCCTGTTCGTCAGGAGCGCTCAGAGCGTTCAGAACGCCCAGGAAGAGACCGAGATCGTGGTGGTCGTGATGGTGGTAGAGAGCGAGGCAGAGATCGTGGCGAGCGTAGTGATCGCCCACGTAAAACGACTGACCGCAAAGCGAAGCCTTTAAAAGATAATCCTGATGTTAATATGGAACGTTACCGTCTTGATGTGGGTTATGACCATGGTGTTAAGCCAGGGAACATTGTTGGTGCTATTGCTAATGAGGCGGATATCCAATCTAACTTTATTGGTCATATCCAAATATTTGACTCGTTCAGTACTGTAGATTTACCTGCCGATATGCCAAAAGAGACGTTAAGCGCATTGCGTAAAGTGTGGGTATGTCAGCAATCGCTAAATATTGCTCCATTTGAAGGGGGCGAAGAGGGTAGTCGTCCATCTCGTGGAAGAAGTGAAGGCGGTAGAGGTGATGGTGGGCGTGGCGAAGGTCGACGTAAGCCAAGAAAATCAAACTCAAATGGCCCATCTCCACGTAGAAAACCTAAGAAAGAAGACTAAGCTCTTTAGCTAAAATCTTCTTTGCGTCGAGTATAAAAAATACTCGACGCAAACGTTTATTCCCTCTTTGCTATCAAATCGCAGAGAGGGAATAAAGCTTATAACAAATAAGTGCCCTTCAAATATTCTACAATATCTGCTGATTCGAACATTTCTGTCCCTGTATTAGGATCTATCAAATAAGGTACTTGTACATTACCGTGCTGCTGAAAAAATGCGTCTCGCTTGGTATCAGGTAAAGGCTTATACGGCTTAAGCGTGAAATGAAAGTTCGCTGGCCCCATATCCGCTCTCTGTTGTTTACCTAAATTAATCAATAAATACGGTAGCTCCAATTCACAAAGCAGCTCTTTAACAGGTCTTGAGTAAGGGCTCGATTCAAAACTGTATAAGGTCAATGCTTGCTCTGCTCCAGAGGAAGGCTTTGCCGTCATGCCTGCATTGAATCGAATGCCGGTTGCTAGGGTTGATGCGAATTGATTAAATTTATTGGCTAGCAGTTGTTTAGGGGCTTTTATACCTCGGTATTGCTCGAACAGGTAATTAACAATAGATTCTGCCCCCTGAATTTTTTGTTGGCTGTTTTGGTCAATTAAATAAGGAAGTTCATTGCTGCCGGTGTCTTTTTCTAGTTGAGCTATATTTTTACCCCCTAGCGGGCAGGGCGTGATCATCACATCCAAATTCAGCTCAGTAAACGCTTCTCTTACAAATCGACACTGAGTACACCCTTCTCGATCAAAAAGTACTAACGGGGCTTTAGGTTGATTGCTGGTTTTACTAGCACTAGTGCCTCTCCACGAGCGTAAACTTGACGCGAGCGTTGAGGTGATAAGATCAAGAGTATTATTCATTGGAATTTCCGATGGCTATGAATGTTGTCATTCCCGCCCACCCCAGGGTGCTTTCTCTTACTTTACAATTCACCTGGTTCGCGAGGATGACAGAAACTGCGTTGCAGTATTTAGAGCAAGTACTAATTAAGCGTCTTCATACTTACAAAGATAAGCCGTATCAATAGCGACTTTCAGATCAAAGCTTTGCTTGGCTTCAACAATAAACGTTTCGCCTTCAGCAAATTCCTTCCAGTCATCAGAGCCAGGCAGCTTCACGGTTAAAGCGCCGCTAACGACGGTCATATATTCACGCTGCTCTGTACCAAAAGTATATTCGCCAGGAAGCATAACACCTACTGTAGCGGGTAGGTCTTTGGTTTGTAGGGCCATAGAGCCTACTTTTCCATCAAAATATTGGTTTATTTTTAACATGGTTATTCTCCGGTAAAATTTAATAGTGGGATTATACCGAGCCTTCAGGTAAAAGTCTTTGCGGCTAATAGAAGTGATATTAGACGGACAAAAAAAGACCCCTCCAGTAAACTGGGGGGGGCAAGAGCAAGTGTGCTTGAAGGGAGCAACTATTAAAAAGCACAGTTGTTTAGAGCACTCTACGTGTGTGAAGACGTAAATAATGAAAAAGAACACAATGAAGAGATGGATTGTCGCTGTAACTAGAAGCGGTCTCACCTCGTAACTGTTAAAGCTATAGTAACGGAGTCAACCTATCGGTAGTGTTTCCAATGCGTTAAATAAAGTTAATGGATGAGTTTAATGGAAGAGGGGGGGGCGCGGCGGTAAAATAGAGGGGTATAAATAGTAAAAGGGGCATAAAGCCCCTTTTACAAAATCTGACACTAATGCCTGTTAAGACACGATTCTTTAACGCTGGGCTAAAGAATGAGTTCGGTTATAACAGAACGTCAGACGATCCTTAAGCTGGAGAAACGTTTTCAGCTTGCGGGCCTTTCTGACCAGTACCTTCTGTGAAAGTAACTGCCTGGCCTTCCTGAAGAGTACGAAACCCATCAGAAGCGATATTGCTGAAGTGAACAAATAGATCTGGACCAGATTCACGCTGAATAAATCCAAAACCTTTTGATTCGTTGAACCACTTAACGGTGCCTGTTTGCTTGTCTGACATTATATAACCTTGATCTTTTCTAACAAATTTATACTATCTGTTTTTGGTCTGATAACCTCGCACAGTTTGATGTGTGACGAAGAGTTACCATCTCAAAAACTTCCTGTTGAAATAAGTACTTTAAAAGTATTTATATTTCAATTTCCCAGTCTAGTCGCAAGACAAAAAATAAACAAATACTAATTGTCTAAAAAATCGCGCATTATCAATAAAACTTATATTTGTACTTCACTTTACTACCTACCTATACTTTTATGATCACTACTTGGGGTATTGATGTGTTTATTTTATTTTATTACGGGATTTACGAGATGGATCTCTCAAGGTTAGAGCTATGATTTTCATTGAAAACTCGTCGGTAGTCATGCATCAAATGTTGGTGATTGGCATTGTTCTGTTTGCTAGTTTGTATGTAGGGAAGTGGGTTAAGCATATTAAATTACCGTCACTGATTGGGTTTATGGTGGTTGGTATTGTGGCGGGGCCACATGTAGGCAACATTATCGATAGCACGCTGTTGTCTAGTATGGATTTTGTTATTGAACTGGGTTTGGGCTTAGTGGCGTTTACTATTGGTGCGGTATTAAGCCTTAAAACATTTAAGAAGACTGGAAAAGGGCTTGCCAGTATCATTATTGGCGAAACCGTTGTGGCGTTTCTGGTTATCTCCCTTGCTGTGTTTTTGTTTTCTGATAGTTTGCCGATGGCTATATTACTGGGTGCTATTGGAGCGGCGAGTGCGCCCGCAGGTACTGTGGCGATTATTCGTGATTACCATGCTGAAGGTCCTTTAACCAATACTTTATATGCGGTGGTTGGTTTTGATGATGGTCTTTCCGTTATTATTTATGGTTTTGCTTTAGTCTTTGCGAAAGCGATGTTGCTGGAAACGAATGGGCATGGTGACTTGGCAGTGTTGGCTCAACTGTGGATGCCTATTCAGGAAATACTATTAAGTGTGCTGGTGGGTGCCGTAGCAGGTTGGTTGTTTTTGCGCATGGTGAAAAAGCTCCGTAAAGAGAGTGATGTGTTAGTGCTTTCATCCGCATTGGTGATTACTTTAGTCGGTATTTCTCAGCAGTGGCATCTATCGCTTGTTCTGACCAATATGGTGGCAGGTATGGTGCTGGTGAACTCGGGTAAAGAGGGTGTAATTAATCGGGTTAGGCAAGCAACATCAGCGATCATGCCGCTGATTTTCATTTTATTTTTTGCCCTTGCTGGGGCTCATTTAGATATCTCTTCACTCAGTGTAGTGGGTGTTGGCGGGGTTGTTTACATTATTAGTCGGTGTATCGGAAAAACAGGCGGTGCATGGCTTGGTGGGACTATTGGTGGTGCAGACCCAAAGCTAGCCCGCATGTTAGGGATGGGTATTTTATCTCAGGCAGGTTTGGCGATAGGCTTAGCCCTTATCGTACAAAAAGAAATGGCCCACATTGCAGAACTTTATCATTTACCCTCTGCAGCAGCTATTGGGGCGGCGGTGCTAACCACGATTACGGCTACAACCGTCATTTTTGAAGTAATTGGCCCTATATTAACGCGCCATGTACTGTTAAAAGCCGGTGAAATCAAGGATAGGTGAGACTATGTCAGACTCAGAAAATAGATCAGATGCTGGAATTGGCACTGCTCAGGATTTACTCGTTTATATTGGAAGCAGAGCTTGGCCTTCCGTACAGGAAGATGCTTCGATTGAAGAGGCGGTAGAAGCGCTATCACAATCTGTTTATTCGCATATTGTGTATGTGACAGATAATGCGCAGGTTCTACAAGGTGTCATTACTGAAGAAACCTTAGTTAAGTATCTTTTTATTCACTATCACGATGATATGTTAGATACTCGCGCTTTAATTAGTCGTGCGATTTCAGAGCAAGCCTCCGATTTAATGAGAAATGAGCGACTCAAGGCCTCAGCCAGTGACGGCCTGGATTTTATATTGGAAGAAATGATTGCCCGCAAAGTAGATGAAGTGCCCGTAATAGATGACGACGGACGCATGCAGGGTGATATTACAATGAAAGATATTATTCGATACCATCAGCATAAGAAACGTTGATAGATACATATGACCTTTTGCCACGACATTAAAGGATGTAGAAAAATACAATGAACCAAATATGGGATTTAGATGCAGGTTTTCTGGATGATCAGTTATTAGCTGAACAGATGCGGTTATTGTCAGGGCTTATTAATGATCAAACCAGTATGGTCAAAAGGCTTCCTTCACATTGGATAGGTCATGAAGAGGCTATGGTGGTAAGGCTAAATCAATTAATTGCTGAAATGCGCTTGAGGGATATTGCCACGCCAGAGTATCAGACGATCTGTGAGGGAACGATTATCTGGCCTGCCAGATTCCATGAGCCACTGAAAGACCAATTGCAGAAATTAGCCTTAAGATGTGAAGGGGGGTCTAGCGGGCGCATAGTTATACCTTCTAATGAACGCGAACTATGGGCTATTTATCGTTATTCAGTCATGGCTCGGAACCATGCTTCGTTTTTGAGTTTAGGGCAATTGGTAGCCAGTCGAAAGATTGCATTCGATGACCTATTATTAGAATTAGTGCATGTCGCACGAGCAGTGCCTTATCAACCCGATATGCAAAGTTCATTACAACAAATGTGGGGTTATGTTTCGGCGCATTCGTTTATTCGACCTAATGAGGTGAGCAATATTGAGCTATTGAAAGAGGTTCAGTTACTTGCGAAACAAGCTAAAGCCGAGTATTTATTAAAATCGACGGCGTTAGGTGAATTGGCTTTTTGGTGTTAAAACTTAATCATAAAGTCACAGGCCAGGGCGAACCTATTATCCTTGTTCATGGCTTATTTGGCTCACTAGAAAATCTCGGCATGATTGCACGTGGTTTGTCTGCAAGCTATGAAGTACATTCCATCGATGTACGTAACCATGGCCGATCTCCTCACAGTGATGTACATTCTTATTCTTCCATAGTAAAAGACATTATTGGCTACATGGATAGCTGTGGTTTGTCTCATGCTCATTTTTTAGGACATTCAATGGGCGGCAAGGCAGTGATGCAGTTGGCGCTTAGTTTTCCCGAGCGAGTAAACAAGCTGATTGTGGCGGATATTGCTCCGGTTGAATATGAGCCCCACCACAACGAAATATTTGAAGGACTGCTTTCATTGCCTCTGAGCGAATTACAATCACGAACAGAGGCAGATCGCTTGCTTGCCAAGCATGTAAAAGAAGTGCCTGTTCGCCAGTTCTTATTAAAGAATCTAGTAAAAAATGGTAGCGCTGGTTTCGCCTGGAAAATGAACCTGAAATCTCTTTGTAAAAACTATCATCATGTAATGGCTGGGCAGTCTTCTCCTGAGCCTTTCAATGGTCAAGTCTTGTTTATTGTAGGGGGGCATTCTAACTATGTTCAAAACAAGCATCGTGAACATGTATTAAAACTCTTCCCTCATACCGCTATGAAAATTATTCCTGAAACAGGGCACTGGCTGCATGCTGAAAAACCAGATTTGTTTGTGACTATTTGTGCGCGTTTTTTGCTTGGGTAACTCTATGCTCAAGGTATTTTTGTGCACAGGGTATCCAAAAATATTTATTTTTACGTCTATACTTATTAAATAATCTAAAAAGTAATAACGATAAAAATCAGAGGTAAATCATGTGCTCAGCAGTGAATGAGCCCTTAGCACCGATAGTAATAGACGTAGAAGCATCTGGCTTTGGTAGAGGTAGCTACCCCATTGAAGTGGGTTTTGTTATGCCTGATGGCAGTACGCAATGTTCACTGATTACACCTGAGCCTTCTTGGGTGCATTGGGATGATTCTGCTGAATCACTGCATGGAATTACGCGTGAGATATTGGCTGAACATGGCAAGCCCATTGAAGAAGTGGCTATGTGGTTGAATGAACACCTTAGAGGCTTAACTGTCTATTCTGATGCCTGGGGGAATGATTTAAGTTGGCTGGGTGCTTTATTCGAATATGCTGAAGTTCCTCAGTTGTTTCATCTGGATGCGCTCAATAAACTACTGACAGAAGAACAAATGAATGCTTGGAGCGAGACGAGGGCTAGCGTGGTTTCTGAGCTAAGTCTTAAGCGTCACCGAGCGAGTAATGACGCTAAAATTATTCAAATGACTTATTTATCGACCTTGCCAGAAAGTAGCGTCGTTTCAAGTGCTACTTTGAAACTTAAGCCTGAGCTTGAACAATCCTAAACAGGGTTGGAGTCTCCATCTTTGGAACCTTTAAAGACTCTGTGAATTTGTCGGGGTCGATAACAGTCGCTAGCGAAAACCCACAACCTTCGAGCCCTGCCTTAATTTGCTGATTACTTGTGTAGTGTAATGGCACGGTTTGTCGAGTAATGAACTCAATAAGCTTCTGAGTTCCATAAATCATCGGTGCAAAAGGGTGGTCTGATGCTTTAGGCCATATCTCAAATAAGTATTGCCCTTCTTTAAATGAGCTTAGTGCATAGGCTAGCCGAGTCCAAAATGTTTCAATAACATCAAGGGGGAAGTAATTCACCAAACCTTCGCTAATAACCAGTGTCTTCTTTGTTTTATCTAGCGTGCTGAGCAGGTGCTCAATACTTAATTCGCCTTCGTTTCGTAGAATATTGCATTCGGTTAGTTGATGGCGTTTATCACTAAAACCTTCTTTCTTTAAACGCTTATTCTTCCAAGCCACCATATCAGGTAGGTCGGCTTCTATATACTTAATGTCTTCGTTGTGATGGTTTTGGAGTACGCGGATACCTCTGGAAGAGAGGCCGCTAGCAATTTCTATAATTTGTGTGACGCCATCATCTATTGCCTGATTGACCAATTCATCTATTAGACAATGACGTTGAAGAAGCATAGTTTCAAGATTTAAACCGATGGATACCTTGCTTACCCAATCAATAGGGCGGGTACCGTAATACATGGCCTTGCCTAATAGAGAGCTAAATGAGCTGGGAGATAGTTGATTCTTGCACCATACATAGCCTGTGAAATGGCCGGTAAGGCTTACGGGGCTTTGGTCTTTAATTTTTGATTCCATTCGAGACTTACCTGCTAATTATTCTTGCTATAAGATTATGGTCGTAATAGCTTGTTTAGATCGTAATAGACAGTTTAGTATGGATCAGTACATTTGAATCATCAATATTTGGAAAAGAAATGCTAAGGAATATCGGTTATGAATGTTTAGAGCCCATAGCCTACCCGTTGGCTAATCGTTTCTACAAACAAGCGCGTGAAAAAGGTAAAACCCAGCGCTCGGATGAGGTTTATGTGGCCAGAGTCGAGCAGAAAATTATTGCAGCCGTAAGGCTTTGCCCTATTGCTGGAGGAGGGGTTTTACTACGAAGCCTTGCGGTTCTGCCTGAATATCGCCGAACCGGTATAGGCATACAGTTTATGGACTATGTAGCTGTTGAAATTGGAGCTCGTGAATGTTGGTGCTATCCTTTCTCCTGGCTACAAACGTTCTATGAGGCTTCTGGTTTTCACATCGTTGAGCCTGAAAATTCTCCTGAGTTTATACGCACTCCCTTTGAAAATTATCAGCGACAAGGGAGGGATATACTGATTATGGTTTTAAACCCTCTTAATAAAGGCTCTGAATGAGCATAGTAGGCTCGTTATATTGTGAACGCTGTAAGTTGCCTCAAATTACGTGTATTTGTGAATATCGACCCGTACTTGAATCAGGCATTACATTTTGTTTATTGACCCATGAAACTGAATTCCATAAGCCTACTAATACAGGTCGCTTGATTGAAGAGTGTTTGCCTAACACTTGCGTCTATAAATGGCATCGCACAGAGCCTGATCAGAATCTGCTTAATTATATTGCTAACCCTAATTATCAGCATTGGCTTGTATTCCCTACTGATGCCGCTGAGCACTTACACCGAGTGACCCGCTTTGATTCTGAAGAGGCTAAAGTTATAGGCACGGGCAAGACTCACTCATTTATTTTATTAGATGCCACCTGGCAGCAAGCGGCAAAAATGTTTCGTAGAAGCCCTTATCTGAATGATTTACCTATTATATCTATGGCGCCTGAGCGAGGGTCTCAATATACCCTTCGGCGAAAGTCCCAAGATCATCATTTATGTACGGTAGAAATTGCATCAGAGTTATTAAATATTGCCGGTGAGTATGAAAATAGTTCTATACTGAATGATTATTTTCAGGTGTTTAGTCAGCATTATTTGGCTGCGAAAAGTAACCATGCGGTAAAGCATAAAAGTAAAGAAATGAGTCGATTAACCGCACTGCGCTTAGAGAAGAGCTCAGATACGAAAACCGGAGAGCAAGAGTGAAATCCATAGAATATGTTCGTTTTGGTGACCCTGAAGTATTAACGCTCACAGAAAAAAGCCGGCCAGAACCTGTGGCGGGTGAAGTTAGAGTGAAAGTGTCTGCGGTAGGCCTTAATCCCATTGATTATAAAACGCGAAAGGGCTTGGGGTTTGTGGCTGGTCAGATAAGCGATCAACTCAATAATAATATTGGTTGGGTGCCTGGTTATGATATGGCCGGTGTGATTGATGCGGTCGGGGAGGGTTGCGGAGATTGGCGTGTTGGTGATCGAGTCATGGGGATGATTGGTTTTCCTCTATCGGCGGGCGCCTGTGCTGAATATGTAACCACCACGCCTGAGCTGTTATGCATAGTGCCTGATAACCTTGATCTTGAGAGTGCCGCAGGGGTGCCTTTAGCGGCATTAACGGCTTGGCAAGCTTTGTTTGAGGTCGGTTCAATTAATGAAGGCGATAAAGTGCTTATTCATGCGGCAGCAGGTGGGGTTGGTCATTTTGCTGTGCAGTTAGCAAAATCAAGAGGAGCCTATGTTATTGCCACGGCTTCGGCTCATAATCATGACTATTTACATTCAATAGGTGTCGATGAAGCGATAGATTATACAAAAACAGATTTTGTAGATGTTTGTTATGGCTTGGATTTTGTTCTCGACACCATGGGAGGCGATATTGGTCACTGGTCTTTGAAAGTGTTAGCGTCGCAAGGGCAATTGGTGACAGTTCCAACGGTAACGGCAGAGAGTATTATCAAAGAAGGTAATAAATTGGGTATTAAAACCGCAGGTCTAACGGTGCACCCTGATACTGATTGCTTAGCTGAAATTGTTGAATTAATTGAAACAGGCACCATAAAAGTTCATATAGACAAAGTATATTCACTAAATGATGCTGCTCAGGCGCATACTCAGCTTGAAACAGGCCATGTGAGAGGGAAGCTCGTTATAAAACTTAACGACTAAAAATAAAAGCCAAAAAAGAGGGATGTTTAAGATGCAATCATTCAAAGTCAGAGATTACATGACGCGTAACGTATTAACCTTAAAGGCAGAAGATAGTGTTATTGATGCTTTGCGCAAACTCATAAAAGCCGGTCGCTCAGGTGCGCCAGTCGTTAATGGGGAAGGACGTATAGTAGGGCTGCTTTCTGAGATTGATTGCCTTAAAGAAGCGCTGATGGGCGGCTATTACCAGCAGGCGGGGGATAGGGTTTCGGATCATATGACTCAAGAAATTGACTCTGTAAACGCGGATGATGATATTTTAGCGACGGCAGAATTATTTCTTAAAGGGCGAAGAAGGCTGCCTGTAATGGAAGATGGAAAGCTAACGGGTATTATCACGCGTTGTGATTTTGGTAAGGCGCTTTTAGCAAGTATTGATCACCCTCACCATGGCTCGTGAATGTAACCGCTGCATTTAAGCGGTTACATTAATAATTGATCCTGAATCAAGACCCAAACCTGCCTCAGGGTTTCCAGACTCAAACTGCTCGCTTGTGGCTTGACTTTGACTACTTTGAGTCACTTGGCTGCTTTCAAGTGGTTGAGTTTGAGTTTCAACTGGCGTTGGGTTTGTGGTTTGTTCCTGCTCAATAGGTGAGTTAGTTGCTTGAACCGTTTCTGCTGGACGGTTAGCAGACGCTTCAATACTGGCTTGTTGAATTTGTTGTCCTGCTGCAGAAACCACTTGTTCATTAATTACGTTGGTGTTTTCTTCTGTGGTGTTTTCAGTGCTTGGAACAGAGAAATCAAGCCGAGATGATACACTTTGTTCAGCAGATACATCGGAGGGCTCATCGTTAACAGGCTGGTCTCGTTGTGGCGCACTGGTTGCACGTAATTCTTCTGCAGCCTTTTTATTTTCAGGCTCACGCAACTGATTAACGCCACTGTTAACAATGGGTTGGGCAATTGAAAATGAAACGCCTGCAATATCAGCCATGACAAAACTCCCGTAAATACATTTCTTCACGTTTAATATAGCTTAAATTGTACAAAAAATGTACTTCTATATTTGTTGTTTTGTGACCGTTACGTTATATCAGGTTGCTATATATAACCGGAAAGTTATTATTCTGACTCAGGTCTGATGATACTAATGAGTTCATAGCCCTCTTCTGCTTTGACTTCTTGATCTGCTGCTACAGGACTTATGTCTCCCTGAGGGCTGATAACAAAAAGAATAAGTAAGCGGTTCCCATGCTGAGAACGATAGTTTTCGAGTGAAAACTCAGCTGTCAGCTGGGTTGTACGAAGGCTTGCCCCCTGACTTAATTGGCTCGCTAGCATGGCAAAGGTTACCTTATCACCAAAAAGCATTCGGGTTTCTTTGAACTTTTCTGAGAATTGGTGGCTTGCACGGAGGTCTGCGTCCCCATCGGATAGACCAAAAACGTGGCCTTTTCCAAATAAGTCAAGATAGTGGAAGGTTGCGAGCGTGTTGAGTTGTCGATAAGGAGATATTGCTAGCACATTACTAATGCCGGTTAAATCCATATGGTTTTCCGCATGTTCTGAAACCGGATTGCCAAAATAAACCGGTAAGTTATCCATGCGTGCAAGGCGAATATTTTCGTAACTTGTATCACTGAGCATCACTGGTATGTTTTTCTTTATTAAGCTTTTGGCCAGTTCACGAGCCACCTGATTAGCGCCAATAAAGAGAAACCCTCGGCTATCTGGCTCAGCCACTTTTAACCATTTGGCTAATGGCGCTGCCGTCAGGCTTTGTAAAATAACAGTAGTAATGATCACTAAAAACACGAGGGGTATAAGTACAGCCGCATCACTGTGCCCTTGGCTTTCAAGCTGAAATGCAAATAAAGCCGATACAGCCGCCGCAACAATACCACGAGGAGAAATCCAACTAAGAAATAGCTTCTCCTGCCAACTGAGTGTTGTTCCCATTGCTGAAAGCCAAACACTGATAGGCCTGGCAATAAAAATAAGCGCGAGAATAACCCAGGCAGGGCCCCAACCTAATTGAGCAATCGCATTAAACTCAATGCGTGCCGCTAATAAAATAAATAATGCAGAAATAAGTAAAACACTGAGGGACTCTTTAAATTCGAGAATATCATCAACGGGAACACCTCGCATATTGGCAAGCCATATACCCATTACAGTGACTGTAAGTAAGCCCGACTCATGTTGAAGGTGGTTAGACAGAGCGTACACACCCAACATAAACGTCAGGGAACCCGCATTTTGAAGAAATTGAGGGAGCCAGCGTTGGCGTAATGCAAGTCCTAACAGCCAGCCAGCTCCTCCGCCTAGAGACGTACCTAGAATGAGTGTTGAGCTAAATGTCCAAAGCGTATGTCCAATAGCGCCTGACTTTCCTGAAACGATGAACTCAAATACTAAAACCGCTAACAGAGCCCCTATAGGGTCAATGACGATACCTTCCCATTTTAGAATGTTGGCAACATTGGCAGAGGGGCGAACAACGCGTAGCAAGGGCATAATAACGGTGGGGCCACTAACGACAACAATAGCGCCAAATAGCGTGGCTATTTCCCAGGATAAATCGAGCGCCCAACGGCTTGCTAAGGTGGCCGTTAGCCACGTTACAAGCATCCCTACACTGAGTAGGTTTCTGACCATACGCCCATGTTCTTTTAATTCTTTAAACTGCAGTGTCAGGCTTCCTTCAAAAAGAATCACCGCCACTGAAAGAGAAATAATGGGAAATAATAAATGATTAAATAATTTGTCGGGGTCGAGTACACCAAAAACCGGCCCCACTAAAATACCGCCTAATAAAAGGAGGAGGATTGCCGGGAGTTTCATTCTCCATGCAAGCCATTGACAAAACAGAGAGATAATTCCGATACTAGCTAATATTAAAAGGGTGTTTTCGGTCATGAATTAACAGTAATAGCCGAATACCGTGTTGTCCAGAAATGGCCTCTATTGTTGATACATTTAATTTATTTACTTAATTTACTTAGTACTCTGGAAGCCGCAAATAAACCAAAAGTAGCCGTCACACAGGTTGCAGCACCAAAGCCAGTGGCACAGTCGAGCCTAACGGGACCATCTGTTGATGGTTTTTGTTTACAAACTCCTCCGTCTGCTTGGGGGTAGGTCAGTTGTTCGGTAGAAAATACGCAGTCAACACCCATCTTTCGTTTGGTATTTCGTGAGAAATTATAGTTTCTGCGAAGAAGATTTCTGACTTTTGCAAGTAGTGGATCTTGTATCGTTCTGCTGAGATCAGCTATTTGAATTTGTGTCGGGTCTACCTGTCCGCCTGCGCCACCGGAACTTATAATCTTGATTTTATTGCGCTTGCAGTAGGCGATAATAGCGGCTTTAGCCTTTACGCTATCGGTGGCTTCAATAATATAATCGAATTGATTGTTGAGAAGTTCATCCACATTTTTCTCTGTCACAAAACTCATGACGGCGGCACAATCAACCGAGGGGTTGATTGTCTTAATACGGTCAGCCATTGCATCGACTTTTAGCCGACCAATTTGCCCGTCTAAGGCGTGGATTTGTCTGTTTACGTTAGATACGCAAATATCATCCATATCAAATAATGTGATTTTCCCGATGGCTGAGCGGGCTAAGGCTTCTGCCGCCCAAGAACCTACACCACCTATACCGATGACACCCACATGAGCATTTCTCAGCTTATCAACAGCAGCGTTGCCATAAAGGCGTTGTGTTCCACCAAAGCGGTGGGAAAAATCATCTGACATGAACAGGGTTTCTCTGGTCGTAGTAATGAGCAAGAACAAAGCGCTATTATACCTGTGTTCATGCTGATACCAACAGTGGGGTTTAGCATTCATAAATATGCTAATGTAATCTTATGAAAAACTTAAATGAACTTGAAATAGTCTTAAGCAAGCGAAAAGCAAAAACCCGTATGCTCAGGCGCTTTATGACCCGCTCATCTGTGGCCACTGTGCTGAGGGATCATGAAGGTGAACTACAGGTATTATTAATAAAGCGAGCGGATAAAGAAGGGGATCGCTGGTCTGGTCATATCGCTTTTCCCGGGGGTAGAGAGCAGCAAGAAGATAAAAATATCCGTGAGACGGCTATTAGAGAAACTTCAGAAGAGATAGGGCTCGCGTTATCGGTCGATGACTATATAGGGCGTCTTTCAGACCTGATGACCTTTGCTCATGGAAACCGCAAACCCATGGTGGTCTCACCTTATGCGTTTAAGTTGAATGGTGACCCGACCTTTACGGTTAACCATGAAGTTGACCAGGTGATATGGCTGCCTGTTTCCTTTTTGGCAGATAGAAGTAATCGGGAATCTATGCTTTGGGAAAAGAAAGGGGTATCGATTAAGTTGCCCTGTTACTTCTATGGAGAACATAGAATTTGGGGGCTGACACTGAAAATGCTTGATGAGTTGGTGTTTGATTTGCTGGGTTGATGGTTGGTACTTACTTCTTTTGACGTTGTAGCCGTGATGAAAGGAGGCACGACTGGAATCAAGGATTGTTCACGAGGAAAAACCCCTTGATTCCGTTCGTGCCTCTCTGCATCACGGCTACGGAGAGTGATGCGGAGAGCTGTAAATCAGCTTAAATTAAACAAACGCAAAGTGCTCTTCTTCAATTTGCATTAAAGTCTTGGACCCCGCCATCATGGTTGCATAGTGGGTTTTGGTCCTTGGTAAAATTCTCGCAAAATAGAATTCAGCGGTTTGAATCTTAGCGCGATAGAAGTCTTTATCTTCCTCAGCGCCATTGGCTAACTGATCATAAGCCTTTTCAGCCATCATGGCCCAGAAATACCCCATTACGATATAGCCGGAATACATTAAGAAATCGACTGAAGCTGAACCGACTTCATCTTTGTCTCTCATTGCATTAAATACCAGTCTTAAGGCAACGAAATTCCACTGGCGGTTTAGCCAAGTGAGGTCACTGACCATTGATTTCATCTTGCCACGATTCTTACCTGTTACATAAGGAGATTTACCTTTGCAATACTGGCTAAGCTCTTTACTAAAACGACGGAATGCGGTGCCTTTGTCTAACAGTATTTTTCTTCCGAGCAGGTCAAGTGCCTGAATACCCGTTGTGCCTTCGTACAACATTGAAATACGGGTATCACGAACAATTTGTTCCATTCCCCATTCTTTAATATAACCATGACCACCAAATACCTGCATACCTAAGTTAGCCGCTTCATAGCCTGTTTCTGTTAGGAACGCTTTAATAATGGGGGTTAAGAACCCCAGGTCGTCATCGGCTCGTGTTTGCGCGGCTTCATCTTCGTTATTAATAAGAAAGTCTGCTTTGTGGGACGCGTAGTAAATCATTGCGCGTCCGCCTTCTGCAAAGGCTTTCTGTGTAAGCAACATGCGACGCACATCAGGGTGAACAATAATCGGGTCGGCTACTTTATCAGGTGCTTTTTTGCCGCTGAGCGAACGCATTGATAGGCGGTCTTTTGCATAGCTTAATGCGCCCTGGAAAGACAGTTCAGCTGCCGCGCAACCCTGCAAACCGGTGCCAATGCGCGCCGTATTCATAAAGGTAAACATGCACTCTAGGCCTTTATTGGGTTCGCCAATTAAGAAGCCTTTGGAGCCATCAAAGTTCATTACGCAGGTTGAAGAGCCTTTAATCCCCATTTTTTCTTCAAGTGAACCTACGCTTACGTTATTGAATTCACCGGTATTACCTTGGGCATCAGGTAAAAATTTTGGCACAATAAACAGAGATATACCTCGTGTACCTTTTGGCGCACCGGGCAGACGAGCTAATACAATGTGTACGATGTTGTCTGTTAAGTCGTGATCACCCGCTGAGATGAAGATCTTAGTGCCGGTCACGGTATAAGAACCGTCGTCGTTGGTGTCAGCCTTGGTTTTTACTTGCCCAAGATCAGTGCCGCATTGAGGCTCTGTCAGGCACATACTGCCTGTCCAGGCTCCTTCAGTCAATTTGGTTAAATAAACCTGTTTCTGCTCTTCATTACCATGCAAGTAGACCGTATTCATTGCGCCCATGCTAAGCCCTGGGTACATCCCCCAAGACCAGTTGGCCGTACTAATCATTTCTGACTTGAGTACGCCAAGAGACAAAGGTAAGCCTTGGCCACCATACTCTACAGGGTGAGACATTCCTTGCCAGCCGCCCGCAACGAATTGATCATAAGCGGCTTTAAAACCGGAAGGGGTAATGACTTGTCCATCAACTAGCTTACAACCTTCGTGATCGCCTATCTGATTCAATGGAGAAAGTACTTCTTCACTAAATTTTGCACTCTCTTCGAGAATAGCGTCAACCATGTCAGGGGTTGCTTCTTCACCTGCTGGGATTTTTTTGTAGTGTTCTTGTGTGTTTAACAGTTCATTAAAAACGAACTTCATGTCGCGTAAAGGGGTCTTGTATTCTGGCATTGTTGGCTCTCCTACTTCAATTGAGCATATTTGTTCACCATTCAATTCTCCCTTATTCCGCTAAAGAGTAATTGGCACAGGGGGCTTAATTGAGTGTGGTTAGGGTCAATGCTATTGAACTTATGGAGAGGAAGGGTGGTATCTAAATGCTTCACGCATAAAAAAAGGCTGCCTAAATAGGCAGCCTTAAAGCAAGGTAAGTATTTACTCTCTTGCGAGAGTAAAAACGGACTAGTTCAGAGACACTAATCAACGAGATCTATTCTGCCGTAACCGCTATGATTACTGAAGGTCAATTTATGACGTTGCAGTGGTCATAATCGGACAATAGGCTTATTTCTCATGACTTATGAACATTCGTGCAATAAATAATATAATAACCCCCTCACAAACCGCCTCTATTAACTATTAAGCGTTGAAAATTTGCGTATAATCTCGCGATTTCTCTCTATTGGTCATAATATGCGAAAGAAGTATCAGGATAAGTTTCTAATACTATTGATTGTTTCAGTGATTACCTGCTCACTTTGGGCGCTGGCAAACCGCCCTCATATAGAGCCGGAGTGGATAAGTTCCGTTGCAGGCTTCTCATTTTCTCCTTTTCAGCATGAACAAAGCCCGATTGATGCGACCTACCCTACGGTAGAAAATATTCAGTCAGATATTGCATTAATCTCACGTTATACCAATTCACTTAGAACATATTCCGTTGCTGACACCTTAAGTTATATTCCTATTTTGGCTAAACCTTATGGTTTAAAAGTGACTTTAGGGGCGTGGATAACAGGGAACCGCACAGAGAATTTTAAAGAACTGGACCGTTTGATCGATATTGCTAATAGCCATGATAATGTCACGCGTTTAATGGTGGGCAACGAGGTTATTCTACGAGAAGACATTGAACTAGCTGAGCTAATTGAATATCTGGAGTATGTTCGGGCTCGGGTTAAGGTGCCTGTATCTACTGCAGAAACGTGGGACTATTGGCTGAAAACGCCAGAATTGGTAAAGCATGTTGATTATGTAGCTGCACACATTCTGCCGTATTGGGAAGGCATTGATGTCCATGAGTCTTTGGACTATATCGCTACACATAGCCAGGAGTTAAAGCAGGCCTACCCACAAAAACCATTGTTACTGGCTGAGGTTGGCTGGCCGAGCCGTGGTCGCATGCGGGGTGAATCGATTGCCTCAGTTGCTAATGAAGCTATATTTCATCGTAATTTTCTTAAAATGGCCTCGGATTTATCGCTCGATTATTTTTTAATGGAGGCATTTGACCAACCCTGGAAAAACATTAACGAAGGTTCAGTGGGCGCTTACTGGGGGGTCTTTAATACTGACCGGGAAGCTAAATTCCCCTTTAAAGGGCCTATTTTAGATGTGCCTCATTGGGAGTTGTTAGTAGGAGTTTCTATCTTCTTGGCTATTTTCATTATTGCGATATTACTTCGTGATGGTGATATGTTTCGTAAGCGGGCGGTAGGGTTTCTTTCAAGTGTTGTTTTTATCTGTATGACGACCTTGGTTTGGATGGTTTATGATTACAGCAACCAATATATTTCATGGCAAATCATCACGCTGGGGGTGATGTTATGCTTTAGCGCGTTTTGTGTGACGATGGTTGTTTTGGTTGAGGCTCATGAGTGGGCTGAAGCGCTTTGGGTTAAGCAACGTAGGCGTCCTTTTTCTGGCAGTGACTGTGACCGTGCTCGTCATTTTAAAGTGTCGATTCATGTACCTTGTTATAATGAACCACCAGAAATGGTGATTCGTACTTTGAATGCATTAAAAGCACTACAAGGTGCTAACTATGAAGTGATAGTGATCGATAACAATACAAAAGACCCTGATGTATGGAAGCCTGTTCAGGCACATTGTGAAACTCTGGGTGATAATTTTCGCTTCTTCCATGTATCACCTTTAGCCGGTTTTAAAGGCGGCGCTCTTAATTTTGCATTACGAAACACGGCTTCAGATGCCGATATTGTCGCTGTGATTGATAGCGACTATATTGTTGAGCCAAATTGGCTCAGTGACTTGGTTCCACATTTTACAAACCCTGAAATAGGCATTGTTCAAGCGCCTCAAGATTACAGTGATGGTGATGAAAATCTATTTAAAACGATGTGTTATGCAGAGTATCGTGGATTTTTTCATATAGGTATGGTCACCCGAAATGATCGTAATGCCATTATTGAACATGGCACCATGACGATGATTCGTCGTTCATTACTCGATGAATTAAAGGGCTGGGGTGAATGGTCAATTACCGAAGATGCAGAGTTGGGCTTACGCGTATTCGATAAAGGTTTTGAAGCGGCCTATATTGAGCAGAGTTATGGTAAAGGCGTAATTCCTGATACCTTCTTGGATTTTAAAAAACAACGCTTTCGCTGGGCATACGGGGCTATTCAGATTCTTCGTGAGCACGCGGCTAAACTTTGGTTAGGTAAAAATACCCAATTAAGTCAGGGGCAACGGTATCATTTTATTGCGGGCTGGCTACCTTGGCTTGCTGATGGTTTGAACCTGTTTTTTACTCTAGGCGCTTTATTCTGGTCACTATGTATGATCCTTTGGCCAGAACAGTCTGACCCGCCCCTTATATTATTTTCTTTTCCACCCCTGGCCTTATTTTTCTTCAAAATAGGAAAGTTAATTCACTTGTATCGTGACAGGGTGAAGTCTAATGCACGTGAAACCTTCTATGCTGCCATGGCTGGGCTCGCACTTTCGTATACTATTTCAAAAGCCGTTATTTATGGTCTGATATACAAGGAAATGCCTTTTATACGGACGCCTAAGCTTAAAGACCAAGCCTCTATTCGCACCGCTATTCTTTCTGCATGGGAAGAGATTGTTATACTAATATTGTTGTTGAGTGCGGCGATAGGTGTGGGTATACAGCAAGATATAAGCGCATTAGATACCATCGTGTGGGTTGTGGTTCTGCTGGTACTGTCTCAGGGTTATATAGCCGCGTTGGCTATGTCAGTGATTAGTGCATTGCCTGATCGAGCTGTAAAAAATGAAGCTGTAGCGAGCTAGAAGGGATATTAACAAATGAAAGAGCTGATTTTAGGCGGTGCAAGGTCTGGTAAAAGTCGCCTTGCAGAGCAGAAGGCAAGTGATACAGGGCTTGATGTAGTTTACATTGCTACTGCCCAAGCATTTGATAGTGAAATGAATGAGCGCATTTCTCGCCACCAAAGTGACCGACCCTCTCATTGGCAAACAGTCGAAGAACCGGTTTATCTGGCTCAATGTATTATGGATAATGCAAAAGACTCCCGCGTAATTTTGGTTGATTGCCTTACCTTGTGGCTCAGTAATTTATTATGTTTGGACAACGAAAGTGTTTTTGAGGCAGAGAAACAAGCTTTATTAAATGTACTAAGTTCAGTGCCCGGTCAGCTTATTATGGTTAGTAATGAAGTGGGGCAGGGTATAGTGCCTGATAACCGATTAGCTCGTCGTTTTATTGATGAGGCTGGCTGGTTACATCAAGCTTTGGCGGAGCAGTGTGAGCAAGTGATATTTGTTACTGCCGGAATTGCCCAGCGATTAAAATAAACACTGTCATTCCCGCGAAGATGACTAACATAAGTAAGTCATTTCCTAAACAGAGAGTAAAGTATGTCGTCTTGGTTTGAAGCCCCGTTTCCAGAGATTAATCTACTCGCGTTGAGTAAAGCAGAAGAACGACAGGGCACTTTAACTAAGCCTCCTGGCTCTTTAGGGTATTTAGAGCATATTGCTATTCAATTTGCTGGCTGGCAAGCAACCATTACTCCGACACCTGTGGCTAGAAAAACATCCATCGCTATTTTTGCGGCGGATCATGGCGTGGCTGATGAGGGTGTGTCTGCCTTTCCTCAGGCCGTAACGGTTGAGATGGTAAAGAATTTTGCACGGGGTGGTGCCGCTATTAGTGTATTGGCAAATCATCATGGTGCCGCGTTGCATATTATTAATGTGGGTACAGCAAATTCAGTAAAAGATATTCCTGATGTTGTTGATTATTCTGTTGCGAAAGGCACCGCAAATTTTTTAAAGCAGCCAGCAATGACGGAAGCTCAGTGCTTTGAAGCATTAACCGTGGGGCAGAGCGTCATTAAAGAAGTTATATCAGACGATACACAATTATTTGTCGGCGGCGAAATGGGTATTGCTAATACCAGCTCGGCAACGGCTATATGTTGTGCTTTACTTAACTATGACGTGAGTGAGCTTGTTGGCGCAGGAACAGGGCTTGATAATGCTTCTATAGAGCATAAGGCGCAGGTTATCGAGTCTGCTTTAAGTTTACATAATGTTGGCAGCGCTAAGCCTATTGATGTTTTGTGTGCCGTGGGTGGATTTGAAATTGCTGCATTAGCGGGTGCTTATATAGCCGCTGCTCAACGAGGCATACCTTCGTTAGTTGATGGTTTTATTACAACCGCCGCGGCTTTAGTTGCTTGTCGTTTGCGACCTGAACTTAAGTCGTGGTTACTGTTTTCTCATCAGTCTGCAGAAAAAGGGCATCGCCTTGTTTTAGAGCATTTAGGTGTCAGGCCACTCTTATCGCTTGATATGAGGTTGGGTGAGGCAAGTGGAGCTGCCGTTTGTTTGCCTATTATTGATTCTGCTTTAGTGTTGCATGCCAATATGGCAACGTTTGAAGAAGCTCAAGTGCAGGATGGAACTTAATTATTATCGCGCCAACGTAGGTGATCCTACAGGTGATTTTTTACTTGTTGAGGTTGTTTTTTATATGAGTGAATACCAGGAAACCATTATAGATTTACTTCGTCACGGGGAGCCTGTTGGTGGGCGACGGTTACGAGGTAGCCAAGATGACCCCTTATCAGACGAAGGCTGGACTCAAATGCGAGCCGCAGTGGGTAATAATAGGCCTTGGCAGAAAATAATTAGTTCGCCTCTTAAGCGTTGCTCTGCATTTGCACAAGAGTTGGTGAATGTTAATAACACGCCTTATGAAGAAGTACCTGGGTTTCAAGAAATTCGCTTTGGTCGCTGGGAGGGCATGAGCCCTGAAGAAATAATGACCGCATTTCCTGGTGAACTTGAAGGCTATTGGCGTGACCCTACAAAGTTCTCACCACCCGGAGGTGAGACCTTGGATGACTTTATTAAACGAGTTAATAATCACTGGAATGATTTATTGCTAGGCCACCGTGGAGAGCATCTATTGCTTGTTTGTCACGGGGGGGTGATACGCGCGATTCTTAATCAGATTCTTGAGATGCCATTAAGGGCGCTGTGGCGAATAGAAGTCCCTTATGCCAACATCAGTCGAATTCGAGTGACGCACTTCGATGACTACCCTACAACGTCCAATCTAGTTTTTCACCAGCCCCGGCTCTAATTTATAAATTAGGTAGCTTATTCTAGAGTAATTACTGTAAATTAGAGTAATTACTTTAAAGTTAATTAATGCTTACGTTTGTTGCTTGTTTAATGTGCAGAATTGTACTTGTGTATCAAAAGATGACGCGGTAGTCTTATGCTGTCGGTCATTTTGGGACACCATGTGTTAAATGAGATATATAAGATTGAGCTAGGGTTGTTTGTGATGAAGTTGGTATATCAGTCGAGTGATGCAGTATTATTAGCGCACTATGGTGAAATTCTTTACGAATTAGCGATAGAAAAAGGGGCTGACCCTGAGCTGTTGCTAGTTAACACCGGTATTCGAGAGAATGTATTACGAAACCCCGAGGCTAATCTCAGCCACGCTCAATTTATTGAACTTGTTAATAACGCAATTAAATTAACAAATGAACCGGCTTTAGGACTTTATTACGGCACCCGGCTGAAGTTTACAACGCATGGCGCTATGGGGCAGGCATCTATTAGCAGTGACAATGTCAGTGATGCCATTGCTGCCATTATTAAATACTATCGCACCCGATTTGCCTTTATTGAAATGTCGTTTTTTATTGATGGCAATGAAGCGGTTATTCAGCTTGATGATAATTTGGCTTTAGGCCCGTTAAAACATTTTTTGATTGAAGCACTTTTTGTTTCAATTATGGATGTAAGCAAGTTCTTGTTTGGCCCCACCCTTGTTCAAACAGGTCGCTGCCTTGTTAGCTACCCAGCACCAAACCATGTTAATCAGTATTTTAGTTTCTTTGTTGGTTCAGAGAATAGCTATGATGATCTTTCATTACAAAGACTGGCTGATATGATTTCTTTTAACACCCCTTTCAATCAGATTAGGTTTGATAAACAGCACTTAATGCTACCTATGGTGCTTGCAAATACGGTGGCAAGGCGTTTAGCTGAACAAGAGTGCGAAGAGCAACTTAAAGCGGTAGAAGATACTGGTTCTATTGTTTCTAAAGTAGCTCAGCTGCTTCAAAGTGACCCAGAAACCATACCCTCCATGGAGTCTGTTGCAGACTCTCTTCATGTGACCTCCAGAACGTTACGACGTCAACTCCAAGCATTTGGAACCAGTTTTCAAGACTTACTTGCTGATATACGAAAAAAAAGAGCCTTGGATTTATTGCAGAATACAGATAAACCCGTTGATGAAATTGCCTATGAACTAGGTTATAGCGACCCATCTAATTTTGGCCGTGCATTTAGAAAATGGACCGGCTCATCACCCAGCAGCATTCGGAAGTAAGAACGCCTCTTCAGCGCTACTTATGTTACAAAGTATGACGCTGCGCTCATCTAATATGCTGAAATGTAAATGAATATTTCTGTATGCTACTGCCGTGTAACCTTCCTTTATGAGAGCCACCCTTCAAATCCCCTGACCTAAATGTCTAAATTTGTGAGGGAGTTATCATGTTTTATTTATTGAGCGTTATTTTATTCTTTACTTGGGCTAAAAATGTGCCCTAGAGAGACTATGATTTTTTAAAAAGTGGTAAAAAGCAATAAACAATTTTATTGTGTGGCAACCGGAGAGCCAAAAGTGAGGAGCAAAGTAATGACGGATTTGATAAAGAAAAAGCCGTTCTTGAACATTAGAATGTTGGCCAGTGTAATGGTCAGTTTGTTATTAGCCGCGTGTGGCGGTGAATATAGTGGTGATGACCAATCTCAAAATGAAATAGCCTGTGCCAGTGTCTCTGCAAGTTCGCTTCAGGGGAGTTTCTCTTTGGAAGGGCAGGAGTTATATGGCCAGCAGTGTGCATCGTGTCATGGGAGCTCTGGATATGGCACTGCAAGCGGCACACCGCTTGTTGGCTGTGCTACCTGTGGTGATATTGAAACATTAACAGACCGTATTGCCACAACGATGCCCATTGGTGGTGCTGCGAGCTGTGGCTTAGACTGCTCTACGAAAACGGCTGAGTACATAATGGCCGCGTTTAATAGTGGTTTTGATACGCAAAGTGTCGCGTCTTCAGCATGCTCTTTAGATGTTGAGATTGAAGCCGTTAGTAAAACCTTATACCGCTCAACCTTAAGCCTAGCTGGGCGAACGCCTTCGGATGCAGAGCTTGCTCAGGTTGAGAGTGAGGGTGAGTCGGGACTATCTCAAACACTTGATGTGTTGATGGAAAGTGATGAGTTTTACACGCGTTTGATGGAAATATTTAATGATGTGTTGCATCAGGATAAATATCTTCCCCGTTCAGAAGCTTTAGACCTTTTAGATAATACTGATTATCCAGAACGTCGCTGGTACCGTGAGTTAGGTTTAGATACATCAACATCTGGTCATGAACGGGATTTGTATTATTGGTTAGAAAATAATATTAATGATGGCGTATCACAAGAGGGGCTTCGGTTAATTGCCCATATAGTAAAAAACAACCGACCTTTTACTGAAATACTAACCGCTGATTACATGGTGGCTAATCGTTATTCTGCGCAAGCTTATGGGGTTCAGGGGCAGGTTGCTTTTGATACATTATCAGACCCTATGGATGAAAGTTACCCTGAAGACCCTAATGATTTTAGAGAAGTTAGAATCCCGGGTATTCCTCATGCGGGCTTGCTCACATCGTCAATGTTTTTAAATCGCTTTCCGACAAGCGCTACCAATCTGAATCGTCATCGCTCACGCAAAGTATATGATATATTTTTAGATACAGACATTTTGGCCATTAAAGGTGACAGGCCTGATGAAGCGATTGATTTGGTTAGTACCACGCCAACCCTAACTAACCCCGCGTGTACAGGCTGTCATATTGTAATGGACCCAGTGGCGTCTTCTTTCCAAAATTGGGATAAAGAAGGGCGTTATAGACTTAGTCGACTATCATCTGATGGCTGGCCTACGGATATTTTGCGTCAGGGCTTTGGAATAGAACGGATGCCTCTATCGGGGAACCTTGATAGCTCGCTGCAATGGTTGGGAAAGGAAATGGTAAAAGACCCACGTTTCCCAAAAGCGATGATAAAAATACTTTATAAAGGCTTAATGGGTGATGATTTATTACCTGTACCCACTGAAGGTGTGTCGATAGATGATGAAACCGCCTTTAAAACCCAACGATATCACTTAGGTGCAATTGAAAGAGCGTTTATAGAATCAAATTATAATCTTAAAACCGCGATTAAAGGCATTATATTAAGCCCTTATTACCGAGCGTCTTCTGGTGGTGGGTATAGTGCAGATGTTGTTGGTAGCGCTCGTTTGCTAACGCCTGAAATGCTTGACCGAAAAATTGAAGCAGTGACTGGTTATCGTTGGATGGAGAATACTAGCACGGCTAATTTGAGCAAAGAGGGGGGCGATTACAACCAGCTTTATGGTGGTATTGACTCTGATTCAGTGACTACACGAATTACTCAACCTAATGGCCTAATGTCATCAACACAGCAACTTATGGCGACTCAGATGTCCTGTAATGTGGCGACAAAAGACTTGTTTTATCCGAGAGATCAAAGAAAATTATTCCCCTTTGTTGCCATGGATATGGCCCCCCTTGATGCCGATGGTATAACTAATGAAGCTGCTGTTAGTGCAATAAAGAAGAATATTGCTCATTTACATTGGAGCTTTTTTGGGGAGCGTGTAGATGAAGGTTCGGCTCAGGTATCACGTACCTATGATCTCTTTGTTGATATTTGGAGCCGAGGACAAGATTTGCTTGAGGAGGGTGAGGTTAGTACCTATCTCGATTGGCGTTGCAGGTTACGTTACAACCCTGAAACGGGTGAAGCATTCCCCGGTGAAGAGCAAATTAGACTTGATGAGAATTATGTAATCCGTTCATGGACGGGCGTATTAACTTATATGTTAGCGGACTACCGCTTTCTGTATGAATAAGACTGTCAGTCAAAGGAGAATATGATTATGAACCGTAGAAATTTTTTAAAAGCACTGGCAGCAACGGGAGTAAGCTTAAGTTTACCGATGATCAGCAGCCCATTAAGTGCCGCAGCTGACCCTAATCGTTTTTGGGTGATGGTGAATGCAGGTGGAGGCTGGGACCCAACGGCTCTTTGTGACCCTAAAGGTAACGCGTTACGAAGCGATGGTCGGGGGCCAATTAATAATTTTGAAAAGGCAGCTATTCGCACAGCAGGCAATATTCTTTATGCGCCGTATTCAGATGAGATTACCGCTCCTGCTGAAGATACCCTTGATAACTTCTTTAGTCGGCATTATGGCCGACTACAGGTAATTAACGGTGTTGATGTGGGTACTAACAGCCACTCGGTAGGCAGCCGTTTTGTTTGGAGTGGTAAAACAGACATGGGTAACCCCAGCTTGGCGGCGTTAATTGCGGCTTCTGCTGGGCCTAACAAACCCATGTCATATATTAGTAATGGTGGCTACGACTTTACCGATTCATTAGTGAGTGCTTCCAGAGTGTCTGGTAGTGGTAATTTTAATCGATTAGCATTCCCCAATGAGCCTAGCCCCGGTAATACTGACCGATACTTTGAAGATGGCACTTATGACTTGATACAGCAGGCGCAAATGGCCAGCTTGCAGCGTCAGCGATCTGAAGAGATACTTGGAAAGCGAAGACAGAAATTAAACGAACTACTGTCAGCAAGATCAGGAACGGATAGCTTGGACCAAATTGTAGCTAAGTTACCGAGTCCGATGTCTAGAGATGGTTTTAAAGCTCAGGCTGAAATGGCTGCCGCTGCATTTGCTTCAGGCTTAAGCATATCAGCAAACCTTAATGTGGGCGGTTTTGATACTCATAGCAACCATGATAATACCCAAACTAGTAGTTTAGATAAATTGTTAGTTGGTATAGATCACCTATGGAGTGAGCTTGAGCGACAAGGTATTCAAGATCGCACCACTATCATGATTGGCTCTGATTTTGGTCGTACGCCATTTTATAATGGCTATATGCGTGACTCCGGTAACTTAGTTGGGCCGGGTGGTAAAGACCACTGGAACGTCACCAGCGTGATGGTAATGGGCGCAGGTATTACCGGTAACCGTGTTATAGGTGGCACAAATGATCTATATGGAGCGCGTAGAGTTAATCCATCAACCTTAGCATTTGATGATGATGGGATTTTAATTACCCCTGCTCATATTCATAAAGCCTTAAGGCGTTTAACAGGGCTTGCAGGCACTGAACTTGACCGTTTGTACCCTGTAGCCGTTGATGACATTCCCTTGTTTACATGATTGCCCGTATATAACAGGAACGAAAGGAAAATATGATGTTGAAATATAAATGGGTATGCTCGGCAGCCATAATGCTGAGTCTCATAACAAGTATGAGTTGGGCAGATTCTGATGCTCAGTCCGCGCCGGATTTTTCATTGCCCGATATTTATTCTGGAGAGCGTAAAGCGCTGAATGAGTATAAAGGAAAAGTAGTCTATCTAGATTTCTGGGCTTCATGGTGTGGCCCTTGTCGCCAGTCTCTGCCCTTGTTAAATACACTGCGAAATGAGTTAGGTTCAGAGTTTTTTGAAGTGATAGCCATCAACCTTGATAAAGACCCAGAAGATGGAAAGCGGTTTTTACAGAAGTACCCCGTTAACTACCCCGTATTAACGGACACCGCAGGCATTACACCTCAGCAGTATGGTTTAAGGGCCATGCCTACCTCTTATTTAATTGACCAAAAGGGTGATATACAAGGTGTGCATGAAGGCTTTCGAAGCAGCGATATAGATAAAATACGTAAGGCGGTTCATACATTGATGACGCAGGGAGGTGAGTCGTGAAGCATAATTCCTTTAGCTATAAACTAACGTTATTCCCCATTCTATTGATTGCAGTAGGTGCCGTTGGCTGTGCAGAAATACAGCCATGGGAACGAGGTGAGTTAGCAAGAACAGAAATGAAATGGGACCCAGACCCCATGAAGTCGGCATTACGAGATCATATATATTTCAGTAAAGAAGGCTCTTCTGGTGGAGCGAGTTCAGGCGGTGGCGGCTGTGGCTGTAATTAATATCATGGCTGTAATTTAAAAGGATCGTAATAATGAAAACCGAAAAATCTCGTACCTTAAGTGCCTTAACGAGCGCTGCACTGGCCATTCCTGTGGCGGCTGTATCAAATCATGTTGCCGCCGATGCCCCGCCTACCATGACTGAAGTGGGTTATCGCTATTCACAATATCAGGAAGATGACCTATCTGAAAGTGATGTGTTTAATAGTGATAGCGGAGGAAGTACTCAACGTTATGACATCAATATACATCAATTTAGAGTGCTTGCCCCCGCGGGCGATAACTACTCAGTGGATGCTACTTTTGACTATGAAACCATGAGCGGAGCATCGCCCATGGGTACTGTTTCAGATGGTGATGGTGGTGCTTTGTTGGTGATGAGTGGTGCAAGTATTGAAGATACTCGCATGGATTTAAATGTGAAAACCACCCGTTATTATGAAAGCGGTAATGCCTCGGTTATTGGTGGGTATTCCACCGAAGATGACTACGAAGCCTTTAATGTAGGCCTTGAAGGTGAGAAGCATATTAACGATAAGCTAACCACTTTAATGGGGGGGGTTGGGTATTCTGATGATACGATCGAGCCAACTCAAAAGCTCGGTGCTATTCGAGTAACAGAAGAAGATAAGTACACCGCAACCATTTTTGCAGGCATTGCGCAGGTGATTAATGCCGAATCTGTTTTGCAGACCAGTATTAATTATGCTTATAGTGATGGTTATTTATCTGACCCTTATAAGTTGATAGATCAGCGTCCAGATTCAAGAGCGTCTATTGCATGGAATACGCGCTATAGATACTATTTGGGTAGTCTTGATGCAGCCGTTCATGCGGATTATCGTTTATATACTGATGATTGGGATATGGTCTCTCATACTATTGGTTTTGAATGGCATCAGAATATTGACCCCAATTTACGGGTTATTCCTTCGTTTAGGTATTATTCTCAGAGCCAGGCTGATTTTTATAAACCTTCTGATATGCAAGGCTTAGAGGGTGATCAGTCTTCTGATTATCGTTTGTCACCCTTTGGTGCGGTTACGTTTGGCTTATCTGCTGTTGCGCATAGCTATAATTGGAAAGTAATAGTCAGTGCCGAACGGTATATTTCGGGCGGTGATTTAGCATTAGGAACGGTCGAAACGGAGCACCCAGGTCTGCTGCAATATACTTTACTGACGGTTGGGTTCGACTACTCTTTCTAGTCATGAAGCCATTATCGCGATATCAATACCGATTCAAAGCCATGGGCGGGCCTTGTTCTATTCAGTTATATGCTGAAAGCGAGAATGAGGCTACCTATCAGGCTAAGAGCGCTATGGATGAAGTCTATCGCTTAGAAGCAAAGTATTCTCGTTATCGAGATGACAGCATTATCAGTAAAATCAATCAGACCTCGTTAGATGGAGAGTCACTTCAGGTTGATGATGAAACGGCAGGCATATTAAATTATGCCAACATCGTATGGCATGAAAGTGACGGTTTATTTGACGTTACATCAGGGGTTTTACGAAAGGTTTGGGACTTTAAATCAGGTTGCTTACCGAGCCAGACTAATATCAATAAAGTTTTACCCTTAGTGGGCTGGGATAAGTTAAATTGGAATAACGGCCTCTTAGCTTTTCCCTTGGCCGGTATTGAGTTGGATTTTGGCGGTATTGTTAAAGAGTATGCCGCAGATCGAGCTGTTGAAGTGTGTTTGCAGTTAGGTGTTCAGCATGGATTAGTAGAGTTAGGAGGGGATATTCGTGTCATTGGCCCCCACCCTGATGATACTCCTTGGATGATAGGTATCAGAGACTCTCGCGCTCCTGAAAAAGCCATTACAAAGGTGCCTTTAATGACGGGAGGGCTTGCCAGCAGCGGTGATTATGAGCGTTATATGATGGTAAATGGTGTTCGGTATAGCCACTTGCTTAATCCGTGTACGGGCTGGCCTGTAAAATCACTAGCCAGCGTGACAGTGATGGCTGATCAATGCTTAATAGCCGGTTCTGCAACCACAATTGCGATGTTGAAAGGTGATCAAGGTTTAGACTGGCTTGAGTCGCTTGGCTTACCTTATCTAGCAATTGATCAGAATGGTGTTCAGCATGGGGGTATTTAACGTTGAAGTGTTCACGCTTACCGGCTTAAATAGCTTATAACCTGCACCCCAAACAATTGGCCATGAAAATATAGCATGGCACCGTAGCCTATTAGGCTTAAACCTATAACACCTATATCATAATAAACGGGTGTTGTTTTAATCTGTTTTTGCACCTCCCTTTTGTTTGCCACCCTCACTGTAATAATAGAAAATATTAAAATACTAATGAATAAGAGCATTGAGCGTAGATCACCATTAGCGATTAGGTGCCCAACGGCCCATAGTTTCATGCCTGTGAGCATAGGGTGCTTTACAAAACGCTTCAGGTTGTTTGGTACTTCGGCAGCTACCCATAGATAAGTGACGGGGAGCATTAAAATAATATGTACTTGCTTTAAAAGGGGGGGAGGCTCGTAAAAATAGATATTTGGGAAGCTATTCCACCCCTGAACGGCCATGAAAATACTGCTTATTATTATGAGAATAAAAACCCCAAGGTAAGGCCTTTCTCCTAGTTTATCCGTTGCATATTGTCTAAACGTTTGATTTAACGGTATCACGTGAATAGCAAAGAAAATAATAAGAGCCGCTATGTAGAGCATTCATGGTTCCTTTGGGGGTGTTAAGTCATATTTATAATGAGTGAAATAGCTTTACTCTGTTTTTTCCGTACATTCAGCTTTTGATGCGTCGTACTTACAGCGAACTTTTCTCATAATCTGAAGTGTTTTAGCGTTATAGATACCTTTATCTCGAAGCTTGATTCTCGATGAGCGAAATAAATCATCTAAGTCTGTTGTGGCTTCTGCATTCATTGAAATCCAGTATTTTTCGAGTATATCTTTCTCTGCTTCTTCGATGAATTCGAATGCACCATCAATCATATTCACAAATGCTTCTCTGGATTTCTGGCCATAAGCTGGTGGGAATTTATCTTTATGAATGATTACCTGGAGTGTTGACTGTAATAAGGGGCGCTTGATTACACCTCCACCCGATTCCATACCTTTGAATAATTCTAAGGGCATATAAGCGGCGGCGGGTGCAAAAGCGATATCGACTGAACCATTGTTAAACTGCCCCGCGAAACGCGCTAAGCTGGAATTGACTGCGGATGCTCCAAATTGTTGATACATATTCATTTGAACCGGGTCAATCTTGAATACGGCCATTTTCTTTCCACTGAATTTTTTAACACTATCTATAGATCGATCATTCACTAAGGTATATATCGGTCCTGTTGGAAGTATTCCTACCACTTCAAAAGCCCCATCGGACATGAACTTTGCCGCTTTTGGCTGAGCCAATACCTGTAACACTGTTTTCAGCTCGGCAAGGCTTGGTAATGCCCCCACTGCGCCAATGGAACCTGTGAATGAGTTATATTCTCGAGAGGAAATTTCTGTGACGGCTACTGCATCGCATTGACCTGCCTTAAAGTCATTAGAGGCTATATTTTCATCGGTATACGCTTTAATTTTTAGCTCAACCCCCCATTTTAATGATTTTATTTTTACGTCTTTCATTAAGTTAGCGAAGGGGCCATTACTACCAACAGGGTCCCACACACAAAATGTTCTCTTCATCAGGTTTGTTGAGCCAACATTTGAACTAATGAAGAGTGAGCTAAATAGAAATAAAAATAGAGATGTAATCCTAATGCTGTATCGCATGTTTGCTCTTCCTTGATGGTGAACTTACTATAAGTTATTTTTTTGTGTCACTTATGATGACATTAAATTATTTGGTGTCAAATGTATTGCTATCAAATGTATTGCTTGAGTTTCACATTTCAGGTTTATATCGCAAAAAATATAATCACTTATCATATTCGTGTCATTCTCGTTGACATCATTTTATTTTAGTGTCAATAATAGTGACATCAAAAGGCCGCCCTAAAGAGCGAGCTTTTGATAAGGGAGCATCAAGGTCAGTGGTATGTGATTAATTTATGGAATGGAAAGGTAATGGCTATTTTGAAGTGGGGTAAAGTAAAAGATCTGATTTCAGCAGTAGGGTTGGTAATAGGGATCTGTGTAGCATGTTCTGTTCAGGCAGAACTCAAATCAATGGATGATTCCTTAATGGCAGGTATCACAGGCCAAGCGGGTTTGACCATGGAGATCGATGTGAGGCTTGATGTTGCTGAAATTGCTTATCAGGATGAAGGTTTTTTAACCATAGAGAACTTCATTTGGGGAGGCGTTGATCGTACCGGTAACACAGGGGTGACGGGGTCATTTGATAATTGGAAGTTAGTACTTGATGTGTCTGGTGATGGGGAGTCGCTGGCCTATGGGTTCTCAGAGCTTGATAATTATTACCGTCAGGTTGGCTCACCTGATAGTGCTTGGGATGCGGCGGTATTGGCAAATGATGATGAACAAGTGCATGGAGATGGTAGTTTAGTTATTCACAATACCGCGGTGCAAGCGTTTGACGGCACGCGTTATGACAGCGACAGTGATGCTGACATTTCACTTTCTGGCGGGCCTACCACATCACCTAGTAACTCTTTCCTAGATACCATGGATGATTGGCGGAATGCGGCTCCTTTCGGGATTTCAATTGGTGCCGTAAAACTGCAGAACTCAACTTATTCGATTGGCTCAAACACGACCGGTGGAACAACCTTGATGTCAAACTTTAATGCCGAAGTATTCACGGGACCTTTGGATATTGTCATACAAAATAATGGTAATGGAAGTACTAACGGTGTGCCTGATAGCAAAATCACAATAAGTGATTATTTTGAAATATCCGATTTGAGTGCGGATTTTGATTTCTTAGGTATCTCTATATCTGGGGTAAAAGTACATAACCGACGAGGAGATACTACTGGCCTGAATACTAATAGTGGTTTGGATCGTATTGCAGGAAATGCAGATGATATTGCTGTTGAGTCTTTTGGGTTTGCTCATGCAAAATGGTATATAGCATCTGTTCCAGGGCCTGCTAGCGGTATTCAGATTGCAGGTGCTATCAAATGTGATATTGATATTTCCCGTACTACTTTAGGTAATAACGGCGCATCAATTGGCTCTATTTATGTAACTGATTTGACTATTCAATCTTCTATGGATATATCAGGGCATTGATGATTGACATTTTTCAGATTAATGACAGTATTGATGACATGAAAAATGAAGATTCAAAACGACCTTATAAAATGTCTAAAAGGGCTGAAACAGCAGCCCAGACAGCGAGCGATATTTTTGTAGCAACCGCTGACTTATGGCGTGAACGTTCTATTGCAGATATTACTCTCGACGTTATTGCTGCGCGGGCTAATGTATCCGTTAGAACCATTATTCGACGTTATGGTTCTAAAGAAGGCTTGTTTGAAGCTTGTATACAAAATAACGCTGCAGATATGAAATCTGATAGGGAAAAAGCTGAAGTAGGTAATGTAGAAAGTATTATCCGGTATTTACTGGAAGACTATGAAATGCATGGTGATGCTGTTATTCGAACGTTGGCAATGGAAGATCAGTTGGATATTGCTCGCAGGGTACTTGAGGCAGGAAGAATCTATCACCGAGAGTGGTGTGAGCGCATGTTTTCACCTTTCTTACCTGATAAAAAAGATATGAGCTACGAACGAGAGCTCATGGCGTTTTCTGCTGCAACTGAGCTTTATTTATGGAAACTGCTTCGGCGTGACCTGAAGCATAGCCTCGATGAAACCCAGTCACTATTTTTGAGATTAGTTAATGGTCTTATAGCCAGTGATGGCAAGGGTAGTTGAGATCTAATGTGAGCACAAAAAAATCATATTTATTTGTCACATGGGAAGGTGGCGGTAATCTTCCTCCTGTTCTTGGTCTGGCTCAGCGTTTAATTGCACGAGGGCATAAAGTTCGTGTTCTTTCAGAGCCTTGTTTGCGTAAAACTATTGAGTCTCTTGGTGCTGAGTGTGTGGTATTCAAAAAACACTTTACCCGAACAGATAGAACAGTAGACATAATACAAGACTGGGATGCACGTTTTCTAAATTTACCCACATTTGAAAATCTCTTGTTTGGTCCTGCGATGGATGTTGCTCGCGAAACCATGGACGCGATTAAATCCGAGCATACTGATGTGGTTGTTGCAGATTTGATGATGGTTGGTAGTTTGGTCGCTGCAGAAGCGTGCGAGACGGCAAGTGTTGTCTTATTCCATATGCCAGAATATTTGCCCGGTCCTAATCGTCCGCCAGGAGGGTTTGGCCTGATACCCCATAAAGGCCGTATTGGGCATTTTCGTGATCGTTTGCTATCCATACTTTTTAATCATGCTACCAATAAATTTCTACCACGCTTAAATGCTGTACGTAAATCATTTGACTTAGCCCCTATGAAATCGGCTATGGATATATACCAACAAGCAGATTTGAGACTGATACAAACTTGTAAGACGTTTGATTTCCCCATCGAGCCATCGCCAGAAAATGTGCGCTATGTAGGGCCTATTCTTGATGATCCAGATTGGGCGGACGCTGGGCTGGAGTGTACATCTAATGGTGACTCAAGACCTTTAGTTGTAGTGAGTCTGTCATCTACTTTTCAGAATCAGCGCCAAATACTTGTACATATGATTGACGCATTGGCTAGATTGCCGGTTAGAGGTTTAGTGACTTTAGGGCCCGCAATGGCCAATGAAACGTTTCATGACTATGATAATGTTACTGTTTTGCCTTCCATCCCGCACAGTAAAGTGTTTCCAAAGGCTGATGTTGTTGTAACACATGCCGGCCACGGAACAGTAATGCGAGCATTGGCACACGGCCTGCCATTAGTCTGTTTTCCTATGGGGCGTGATCAAACAGATAATGCTGCCCGTATAGCGCATCATGGCGCGGGGTTAAGCTTGAGTTCAAATGCAAAACCGCATCAAATTGGCAAAGCAATTATGCGTGTTTTAAATGAACCAAAGTTCACACTTAACGCACAGTCTCTAAAGAAAGCGATATTAGCTGATGTAAACTCAAACTCGGCGGTGAAAGAGCTAGAAAAAATCGATTATAGTATGGTTCCAAAAGAACAAATGCGTGCTATGTTTAAGTGAAATAAAAAACTTATAACGACAAGGACGCTGCCACTCATGATAACACTTTACCAATTCCCCCGACTTTTAGGTGTCCCCAATATGAGCCCATTCTGTCTCAAGCTTGAGGCGTGGTTAAGAATGGTAGAGCTTAAGTATGACATTAGAGAGATCTCAGATCCGCGAAAAGGGCCAAAGGGAAAGCTGCCTTATATTCGAGATAATGATATAACGGTAGCAGACAGCGCTCTAGCCATAGAACATCTTAAAAAGACCTATAAAATACATATAGACAGTCACCTATCTTTGGCCGAACAGGCTATCGCTCGAGGCTTTGAAAAAATGCTTGAGGAGCACCTTTACTGGGCGTTAATTTATAATCGCTGGATCGATGAAAATTGGATAAAGGTTCGAGAAGCATGCTTCTCCACTTTACCTGCATTAGTCAGAACACTTGTTCCAGCATTGGCGCAAAAAAACATGAAAAATGCTTTAGATGGTAATGGCCTAGGGCGACATAGTCGTGATGAAATTTACGAAATGGCCAATAAAGATTTAAAAGCGATCTCTGATTTCTTAGCTAATAAACCCTTCCTTATGGGGGATAAACCTTCGTCAATAGATGCCGCACTGTACGCATTTTTATGTAATATTATTAATGTGCCATTAAGAAGCCCTATGAAAGATTATGTCCATAAGAGTAATAACTTAATGCGTTATAACGAGAGACTAGGGCAGACGTTGTTTCCTGAATTTTTTAAAGATGAAGAGCCCGATGAAGCTTGGCTTACTGAGCATTAGTTAAAAAAAAGAGTGCACACACGGTACAAATGTTAATAAGTTATGTGATAGTCTCGAAATAACCGTGTAGGAATTTATATCCTTCACGTCCTAAAAATACAACCATGACTCTCGCTGCCGTGGGGTTAGTTGTTGCAGCGCAGTCGAGTTTTGCTGGTTCTACGTTAGATGCTGTTAAAAAGAAAGGGTCTGTTAGTTGCGGTGTGAGCACCGGTTTAGCAGGTTTTTCACAGAAAGATGAAAAAGGTAACTGGAGTGGGCTGGATGTCGATGTTTGTCGTTCAGTGGCGGCCGCAGTACTAGGTGATGCGTCTAAAGTTCAATTTAAGCCATTAACGGCAAAAGAGCGATTTTTAGCACTTCAGTCAGGTGAAATTGACATTCTTTCACGTAATACAACCTGGACACATACCCGTGATACGTCGTTAGGTTTAAATTTTGCTGGCGTTATTTATTATGACGGAGCAGGTTTCATGGTTAGCAAAAAACTAGGTGTTAAATCGGCTACTGAGCTAGATGGCGCTAATGCGTGTATTCAGGCGGGTACCTCTACTGAATTAGCGATTGCTGATTACTTCCGTGAAAATAAAATGAGCTATAAAGCCATTACGTTTGATACCTCTGATCAAACACGTGCAGGCTTTGAATCAGGGCGTTGTGATTTTCTTGTATCTGACCAATCACAGTTATACGCACTGCGTATTGGTTTAAAAGACCCTTCAGCGGCGATTGTTTTACCTGAAGTCATTTCTAAAGAGCCTTTAGGCCCTGTTGTTCGTCAAAATGATGATGAGTGGTTCAACGTTGTTAAGTGGGTTGTAAATGCTTCTATTGAAGGTGAATTCCAAGGTGTGACATCTGCGAATGCCAAGGAATTACAAGCTAATGGTAAGCCAGGCCAAAAACGATTATTAGGTTCAGAAGGTGATTTAGGTGAGAAGCTAGGCTTACCTGCTGATTGGGCCTATCAGGTGATTAAGCAAGTAGGTAACTACTCTGAGTCATTTGAGCGTAATGTTGGTCAAGGCTCACCGCTGAAAATTGCCCGTGGCTTAAACGCGCAATGGAATAAAGGCGGCATCATGTATTCTCCAGCAATGCGTTAATAAGTAATTGTATGTTGTGTCATTCCCGCCCTCGCGGGAATGACATCTGTTTCAATTACCTAACGTTGTAGTCGCGCGGAAGAAGTCGTTATGTTTTCAAAAAAAACAACTGAACAAATAGAATGTGAAAATCGACCTAGTCATTTAGGTATTAAGTCTTTTTATAATAACCCGAAGCATCGGGGCTGGATTTACCAATCTTTTCTGTTTCTATTTTTAATTGGTTTTTTTTACAGCATTGTTTCAAACACATTAGACAACATGTCTGCACAAGGTATTAAGAGTGGTTTTAGCTTCTTAAATACATCGGCAGGTTTTGATGTGCTCATGTCGTTACTGCCTTTTCAAACAACCGATAGCTATTTAAAGGTATTTACGATTGGTATTTTGAATACCATTTTAGTCTCTATTATCGGTATTATTTTCTCTACTCTTCTTGGCTTTATTTTTGGTGTGGCTTATTTTTCCCGCAACTATTTGATTAAGAAAATAGCCATTATTTATGTTGAAATTTTTCGAAATATCCCCGTTATTTTACAAGTTATTTTTTGGTATACCGTATTCAATGCACTGCCTATTGCCCGTGAAAGCCTTAACTTTGGTGACACTGTTTTCTTGAATGTGACAGGTTTGTACTTGCCCTTGCTAGTGGGTGAGTCTGGCTCAGGGCTTGTGTATAGCGCATTAATTGTTGCCATAGTGAGTGTCTTTTTAGTCAAGCGCTGGGCCACCAAACGGCAAGAAAAAACAGGCGAGCAGTTCCCCATATTATGGACTAGCTTGGGCTTGATCACCGGTCTGCCTTTACTTGCACTATTGGTTTCTGGAGTACCCTTTCACTTTGATTATCCCGCGCTTAAAGGGTTCAATTTTAGAGGGGGGATTACGATCATCCCTGAATTGATATCATTGGCCATTGCACTATCCATTTATACGGGTGCGTTTATTGCTGAAGCCGTTAGAGCAGGTATTCAATCGGTGCCTGCGGGCCAAACGGAAGCAGCAAGAAGTGTTGGTCTAAAAGAAAGCAAAATTATGTCACTCATTGTGGTGCCTCAGTCAATGCGCGTGATTACCCCCATGCTGAACAGTGAATATCAAAGCCTTGTTAAAAATACCACTATTGCAACGGCTATTGGTTACCCAGAGTTATTCACGGTGTTTGCAGGGTCTGTGCTTAATCAGGTAGGCCAGGCGGTTGAGATTATGTTTATGACTTTGGTGATTTACTTTTGCATCAATATGACCATTTCATTTGTAATGAATCGCTTCAATAAGCGTTCTGAAATAACAACACGTTAAGGAGATGGTTGTGAAAGCAAAAGAATTTAAACCTTTACCCGCTCAACCTGCTCCTGTATCTACAATAGGCGTTATTCCATGGTTGAGAAATAACCTCCTTTCTTCTCCTTTTAATATAACAGTGACCGTCATTATTGTTGCTGCACTTCTGGCTATTGTGCCTGATATGCTGGATTGGCTGATTTTTTCTGCAAATTGGAGTGGAGAAACACAGGCAGCCTGCGTGAAAGACGGCGCTTGTTGGGTTTTTATTAGTGCATGGTCTCAGCAGATTTTTTATGGTAGTTATCCTGATGGAGAAATATGGCGTGTTAATCTCTCACTCTTACTTTTGGCTGGGGTGATTGCTTCGTCATTTGCTCTACCAGCACGCTTGCGTAATAAGGTTTCAGTACCCGCTTATTTATGTTTACCGTTTGTTTGTTTGTTGATTTTGGACGGTAGTTATATCGGCCTAAAAGAAGTCACAACCGACTTGTGGGGCGGTTTTTCACTCAACGTTCTCATTGCGGCTGCTAGTATTATTATTGCCTTTCCCTTTGGTTTTTTATGGGCTTTAGGTCGACAGTCTGACATGCCTTTTGCACGATCAGTGAGTGTTACCTGTATAGAGTTCTTCAGAGGGACGCCTATTTTAGCCTTGTTTTTTATGGGCTCTGTGATGTTACCTTTGTTTTTCCCCGCTAACGTCTCTGTCGATAAATTATTGCGCGTATGGATTATTCTAGTGTTGTTTATGTCTGCCTATATGGCTGAGGTGTTTCGAAGTGGTTTTGCTGCGATACCCAAAGGCCAGTATGAGGCGGCTGACTCTATTGGTTTAGGCTATTGGCAAAAAACATTACTTATTATTTTCCCCCAAGTTATTAAAGTATCTATGCCCAATATACTCGCGACATTTGTGATGGTATTTAAAAATACCGTCTTTTTGTTAGTGATTGCTGTGCCTGAAATGTTGCAGGTCATTATGGCTGCATTAAGCAACTCTAATTGGCTGGGTGGCCATGCCATTGAAGGGTATTTATTTGTCGGATTCATTTTTTGGATATGCTGTTTCAGTATGTCATTACTCGCGACATCCATTGAAAAGAAACTCGATACGAGTCATAAAAATTAAAGGTGGCAACTATTTTGAAAAACGCAGCGAGCGCAGACCAACAAGCTATTCAAAGTACGAATGATAAAGACATTATTGTCATTAAGGATATGAACAAGTGGTACGGTAATTTTCATGTGCTTAAAGATATTAATTTAACGGTTAAAAAAGGCGAACGTATTGTTGTTTGTGGCCCATCGGGCTCAGGTAAATCAACGATGATTCGCTGCATTAACCGCTTAGAAGAATTTCAGCGTGGTTCACTCACAGTGAACGATGTAGAAATGATCGATGATGTTAAAAACATTGAAGCGATCCGGAAAGAAGTGGGCATGGTTTTTCAGCACTTTAATCTTTTCCCGCACTTAAGTATTTTAGATAACCTGACACTTGGGCCTATTTGGGTACAGAAAAAGCCAAAAGACGAAGCCGAAGCTATTGCGATGAAATATCTGGAACGAGTAAAAATCCCAGATCAAGCCAATAAGTTCCCTGGGCAGTTATCAGGTGGTCAGCAGCAACGGGTTGCCATCGCACGTTCACTTTGTATGTCACCAGAAATCATGCTGTTTGATGAGCCTACATCGGCCTTAGACCCAGAGATGATTAAAGAAGTACTGGATGTAATGGTGGAGTTGGCCGATGAAGGCATGACGATGATTTGTGTGACTCATGAAATGGGTTTCGCTAAAAAAGTGGCTGACCGAGTCATTTTCATGGATGGCGGTGAAATAGTAGAGCAGAACACGCCGCATGAATTTTTTGACCACCCTGAAACAGATCGACTTCAATTGTTTTTGAGTCAGATATTACAACATTAGTATCTTAAGTTTACTTTCTGGGGGGGTAAGTAGAAACGTTAACCTACTGTTTTGTTTATGCTTGGTTAAATCATGAATTCAAACTTTCTAAGTTGGGAAACGGTTTTAGGTAGTTGTTGTTTTTGGAGGAGGTCAAAAAACTCAGAAGTAGTTAGCGGTGGGTTCTTCAGGCTCCCACGCTGCCTTCTTGCAGCCTCAATAACAACGCCTGCATTTAAGTCGATTAGATTGGATATGAACTCGTCAGGGTGTAGCGCAACAATACCGTATTTAGATAAAGTACTTTCAGGAAAGTCCTTTAAGTTAAATGTAATAATGGCCTCTGCACGAGTTTGAATGGCGGCCGCTACCACGTGTCGGTCATCCGCATCAGGTAAGGTAATAGATTCAATTAATGCCTCAAACCCCGTAACTACCGAGCCAGGGACATGCTCATTCATGAGGGTTCGAACTATATTTAACTTCTCTCTAGTTAAGTCAGGTCTATTTCTAAGTAAATTCTTGATCCACTCTTCATGAATCATTTCCGTCCACCGAGCCCTAAACTCACCAGATACCGCAAGATACATTAAAAAGCTTCTTAACGGCGCTGGGTACATTACGTTCGCATCATATACAACGGTATAGTTAGAGCTCATTAGTAGCCTAATCCTAGATCTTGATCCAAAGCGCTAAGCTTTTCCAATGTTGCTAAACGATTAGTCTCAAGCTTTTCTTTATAGCTTTGAATATCAGCGTATTTCACTTTTCGGCGATTTCCCGCAAGGGTGAAAGGAATGAGTCCATCATCCAGTAACTTTACAAATGTTGGACGTGAGATATTGAGTAAATCACCACCTTCTTGAGTTGTTAGCTCTGCGTGGATAGGGACTAGCTTTACCGTATTGCCGTCACCTAGCGCGGTTAAGACATCAACTAAAAACCGCAATGCGGAAACGGGCATTTGAACCGGATGAGACACACCATCGGAGTCCGTAATAGATAGCGACTGAGTGGCTGCATTGGTTTCGATAAAGCCAGATAACTCTTGGCTTGATAATTTTGCTAATGCAGACTCTTCTGGTGAGGGCAGCTTAGATTCTATAGTTTTCATGAGTGCTTCCTGTTGATATAACCATGAAAACAATATATTCGAAATATTCGAAAGTGTCAATGAGCGAAAGCGGGTGCTTGAAGATAAGGGGATGGTACTAGGGTGTGGATATTGTAAAGTACACATTGAAGTGGAGCATCAAGGTGTAAATAACTGCTACACCAATACAGCATTCTTCGTTTAATTCAAAAGAGTACTACACCGGTGCAGCACTGCTTGATTTGTAACATTGAACACATGATCTCTATTTGTTAGGGTTCCGCGCAGGAATATAGTTAGTGTAAAACTAACATGGAAATTTAATAAAAAGGATGTTGTTGTGTCTCAGAATTCTAAAAAAGGTGTCAGATCTATTTTGAAGCCAGAAAATAAATCTGAGACTTTTTAAACAAAAAGTTAATAACTGAAACTAGCATACAAGGAAGTGTGTAATGCCAAGAGGGAGAGAGGCTAGTAGTATCAAGATGCCCCCATCATATTGTTCAAAGGGGACATGACAAAAAAGCGGCTTTTGTTTGTGATGACGATTTCATAAATCACTTAATAACATTAGAAGAAACGAAGAAAGAACTAGGTGTAGCGCTGCATGCTTGCTGTTTTACTGAAGATTAATTAGCCCTTTCTTTATTTCACCAATCCGAGTATTGACTGCTGTATTCGTAAAATCACTATAAGGGATTGCAACGCCTATCGAGCGGCGGACTGATTGCAATCCTTTTATGGTGCCTAGCTCTTTAACCACAAATCGGTGCGAATAGTCTTGCGCCTGATGCAGCGGTACCACTGATACCCCCACACCGGCTTCCACTAAAGAAAGTGCCCACTCTTCGTTATCGACAGAAGCAGCAACATCAAGACTGACATTACTTAGCCTTAACAATTCTCCCAATTCACTACTGCGATCACAATAAGAACGTTCTATGAACGCCTGTCCATTTAGGTCAGACAAACTAATGTGTTCTTTGAAGGCTAAAGGGTGTTGTGAAGGAATAATTAAACAGTATTGGTCTTGCCAAAGAGGGATGAACTGCACCCCTTTTGCCGCAAGGCGATCAACCGTTAAGCAAATGTCTGCTTGCTCTGTTTGTTGCACTAATTTTACCTGAAGCGATTCATCAATTGTTT
This sequence comes from Hahellaceae bacterium, assembly GCA_016744695.1. Taxonomy (GTDB): domain Bacteria; phylum Pseudomonadota; class Gammaproteobacteria; order Pseudomonadales; family Oleiphilaceae; genus Alkalimarinus. The sequence continues at coordinate 84,850 of JADGDV010000005.1, forward strand.
TTAGTGTGCTGAGTAGTTCATTTAAGTATCCAAAAGCGATGGATTGAGCCACTGATACCGTCATCACAAACGACTCTTTTTGAGCTATAAACCGAGAACGAATTGACTCTGCATGGTTAAGTAAACTTTTTGCTTCGTTATAAAATTCATCGCCTTCAGGGGTTATGGTTACACCACGTTTCTGGCGTACAAAAAGGGTGAGTTCAAGTTCTGTTTCCAGCTTATTAATGGCATGTGATATTGAAGGCTGAGCAACAAAGCATCGCCCTGCCGCGGCAGTGATACTTCCTTCTTCAACTACCGCAACAAAGTAACTCAGGGCTTTTAAGTCCATAGTGTTTTTAGGCCATTAAAATAAAAAATTGGGATATTTAGGTAAGTGCTCAGCAACCAACTCGTCGTGTGCGGGTACAATGGTTAAGTCGGCTGACTTGTCATCTAATTCATGAATTGTTTGAATTCGCTTCATGTTCAATTTATCGCTCCAGTTAAACTGTACAAGCCAAGAAAGCATTGCTGGCCGTCCTGCGTTATCTTCAACGCCTTTAATCGTCCAGGTCGTATCACCAATAAAAAAGAAGCGTTTACCGGAGCTTATGGTTAGAAAAATACCCACCTGACCGGCTGAGTGGCCTGATATATCTACGAGTATAATAGAGCCATCGCCATACACATCCAGGCTTTTTTCAAAGCCTTCATAATTATTGATGGGTAGCTCTAAGAAGTTCCAACTAATGGTTTCAGAATCCATTTGAGAATGTAGAAACGCTGGCGCGCTGCCCTCCATAGCCTGATTATATTCGGCTTTTTGAACCCATACTGGCACACCAGGGAAATCTTCAATACCGCTTGCATGGTCCCAGTGTAGGTGGGTGGGGATTATTCGCTTTAATTGATTAAAATTATACCCTGCTTGAGTCATTTGATTTACTGCGGGGTTAACATCATGGTAGGTAAATAGCTGCTTATCAAAAAATCCATTTTCTTCAAATTGCTGATCAATCTCACGACCTAAGCCCGTATCAATTAAAATGTCACCGGCAGGGTGAGTGATCAAAACAGCATTCTGGGCTAAATATCGACGTTTAAAAAAACTACCGGTACTGACTACCATTGCTTCTTGTGCACCTGCCGAACTAGCTGTTTGTATTACTGAAAAACCAACCGACTGCTCTGATGCCGTTACCGTGCTAGAAATTGCAGCTATAAAAAATACAACTGAATAAGCCAGTAAATGGCTGAGGCCCACGTTATTATCCTTCATTAACATCATCCTTTTTCGTATTATCATTGTTAAGTTGCAACGATAATACGAAAGAATAACGCATAGGTATAATATTATTTTTATGTGGCAAGTGACTAATTATTATTGACTAGGCGGGGTCATCACTCTCAAGATAAGTGTATCCACTCAAGCCCTGTTCTAACTCCTGAAGCAGACCTGACTTTTCTTCTAGAGGGATATCGCTATTAGTCAGCAATTTCTGGTAGGCATGAAGCAGTGTATTGGGGTCAAAATTCACATATCGCAATACTTTATCTACGGTATCACCCTTTATAGGGTTTTGAATTATAACCTCGTTATTGTCTCCTATCGCAATATCAACCGAGTCAGTATCGCCAAACAAGTTGTGCATATCCCCCAGAATCTCTTGATAAGCACCGGTTAAGAAAAAACCTAACATAAAGGGCTTTTCTTTAGGGTAGGGGGGTAGTGGTAGCGTTGTTTCGATGCCATTTTCGTTTACATATTTGTCGATTCTTCCGTCGGAGTCACAGGTTATATCTTGAATAACCGCGCGAGACTCTGCGGGTTCATTGAGACCTTCCAAAGGCAAAATAGGAAATATCTGATCAATCCCCCAAATATCAGGTAGTGACTGGAATAATGAGAAGTTAACAAATAATTTATCCGCCAGTTTTTCATTGAGTTCATCCATGATTTCCTGATGAACTCTATTCTCTTGCTTTAGTCGTAAACGGATTTCTATGCAGCTTGCCAGATATATTTGTTCAGCATGAGCTCTATCTTGAAGTGTAATAATGCCATGGGCAAACAGGCTATGTACATCGGATATCGCATGAGCCGCATCATGATAAATCTCAATGATAGACCGTTTACTGTTAGATAAGATAAGGGTCTGGTAGTCCTCCCACAGCGTTTTAAGAGGGGCGGGAATATTTCCCTTAGGGGCTGTGAGTTGACCTGCCTCAGGTGATTCTACATTAATAACATCGGCAACTAATATGGCGTGATGAGCGGTTAAGGCTCTCCCTGATTCGCTAATAATATTAGGGTGAGGAAGGTCGGAATGCTCGCACTCTTCTTTAAATGCATGAATGACGTTATAGGCATATTCAGCAATACTGTAATTCATTGAGCAGCTACTGCGAGAGCGGGTGCCTTCGTAATCTATGCCTAGGCCTCCTCCCACATCAACAGTCGTAATGTCTGCACCTAATGATCTTAACTGGCTGTAAAATCGTGCACATTCACCTAAACCGGTTTGTATATCCCGAATGTTGGCTATTTGGGAGCCAAGGTGAAAGTGAAGTAGTTTGAGAGAGCTTAGCGTTTTATGCTTTTTAAGGGTGGCAATGACGTCTAAAATTTGGTTTGCGGATAGGCCAAATTTTGATTTATCGCCGCCTGTATTTTGCCAGTTACCTTTACCTATAGTCGATAAGCGTATTCGTACACCTATTAACGGCGTAACCTTAAGTTTGGCGGCTTCTTCAATAATCAACATGAGTTCAGAGGGCTTTTCAACCACGATAAACACTTGATGGCCTAGCTTTTGTCCAATAAGGGCAAGGCGAATATATTCTCTGTCTTTATAGCCATTACAGATAATCGTAGAGCCTGGTTTTTGTGACAGAGCAAGTACCGCCATTAGTTCAGGCTTACTGCCGGCCTCAAGCCCTATTTGGCCACGTTCTGCGGCGGGTTCGGCACGAATAATTTCTTCAACAACCCTGCGTTGCTGATTTACTTTGATCGGGTAGACTATGCTGTAATTGCCTTTATAGTCATGCTGCTTCGCGACTAAATTGAACGCATCACAGAGGCTATTGACTCGGTCATGTAATATCTCATTAAAACGGATTAAAAGTGGTGTTTGTAGTTGGTTTTGCTTGAGACGTTCAACGAGTTTTTTTAAGTTTATTTGTAAGCCATCATTATGACGGTGAGGTTTAATAATTACATCACCGGAGGTGTCAATATCAACGTAACCCTCACTCCAGTAAGGAATGTTATATTTACTGCTGCTTGTTTCTTTCATTAAGTCCTTTAAATCTATCATGTGTACTTTTCTGTATATAGCCATTATAGATGGAAATAAAAATCGTGACTATTTTGTGGTTAAGATTAGAATAAGTCTGATACAGACTAATAAGTCTATAGTTAGTAGGTCTAGACGTCAGCAGGTCAGGAGAATACAGCCATGAGTAATTTATCATCCGACGCATCCATGAAAGAATTATCTAATGAAAAATGGTTCACTGAAAAATTTCAGAATGAGGGCACTGCATTTTCTTTGAAAGTAAAAGAGAATCTTCATGATGAAATGAGTGATTTTCAGCATATTGAAATTTACTCAACCGAAACGTTTGGTAATTTAATGGTGATAGACGGCTGTGTGATGTTAACTGAGCGTGATAATTTCCTTTACCATGAAATGATGACTCACCCAGCATTATTTACTCATGCAAACCCTGAAAAAGTAGTGATTATCGGCGGTGGAGATTGTGGAACATTAAAAGAAGTACTTAAACACCCCGATGTGAAAGAAGCATGGCAAGTTGAGATTGATGAGTTAGTGACTAACATGGCGAAGCGCTACTTTCCTGACTTGTGTTCTTCAAATAACGACCCAAGAGCTAACTTTTTCTTTGGTGATGGCATTAAGTGGATGGCTGATGTGGTTCCAGGCTCAATTGATGTGATTATTGTTGACTCAACAGACCCTGTAGGCCCTGCAGAAGGCTTGTTTGCGGTTGATTTTTATCGTAACTGCATGCTGGCGCTTAAAGATGGCGGTATTCTTGTGCAGCAAAGTGAGTCACCGTTATTGCACAGTAAAACCATTATAAAATCGGTTCATAGTGATATGAAAGAGGCGGGTTTTGACTATGTTCATACGCTTCCTTTCCCGCAGCCTGTATACCCTACGGGCTGGTGGAGTGCCACGATGGCTGGCAAACAGAAGTCACTCGTTTATTTTCGTGAAGAAGATGCGGAGCAACGACCTTTTGTAACTCGCTACTACAATAAGGACATTCATAGAGGTGCTTTAGCAGTTCCAGAATTTATGAAAATTGATTTGAACTTAGAGGCTTGAGTGTAAGTGTATTAGATTTGATTGGACACAAAAAAAGGCACCTTTAAAGGTGCCTTTAAATCAACAATGGATGTTGATGAACTTATTATTTACAGTGCTACTTGCCGGTGAACTCTGGGTACGCTTCCATACCACACTCTGCAAGGTCAACACCTTCGTACTCTTCTTCTTCGCTAACACGAATACCTATCACTGCTTTCAGGATTGCCCAAACAATGAGTGAAGCACCGAATACCCAGATGAAGATCGTTGCAGCACCCAAGAACTGTGCTACAAAAGATGTGCCGTCATTTGTAAATGGAACAACCATTACACCAAATAAGCCAACCACTCCGTGTACAGAGATAGCACCAACTGGATCATCAATCTTTAGTTTATCTAAAGTAATAATGCTGAATACTACTATTACACCACCAATGGCGCCGATAATTGTTGCAGATAATGCTGTCGGTGTGTCTGGTCCAGCTGTTATTGCCACTAAGCCCGCTAAAGCACCGTTTAATAGCATCGTTAAATCAGCTTTACCGAATAATAAACGAGCCGCGATTAATGCTGACATTGCACCGCCAGCAGCGGCCGCATTAGTGTTCATAAATACAACAGCAACTAAGTTAGCGCTTTCTACACTGGCTAATGCCAATACAGAGCCACCGTTGAAACCGAACCAGCCTAACCAAAGAATAAAGGTACCTAAGGTCGCCATTGGCAAGTTTGCACCCGGAATTGCATTAACTTGACCATTAGCACCGTATTTACCTTTACGAGCGCCTAGTAAAAGAACACCCGCTAATGCCGCTGATGCGCCGGCTAAGTGTACAATGCCTGATCCTGCAAAGTCAGTGAAACCAAAGTAGGTCATTTCACCATCTACCACACCATTTTCAATTAGTTCAGCAAGGCTGAATAAACCGAAAACTGATTCTCCACCCCATGTCCAGCTACCTGACATTGGGTATATAAATGCGGTCATTACAACAGCAAAAGCAAGGAAAGCCCATAGCTTCATTCGCTCGGCAACGGCGCCCGATACAATCGACATAGCCGTGGCTACGAATACAACTTGAAAGAAGAAGTCAGCAGAAGGTGCATAAGTCGCAGCCTCTTCAGCGCCAGTAACGCCGTCTGCAACAATACCGCTTAAGAAAAACATCTCTGCGCCGCCTTTATACATAATAGCGTAACCGCAAATCATGTACATGGTGCATGAGATCGCAAACAAAGCGACGTTTTTAGTTAGAATTTCAGTGGTGTTCTTAGAACGTACAAGGCCGGCTTCAAGCATGGCAAAACCTGCTGCCATCCACATAACCAGCGCACCACACATAAGAAAATAGAACGTGTCCATTGCATATTGCAATTGAAGAATATTGTCTTCCATCTTAAGCCCTCCGCATAGGCTTAGTTGAATAATAAATCTAAAGATTGTTTGTTTCGTATAAATGCCGTTTAAACGGCATCAGGACCTGTTTCACCGGTACGAATACGAATAATCTGCTCTAAAGTAGTTACGAAGATCTTTCCGTCACCAATTTTTCCTGTGTTAGCTGCTTTAGTAATTGCTTCAATCACCTGATCAAGAAGATCAAGATCAATAGCAACTTCAACTTTTACTTTAGGTAAGAAATCAACAACATATTCCGCGCCGCGGTATAGTTCAGTGTGTCCTTTCTGGCGACCGAAACCTTTAACTTCTGTTACGGTGATACCTTGCACACCAATGTCTGATAATGCTTCACGTACGTCGTCTAGTTTAAAAGGCTTGATTACAGCAGTTACGAGTTTCATATATTTTTCCTTTATACCCACCGAGTTTTAAGTTTTTGGTCAGCTGACCAGAGCTTTTCTACGCACACTGTACTTATTAAGTAACCGTGCGGATTGTACGTAGTATTAGCACTAGCTATGCCAATGACAAAAATAACATTAAAAACAGTTAGATAGCGATATTATTACTTAATTTAGTTAATTACCAAGCCCAATTATAGCGCATTGTTGTGATCTAAGAATGTATTTGGTGCAATAGTTGTTTTCGAATGACGTATTGAGCACTAAAATGGTGCGTAATGAATAATTTAGCGCTTATTGATTAGCATGTTAGAATGTTCAACTGAAAATCAGACACCAGACTTTATTAAAGGAATCATTGCAGATGCTAACCCCACAACAACTTTTAAACACAATACATGAGCAAGTGGGTCAATTTATTCCTGATGCTGCTAAATCTGCACAAGACGATCTACATAATCACGTAAAGATGGTTGTGAGCAGTGTCCTGACAAAATTAGACCTTGTAACTCGTGAAGAATTTGAAACGCAGCAAGCCGTATTACAAAAAACTCGCTCGATGCTTGAACAGTTAGAGAAGCAAGTGAGTGAGCTAGAGAAGAACTAGATTTAAAAATAATATTGTAATGCAATATTAAAAGTTAAAGGGTGCATGGACCACCTACGGTCATGCACCACCATGGAACATTAATAGCAAGGAACGCTATGTCTCTCTCAATTGTTTATAGTCGCGCCCGCGTGGGTGTGAGTTCACCTTTAGTGACGGTAGAAACACACATTTCCAACGGTTTACCTAGTCTTTCTATTGTTGGTCTTCCTGAAACAGCGGTTAAAGAAAGTAAAGACCGGGTCAGAAGTGCGTTGATTAACTCTGGTTTTGACTTCCCTACCCGAAGAGTCACCATTAATCTGGCACCTGCCGACCTTCCTAAAGAAGGGGGGCGATATGACCTGGCCATAGCATTGGGTATTTTGGCTGCTTCCAATCAACTACCTATGGAACCCTTGGATAAACGTGAGTTTATTGGCGAGCTGGCACTAACAGGTGAGCTTCGGGGAGTACAGGGTTGCTTACCTGCGGCAATGGCTTGCGGTAAAGAAGGCCGAGCACTTTATGTGCCGACGGTTAACCGTGATGAAGCATCGCTGTGCAAAACAACACGAATGCTTGCTGCTCGACACCTGTTAGATGTGTGCTCTGATATTCAGGGACAAACTAAATTACCCGAAATAGTCTTTGATGAGCTACGTGTCGAGAGAGCCCCTGTGGCTGATTTATCGGAAGTAAAAGGGCAATTTTTAGCTAGAAGAGCATTAGAAATTGCAGCGGCAGCCGGTTTGAATTTATTGTTTTACGGTCCTCCCGGAACAGGAAAGAGCATGTTAGCTTCACGGTTACCCGGTATTCTTCCGGGTCTGACGGAAGCAGAATCATTAGAAGTGGCGGCGATACATTCTATTAGTGGTCGGGCGCTAGATATTTCTACCTGGGGGCAACGTCCTTTTAGAACACCACATCATACCGCTTCAGCTGTTGCCTTAGTAGGCGGTGGTAGTTCACCTAAGCCGGGTGAAATATCCCTTGCTCATAATGGTGTGCTTTTTTTAGATGAATTTCCGGAGTACAGCCGTAAAGTGTTGGAAGTATTACGTGAACCATTAGAAAGCGGGCAAATTGCTATATCACGAGCGGCCTCTCAAGTGACCTTTCCCGCTCGCTTTCAGCTCATCGCTGCAATGAACCCTTGTCCTTGTGGTTATCATGGACATCCAAGTATTGAATGCACCGACACTCCGATACAAGTGGCTAAGTATCGCCAGAAATTGTCAGGCCCGTTGTTAGACCGTTTTGACCTGCATGTAGAAGTGCCAGCGCAGTCAGGTGATGTGCTGGTTAGAAAAACACTGAACTCTGAAAGCAGTGAAACGGTTAGAGAGCGCGTTCTAAAAGCCAGAGAGTTGCAATATAAGCGTTCAGGTAAGGCAAACAGGGAACTATCAGGAAGTGAACTAGAGGAGGTTTGTCAGCTTAACGAGCAATCTCGTACTTTATTGGAAGGAGCAATGAATCGTCTAGGGCTTTCTGCTCGGGCATTTCATCGTGTCTTACGCGTAGCGAGAACTATTGCCGATCTACAGCAAGTAGAGACGGTATCTACCCAGCATATTACCGAAGCGTTGGGCTATCGAAAACTAGATCGTCGAACGACATCGTAACTTGAATCAATTGACCTACACTTTGTGAGTAAGCCGTAGCTTAGCTGCGGTATGCTTAATACATCACTTTATCAGGCAGGGTTACCCATTCAGCCAATAGTGCTTTGCCCTCTGCCGGAAGTAGCGCTGACATATCTATTTTTCGTTGTTCTGTTGGTTTTGCAATCTCTTGGTAAATATGGCTGTCATTAAACCCCGCTAAGCAAGCATCTTCGCTATTAGCTGAGAACCAGATTTTATTAATTCCGGCCCAATAGGCAGCACTAAGGCACATAGGGCAAGGCTCACAGCTTGTATAGAGCTCATAGCCGTCCAGTTTCCACGTACCTAACTTTTGGCCTGCATTTCGTATAGCCATAATTTCTGCATGGGCAGTCGGATCGTTTGTTGTTGTTACGCTGTTACAGCCAGAGGCCAATTCGATGCCGTCTTTAGCGATGATTGCAGCAAAAGGACCCCCATGACCTTGTCTCATATTGTGTTGAGCTAGTTTTATTGTTTTTCTAATAAGTTCAATATGATGCGCTTCCATAGGGTCACCTCTTGTTATTCTTAAGTGTTTACAACTTGATTATTTTTTAACTCACTTCTATCATGCGCGGATATTGAATTTTAGTTTAAAGAGATTGCAATGACTGATAATACTACAAAATCAAATCACCCACCTATACGAAGCTTCGTGATTCGTGGCGCTAGAATGACTAACTTACAACAAAAAGGGTGGGATCAGTCATGGGGTGAAAAAGGCTGTTCTATTGAAGAGGGTATGCTTGATTACTCTAGCTTGTTCCCGGGTAATAAGTCGGTTGTCTTAGAAATTGGCTTTGGTATGGGCGGCTCTCTGTCTGAAATGGCTAATAGCAATAAAGATGTAGGCTTCATTGGTGTAGAAGTACACCGTCCAGGGCTTGGGGCTATTTTAAACCTGATAAATGATCTTCAGTTGGATAATATCCGGCTTTTTTGTGATGACGCGAATGACGTGTTGGCGAAGTGTATCCCGGACGGCTCTCTTGATAGAGTGCAGCTTTACTTCCCTGACCCATGGCACAAAAAAAAGCACCATAAGCGTCGATTGGTTCAGCCTGAGTTTGTGCAGAATATTCGTAAAAAGCTTAAAGTTGGCGGTGTGTTCCATATGGCGACAGACTGGCAAAACTATGCAGAGCATATGATGGAAGTGATGTCTGCTGCTGAGCATTATGAAAATATTGAGGGTTCAGGGCAGTATGCCTCTCGACCGGAATATCGCCCTATTACTAAGTTTGAACGACGAGGTGAGCGTTTAGGCCATGGTGTTTGGGATTTACTATTTAAGCGTACGGTTTAAATGCACTTATTAAATTGAGTAACTATGCGGTTAATTTTTCGAGTTTCTTAATCAAAAACTGATAACGTTTGTATTGCTTGTGATCACTTTTGATATGACTCACCCGATCAAGACATTGCTGACATAATTGTAAGTGATCACTACTATCTTGTTCGGAGGGTATGAGTTTCATTAACACCTGAATAAGGTTCAAATTAAGTGCAGGGTGCCTTGGCGAATAAGCGAGTGCATCTTGAAATACCTCAATGGCCTTCTGGTGATCTCCTGACTCAAAGTGCTGAATGCCAATTTTATTAAGTTCAGCTGCTTTGGTTCGGTCCTGCCACGAAACAGGCTCGTCACGTAAGGCTTCAATTTTCTTTTTGAGTACCTCATCATTCCCATGCAATGCAGATAACTGCGTTAAAACTAACTCTGCTTCACTATCTTTGTTGAGTGTAAATAGGGTCTGTGCATACTCCATAGCAATGTCTGGACTGAGCTCTGAGGCTATCATTAAATAAAATTGTTGTGCTTCGTCTAATGCTTGGCTAGCCTCGTTATCTTGTTCGCAGGCTGTATGGATACGTGCCTTTATCATGCTTGATTGAAAATTCACTTTATCTTCATCGTCAAAGCGCTTTTTTACACTCTGAATGGCACCTAAGGCCTCTTCTGAACGGCTGAATCGAAGTGTTCTTTCTAATGTGGTTGATGTTTCATGCAGGCAGCGGGCAAAATTTAGGTAATTGTTGGCGTTTTGATAAACTGATTGTTCACCATGTTCGGTGGCATTTCTAAAGGCTTCTGCCGCTATTTCATAGTCTTGATTTTCTATACACAACTCACCCAATCTAACGTGTCTTTGTATGGCTCTGGGAGAATGACCTACGGCTTCAAGGAGTGTTTCTTGTGCGGCTTTTTTTCGTTGAGTATGCTCATAAATGTCGGCTAGCAAATCATAAGCGGTTAAGCATAATGGGTTGTTTTTAAGAATATCTTGTAAAATAGGTTCGGCTACAGAGTATTGTTTTTCTTCGATGGCCACTTTTGCTAAGCCTATTTTTGCCCAGAGCAAAGGTCGGGTTCTGAGTACATCGTTATACACGGCTTTTGCTTCATCGTATTGTTTTGTTTGAAGCAGTAATGATGATTTGGTTTTATTGCACCAGCTGGAATATTTGCTGCGTTTACGTATCTTTTGTTCGCAGAGGTAGATCGCTTCATCAATATCATCGCAATCAATGGCGTATTTAATATCGTAGAGCGCTTCAGCGTCGAGAAGAAGGTTGTCTAGTCTTTGTTTTAACGGATCACGAGTAATAGGTTTGCTGATATAAGCGTCTGGTTGGTATTCAATAGCCCCTAGTACCATTTCTTTGGTGGTGTCTGCGGACATCATAATGAAAAGCGAAGTGTGTTTTAGAAACTTGCGGTGCCTGAGTTCTTCAAGTACTTGTTGGCCATTTTTGGCTCCAAGGTTATAGTCACAAATAACCACGTCAAATATTCCTTTTTGACACTTCTCTACGGCTTCAACGCCATCTGCTGCAAAATCAATAAACCAGGCGCCATAGGACTTCAGGTATTCATCCATAATCATTCGAAGTTTAATATTGCTATCAATGATCAAGAATCGGGTTTGGTTATATTCCCTGAAAAACATTTTGGACCTTTGCTTGTGACGAAAACTAGTTATTTTTGTTGTGAATTATAAGCTTGCCTGTATTTACTATAGCCTGCTTTTTATAAAAAACGATCCAGAAGTGGGTTTAAAAACAATAAGCCTTTCTCGGTTGCTTGTAATCGTGTTGTTTCTATTAAGCCTTCTTTTCTTACTTGGCTCAATACGGGCTCTAATGTGTCTATAGTTAGGCCTGTTCTTCTTGAATAAAGTGCTTCATCAACACCATTATTCAGTCTTAATATGTTCATTAGGAACTCAAGGGGGAGGTCTTCTGCCTGAAGGATGTTACTAGACGCATTATAATGGCCAATTCTATTTAGGTAGGCATCCGGTTGACGCGTTTTTTGGTAGCGCTTAATGAAGGGCTCATCTGTATTTAATTGAGTGATCTTGCCGTGAGCACCTGCTCCAATACCAATATAGTCGCCAAACTGCCAGTAATTAAGATTATGTTGAGCATTCTGGCCTTTGGTTGCATAAGCCGAAATTTCATATTGTTCGAGGTTATGATGTTTTAACAGTGCCTGACCGGACTCTTGTATTTGCCATAATGCATCGTCCTCAGGTAGCTGGGGGGGGCGGTTATAGAACTCTGTATTGGGTTCAATGGTTAATTGATACCAAGATAGGTGAGGAGGCTTAAACGATAAGGCTATCTCAAGATCTTGGAGTGCCTCTTTTTCAGTTTGCTCAGGCAGGCCGTGCATGAGGTCAAGGTTGAAGTTATCAAACCCGCTTTGTTGAGCGACTTTAATGGCTTTTTGTGCTTCCTCACTGTTATGTATTCTTCCCAATGCCTGTAATTTTTGATCATCAAAACTTTGAATACCCATAGATAAGCGATTTATGCCGGCTTCTCTGTAGCCTTCAAAGCTACCTTGTTCTACCGTGCCAGGGTTGGCTTCCATAGTGATTTCAATATCATCAGCCCATGTTATTTTATTTTTAATATGAGCAAGCAGAGATCGATAAAATTGAGGTGATAATAAGCTTGGCGTACCACCGCCTATAAACATAGAGCGAAGAGGGCGTGATTGGCTGCCCTTTAGGTAGAGGCTGAGGTCCTGATTGAAATCATTTATCAGGGCTTTGAGGTAAGCTTCCTCAGGAATGCCGTTAGGGCTGGCGTGGGAGTTAAAGTCACAATAAGGACATTTTCTAACACACCAAGGTACATGAATGTACAAGCTTAACGGCGGTAATTCGGACAGTTGAAGCATTTAAGTGTCTGACATCTGTTTAATAAGCTTGCTCAATGCTTTGCCGCGATGGCTCATTGCATTCTTTGTATCACGGTCGAGTTCTGCTGAACTGCAGTTTTTTGACGCTACCCAAAATAATGGGTCATAACCAAAGCCTTGATCACCTCGGGCTTCTCTTAAAATCGATCCCTCCCAGCTCCCTTGGCACACAACCGGGGTCGGGTCTGCAGGATGCTTAAGATATACCAGCACGCATTGAAAGCGAGCTGTACGTGCTTCCTCTGGCGTGTCTTGTAAGTCTTTGAGTAGTTTCTGATTGTTCTTTTCATCCGTGGCATTTTCACCAGAAAAACGCGCGGAGTAAATGCCAGGGGCACCGTTTAGCGCATCAACCTCAAGGCCAGAGTCATCAGCAATAGCAGGTAAGCCTGAAATTTGACTAGCATGGCGTGCCTTAAGGATCGCGTTTTCAATAAAGGTTAGCCCTGTTTCTTCTACGGACGAAACATTAAAGTGTGATTGTGGTACGACCTCAATATCTAAAGGCTTTAATAGTTGATTAAACTCTTTCAACTTTCCTTTGTTACCACTGGCTAAAACTACTTTCATTAGACTTAAATCTCATTGATTAGAATATCGCACGGCGCACCCTACAACTATTTATCTTCATTATAAAATGTTTGGCTAAAGCGTAGCTTTAATGGTTGGGGTTGCCCTTCAGGTGTTGCAGAAATATTAAATACCAGCACCTCTCCTTCCATAAACTGCATTTCAGCAAGGTAATAAATCGCCTTTCCTTCCTTCACTCTTCTAAAAGCAAGAAACTGTTGCTGTTGAATATCGTTAGTTCTCATGCCTTCAAGTTGGGCGGGTACGGGTTCAAAAGTCCCGTTTTCAGTTTTTTTAAGTACGCTAATATTAATTACCCCTATGGCCTTGCTGCGAACAATGCCATATTGCTTTGCAATTTCAGGAGTTAAAAATGTACTGGTGAAGGCGCTGTAGTGTACTTCATAGTCACCAAATCGTTCTTTTTGTTCCGCTTGCACGCTCTGAGTGCTAACAAGCATTAAGGTGAATAATGTGATGATACCTTTTGCTAGAAAGGTCAGGGTTGGTTGTGTTGTTGTACTCATGATGCTCACTTTATGGGGGCTTATTTATGTGCGTTAAATATTTCGTTTATATAAACACTGGCTTAGCGTGTAACTCGGTAAATCGCAATTTCACCGAGCATGTTAGGCCACATATTGATAAACCAGCGGCGTTGATGCTCTTTATCTACCACCGTACGATTAAGAATATGAATGTTCTTTTGATAACAAAGCGCTTCAAAATCTTTAAAGGTGCATAGGTGAATATTAGGTGTGTTATACCAAGTATAGGGTAATGCTTTCGATATCGGCATACGCCCTTTGCGCATAAGGTAAGAGCGTGTTCGCCAGTATGCAAAATTTGGAAAGGTGATGATGCACTCTTTACCCAGCCTTAGCATTTCATCCAGCATGACATCTGGTTGTCTGAGTGCTTGAAGAGCTTGCGTCATGACGACGGAGTCAAAGCGCTGATCTTCAAAGTTAGAAAGCCCTTTCTTATCGACGTTTTGCTCGAGAACATTAACGCCTTTCTCAATGCAACTGGTGATATTAGATGAGCTAATTTCAAGACCATAACCACTGACTTGTTTGTTTTCTTGGAGGTGGTGAAGTAATGTGCCATCGCCGCAACCTACATCTAATACTCTGGCGTTCGGTTTGATCCATTGTTCAATTATTTTAAGGTCAGCACGCATTAGCAAACCTCCTTGGCAACACGGTCCATGTAAGCGTTAAATACAGATATATAGCGAGGGGTGGGGATTAAAAAAGCATCATGACCATGGGGTGTATCTATTTCGGTATAACAGACATCTTTGCCGGCTTTTACCAACTCATTCACTAATATTTCTGATCGCTCAGGGGAAAACCGCCAGTCGGTACTGAATGAAATAACCAGAAACTTGCATAAGGCTTTCTTTAAGGCACTTTCAAGGAGGCCGTTGTACTCTTTAGCGGGGTCAAAATAATCTAAGGCTCGAGTCATCAGCAAGTAGGTGTTGGCATCGAAGTTTTCGGAAAACCGCTCTCCTTGGTAGTTGAGGTAGCTTTCGACTTCAAATTCTACATCATAGCCAAATTTAAAGGCTTTATTACGCATGTCTCTACCAAATTTTTCCCCCATGGCTTCATCAGAAAGATAGGTGATATGCCCAACCATTCTTGCCAGCATTAAGCCTTTTTGAGGGATTGTATTATGGTCAAAATAGCGACCTTCGTGAAAAGCAGGGTCAGAGGTAATGGCTTTACGAGCGACTTCGTTAAAGGCAATGTTTTGTGCTGAAAGCTTAGGGGTTGAGGCAATAACGGCTGCGTGTCCTAATCGTTCAGGGTAATCTATAGACCACTGAAGTGCCTGCATACCGCCCAGGCTGCCACCAATAATAGCGGCCCATTTTTGAATGCCTAGTTTGTCGGCTAAGCGAACCTGGCTGACAACCCAATCTTTTACTGTGACGACAGGGAAGTCGGGGCCGTAAGTTTCGCCGGTTAACGTATTGATGCTAGTGGGCCCTGTGCTGCCGTGGCATCCGCCAAGGTTGTTAAGGCTGACGATAAAAAAACGGGCGCTATCGATGGGTTTTCCAGGGCCTATGCAGCTGTCCCACCAGCCTGGTTTTTTCTCCTCCATCGAGTGATAGCCTGCTGCATGATGATTTCCACTTAACGCATGGCAGATAAGTATGGCATTACTCGCGTCTTGGTTAAGTTCTCCGTAAGTCTCATAAGTTAGGTCGTATTGAGGGAGTACTTTGCCGCTTTGTAATGCTAGTGGTTCATCAAAATGGAGTGTCTGGGGTGTGACCAGACCGACTGACTCTATGGGTAGTGTTTCAGGCATCGGCTCTTACTGGCTGGTTAATAGGAGGTAATAGAAAAACTAGACTAAGGAGTTTAAAGGGAGGGAGGTATAGTGACAAGGCTTCATTTTATATACGCCATAAAAAACCGCGAACATTGTCGCGGTTTTTTATGGTACTAATCAAAGCGGTTTAGCTTTTTTTAGCTTGCTTACGACGTGCAAAACCAAGACCAGCAAGGCCAAGACCTAATAGAGCAAGACCTGAAGGCTCTGGTACTGATGTTGGAGTACATGGAACACCTGGAGTTGGTACACATGCTTGGCTTCCGCCATCAAGTGTTAGGGTTGCTTTACCTAGAGTAACTGCCCAAGCGGAGCTGCCTTCGCTTATATCCATTCTAACTTGAAGGCCTGCATTTACTTGTGTTTCAGCCCAAGCGTATGACATTAAATCAAAGGTAGTGAATTCCCAGATATTGTTTTGGCCAGCTAGTATGCCGATGTCAGTCCAAGTTGAGCCATTAAAAACAGAGATTCGATCTTTTTCTCTAGGGGTGTCTACGTCAAAGGCAGAAATATCAAGCTCTATTGAAGTAAATGATCCTGCTATAGCATTGTGAGTCCAGCCCCAATCTTCTTCTGGGCCTCTGTAATAAGGGTCTTGAGTTTTGCTAGCATCATTCTTAACAAAAAACTCTGTCGCTGTATTGTTAGAGTATTCTTGAACGTCCGTAATGGCTACGGCTTGCGCAACAGATGCGCCAAATAATGTTGCACCGGCAAGTGCTAATCCTGCTAATTGCTTTATCATTGTTAACTCCCTTTTAATTTCTTTTACTAGGCTTAGTAAACTTTAGCCCATGACTTTATATTGCTGAGATAATTAAAGCATTAACTGTGCCTTAATTATAATTAGTTATTAAAAGCAATTTGTTAAGGTGGTTTATACCTTTTGATTCTCTTAATTTAAATTGCGGAGTGTAAAAAAAGTGGACAATAAAAAGTGCCTCCATATGAAATTGGAGGCACTGTAAATGGGAAGGATAAATATTATGGCAGTGGTTACCCAGCAAACCCCGTAAGGTTAACCACCTTCTGGTTTAATTGGCTGGGTGCAGGTTTTCTGAAATGGCGTTGTATGCTCTCTGCGATCATCAGCTGCTTCTGTGTATCGTCGACTAGTGATTTCAGCTGCTCTTGCTGTGAACGGGCATCTTTATTCGTACGAGACAAACCTTTAATGCGACGAATTTGGTGCTCAAGCAACTGCTTTTGTTCTAGCGTGTACTGCATGATGGGTAGCAGTGCTTCATTTGGCCAAGTATCAGACTCAGTAAGTATGCGTGCATGAATAAGTCTGGCCTCCCCAACTAAAGTATCGAAGAAGCGCTTAACGAGCAGGGTTTGCTCTGTCATGATGTTTCTTGGGTCTCGACGGAAATGTGTTGCTTTATTTTTTAGCGATCTGAGTGCCCGAACATGCTTGGCTGTTGCAAATGGTTTAGGGTGAAGGTGTTTGGCGCGGGTGTCTTCGGTATAACGCTTATAAATTGAATGCACCATTTTTTCTGCAAGCCGACCTTCACTAGCTAGATTATTGAGTTCATGGTCAATAAAGTCGAAGAGCTTACCCATTTCTCTGTTCATGCCTATGGTGGTCCAGCTATCCTTCATTTTTTCACGGGTTTGACTAATTTGTTCTTCAAGTCGCTCTTCAGAAATTAAATTGGTTAATATTTTCCCCTGTGATTTCATCAGGCGTCTGCTAGAGCGCAGTGTAATGAGCTTTTTATAGTAAAAGTCATAGTCTGCCTGGGTTTTATCGGTCAGGTTTTTAATTAAATCTTTGCTTACACCCTTGTCTTTACATTCATCTAGCTGGTCAGTCAGTGAATGCATGCGAGATGATAGAATCGCTTGGCTGTTTTGCAGCATGCCTAAAATATCATTAAGCAATGTTTTGGTGATGAGTTGTTCTTTACCTGCGAGAATTCTATTGCTGATTAAATTTTCTAGCTCGGGCAGTGCGCTTTTTTCATAAAGGGCATGGTCGCCTTTAATTTTACCGATTAATGCTTGCTTGGCTGATAATGGCAGTACGTCTTTAACATCCATATCCAAGTGGTCAGCCGTATACTGGCGAACTTTTTGGATTGACTGCTCTACGTACTCTTCGCCCTGAAGGTCATCCCAAAGCACGTCGATTTTATTAAGTACAGCAAAGCGGCCGGCTCTATGGTCTGAGTCAGCGGTGGCTATGTAATCTTTCCAAATGGTTAAATCACTGGCGGTAACACCGGTATCAGCACTGAGTAAAAATATAACCGCATGGGCATTAGGAATCATGCTAATGGTGAGTTCTGGCTCAGATCCCAATGCATTTAGCCCTGGAGTATCTAGAATTCGTAATCCTCTTTTTAATAGAGGGTTATCAAGACTGATTTTAGCGTGGCGCCACGCAGGAATAATGACCTGGTCTTTGTTTGCGGGGTCATGATCAAGCATGGTTTCATGAAAACCCAAGTCTTTAGCCTCTTCAATGCTCACGAGATGTGTTTTAGCTACTTCATCTAGGCTGAGTTTCATTGCGTCTGGTGACGAAGTATCTAGCTCAATAGTGGTCCACTTTTCTACTTGCTTGGAAAGCTGAGCGAGGGTGGCATCCTCTTTACGTGTTTCTATAGGGAGTAGCTTAAGGTAGTTTTTGCCACTTTTTTGATCGTAGAATAGCTCTGTTGGGCACATGGTTGTACGCCCGGCCTGAGACGGCAGCATTCTTTGGCCAAACTCTGAAAAGAATAGAGAGTTAATCAGCTCTGTTTTTCCACGGGAGTACTCGCCAACAAAAGCCAGAGTGAGTTCGTCTTCTTTAAGAAGTGTCATCCCCCGCTTTAAGCGGCTAGCGATGTCATCTGAATAGAGATCATTACTCTGAAGCCAATCTTCGTATCTGGCTAATTCACGGATTAAATTTTTCTTCCAGCCATAATAGGCTTCTACCTGGCGTGAAAGGCTACCTGAGCTCATGTTAGAGTCCCCGAAAGTGAAAAAGTTTGATCAAATTTTAAGCTGATTATTTCTATCTACTGATTATAGAAAGAGTTTTTGTTTTAGTCTTGTATTCTGGTGGGGCTATTTATTTTTTAATAGCGATTTAGGGGGCGTGAGAGTAACAAAATATTAGTTAATTCAAATGGATAGAGTGAGTTGTTGTACCAAGTTTAGAATAGGTTATTTTATGTAATAAGTTGTTATTTCAGGTCTTTTTGTGAAATCTATTCGGGTTTATGGCCGGATGGTCGTCATTCTGTGGCTAAGCCACAGAATGACGAGTTTCTTTACACAAACATAGTTAGAGCGGGAGGAATGTAAACGAGAACTACTTTCTTCAGCACGGTTATGATGAAAAAAATCAATATTGGCGAAAGGTCGATCCCCCCCATATCAGGAAGAATATTTCTGATAGGCTTAGTCACAGGCTCTAATAACTGATGTATTAGCGCGAGTGCAGGGTTATGACTCTGAGGGGCAACCCAGCTGGAAATAACCATAATTATAAGGCTGAAAAAATAAATCTGTAACACTAGACCTATTAATAACAGTGCAGACCATATAACAATACTAATCGGGTCAAGGCCTGCGCCTAGGATTAAAAGAACCAAAACTACGCCGAGAATTTGTACCAACATTGCTAGAATGAGGCTTGGAAGATCTATACCCTTAATGCTAGGTATTGCTCGTCTAATAGGAATAAGTAAGGGGTTGGTTGCCTTAAGTATAAATTGGGATATAGGGTTGTAGAAGTCGGCACGCACCAACTGAAAAAGAAAACGTAATAGAATAAGCAATAAATAAAGCCCAAAAAACAGGTTTATAAACATAAGGCCTATTTCAGGAAGTAGAGATTCCATTATTTTGATCCCTTGTTGATTGTTGAATTAGAAATATTTTTACCACCCAGCATTTCTGCCAGTTCTTTTGATCGTTGGGCTGCGGCATAAACTGCTGTGTCAAAAAGGCCACGTATTCCACCGTCTTCAAAGCTTTGAACAGCCTTTTCAGTGGTGCCTCCTGGTGACATGACATTACGTTTTAATTGAGCCGGTTCAATATCACTTTGTTTGGCCATTTCTGCGGCGCCTAAAGCTGTTTGAATACTTAACTTACGTGCATTTTCTCTAGGTATGCCTGCTTTTACCGCAGCATCTTCTAGTGCCTCCATAATTAAGAAAAAATAAGCTGGACCGCTGCCTGATAGCGCAGTGATTGCGTGCATTTGATCTTCACTCTCAATCCATTCTGTAATGCCCACGGCAGAGAAAATTTCATCAGCTTGCTGTCGTTGTTCTTTGCTCACTAGATCACTTGCAAATAAACCAGAGGCTCCTTGGGCAACAAGGGCCGGAGTGTTGGGCATACAGCGAATAATAGGCAATTTTTTACCCAGCCACTCTTGAATATGTGTTGTTTCAATGCCTGCTGCGATGGTAATAACGAGTGGTGTTTTATCTGCCAAAACGGAGGCAAGATCCATACATACAGCTTGAAGTATCTGTGGTTTTACGCCGAGAACCAATATGTCTGCCTCGGCGGCCGATTGATGATTATCTGTGCTGATGTTAATTTTATATTGAGACGCTAGTTCCCCCAGGTTGACCCTGGTCGGTGCGCTTGCTGTAATCTGTGATGCAGGGTAACCGGTATTAACCAGTCCGCCAATGATGCTGCCTGACATATTCCCAGCACCGATAAAAGTAATCCGAGGTTTTGTATTCACCCATAATCTCCAAGTGTTTTTCTATTCTCATGGAACACCTACATTGTAGGGTGTGCCATGCGCACCGTTTTTGTTTAAGTTTTTTTTTGGTGCGCACGGCGCACCCTACAGTATTAGATTTACTTCTTTTTTCTAGCGCCAAAGAGCGCTGTGCCTACACGTACCATAGTTGAGCCTTCTTCAATTGCCGCTTCTATATCTCCAGACATTCCCATTGAAAGAGTGTCGATACTGGGATATTGAAGTTGAAGTTCTTTAAAGGCCGTATTCATTGATCTAAAACTGGCTCTTAAAGCCTCATCATCTTGTGATGAGGCGGGAATGGTCATAAGGCCCCTTAGTTTAATATTAGATAGTGTCGAAATTGTTTTACACAAGGCATCAAGTTCATTTAAAGGGATGCCGGACTTCGATTCTTCATCGTTAATATTGACTTGAATGCAAATATTTAGCGGCCCTAAGTTTTTTGGGCGCTGTTCATTGAGCCGTTGCGCTATTTTAAGACGGTCAACACTATGAACCCAGCTAAAATGCTCAGCAATCGCTCGGGTTTTATTGGACTGAATAGGGCCAATAAAATGCCATGTTAAGGGCTGCTCTGTTAAAGCTTCAATCTTAACCAGCGCTTCTTGTAGGTAGTTCTCACCAAAATGTGTGAGCCCTGATTGAATGCAGCTTTTGAGCTCATCTACGCTTCGGGTTTTACTAACTGCCAGTAATTGAACACTTTTTTTATCCCGTGAAGCAAATTTTGTTGCTTTTTGTATTCGCTGACTTACGTTTTTGATGTTGTCTGCTATGCTGTTCATTATGTTATTCAATGAGATAGAGTGAAAATAGTTAATGTATTTTTAGCCATTTGAGCAAATAACCGCTTTATACTCAATACAATACTTTTAATTAAGATAAACAATAAAGACAAATCCATCGAGGACAGACATGGATATTACTGAATTATTAGCATTTTCTGCAAAACAAGGCGCATCAGATTTACACCTTTCGGCTGGTTTGCCACCCATGATTCGTGTTGATGGCGATGTTCGCCGTATCAACTTGCCTCCTATGGAGCACAAAGAAGTTCATGCGTTAATCTATGACATCATGAACGATAAGCAACGAAAGGATTTTGAAGAGTTTCTGGAAACGGATTTCTCGTTCGAAGTGCCGGGTGTGGCTCGTTTTCGTGTTAATTCATTTAACCAAAATCGTGGTGCAGGCGCTGTATTTCGTACTATTCCATCAAAAGTACTAACGATGGAAGATTTGGGGATGGGGCAGGTATTTAAAGACGTTGCCGCCGTGCCTCGTGGTTTGGTACTGGTTACCGGGCCGACAGGTTCAGGTAAGTCGACTACTTTGGCTGCGATGATCGATTATATAAACGACAATCGCTATGACCATATTCTTACCATTGAAGACCCAATAGAATTTGTTCACGAAAGTAAAAAATGTTTGGTTAACCAGCGAGAGGTTCACCGAGATACCTTAGGCTTTAACGAAGCGCTTCGTTCAGCGCTTCGTGAAGATCCTGATATTATATTGGTTGGTGAGCTTCGAGATCTTGAAACCATACGACTAGCGTTAACCGCCGCAGAAACCGGCCACTTGGTGTTTGGTACATTGCACACCACCTCAGCCGCTAAAACCATTGACCGTGTTGTTGATGTATTCCCGGCTAACGAGAAGGCTATGGTTCGTTCGATGTTGTCAGAATCACTTCAGTCGGTTGTTTCTCAAACCCTGCTGAAAAAAGTGGGTGGTGGGCGAGTTGCTGCGCATGAAATCATGATTGGTACACCGGCGATTCGAAACCTGATTCGTGAAGACAAGGTTGCTCAAATGTATTCGGCCATTCAAACAGGGGCTCAATTAGGAATGCAAACACTGGATCAGTGCTTAGCTAATATGCTACAGAAAGGCCTTATTACACGCGAAGGCGCTCGTGAAAAAGCTAAAATGCCAGAGAATTTCTAAAAAGGGGGAGGGGAGATGGACTTCGATAAGTTATTAAAAGTGATGGTAGAAAAAGGCGGTTCAGACCTTTTTATCACGGCAGGTGTTGCACCTAGTATTAAAATTCATGGCAAAATTGTGCCTGTCACTAAAGCTTCACTGACTCCTGAGCAAACAAGGGAAATCGTGTTTAGCACTATGAGTGATAAGCAAAAAGAAGAATTTTCTGAGAGTCATGAGTGTAACTTTGCGATTAGTGCGCGAGGTATTGGTCGCTTTCGTGTGAGTGCATTTTATCAGCGTAATTTATGTGGCATGGTCTTGCGTCGCATTGAAACGAATATTCCGAAAGTTGATGA
Organism: Hahellaceae bacterium; assembly: GCA_016744695.1. Taxonomy (GTDB): domain Bacteria; phylum Pseudomonadota; class Gammaproteobacteria; order Pseudomonadales; family Oleiphilaceae; genus Alkalimarinus. The sequence continues at coordinate 107,380 of JADGDV010000005.1, forward strand.
CCTGCAACTCCCCGAAATTATTAAAACGCTGTCAATGACCAAACGTGGCTTAATCATTTTTGTTGGGGCGACGGGTACCGGTAAGTCTACCTCTTTAGCATCAATGATAGGGCATCGTAACCGCAACAGTCATGGGCATATTATTTCCATTGAAGATCCTATTGAATATATTCATCAACATCAGGGTTGCATTGTAACTCAGCGAGAAGTGGGTATAGATACTGAGAGCTTTGATATAGCGTTAAAAAATACTCTGCGACAAGCACCTGATGTTATTATGATTGGTGAGATTCGATCTAAAGACACCATGGATTATGCGGTTACCTTCGCGGAAACAGGCCATCTTTGTTTGGCTACTCTTCATGCCAATAACTCAAACCAAGCCTTGGACCGTATTATTAACTTCTTCCCTCCTGAGCACCATAATCAAATATGGATGGACTTGTCGTTAAATCTCAAGGCGATCGTCGCTCAGCAATTGATCCCTACTCCCGATGGAAAGGGGCGGCGGGCGGTTATAGAAGTGTTAATCAATACACCACTTTGTTCAGACATGATTCGTAAGGCAGAAGTACATAAGCTGAAGGAATTAATGACTAAGTCTCGTGATATAGGAATGCAGACCTTCGATCAGGCGCTTTATGATCTTTATTCCGAAGGTGAGATAACCTATGAAGATGCCCTACGTCATGCTGACTCTGAAAATGATCTGAGGCTATTGATTAAATTGGGATCGGGCTCTACAGGTGGAGACAAGCTTTCTGCCTCGTTGGATGGTTTGTCTATCAGTGATGATTTGTAATTATGAATTCTATTAAACGTAGCCGTGATGCAGTAAAACGGAATCAAGGAATTATTCCCTTGGCCGAGTGTACTTCATCACGACTACGTGTTTTTTTAGAAGAAAATGTTTAGACCAAGGTATAGACTCTTGGATGTATCTTCTTGATCAATAGTTAATTTCTCATAGAAGCCAACTAGTTCAATGTCTTGCCATGTTCTATATTGCCAGTCTAGGCCGCCTAACACTTCAATTGTGTTGGTTATTTTATAGGCTGCACCTAGTCCAAGTTTGAAGTTTACTGCACCCAAACTGTCTTCTGTAAATTCAAAGCTTGAATCTTTTGGTAGTTTTGTCCAATCATACCCAATGCCTGCTTGGATAAATGGGTGGAATTTATCTGAAGCTTGAAATGCTTTTATCAGGTCAAACCCTAGGCCGTAGACACTCTCATCAAATAAGTCAAAATCTTCGTTTTTAAAATACCCTTGAAGGCGCCAGTTATTTTCTAATTCAGCACCAAGCTTAACCCTGAAACCATCTTGGTCGAAGTCCTCATCAAGTTCAGCAACAGTGCCTCCAAAATAAGAGCTCTTTATTGTTCCTTCTGCACTAGACTCGCCTTTAAAAACATCTAAACCGACATATAATTTAGTGCTATTTTGCCTCGTAGAATCTGTTAGATTAGTAGCGTCTTCTGAATTAATTGTTTGATGCTCTACTGGTGTTTCTGTCTGAGATTCTGCAAATGCAGGGGTCGCCAATAAAGAAAATGCTAACAAACCGATAGAAGTGTTGTTCATCCTTTAACCTTTGTGTTGTTGGAAAAATCGGCGGGATTCTATCACGAGGTTAAAATGAAACACTATTGCTTTTGGATAGGTGCGGCATGAGTCAAGCAGTTATTCTTTGGAAATGTCGTTTTGCTAGATTGATGCGGCATCTTTTTAAGGAGAATAGACTACCTGTAGCCGTGATGGAGTAAAACGGAATCAAGGGGGCTATTAGCATAATAGGCAATGTACTATTATCTCCTTGATTCCGCTGCGCTGCATCACGGCTACGGTTTTAGATATGGTTGTTTAGTGTGCTTCATCCCAGTTATCACCAAAGCCTGCTTCTACTAATAATGGCACATCCAGATTGGCTGCATTTTCCATTTTATCGATCAAACCTTGCTTCACTTCATCAACCTGATCTTCTTTAACTTCAAGAATCAATTCATCGTGCACTTGCATGATGACTCGGGCGTCGAGTGCGCTTTCTTTTAGCCAGCTAGAAACATTAATCATCGCTTTTTTAATAATGTCTGCGGCCGTACCTTGCATTGGGCCGTTGATTGCGGTTCGTTCTGCGGCTTGTTGGCGCATTTTGTTACGCGCATTAATCTCGGGTAAATAGAGTCTTCTACCAAAGAGTGTTTCAACGTAGCCATCATCATGTGCTTGGGCTCGAATACGATCCATATAATCCAGTACACCGGGGTAGCGTTCGAAGTAACGGTCTATATAGCTTTGTGCTGTTTTTCTGTCGACTTTGAGTTGTTTACCTAGGCCAAAGGCAGACATGCCATAAATAAGACCAAAGTTGATGGCTTTAGCACTTCTTCGTTGATCTTGCGTGACATCTTCAACGTCTACACCAAACACTTCTGCAGCCGTGGCTTTATGTACATCAACCCCATGAGAAAAGGCATTGAGCAGACCTTTGTCTTGAGATAAATGCGCCATAATGCGTAGCTCTACTTGAGAGTAATCCGCCGCGACGAGTTTATAGCCTTTAGGTGCGATAAATGCCTGACGAATACGGCGACCTTCTTTGCTTCTAATCGGGATGTTTTGCAAATTTGGATCAGAAGAAGAAAGTCTGCCTGTTGCGGTGACGGCTTGATGGTATGAGGTATGAATACGGCCTGTGGATGGATTAATCTGAAGCGGCAATTTGTCTGTATAGGTCGATTTAAGCTTGCTCAGGCTGCGGTATTCTAAAATAACTTTAGGCAGTGGATAGTCTAAAGCGAGCTCTTGCAATACAGGTTCAGCCGTTGAGGGGGCACCTTTAGGGGTTTTTTTAATAACCGGCAACTCAAGCTTTTCGAAAAATATGACTTGTAGCTGTTTGGGTGAGCCTAAATTAAACTCTTCCCCAGCTAGGTCAAAGGCTTCTCGTTCAAGTTCAATCAGCCTTCCTTCAAGCTCTTTGCTTTGCAGGCCCAATAAATGAGCGTCAACCAACGCACCATCACGTTCAATATCAGAAAGAATGGGCACTAAGGGAAGTTCGATTTCTCGATAGACAGATTGAAGCGAAGGCGTTTCATTTAATTTGTCAGCTAAAGCATGATGAAGCTTAAGGGTGATGTCTGCATCTTCTGCCGCATAAGGCGCAGCCTTGTCTAATTCTATTTCATTAAATTTAAGTTGTTTAACACCTTTGCCTGCAATGTCTTCAAAATGAATAGTGTCATGATCAAGGTATTTTTTCGCAAGGCTATCCATATCATGGCGAGTACCTACTGAGTCAACCACATAAGAGGCTAGCATGGTGTCTTCAGCAATGCCTTGAAGGCTAATGTTATAGTTCGCCAGTACATTGCGGTCATATTTCAGGTTTTGACCAACTTTTTTCTTTTGCTCATCTTCTAAAAGCGGTTTAAGCGCTCCAAGTACTTTATTTCTATCAAGTTGCTCGGGTGCGCCCATATAATCATGCGCTAGCGGAACATAAGCGGCTTCATCTGGCTTTACGCTAAAAGAAACACCCACTATCTGTGCTTCCATATAATTTAAGCTAGTGGTTTCAGTATCAAAGGCAAAGAGCTCTGATGCAGACAACTTCACTAACCATTCGTCGAATGATGATTGCGTGAGTACAGTTTCGTATGCTGTATCTACTGCCGGCTGTTTCGCAGGCTCTTCAGGTTCCGCTTTTGAAGATGGCTGTTTCTGTAGTTGGTTAACCCAGCTTTTGAATTCATATTCATTAAATAGCTCGATAAGCTTTTCATTATCAACGTCAGAGTGTTCTATTTGATCGATGCTTTGTTCAAGTGCTACGTCGATGTGAATTGTTGCGAGTTTGTATGATAATGGAAGAAATTCAATGCTATTTCGAAGATATTCGCCGACTTTACCTTTTACTTGATCTGCATTTTCCATCACCGCATCAAGTGTTTTATATTGGTCTAACCATTTTACGGCTGTTTTTGGACCGCACTTTGGTACTCCGGGGATGTTATCAACACTATCACCGACCAAAGCAAGGTAATCGATAATCTGATCCGGTGTAACACCAAATTTTTCCTTAACGCCCGCTTCATCCATAAAGGTGTTGGTCATGGTGTTCATCAAGGTGACATGCTGTGTCACCAGTTGAGCCATGTCTTTATCACCGGTTGATATGATTGTATCCACGCCTTTGTTAGTGGCTTGTGTGGCAAGTGTCCCTATTACATCGTCTGCTTCTACATCAGGGATGATAATAAGAGGCAGGCCCATCGCACGGATAATCTCATGTATGGGTGCAATTTGCCCTCTTAGGTCGTCAGGCATAGGGGGCCTGTTCGCTTTATATTGCTCGTAGAGGTCATGACGGAAGTTTTTGCCTTTAGCATCAAAGATGATGATCACTTTTGAGCCTGGGTAATCTGCCTGAAGTCTCCTGATCATACTTATAACGCCTTTTATGGCGCCAGTGGGTTGTCCTTTTGATGTAATTAAAGGAGGAAGTCCGTGAAATGCACGAAACAGGTAAGATGAACCGTCGACCAATAGGACGGGTTTGTTGATTTCCGCTTTACTCATGAGTGTATTCAGGTGTCTAATGATGAATTAAGGAATAACTAGATAACGTGTAGGTTACCAATGAAGAAACTGATATTCACCCTGTTTTTTGCTTTTCAGCTCTTAATGGGTTCAATGATTGCAACTACCGCGCTTGGCGCACCGCCAGAAAGCTCAGATCCTAACGAGCCAAAGATCACCATTCGCCAGGGAGAAAGTAAAACGTTTTATGAATACCGGGTAAATGGCATCCTCAAAGAAATTAAAGTGGTGCCTAATATGGGGCCAGAATATTACTTGGTGCCTGATGACGGTGGCGGTTGGATTCAAGAAGATAAGTCACAGTTACTGGTTCCTAGTTGGGTGATATTTCGCTGGTAAGTGAGCGCTAGCTATGGCTGTTTATACCCCGGTATCAAAATATGAGCTGAACGACTTTCTTTCTCTATATGATTTAGGCTGTTTAGTTGATTATGCTGAAATTGGTGAGGGAATAGAGAATAGTAACTTCTTTGTTACCCTCAAAGCAGCGCATTTGAACTCTGTTGAAAATAAACAGTGGGTATTGACGCTGTTCGAGAATTTATCGGAACAGCAGTTGCCTTTTTTTCTTGAAGTGATGAGCTGGCTTGAGAAGAGGGGTTTTTCAGTTCCCGCGCCTTATCCTTTAAAAGACAAATGTTTGTATCACAAGCTAAATAATAAGCCCGCTATTATTGTTCCACGCTTTAGTGGGCACTCTTTAGATGACCCTGAAGCTATTCATTGCAAACGAGTAGGGTGCTTTGTTGCAGAAATGCACCTATCACTAGCCTCTTGCCCTCAAACCCGTAAAACACCCCGAAACGTAGAGTGGATGAGAGATATTGAGAATCGGTTATCTCAGGTGTTGTCTGTTGCGGAGTTAAATCTTGTTACTCAATCTATCGATCACTATCAGGCACTGTTGCCGGAATTAGAGCAATGCCCTACAGGATTGATTCATGCCGACTTATTTAAAGATAATGTACTCTTTGATGGTGACGAAATAAGCGGCGTGATTGACTTCTTCCATGCTTGTAATGAGAACTTATTATTTGACCTAGCGGTTATTGCTAATGACTGGGCAAGTAATGATGATGGTTGTTACGATGAATTGAAACTAAGCGCATTAATTGAAGGTTATCAATCGGTCAGGGTTTGGGATAAGAGTGAATTAACTTTGTGGCCGCACTTTTTGCACCTGGCTGCGCTAAGGTTTTGGTTATCACGACTTGAAAGTCGTCACCTGCCGGGGTATCAGCAGGCTTCGACTCAGGGAGACCAAACTAAAAACCCCGATGAGTTAAAACGAATTATTTTGAACTTGGGATTTGTTAAGCGTAGTTAACTCATTGATTCCGTTGCACTGCACCACGGCTACGGATGTGTTTTTACAGGTTTCGCATTAGTAGCGCGTATTCTAGGTCGGTCGGTGCGCCTTCTGGAATGGGAATCGTCATAATGTGCCCAGACCCTGGTGCAACATCCACATCCTTACCCCAGCGATTGACCATAGAGGATAAATTGAAGGTTATGTTGCCGCCGGGGGCCATTAATTCAATTGAATCACCCACTGAGATCTTATTTTTCACCTCAAGAGTCATTACACCCTCTTCTCTATTAACCTCAGTGATCTCAGCCACAAAAATTTGTTTCTGAGAAACTGAGTTGCCTTGTTCGTAGTTTTGGTATTCATCATGAACATGGCGACGATAAAATCCTTCTGTATATCCACGTTGTGCCAGTTTCTCAAGATCATCCATTAGGTCCATGTTGAATGCTTTACCTGCAGCTGCGTCATCAATGGCCTGGCGATAAACTTGCGTGGTACGGGCAACGTAATAATAAGACTTTGTTCGCCCTTCAATTTTCAATGAGTGAACGCCCATCTCTGTGAGGCGTTGTACATGCTGTACTGCCCGAAGGTCTTTCGAGTTCATAATATAGGTGCCGTGCTCATCTTCATAAGCAGGCATCAGCTCATCTGGCCGACCAGGCTCCTGAAGTAAGAATACTTGGTCAGTCGTTGTGCCTTCGCCAAGTGTGGGTTCTTGTTGTGCTTGCTGCTCTGTGGGCTCTGATTCAGGTGACCATTCTTCAACAGGCACTTGAGCGACGGGAATAACATTCCCCGCTTCATCCTCTTTTGCTTCGTGAGCTTGGTATTTCCAGCGGCATGAATTTGTACAAGTGCCTTGGTTTGGGTCACGCTTGTTGATATAACCTGAAAGCAAGCAGCGGCCAGAATAAGCCATGCAAAGTGCACCATGAACAAAAACTTCCAGCTCCATCTCTGGGCACTTTTCTTTAATTTCAGCTATCTCATCAAGCGATAACTCTCGAGAAAGTATAACCCGCTCAATACCTTGTCGTTGCCAAAACTTAACGGCGGCATAATTCACTGCATTAGCTTGTACTGAAAGGTGGATGGTTTGGTCTGGCCATTTATCCTGAACCATCATAATCAACCCTGGGTCAGACATGATGATCGCGTCTGGTTTCATGGCTATAACGGGTTCAATGTCTTTTAGATAGGTTTCTATTTTGCTGTTGTGAGGTGCAATATTGCTCACAACATAGAACTTTTTTCCTAATTCGTGAGCTAGCTGAATACCCAGTTCAAGTTTTTCAAGATTAAACTCATTCTCTCTTACCCGTAAACTATAGCGAGGCTGGCCCGCATAAACTGCATCAGCACCATAAGCGAAGGCATACTTCATGTTTTTTAGTGTGCCTGCTGGAGCAAGTAATTCGGGGGCTTGTATGGCGGGTTTAGGGCTGAGCATTGCAAATTTACCTATAAAAGACTGGGCGATAAAAGGGGAATAATAACACAGTTCAAATAACGGGAGAAAAAATCTAATGTCTTCTGTTGTTGGTTTGTTGTCTGATTATAGAGCGTGCTTTTTTTGGGGGATTTGATTATTTTAGCTCTTTAGTATGAATATTCTAATTTTTAGAGGTAGTGTAGATGATGAATCTAGAAGAGAGGGACTTCGAGCCCTTAGAATGTTTTTATATACTGGAGAACTATTATGGGCAAGCTACAATCATTTCAAACACAAGTTCAAGACGTCGTTGAAAAAGGTATCGCTACAGTTGAAGAGCAGCATAAAGCGATTGCAGAAAAGTCTTTTGGTTATGCTGAAAAAGTAGAAACTGAAGCAAAAAGCTACAGCATCAAAACTGTTCAGAAGTTACATGACGATGCAATGGGCGGTGTTTACGAGTCAATCCGTACTTTCAATGCACGTGTAAACGAATATGTTTCTGACCTTGTAAACAAGGTAGAGAAAGTAGAAGAAGCGGTTGAAGATGCAGCTGAAGAAGTTGTAGCTAAGAAAGCACCTGTTAAAAGAAAGCCAGCAGCTAAGAAAGCACCTGCTAAGAAAGCAGAAGCTACTGCTTAATTAGTGGAGGTGTCTTGATGATTTCTGCAAGGATGTAGATAAAATCAGGAAGCTCAATATAAAAAAGAGAGGCTATTGCTTCTCTTTTTTTATGTCTGAAGTTTGAAGGGATGTTTCTTTAGGTACTTTCTCTTCAAAGGGGTAGTCTTTAGCTTTTTTCTTTGTAATAGACTCAAGGCGAGTGATGATTTTATCAAACTCTTTGCTTATTACGGGGATTTCAGCACGTTTAACTGAAATATCCTGTTCTATCTCTATGATTTTGTTCTTTTGTTGGCTGATCTTATTTAAAGTACTGTCAGGTACTTTTTTGCCTGTACGTTCACGGTTGGCGGCTTTGGTTTCTTCTTGTGAAAGCTGTCCTTTTACGACGCTGATATTGCCATTTTTTAGGGAGATATAATCGTCAATATCTTGCAGTTTTCTCTTTAAAACCCTAACGGCATCATTAGGGTGGCTGTATAATTTCAGCAGGGCGAGATCTTCTTCTTTTTGTTTTTTGACAGCCATAGCTTGCCTGACTTGTTCGGCTTCTTTGTTGTCTCTATCTGCTATTTGCTCTGCGGTGAGTGCGGGGGCTACTGATTCGATAAGCCGTCCGGAGCTACTGAGTATCTCGTACCCATTACCTACAAGGTGGGGAGGGATATTAAGGCCTAATACAGTTACGCCATTTTCATCTTTATAACGGTAAAGGTTGCCAGCATAGGCATTAGAAATATAGGATGCGGCCAGAATAAAGGTAAGCAATAATGTGATTTGTTTAAAATTACTCATTTCAGAAAATGGTCTCAACGCTTAAAGGTAGTGTGCACAACTTTAATGGAAGTATAGCACTACATTGCTCGGCTTTAGAAAAAAATAATTGGCAAGTATGTCGAACCGCTTGTTAAATTTTTATTGTTAATTACGCGTAAGTAGCCCATGGATATAGTTTTAGAGCAGTTTGTTTTATTTGTTATTTCATTGTTTGCGAATGGCTTGAGTGCGCTAGCGGGAGGTGGGGCCGGCTTACTGCAACTGCCTGCATTATTGTTTCTTGGTCTTGCATTCGGCACTGCTTTGGCGACTCATAAAATTGCTAGTGTAGCATTGGGTGTAGGCGCTACATTTAGGCATATTCGAGAAAAAGGCATTGATCTCCGGTTTTCTTTGTTCATATTAATGACTGGCTTGCCGGGTGTTGTTTTAGGTGCGCTTGTTATTTTAGCGGTGCCTGATGCTATTGCTCGCTTAGTATTGGGGGTTTTTACCACGGGGCTTGGTATTTATTCATGGCGATCTCCTGCATTGGGTATGGAATCTAACCACAAAAACCGAACATTATTAGGTTGGGTTGTTGGCGGGGCTGGTTTGTTTTTTATCGGCTTTTTAAATGGCTCAATTACGTCAGGGACGGGGCTGTTTGTGACGATATGGTTGGTTGTATGGTTTGGCTTCGACTATCAACGAGCTGTCACATATACCTTGATATTAGTGGGGTTATTTTGGAATGGTTTTGGTGCCGTTACTTTAGCGCTGCAAACAGATGTGAAGTGGGAGTGGATACCCGCATTACTGGTAGGTGCATTACTAGGCGGGTATTTTGGCGCAAATTTATCCATAGCCAAAGGTAATAAACTAGTTAAACGAAGCTTTGAATTTGTGACAATTGCAGTGGGTGTATCGTTAATTGTGGACGGGCTTGTTTAAGAATATTTCACCGTAGGGTGCGCCGTGCGCACCGTCCGAGTATCATCCTGTGCGCACGGCGCACCCTACATTTATGCTACGCCGTATTTTTCTCGATAAGCCGCTACGCTCTCGGCATACACTGCCATTTCAGGATCTTCTTTTAAGTACTCAAGCACTTGGTTTAAATCAACAATGCTAGCAACCGGAATGCCGTAGTCTCTTTCTACTTCTTGTATAGCAGAAAGTTCACCTTTACCTTTTTCTTGACGGTTTAGGGCGATTAACACACCTGCGGGTTCAGCGCCTTCTTGGCGAATTATATCTATCACTTCTCTAATTGCTGTGCCTGCGGTTATAACGTCATCAATAATCATTATCTTTCCTGCCAGCTCTGCACCGACAATAGAGCCCCCTTCGCCATGTTTTTTTGCTTCTTTACGATTGAATGCGTAAGGAGTGTCTATACTATGCTGATCAGCCAGTGAAATAGCCGTGGCTGCGGCAAGGGGGATGCCTTTGTAGGCTGGGCCAAATAAAACGTCATAGCTAATGCCACTTTCTTTAAGAGCTGCGGCGTAGAATTTACCTAGCTGAGCCAAGGCTTTCCCTGAATTAAAAAGACCTGCGTTAAAGAAATAAGGACTGGTTCGTCCTGACTTCAGAGTGAACTCACCGAACTTTAAAACATTTTGTTGAATGGCAAACTCAATAAAATCGCGCTGATAGTCGTGCATATAGAGGGCTCTTTGTTAAATTTTGTAGAAAATACGTGATTATAGACCAAATCACTCAATCAGATCTTTTTCCGAAAATGTGAAACAGGTATCATACACCCAAATGAATAAAGGGGCATCTATGCGAGTAGTATCGATTAGTGTAAACGGCTTGAAGCAAGCAGCTGAAAATGGATTTTTCGAATGGATGAAAGATTTGGATGCCGATGTTGTATGTGTTCAAGACCTGTTGGCGCGTAGTTATGAGTTTGATGAGGAACTCTATCGCCCTGAAGGCTATGAAGCTTACTTTATTGATGCTGAAAATGTAGAGGACGGTGGTGTAGGCATATACACCCGCCACTTTCCGAAAGCGATTATGTACGGGTTCGCATATGAGCCTGCAGACCGGCAGGGTCGTTTTATACAGGCAGACTTTGAAAACGTTAGTGTGGCCGCCATGTTAGCGCCTTGCGCTTTGGGTAATGAAGAAAAGCAGCCAGAAAAAGACAGTTTTATGAATGCGTTTATGGAGCATTTACACAAAACGTTACGTAAACGACGTCAGTTTATATTCTGCGCTAATATGCAAACAGCTCACTTAGTGACAGATGCGAGCAGTAAGTATCATAAAATGGACGTGTCAGGTTTTTTACCTCATGAGCGAGCCTGGTTTGATGAAGTGTTTGACTCTCTAGATTATGTTGATGCATTTAGAGAAGTGAATAAAGAAAAGAAACAGTTTACTTGGTGGCCCGAGTGGGCAAAAGGATGGCGTAAGCAGGCAGGTTGGCGAACAGATTATCAAATTACCACGCCAGGCCTACGCAATGCCATTCTTGATGGTTATATTGATGAAGCTCAGCGCTTTTCTGATCATGCCCCCATTATTATGGACTATGACATAGAGATATAATTTATTGAAAGCAATAAAAAAGAGACCTTCAGGTCTCTTTTTTATGTGTACTACTTACTGAGCCAAAGCGGCTTGCTGCAACTCAAACAACTCATTAATGCCCTTCTTGGCAAGTGTTAGCATTGCGTCAAACTCTTCTTGGTTAAATGACTGTCCTTCTGCTGTTCCTTGAACCTCAATAAACCCACCTTTATCTGTCATTACTACATTCATGTCGGTTTCAGCCGCAGAATCTTCTGGGTAATCTAGGTCAAGTACTGGATGGCCTTCGTATATGCCTACAGAAATAGCCGCAATCATCTGTTTGAGTGGCAGCGCTTTTAGTTTTCCGTTATCAACCAAGGTTTGAAGTGCGTCGGTTAATGCAACACAAGCACCTGTAATAGACGCGGTGCGAGTGCCACCGTCCGCTTGAATGACATCACAGTCAATAGATATTTGACGTTCACCAAGCGCTTCAAGGTCAACGGCTGCACGTAGTGATCGAGCAATAAGGCGTTGAATCTCTACGGTTCTTCCTGTTTGCTTTCCACGAGCGGCTTCACGAGACATGCGTGAACCGGTTGATCTTGGCAGCATGCCGTATTCAGCGGTAACCCAGCCCTGGCCTTTACCGCGTAAGAAGCGAGGAATAGACTCATCAATACTCGCTGTACAGATGACTTTTGTATCGCCAAACTCAATTAATACTGAACCTTCTGCATGCTTGGTGTAGTTGCGTGTGATTTTAATGTCTCTGGCTTGCTCTGGTGTGCGTCCACTGGGTCTCATGCTTGCGATCCTATGTCGTAGTTGTAAGGGTGGTTGATATAAAATTGGCGGCATTTTAACACCTATGCTCATTAAGCGCGCCTACCTTAAATGAATATGCCTTTTTCTTAGGGGAATAAGGGATAGGTTTATGGTGCTTAACTGGGTAGAATTAACTCAAAGTGATTAAGTAATTTAAATCTATCAGCTAATACCGGCCACTAATTAGAGTGGTCTTGGGAGCCATTAATGATTCGAAGCATGACAGCCTTTGCCCGAGAAGCCGCGCAGGGCGATTGGGGTACTTTGACCTGGGAAATTAGATCGGTTAATCACCGTTATTTAGAACCTCACTTCAAGCTCCCTGAAAATCTCAGAGAAATCGAGCCAAACTTGCGTGAGGGTTTAAGAAAACATCTCAACCGTGGAAAGGTAGAGTGCGCGTTACGCTGGCAGCCTGTTGAGCAGGTTGGACAGGGTTTTAATTTGAATATCGACTTGGTTAAAGATATTAACCAAGCGGCTAATCAGGTTAATCGAATTCTGGATAACCCTGCCCATCTCAACGCCTTAGAGTTACTTCAGTGGCCTGGTGTTATGAAAACAGCCGAAGTAGATGCTGCACCCTTAAAAAAAGAGGCGCTAGAATCATTTGAGCTTGCACTTAAAAGCCTTGTTGATGCAAGAGCACGAGAAGGTGAGCAACTTGAGCCTCTCTTTGAGCAAAGGCTGAACGCTATTAATAGCATTGTATTAGAGGTAAGAGAAAAATTGCCTGAAATTCTTCAGAAACAGCGAGATAACCTTGCTTCACGTTTTGAAGATGCAAAGATTGACCTTGACCCTGAAAGAATTGAGCAGGAAATGGTCATGCTAGCCCAGAAATCTGATGTAGATGAAGAGCTAGATCGACTGGATGCACACGTTAAAGAAGTGCGCTCTGTGTTAAGTAAAAAAGGTGCAATTGGGCGACGCTTAGACTTTTTAATGCAAGAGCTTAACCGAGAAGCGAATACGCTTTCATCAAAATCTATTGTTACCGATACAACTAAGGCTGCCGTGGAGCTTAAGGTATTAATTGAGCAAATTCGTGAGCAGGTACAGAACGTAGAATAATGAGGTTAAAATGACAGAAACAAGTTTTCAGGCTATAGGCACTTTATACATTATTTCTGCACCCTCCGGTGCAGGAAAAACCAGCTTGGTAACGGCTTTAACTAAGCTAGATAGTGATATTCAGGTTTCAGTATCTCATACCACTCGTGATATGCGTCCGGGGGAAGAGAATGGTGTGAACTATAACTTTGTCACTAAAGATGAATTTTTAGATATGGTCGGCCATAACGATTTTTTAGAGCATGCTGAAGTGTTTGGTAATTATTATGGTACGTCTCAATCATGGGTAAACAATACGCTTGAGTCTGGGCGTGATGTTATTCTTGAAATTGATTGGCAGGGTGCTCAGCAAGTTAGGCGGCTTATGCCTGATGCGCAGAGTATCTTTATTGTTCCGCCGAGTAAGCTGGCTTTGCAGGAAAGGCTTGATGGCAGAGGGCAAGATTCCGCTGAAATTATAGATGGAAGAATGAAAGAAGCGGCTAGCGAGAGCAGCCATTATGTGGAATATGACTATATTGTCGTTAATGACCAGTTTGATACCGCATTGGAGGATTTGAAGAGCATTTTTAAATCGCAACGACTACGTATTAGCGCCCAAGAACAAAAAATCACCAATATTTTGAATGACCTCTTGTCATAAGGTGCTACCTTTAGGTAAACTGTTCGGCTGAATTTTAGTATTTTAATCGGGGTTCCTGATGGCACGAGTGACTGTAGAAGATTGTTTAGAAAATGTAGAAAATCGATTTGAATTGATTATGGTCTCTACAAAAAGAGCGCGTGAACTTGCTACGGGCGGAAAAGAGCCGCACGTTGAGTGGGAAAATGATAAACCAACAGTGGTTGCTCTAAGAGAAATTGCTGCTGGCTTCGTAGATAAGACTATATTGGAAGATAATCAGGGCGAGTAACCCCCCTTTTTTCAGCCTTTAAGATCTTCGTAATACCTAAAAACCCGAATGTTTCGACATTCGGGTTTTTTTGTCTGGATGTATTGATTCCAAGTAGATATAGTTCTGATATGTGTCTAGTTTTTGAGCCTAAATGGTAGGAGATTGCGTGCCAGGTGTTGATGCCTTTATTGATGGATTAAGTGAGTATCTGGATGATCAAGCCGTTAATTTAGTTCGGCAGGCTTATATTTGTGCCGAAAAAGCACACGAAGGCCAGTTTCGTCGCAGTGGTGAACCTTATATTATTCATCCACTCGCTGTTGCGCGCATCCTAGCGGGTTTACGCATGGACCCGCAAACATTAATGGCGGCACTACTCCATGATGTCATTGAAGATACTGATGTAGCGAAAGAAGAGCTGGCTGCACAGTTTGGTGATGTGGTTGCAGAGTTGGTTGATGGGGTGAGTAAGCTAACCCAAATTGAGTTTAAATCTAAAGCCGAAGCACAGGCAGAAAACTTCCGAAAAATGACCTTGGCAATGGCCAAAGATATTAGAGTCATTTTAGTCAAACTAGCTGATCGCCTCCATAATATGCGTACGCTTGGTCCTTTGAATCCTGAAAAACGCCGACGTATTGCCACTGAAACTCTTGATATTTATGCGCCAATTGCTAACCGGCTGGGCATCAACAGTATACGCGTTGAGTTAGAAGATCTTGGTTTTGCCGCTTTGTACCCAATGCGTGCAAAATATATAAAAAAGGCTGTTGATAATCTTAGAGGTAATCACCAGGAAATTATTGGTGAAATTCAGGCTCGGCTTGAAGAGAAGTTAGATAATCGAGATCTCAAAGGCATTATTATAGGCCGAGAAAAACATCTCAATAGTATTTACCAAAAAATGAAATATAAGCATAAATCATTTCATGAAATTATGGATGTTTATGCCTTTAGAATTGTGACTGATAATGAAGATAGCTGTTATCGAATCCTTGGCGCTGTTCACAGCCTATACAAACCACTTCCTGGCCGTTTTAAAGATTACATATCAATGCCAAAGGCTAATGGCTACCAGTCTTTACATACCACCTTGTTTGGCATGCATGTAAATATAGAAATACAAATCCGTACTGCTGAAATGGAAGAGTTGGCAAATAACGGTATTGCTGCGCACTGGGTTTATAAGTCTGACTCTACTGATGCATCTGCGGCTCACCAGCTCAGAGTTGATCGCTGGGTTAAAGGCCTGATGGAAATGCGTGATCAGGCTGATGACTCAATGGACTTTATCGAGGATGTGAAAATTGACCTTTTCCCCGATGAAATTTATGTATTTACACCAAAAGGTAAAATCCTGGAGCTGCCAGCAGGCGCTACACCGATTGATTTTGCCTATGCAATACATACCGATATAGGAAATGCCTGTGTTGCCTGCAGGGTTAATAAAGTACTTTCTCCATTAAGTGTACAGCTGACAAGTGGGCAGACTATTGAGGTAATAACAGCGCCTGGGGCTAAACCAAGTGTTTCATGGCTTAACTTTGTAGTAAGTGGTAAAGCTAAGAGCGGCATTCGTCATTATCTTAAGCAGCAAAAACAAAGTGAGTCTTCAGAGCTTGGTCGTTTGTTACTTAGAAAATCTCTTAACAGTTTTGAAAAGACACTGGCAGATATTCCTGAAGAGCAAATTAAGCTCGTCGTGTCTCATAATAAAGTAAGTAGTTTTGATGACCTTCTGGAAGAAATAGGCTTAGGTAGCCGAATGTCTTATATTGTAGCCCGGCAACTTGTCCCCGTGAGTGAGACCGAAATAGAAACGCCTGAGCTAGAGGATGATCATACGGATAATGAACCTAGTATGATGATCAAAGGCACAGAGGGCTTGCTAGTTAGCTACGCTCATTGTTGCAAGCCTATTCCTGGAGACCCTATTATTGGTGTGATGGATATGGGTAATGGCATGGTTATTCATGCTGAAAACTGCAGCAAATTAACCTCAAAAGGGCGTGGCGAAAGTATAGGCGGGACTCAAAATCGTTGGATTCACCTTAACTGGGCTAAGGATATTATGGATGAGTTTTCAGTAGAGCTCAAAGTCGCACTTGAACGGCAGCGAGGCATTATTGCAGAGCTAGCTTCGGCAGTGACCGTTGCTGACGGGAATATTGAAAAAATAAATGTAGAAGAGCAAAACGCTCAGTTGAGTGTGATTAGCTTGGTTATTCATGTTCAGGGGCGCAGGCACCTTGCAAGGGTTATGCGTCGAATTCGCAACATGAAAGCCGTTATAAATATTGTTAGAACAAAAACAACCGCGCAAAACTGAGAACTGGGAGCAGGCTGATGGGCAATAAAACGATTATTCAAACAAATAAAGCACCACAAGCGATAGGTACTTATTCTCAAGCGGTAAAAGTAGGCCAAACTGTCTATTTATCAGGGCAGATCCCTCTAGTTCCTGAAACAATGGAGCTAGTTGGAGGTGATATATCGGCCCGCATTCGTCAAGTGTTTGATAACCTCCGAGCAGTATGCCAAGCGGCTGGCGGAGAGTTAGAGGATATTGTGAAACTAAATATTTTTCTGACCGATTTGGATAACTTTTCTATCGTTAATGACATTATGGCTACTTATTTTAAAAAGCCTTACCCTGCCAGAGCTGCTGTTGGCGTAGCGGCATTACCAAAAGGCACTGATGTAGAAATGGATGCAGTGATGGTGGTGGGTTAAACCTCAAGACCTGAATGTTTAATCATTTCACTATACCCTTCTTTAAACGAAGGGTATTTAAATTGATATCCACTATCTAATAAACGCTTATTACTGCAACGCTTACTGCCAGCGCTTCTCTTCTTTGCACTTACAGGCTCACTTTTTTCTTTTGAGTTAATAGTCTCTTTAATCTGCTCGCTAATCCAGTCCACCAGTACTTTCATTTGAACGGGTTCAGAATCGCTGGCTAAGTAACAATCATCTAATGGTTCGCCTTTAATATCTGTTTCAATCAAGTGCTTTAGTACGAGTACGCAATCATCTTCATGAATTCTATTGGTATAGGCAGGGGAATTATCATTCGCCTTTCCACTTATTACTTGATCAAGTAGTCGGGTGCGGGTGCCGCCATAAATCCCGGAGAATCGAATGTTACTTGCGGGGAAAGTGCAGCTTAATGCCGTTTTTTCGGCTTCTAATAAGCGCTGCCCAGAAAAACGAGTAGGTGAAACGGGGCTTTCTTCATCAACCCATTGGTCATCATCTTGAGGATACACACTGCTACTTGAAACAAAAAATAGTCTTCTAGGTGATAAATTGGAGTGATTTACTTCATTAATTAGGTTTTTTAAGCCGTTGACGTAGATTTCTTGGTAGGTCTTATCATTAAACTCGTTTGCGGTGAGGCAGTAGACAATATAATCCAGTTTTTTTGGTAGTTTGCCTTCAAGGCTTGATGGGTGAGTAACATCTGCGGAAATTCTGTTAATCTCAGTAGGTAGGTTCTCTGTATTACGTTTGAGCCCGTAAACATGATGCTGATCTTTTAAGGTCATCGCTAGCCTCAGACCGATGCTACCACAGCCGACTATCAGGATATTATGGCTCATTATGGTATTCCCCATTGCACTTGTTAGTTTCTGGATTTATTCTTCATTAACTATTTACTCTATGAAGCTATATGGTGAACATTATGACACTCACAGAACTTAGATATATTGTCACATTAGCATCAGAAAAGCACTTTGGCCGAGCCGCTGAGAAGTGCTTTGTGAGTCAGCCGACATTGAGTGTGGCCGTTAAAAAATTAGAAGAAGAGTTAGGTGTTACTTTGTTTGAGCGTAGCAAAGGGCATATTGCCGTTACTGAGCTGGGCCAGAAGCTAGTTTTACAGTCACAAAAAGTACTTGATCAGGTGAGGGTTATTAAAGACCTTGCTCAAGAGGGTAAGGATCAATTGGCAGCGCCTTTGCGTGTTGGCGCTATTTATACCATTGGCCCTTATTTGTTTCCTCATTTGATGCCGGAGCTTCATCGCGCGGCCCCCTCAATGCCCCTTTATATAGAAGAAAATTACACTTCGGTATTGCGTGAAAAACTAAGGCGTTCAGAGTTAGATGCGATTCTTGTAGCGTTACCATTTGAGGAGCCTGAGGTGGTTAGCCTACCGCTGTATGATGAGCCCTTTGTGGTACTTTTACCGAAAGGTCACCCGCTCACTCAATATGACGAATTACGAAGTGAGCAATTACTTACTGACAACTTACTGCTACTAGGCCCTGGTAACTGTTTTCGTGATCAAGTACTAGAGAGCAGCCCTGAGCTAATGAATGCGGTAAGACTATCAACGCAGACTCAAAAAAATGAGGCAGCCCCAAAACTAATAACAGAAGGGAGCTCCTTAGAGACCATTCGCCACATGGTTGTTTCAGGTTTGGGCATTACTGTATTGCCCTTGTCGGCAGCCGTCGGACATTTCAACCATGAGCTGCTAGAAACAAGGCCTTTTGTTGCACCAGCACCTTATAGAACGGTTGGTTTGGCTTGGAGAGTAACTTTCCCCAGACCGAAAGCAATAGATATTTTATCGATGGCCGCAGGGCAGTGCAGGGTGGTTAGTGGCGACGCTTGATGACATTTCAGTCACCGCATTAAAAGGTGTGGGTGCAAGTTTGGCCGGAACGTTATCTAAACTGGGTATTTGTTCTGTACAAGACCTTCTTTTTCACCTGCCGCATCGGTACCAAGACCGCACGCGTATCGTTCCTCTTATCAATTTAAGGGTGGGGGATCATTGTGTTGTTGAAGGCGAGGTGACTGATAGTAACGTGGTCATGGGGCGTCGGCGTAGTTTGCAGGTGTCGCTACGAGACGGTGATGGCTTTGTGTCATTACGTTTTTTTCATTTTAATGCAGCCCAAAAGCAACAAATGTCTGAAGGCACACGATTACGCTGTTTTGGAGAGGTTCGTAGAGGTCGGGCAGGTCTAGAGTTATATCACCCGGAATATAAAGTGGTTTCAGGTGATGAATTAAACCCAGTTGAGGAGATGCTGACACCAGTATATCCGCTAACAGAAGGGGTGCAGCAAAATCGTATACGAAGCCTCTGTCAGCAAGCTTTATCATGGCTTGATCGATATGAAATTCGTGATTGGATACCTGATAGCGTTAGGCTCCGTTATCAGTTTCCTAGTATTAATGATGCCATTCGATATTTACATCATCCGCCGGTTGATGCCAACCAATTACTGTTGCTTGAGGGAGTACACCCTTATCAACAAAGGCTCGTTTTTGAAGAGCTGTTAGCTCATCATTTCAGCTTACTTAGATTAAGGCAGGCAGTACAATCCCACAAAGCCCTTCCCTTGACGGGAGGGGAGGCTCTGCATCAAGCATTATTAGAGTCATTGCCTTTTTCATTAACCGGCGCGCAGCAGTGTGTGGTTGATGAAATTAAAGCGGATGTTCAAAAACCTATTCCGATGCTACGACTGGTGCAAGGCGATGTAGGTTCAGGTAAAACGATTGTGGCGGCTTTAGCGGCATTGCAAGCGGTGGATAATCATTGCCAAATTGCATTAATGGCACCAACAGAAATTCTTGCAGAACAGCACTGGATTAACTTTCAACAATGGTTTGCTCCCTTGGGAATCTCGATGGCTTGGTTGTCGGGAAAAACTAAAGGCAAGCAACGAGAAGAGGCTTTGGCGCGTATTGCGTCTGGTGATGCGTCAGTGGTGATAGGGACCCATGCTTTATTTCAGCAAGAGGTACAATTTCATCAATTGGCTTTGGCTATCATTGATGAACAACACCGGTTTGGTGTGCATCAGCGACTGGCGCTTAAGGATAAGGGAGAGCAGAGCGGCTTTGTACCTCACCAGTTAATAATGACCGCAACCCCTATTCCCCGTACGCTGGCAATGAGTGCTTATGCCGATCTCGATACTTCCGTAATTGACGAACTCCCCCCTGGCAGACAAGCCATTGAAACCGTTGTGTTATCAGATGTGCGTCGAATGGATGTTATTGAGCGTGTGCGTAAAGCGTGCATAGAGGGGCGACAGGCTTATTGGGTATGCACCTTAGTTGAAGAGTCAGAAGTTTTACAGTGCCAGGCGGCCGAAGTTACAGCAGGTGCGTTAACGGATCAGTTACCTGAACTAAAAGTAGGTTTAGTGCATGGACGGATGAAAGCAAAAGAAAAATCTGCCGTCATGGAAGCGTTTAAAGAAGGGCATTTAGATTTATTGGTGGCGACTACGGTTATTGAGGTGGGAGTTGACGTACCTAATGCGTCTTTAATTATTATAGAGAACCCCGAGCGCCTGGGGTTAGCACAATTGCATCAGCTACGAGGCAGGGTCGGCCGAGGCGATACCGCTAGTTTTTGCGTGCTGATGTACCACCCCCCGTTATCGCAAAACGGAAAAGCGCGTCTTAAAGTGATGAGAGAGAGTAATAATGGCTTTGTTATTGCGGAAAAAGACTTGGAAATAAGAGGCCCAGGCGAAGTATTGGGTACAAGGCAGACAGGGCTGATGCAGTTCAGGCTCGCTGAATTAGAGCGTGATAAACAATGGTTGCCAGAAATTAAAGCATTGGCGCCTGCTTTGCTGAATGATAACAAACTCGTAGATGCTTTAATTACGCGATGGCTGGGTGATAATGTGCAATATGGAGCGGTTTAACTAAACCGTTGTTGATCTAATCTATAGTTGATCTAAACTAATGAATAAGTATAAAAATTAAGTCCCCCAAGGGAAAAAGAGAGCAAAATATAAAATGATACCCAGTGCCGTAAGCGATGTAATTGAAAATATTAGCAGTGAGACTAAAAACCCACTAACGCTGATTGAGCCTCAACAAGCGCAAGAAGGTTGTGTTGTTAAAATGGTGTTGATGCATGATGTGTTAGGTCGGATGCAGGTCATCTTGCCCGCAAATAGCATGTTAGATGTAGATGCTTTAAACAGCATATTGGGTAGAGACCTAGTTGCGCTTGCTCCTGATGATCTTGATAGCCTCAGAGCGAAGTATAGTTTGAGTGATCTTCCTGCTTTACCAGGCATTACAGGCCTGCCATCTGTTGTTGATGGCTCAGTGTTGAGTATGGATGTTATTTACCTGGAGTCAGGTGAGCAAGACAAACTGATTCAGCTTGATAAACAGTTATTTGCCGACTTATTGGCTGATGCTAGAGAAGAGCGTTTTTCTGTTCCTATTTCTTCAATTAATATAAATCGAAGTGCACCGGGGCAAGACCTTGAACAAATACATGATGCGATTAAAAAGTTCACGTATTTGCGTATAAAACAACGCCTTGAAGATACCTTAGAAGTCCCCCCTTTGCCCCAAACCGCCCAGAGAATTATTCATCTAAGAGTTGACCCTGAAGCAGGTGTTAATGAGTTAGCTGATATTGTTGAGGCTGACCCAAGCCTTTCTGCTCAGGTTGTTAGTTGGGCATCATCATCTTTTTATTCTGCGCCCGGTAAAATTAAATCAGTGCATGATGCCATTATGAGGGTATTAGGATTTGATTTGGTAATGAACTTATCAATGGGTTTGGCGCTGGGTAAAACCCTTCAGCTGCCTAAAGAACAGCCCGAAGGCTATAGCCCGTACTGGCAGCAAGCAATCTGGATGGCGACAGCGACGGGTGCTTTAATAAGCGCAATTCCAAAAGAGCATAGACCAGGTTTTGGTTTGGCCTATCTTTCTGGCCTGCTTCATAACTTTGGTTATTTGGTTTTGGCTCATGTATTTCCGCCTCACTTTTCGTTAATTTGTCGCTATATAGAAGCTAACCCTCATATAGACCCCTCTTATGTTGAACATTTTTTATTAGGTATAACCCGCGAGCAGGTAGGCAGTACGTTGATGTCTGTGTGGAATATGCCTGAAGAAGTGATTGTGGCGTTACGTCATCAAAAGAACCCTGATTTCGATGGGGTTAATTCTGATTTCGCAAATGTTCTGTACATTGCTCGTAATTTATTAAGCGAGCGAGGCTTATCAGTAGGGCCCACTCAAACTATTCCAGATGAAATGTATGAGCGCATGCAGCTTGACCCTATTAAGGCGAAAGAAGCAATGGATGAGTTATTGGCATCACGAGATGAAATCTTACAAATGGCAGGAATGATGGAGGAAGCATAACTATTTGTTATGTACACCTTCGTATTAAAAACCATGAGCGCTAAAGAACTGCAACCATAGTTTAAAAAGTGTAATGATTTGTAAGAGTTTTTTAGCACCCTTTTATTTTGATTATTAGTATCAATAGCTTAACTTTGGTGCACTTGTGACCAATGAAAACAGGTGTTCTTTGTTAGGTGGCTGAACCCATTATTGTTGACTACCTTATAAATGAAGGCCGTGGTTGAGTGTCTCTGAGTTGAAGATGTAGAGAAGTGGTAAAGACCTGTGCCAATTTTTTAATGAATAGTAGCGATAATTGAGGGAAATGCTGATGGATGCGCTCATCTTTAATCAGGCAAGTATTTTTCATTTGCAGCAACTGGAGATTCAATACAGAAAGAAATTTGGTAAGCATCATCGTTTATCAAATGAAGCTTCACGTAATGAGTTAATTAATGAGTCTTCAGTGTCACCAGATAGAATTATTCAAAAATATTTTCGGCAGTTCTGTCACGAGCTGGAGCCAGGCCTAATTGAAGAGCTGATTTTGAGAGGGGTGGTGAAGCCTCCTGAAATAAAGCACTAGTTGAATTATTTGTACTTAAAAGCCTCAACCTTACTGGTTGGGGCTTTTTTTATGTCCTTTGAATGCCATTTGCTCCGGTATGACAGCATTATTATTAGAATTCTTTAATCTAAATCTAAATGGTAATCATAACTATTTACCTTTATGATGTTGGTTTTGTCTATCAGCTAAGGATATCGGGTGCTTAAAAATACACCTACTTATAGGCCTTGCTCAGATTGAGACAGTTGTAGTAGGAGAGTGCATTGCTTGTTATACGTATAGGTCCCCTTTTTATTTATTTAGCGCTGCTTCTGAGTAGCAATATTCTAAGTGCAAACTCTGAGAGTGAAAAACGACAGCTCTCATCCATAGAAATGCTGGGTGAAAAGTTATTTTTTGATGTTGACCTTTCCCTGAATCGATCCCAGTCATGCGCTACATGTCATATGCCTAATGCTGGCTTTGCTGACATTAGAGATAACGTTGTGGGTGGTGCTGTTTCACTGGGGGACGATGGGGAATCCTTAGGTGATCGCAACGCCCCAACGGCATCTTATGCTAGGTTTTCCCCCTTATTTCATAAAAATTCTCAAGGCCAATATGTAGGTGGACAGTTTCTTGATGGTCGAGAGGTTGACCTCAAAGGGCAGGCAGGAGGACCGCCCTTAAACCCTATTGAAATGGGGATGAGTGATAAATCCGCTGTAGTGGCGCGACTATTAGAAAAACCAGGTTACGTGAGTGCTTTTAAGCAGTTGCATGGCGATTATATTTTTCTTGATATAGATAAAAGCTATGCAGCGTTAACTGAAAGCATTGCCGCGTTTGAAAAAACGGATGCGTTTTCTCCTTTTGACTCCAAATATGATCGCTACCTAAGAGGGGAGTATCAATTGAGTTCTCAGGAAGATCTGGGAATGACATTGTTTTTCTCTCAACAATTTACTAATTGTAATCTTTGTCATCAATTGAAACGTCAGGCCGTTTCAGAGCATGAGACGTTTAGTAATTATCAATATCATAATATAGGTGTCCCCGTGAACAGTGCGGTCCGCGCAGTAAATGGCGTTGCAGAAGACTATATCGATGAAGGCTTATTTAATAACCCTCAAGTAAGTGATATTAAAGAGCGGGGGAAATTTAAAGTCCCCATGTTACGGAATGTTTCTGTAACAGGGCCGTATATGCATAATGGTGTTTTTAGAGACTTAAGAACAGTCGTGCTTTTTTATAATAAATATAACAGTCGTAGTGCGAAAAGGCAGGTTAATCCAGAAACAGGTCAAAAGTGGAAAGAACCAGAAATTACTGAAAATATTTCGTTGAAAGAATTGAAAACAGGCCCCGCATTGGATGATAAGCGGGTTGATGCTCTAGTGGCATTTATGCGCTTGTTAACGGATAAGAAGTATGAATATTTACTCGACAAAGCTGAATGATAATTGTTATCATTCTCATTACTGTTTATCTTAAATGAAACTAACAATATATTGTGGAGTAAATATGGCGTCTATAAATAATATGCTGGCTGTACTCGTTGCGGGAACTATCGTTGCGGGTTGTAATTCAATAGAGACCAAAAAGCCGGTTGTGATAGATAAAACAGCCGTACTGACGACTTACGTTGATATTGCTCAAGCAAACTATGATGATTCGTTGGTAAGCACTCAGGCTTTGAATAAATCTATTACTCAACTTTTGTCAGAGCCTACGGAAGCCAATTTAGAGGGCGCCAAAGCCGCTTGGGTTGCTGCCCGTGTTCCATATCAGCAAACAGAAGTCTATCGTTTTGGTAATGCTTCGGTTGATGATTGGGAAGGTAAAGTAAACGCGTGGCCTCTAGATGAAGGCTTGATCGATTATGTTGCCTCAGCTTACGGTACCGAGTCTGATGAAAATGGCTTTTATGCTGCCAATATTATTGCTAACCCTGTACTGAAAATTGGTGGAGTGATGGTTGATGCATCTAAAATTGATAAAGAATTATTGTCTGATACCTTGCATGAAATTGATGAAATAGAGTCAAACGTAGCGACGGGTTACCACGTCATTGAGTTTTTGTTATGGGGTCAAGATCTTAACGGTACCAATCCAGGTGCGGGCGCTCGACCAGCCACAGATTATTCACTAGAAGGCTGTACTGGAGGCAATTGTGATCGCCGTAGAGACTATTTGCAAGCGGCTACTGAGTTGCTGATGGATGATCTTCAAGACATGGCAAATAGCTGGAAAGAAGGCGGCGCATCTCAAAAAGAGCTTGCTGCAAAAGGGACTGAAGGCGGTTTGGCTACCATTCTGACGGGGATGGGCAGTTTAGCTTACGGCGAATTGGCCGGTGAGCGTATTAAGTTAGGGCTAATGCTACATGACCCTGAAGAAGAGCATGATTGTTTTTCCGATAATACACACTGGTCTCACTTCTATGATGCAAAAGGTATTAAAAACGTATACTTAGGTCAGTACAAGCGTGTTGACGGTTCAGTGGTTGCCGGCCAAAGTCTATCTGATCTTGTTAGATCAACCGATGCAGCCTTGGACGTAGAAATGAAAGAAAAATTGAATGCGACCGAACAGGCTATGCAGGCAATGGTTGATGAAGCAGGCAAAGGGCGTACATTTGATGTGCTTATTGGCGCAAACGATACGGCTGGGAATCAGGTGGTACAAAATGTTGTTGATGCACTAGTTGCTCAAACCAAAACAACAGAGAAAGTGATTGTTGCCTTGAAGTTAACCAATATAGAGCTAGAAGGTTCAGACAGCCTTGATAGCCCTTCTTCAATTGCACATTAATAAGCCCATATCGAACAAGGTAGCCGTGCACTTATGTGCCGCGCTATCTTTTCTTTTAACTAACTGAATTCCTCGTGCTATATGATCGTAGTTGGCCGTAATTTGTTTTTTGCGCTGTTATTATCGCTACTTTTGATAGCTGAGGCGTGGGCGACTATTTCCTCGGCTACAAAAGATTTCTCGGTGCTTGAAATGGCAGAGTTAATGCCTGGAGGCGCAACAACATCCATACATCGAACGAACCGTCACTCCTTTTCTCATCCCGCTAGTAATTTGGATTTTGAGCAAGGTTTGAACTTTAACGTTGGTAATGGGGTATTTAAAAAAATATGGGTTTCATCCCCTTCAAGTACCACCGCTAGCGATGGCTTGGGGCCACTTTATAATGCCCGCTCATGTGTGAGATGCCATGTTAATAATGGGCGTGGTCAAGCGCCTGCTGTAGAACCTTCGCAGACTCGTGCAGTTTCCCTGTTTTTAAGACTTAGCATTCCCCCACAAACTCAATCTCAGAAAAACTTACTGTCGCAATATCGCTTGGGTTTTATCCCAGAGCCAATATATGGTGGTCAGTTACAAGGTTTTGCTACACAAGGTGTTGAAGCAGAAGGCTTGCTACAGGTTAGCTATACAGAGCTTCCACTACAATTATCTGAAGGGCAGTCTATTTCTCTTAGGCAGCCCCATTACACGGTTTCGAATTTGGGTTATGGCGATTTGCACCCGGAAACACAGTTTTCACCCCGAATTGCACCACCTATGATTGGTTTGGGCTTGCTTGAAGCGATTGATGAACAAGACCTTCTGCAATTAGCTGACCCAGAAGATAGTAATGTTGACGGAATTTCAGGGAGGGTTAATAGAGTATGGAATATAAAGGAGCAGTCGATCACTATTGGTCGTTTTGGTTGGAAGGCCGGTCAGCCAACGCTTGAGCAGCAGAATAACGCCGCACTGAGTGGGGATATAGGTATTGGTTCCTGGATGTTTCCAAACCCACAGGGAGATTGCACTAGCCAACAAGAAGCGTGTATTAATCAACCTCATGGTAATACGCCTCAGCAAGGCAATTTAGAAGCATCCCAAACAATGACTAAACTATTGCTGCATTATACTCGTAACTTAGCCGTACCAATGAGAAAGGTGGTAGAAAGTAGGCGCGCATTGGCCGGCAAGCAATTATTCTATAAAGCTGGTTGCACAGGCTGCCATACGCCTAAGTTTATGACTAAATCGAATGCAGATCTGCCTGAGCAATCAAATCAACTGATTTGGCCTTATACCGACTTATTATTACACGATATGGGTGAGGGGCTTGCCGATAATCGCTCAGAGTTCAGTGCCAATGGACGTGAATGGCGAACGCCACCCCTATGGGGGATTGGCTTAACTAAAACGGTGAGCGGACATAGAAATTTTTTGCATGATGGTCGTGCCCGCTCTTTGTTAGAGGCGATACTATGGCATGGTGGTGAGGCTGAAGCGGCAAAAGAGCGAGTGGTTAATATGGCTGTGAAAGAACGAAATGATTTGATCAATTTTCTGGAGACACTTTAATGAAAAAGCATAATCTGAGTAGCGGTATTAAGTACCGCCTCACTATTCGAGCGTTATTGATGTTACTAGGGTGCTTATGGTTTCAGCCTGTGTTAGCAGCGCCAACCAACGAACAATGGCATGCGTTTAATTTAGCCGTTATTGATCAACATATTACCCCTCGGTACCAACAATTAGCGACTCAAGCCGATAAGCTATTGCTGGCCAATACGGCGCTTTGCCAGACACTCGACGAATCATCTCTGGACGCGTCAAAAAAAGCATACAACTTAACTATGGACGCATGGCAAGGTATTCAACATATTCGATTTGGCCCTGTAGAAACACTGATGCGTATTTTTAGTATGCAATATTGGCCTGATAAAAAAAATCATATTGGTAAACACCTTGAAAGCTTAATATCGAGTAATGATGACACCTTGCTTTCCAGTGATCGCTTTTATGGCTTGGGTATTAGCGTTAAAGGTTTACCGGCCGTTGAGCGACTTTTATATGCAGATGATGCCTTAGCTAAGTTAAAAGCAGACCCTTTTCGTTGTAAGGTGAATATTCGAATAGCCGCTTATGTTGCTGAGATGGGTCGAGACATCGGGTTAGAGTGGAAAACCGCGATGCGCCCTCACTTTCAACAGGTGAACAGTGGCGATGATTACTTTGAAGAAGACCTAGAAGCTTCTACCTTGATCCTTAAAGCGCTGGTCGAACCATTGGAAGTGATACGCGACCTAAAGATTGATCGCCCTCTTGGAAAACGTGCAGACAAAGTGAAATACAAGCGCTTAGAGTCATGGCGCAGCGCTCGCTCATTGCGAAACATAGAGCTGAATATATCAGCGTTAGAAGCCCTGTATATGGGAGATGGTAGCAATAAAGATCTAGCGAATGTGCAGCACTTGTTAGAAGAAAATGACGCTAAGCGCATAGCCCATCAGTTTAAAGCGCTAGAATTGCAATTAGAAAAAATCCCCAGCCCTCTTAAAGAGAGTATTAAAACTGAAGAAGGAAGAAAAGCGCTATTGCTTGCATCAGATATGATCACGCGCTTGCATGAGAACCTTGAAACAACCTTGGCCGCTAATGGTATTCATCTAGGATTTAACAGCCGAGATGGCGACTGATCTATGAAAATAAGTCGGAGAGATTTTGGTAAGTCATTACTAAGTTTGTGCTTTATGCCGGGGGTTGGTGTTTCTTCGCTCACAACAACGCATCATACTCCCGCTTTATCTACACCCCAATTTTTTGCCAGTGCATCAAAGGGGCAGGATAACCAGTACTGGCTGCAGGTCGTTGATAGCGGCGGTAGGCAAACGGCAAAATTAGCCCTTCCAGCCCGCGCTCACCAAGTGGTTGCCCATCCTTTTCGTAAATGGGTATTAGTGGTCGCGAGACGACCAGGTCATTATATTAAAGTATATGATTATCAGGAGGGGGTGACTCTATTTAATATACAGCCAAAAGCGGGATATCACTTTTATGGACACGCTGTATTTTCACCTGACGGGAAATTTTTTGTAACGGCAGAAAATGACATAGAAAAAGGGCAAGGGCGACTGGTAGTTCGAGATGTAGAGAGCGATTTTATTGAAGTGGCAGACTACCCATCATACGGCATTGGGCCTCATCAACTGTCTTTTCTGTCTGACCAGAAAACCCTTGTGGTTGCCAATGGAGGAATATTGACTCATCCTGATCGAGGCAGAGAAAAACTAAACCTAGATACGATGACGCCGTCACTCGATTATATTGACTTTAAAACAGGTGCTTTATTGGAAAAAAGAGTGCTCGATCGAGAGCTTTATCAACTGAGCATTCGCCATTTAGCGGTTAATAAGGCTGATAAGGTTACCTTGGTGATGCAGTATCAAGGGAGCGTAATGGATAACCCACCATTGGTAGGTACTCATAGGCAAGGTGAAGCTATTAAGTTGCTTTCTGCACCTGAAGCGGTCAACCGTTCAATGAAGCACTATTGTGGGAGCGTGAGTATTGATGACTCTGGACATACGGCGGCAGTCTCTTCCCCTAAAGGAAATATTGTTACAATTTGGGATATTAAACAGGGCCAGTTTTTAGACCATTTTAGATGCACCGATGCTTGCGGCATTGCTTCCGCAGGTGATGGGCGTTTTGTTATCTCCACAGGAACAGGGCGTTTTTATCATTATGATGTATCCACGCGCACCCTAAGTAGAAAAACCTTAAGGGTTGAGCCCACTATAATATGGGATAACCACTTAACTTCGTTGTAAGTTGATACAAAGTCGTCCAAGTTGTATTTCTCTTCTCCTTCTCTGAATGAAGGTGTTGAGCTTGGTAGGCTTCCTATCAATGCCTTTACCCGTTCATGCTAGGCTTATAAATATATCCTCATGATATTTGAGCGTAGAAGAGTATAAGCAAGCTGCATTAAGTTAGTTATTTAACCATTTTTCAAATCGGCCAAGTGCCTTTTTAACGTCATCGTTTTCTTTTAGTTCACGGATTTTTTGTTTTGCTTTGTCTTTTGTTTCTGGCGATTCTGCTAACAAAAGAGCACTGAGCCCCATCTGTTTCAGGTTTATGTTGCAGCCTCCCCTATTCCCAGGTTGCTTATTACAGGTAAGAGGCCACTCAATAGATGTTAATGCCCGTGGGATTTTGCATAAACTCCAGTCTTGTTTATCTACTTTTACGATCATGGTTAATTGAAGTTCTTTATTGAGAGATAGCTCGCCTTGACCGTTAATTTCAGCGCCATCAAGTAGAGTACTGAAATGAGTAATTTGTAAATGATCGTTTTGTAAATCTATCGCAAGGTTTAGCTTGTGAAAAGGGGTGGATATAGAGTCCGTTACAACCATGCCTTTTACCTGTGTGCAGAGTTGCTTTTCTAAGTTGAATAGCTCTGTTTTACCGTCATTTACTAGAAGGTTACCCGATATTTTGTAGCTCTTAGCGTGCCCTTTGTTGAACTCCCCAGAACCTGTTAGCTGGGCTGACCCCGTTCCGAAAAGTGGTGGTTCTGTCGTTAATGTTCTTAGGAATTTTTCAACATTAATATGGGTGCTGTTTAATGAAAAGTTCCAACGCGACTTGGCGATTTTGTAATCGGCTTCGAGTTGAATCTTTCCTCCAAAAGCGACAGCCTCTAAATCACGGATAGATATTTCCCCATCGTTTGTTTGCCAGTAAAAATCGACCGTTTTAACGGTTTGCTGAAGACTGGTAAGAGTATCAATAGAGAGGTGATTGTTTCCCGGAAGCATCATTAATAGTGCAAGATCATAACAATGTTGAACAATTAAGTGTTTGTCAGTGGAGAAACAGCTTTCAGGGACTGTTACTACGGTGCTATGAAAGTCACCTTTAAAAATAGCCTCATTTTTAGACCAATATGATGTACCTGATAGTGCTATGTTAGGTGTTTTAACATGTTCAAAATAAATGGTCGGCGTCTGACTTTCAATAGTGGTATGGCCTTTGGTCATCATGGTCATATTTTTTGATTTAAGGTTAATGTCGAAACCCACAGATTGAGATTGCTCTACAATATTAAGCTTTGCAGTGATGCCCAGAGTGTTGAAAAGAGGTTGCTCTATTCTTTCGTGTTCACTTTCTTTAACTATGTTTCCGTCAATATTGAATATATTCGTATCTGGTTGCTCAATCGAGCCGTTAAAGCGAAATACTGTTTTATTGATGGTATTTGATGAGGAAGTGTCTACAGGTATAAGTAGGTTGAAGGATTCCGCTTGGTGACTGGCTTCATCAAAATAAATGGTAACGTCTTCAACAGGAGTCCTTACGGTATTGTTAATCGTAGTAATGACCTTGTTTATTTGTAGGCGTGAAGGTGAGGCCTCTAAAAAAATAAAATTGAGTAAGCTAAATGATAAATTAACGTCCTTAAGAGAGGTCTTTAGTTCAGGAAGATAAATTTCGTCAATGGAAAGGCTTGGAAGGGGTGACAAAAACCACTCTAAGGAACCTTTGATCTCCACAGGAGTGTTACTGATAGCGTTTAATTGCTCTGTTATTTGTACGCGATAGCTCTCAGCAGGAAACAGCAGCTTAACTGTAGATAAGGCAAAAATAATAACAAGGGCAGTAATTAATAAATAATGGGACATCCGAGAATAGACACTTTTGTCCATATCACTACCTTGATTCCGTTAATATAATTTGGGTAATTTATTCAAAGATTTAATCTTCGTATTTATGTTTATCCGTTCATTCTAAATTGATTCCCCGCACTCTACAACATACTAGAGGCCTCTATTATTGTTAAGTCACTTGCTTGGTATTGAGCATCTATCTAAGCATTACTCATGACTTACTAGTGCTTTTTTCTTGTTACCCACTGTAATAACACTGACTTATTTTATTCGTAAACTCTCAATTATTAACAGTATTGGGAGGTAATAATGACGGAATTCACCAGCACCATTGAATCGAACAACTCAACTCAGACTTCAAATAATATTCTACAGTGGCTATCGGTTGCAGCGATGGTTTACTTGCTTATTTGTGCGGTTAGTATAATTGGCGGTGGCTTTAAAATGTCAGCAGGTGGGCATGCAAAAGAGCTGTTTGCATTCGCTAGCAACCCATTTGCAGGCCTAGTTATTGGTACTATAGCGACAGCATTGATCCAGTCATCTTCAACAGTAACGTCTATTATCGTTGGGTTGGTTGCCGGTGGACTACCTGTCTCAGTTGCTGTACCTATGGTTATGGGGGCAAATATAGGCACCTCTATTACCAATACTATTGTTTCTTTAGGTCATGTTAAAGAAAAGAAGGAGTTTGCGAGAGCGTTCTCTGCGGCGACTGTGCATGATTTTTTTAACTTGTTATCTGTTGTTATTTTTTTACCACTAGAAATGGCTTTTGGGTTTCTTGAGAAATTTGGCTCCATACTAGCCCAGCTTTTTTATGGTGGTAGTGAAGCATCTATCAGTAGTTTGAATTTTGTTAAAGCGGCAACATCGCCCGTGGTTAGTAATATAAAATATGCATTCCAATCATTTGGCGATCAGGCTGGGGGTATTGCTTTGATTGTTCTAGGGATCGTGCTAATTTTTGTTTCTATTACTATAGTGGGTAAATTACTCAAAAAACTCATGGTCGGCAAAGCGCGTACAATTATGCATACTGCAATTGGGCGTAGCCCCATTTCGGGCATATTTTCCGGAACGTTGGTTACCTTGTTAGTTCAGTCATCGTCTACTACCACTTCACTTATGGTGCCGCTTGCGGGCTCTGGTTCGTTTAGCCTGAAACAAATATACCCATTCACGTTAGGCGCTAATATTGGTACCTGTGTAACAGCCGTGTTAGCAGCAACAGCCGTAACAGGTAATAGTGTTGCGGCTCTGCAAATTGCATTTATTCACCTGACTTATAATATTTTAGGTGTCATATTAATATATGGGGTCCCATTTTTGCGCTTTATTCCTGTACGTTGTGCCGAGTGGATGGGACGCAACGCGTCAGAAAACAAGATGTTTGCGTTGACCTATATTCTGGGTGTCTTTTTTATAATACCCGCTTTATGTATTGGTATTTCAAGCCTATTTTAGTAGAGAGCTAATTATATGACTAACTTTAATATATTAAGCACTGAGCGCTTGCGTGCTTTAATTACAGACACAGAAAGCACTCTCAAACAACTCACTGCGGAACTGGAAAGGCGAGAGTTTGTAGAGCAGGAAAATGAAATTGAACACTTGGAAGAACATATGAAGGGTGCTGAATTAAGTTTAAGCACTATCAGAAAGTTTTTGGGATATATTGTCGCTGACCTACAAGGTAGAAAATAAAATAATTATTAAAGAGGGTACTTGGATCATAGGCCTAATGTTGTTGATAAGAGTTGAACCGTCCTCGTACCTGAAAAATATATTAGTATTTAGATCAACATTATGGGGTTAAGGTAGTTAGCTTTAACTGCCTCGCCACAAACCACAGTTGGCGAAGTTATCTGTACCAAACAAAATCACACTAATATTCGTTGTTAGGCTGTTCTTGCCAAAGTATAAAATTGACCAGATTTATAAAGTAACCCCGAAAAATTACTGGGGGGAAGTGGTAAACAATGAAATGGTTTGAGGTGTTGATATTTGAGGAAGAAATGGTGCCCCCTCCCTGACTCGAACAGGGGACCTACCGATTATGAGTCGGGTGCTCTAACCAACTGAGCTAAGGGGGCCGTATCAGTGCGTTACTGATCAAAAGAAGGCGTCATTATACTGATGACGCCTTATATTTCAATAACTATTCGTCTAGGAAGCTGCGAAGATGATCTGAGCGGCTAGGATGACGCAGTTTACGAAGTGCTTTTGCTTCAATTTGACGAATACGTTCACGGGTTACGTCGAATTGCTTTCCGACTTCTTCCAGTGTGTGGTCTGTATTCATCTCAATGCCGAAACGCATTCGTAATACTTTTGCTTCACGGGCGGTTAGGCCAGAAAGAACAGAAGTTGTTGCTTCTTTTAAGCCTGCACCGGTCGCAGAATTAACTGGAGACTCAGCTAAGGTATCTTCAATAAAATCACCTAAGTGCGAATCTTCATCGTCACCTATAGGGGTTTCCATTGAGATAGGTTCTTTAGCTATCTTCAGTACTTTGCGAACCTTCTCTTCAGATAGTTCCATTCTCTCACCTAACTCTTCTGGTGTAGGCTCTCTGCCCATCTCCTGAAGCATTTGGCGAGATATTCGATTCAGCTTATTGATTGTTTCAATCATATGAACCGGAATACGAATAGTTCTTGCTTGGTCAGCAATTGAGCGAGTGATTGCCTGTCTAATCCACCATGTAGCGTAAGTAGAAAACTTATAACCACGGCGATATTCAAACTTATCGACTG
Organism: Hahellaceae bacterium; assembly: GCA_016744695.1. GTDB lineage: Bacteria > Pseudomonadota > Gammaproteobacteria > Pseudomonadales > Oleiphilaceae > Alkalimarinus. The sequence continues at coordinate 141,356 of JADGDV010000005.1, forward strand.
CCTTCATTAGGCCGATGTTGCCTTCCTGAATTAAGTCGAGGAACTGCAAACCTCTATTCGTGTACTTCTTCGCAATAGAAATAACCAAACGTAAGTTCGCTTCAACCATTTCTTTTTTCGCACGACGAGCTTTCGCTTCGGCGATTGAAATTCTACGATTGACATCCTTTATGATAGGAACTTCAATTTTCGCATCATTGGATAGAAGCTTAATTCTACGTTGCAGGCGACTGATATCATCAACTCGCTCGCTAACGGCTGCTGCATATGGCTGGCCATTATCGGCTACGCCTTGCGCCCACTCTAAATTACTTTCGTTGCCAGGGAAGAGTTTGATAAAGTCTTTTCTTGGCATTTTGCATTCACGTGCACAGATATCCATGATTTTTCTTTCATGGCGTCTGATGCCGTCATTTACAGTACGAACTCTACGTACCAAAGCTTCGAAACGCTTAGGTGCAAGTTTTAATGGTGCAAAAATAGCGCCTAGTTTTTCAAGTTCTTTTATCGCTTCTTTACTTAACCTGCCGTGCGTATTTATCGCTTCTTCTGCTACTTTGAACTGTTCGCGAAGGCTGGTGAAGCGAATTCTAGTCTCTTCTGGATCAGGACCGCTTTCTACTTCATCTTCATCATCGTCCGTGTCACCTTCTGCTTTTTCCTCACCTTCCTTCTTTGCTTCGACAGGCTTAGGTGGTGTTGCTTTGTGGATTTCAGCATCAGGATCAAGGAAGCCTGTGAGAATGTCGGTTAACCGACCCTCTTCTTCAATGATGGTGTCATAGGTATTAAGTGCGGTTGAAACCGAACCAGGGAAGTGAGCAAGAGCAGACATAACGTCCCTCAGGCCTTCTTCAATGCGCTTGGCGATAACAATTTCGCCTTCACGGGTTAGCAACTCTACGGTGCCCATCTCTCGCATATACATGCGGACCGGGTCTGTTGTACGCCCTGCTTCGGATTCTACTGCGGCAAGTGCGGCAGCAGCTTCAGCGGCTGCAACTTCGTCAGTAGAATCGCCATCAGCCATTAATAACGCATCGGCATCAGGTGCGCTTTCGCATACCTTAATACCCATATCATTGATCATTCGAATAATATCTTCGACTTGATCTGGATCTGCGATATCTTGGGGAAGATGGTCGTTTACTTCTGCGTAAGTCAGGTACCCCTGTTCTTTACCTCGAGCAATTAGATCTTTCAAACGGGACTGTTGAGTATCGCCTGACATATACACCCTTTCAGTTTGGTGGTATTAAAAAATCAAACCGACATTATAGCTTGAATCAATAAGCCATGCCACTGGACGTGATATGGTGTTAAATATTCTAAATTCAAGTGGTAGTCAGCGGTTATTTTTAGTGCTTAAAACTTTATGTGTCTTGTTCGTCCGATGTAGATAGTGTTCTTAGCTCTTCTTTTTCTTCACTGTTGAGGCTTTGTGTATGTGATTTTGTGAGTAATGAGTCACGTCTTTCCTCTTTTTCGGCTTTATGGAGCGTGTCTTGAGCTTCTTTTAGGGCGTCATCTGCCAAAGGAATGAACTCAATGTTATCAAAAAGAGTATAGAAGTAATTTTGATTATCGCTATCAGTGGCGATTGAAATTAATAATTCTTTATTGGTTTTGATTGGTTGGCTGAGAATAAAGTGAGAAAAATTAAGTGTTGCAGGGAAGTGAGCTGCAATTTCGCCTTTTTCAATTTGATCTTTAAACTCAAAGGCCTTATTAGGGTAAAAATAAAGAGCTAGGCATGCGGATATGTCAGGCTTTCGCTTTACCGTAATAGGCGTGGTTACTCTCTTATAAAAACCACTTTCGCCTTGGGTTTGTTTGTAGTTTCCTTTTTTGAAATTTGATTTATTGAAGGTGTTTCGGGTGAGTTTAAATAGTTGATCTTTAATGGCCCCCTTAATTGTAGGTGACGCAATTAGGCTGATTTCAGGTTCGACTCTGTTTTTCAGTAAACCTTTATGCTCTGGGATCTCAAGGTTTAGTCCTTCGCTATGCACATCAAAAAAGAAGCTGGATAAAGGTCTTGATTCGGCTATTCGCTTTTCGAACGCAGTCTTACCCTCTCTTCTTACTAGTGTGTCGGGATCCTCTCCTTCGGGGAGTAGTAAAAACTGGATTTGTATGCCATCCTGAATGAGTGGAAGGCAGTTGTGCATGGCTTTATGGGCGGCCTTTAGCCCTGGGGTGTCGCCATCAAAGCAAAATATCAGTTGCTTGCTGTATTTTAGTAAGGCTCTCAGGTTGTTTTCATTTGTGGCTGTGCCGAGAGTGGCTACACTGTATGTTATCCCATGTTGCGCTAAGGAAATTACATCCATATAACCTTCAACCACTAGAAGTTTTTCTATGCTCCTATTGGCTTTTCTTGCTTCATATATACCGTAAACTTCATTGCTTTTATGAAAAACAGTTGATTCTGGTGAGTTTATATATTTTGCTTTATCATTGCTTAGCGTTCGCCCCCCAAAAGCTATTGTTTTGCCTCGTGTGTTGCGAATAGGGAACATAATTCGGTCACGAAATAAATCATAAGTTGATTTTCCGTTTTCGTTGTTGATTAGCTTGGTTTCAATTAGCGCGTTGATGTGTGATGCACAAGAATGGGTGAGATTGTTCCAACCTGGAGGGGCGAATCCTAATTGATAGGTATTGATGATCTCGCTGCTAAGGCCTCGTTTATCTAGATATTTTTGTGCTGACTCACGCTCAGGGTGTTGTTCGAGTTGTTGTTTATAATAGCCTACAGCAAACTCTAAAGCTTTCAATAAAGGTAAGCTTGCGTCATGAAATTTTTGTGCTTGCTCGTCTCTAGGTACCTCAATTCCTGCTGTTCTGGCAAGTTCATCAACGGCTTCATTAAATGACCTTCCTTCGTAAGCCATTAAAAAGTTAATTGCGTTACCGCTGGCTTCACAGCCAAAACAATAATAAAGCTGCTTATCAGGGGTGACGTGAAAAGATGGTGTTTTTTCATCATGAAAAGGGCAGCAGGCTTTATATGAACCCCCTGCTTTTTTTAAGCGGATGCGAGAAGATATAAGCTCGACAATGTCAACTCTGCTTAAAAGAGAGTCGATAAAAGGCTGGGGAATCATTCCTGCCATTGCGCTTGCTGCTCTCCGTATGTCAGGTTTAATAAGTGTTAACAAATGCTATATCAAAGAAAAATAGCTTATGGTATCTAATCTGGAAAGTAGTAAATTATTTTAAATAACTACGTTTAAACTAAGAAGTTGTTTGGATTTGAATGGGTTTATCTGTGTTGATAGGAGAGGGTGTTAACTAAGTGCTTTTTTAACCTTCCCGCTAATGGCGCCCATATCAGCTCTGCCCTGTACTTTAGGCTTGAGGATTGCCATTACTTTGCCCATGTCTTGCATGGAGCTTGCACCACTTTCACTGATAGCATCTTGCACCAGTGCACTCAATTCTTCATCAGATAAAGCTTCAGGAAGAAATTCCTGAATAACCACTATTTCATCTGCTTCAATTTGAGCAAGTTCGGTCCGGCCTGCATCAGTATATTGCTTTTCAGAGTCTCTACGCTGTTTTAGCATTTTATCTAAAACGGCAATTAAACGCGTATCATCGACTTCAATTCGCTCGTCGACTTCAATGCGCTTAATTTCAGCCATGATAAGTCTGATGGTGCTAAGACGTGGTTTGTCTTTTGCACGCATTGCTGCTTTCATAGCTTCTTTGATGCGAGACGTTAGCTCTGTGCTGGCCATAGACCTTTCCTGTATTAGCTTAGTTAAGCTTAATACAAGCGCTCGAAACGCTTAGTTTCGCGCTGAACTTTCTTTGCGTGACGCTTAACTGCTGCTGCAGCTTTACGCTTACGTACAGACGTTGGCTTTTCGTAAAATTCGCGACGACGAACTTCAGAAAGGATGCCTGCTTTTTCGCAAGAGCGCTTAAAGCGGCGTAGAGCAATATCAAAGGGCTCGTTATCTTTAACTTTTACAGAAGGCATTAAAATTCCCTGTATTCTTTTGGGTTAATTCGATTTTGACCTGTCTCTTAATAAAAGAGTCAAAAGGGTCGGATCTACTTGGCCTATCATTTTAGATGGTCATTTTCAGACAAGTAAAAACTATAGGGGCGCGAATTCTAATCCTCTTGTTGCTACTTGTAAAGTCTTGAGTTGAATTTAAAGCATATCGCTTCAGTTTCTGGTAATCTGCGGCCATTAAATAAAAGCGCTTATCTAAGCGAAAGTAGCAAAAGACGCTATAGGGGTGCTAGGTGTGACAGAATGCTAGGGGTGAAGAATGATCGTATTGGGTATTGAAACGTCATGTGATGAGACGGGCATTGCTTTATTCGACAGTGAGCAGGGTTTGTTGTCGGATGCTCTCTATAGTCAGATAGAAATTCATGCAGATTATGGTGGTGTCGTCCCAGAACTGGCTTCAAGGGATCACATCAGAAAAATCCTACCCCTTATAGATGAAGTGCTTGAAGGTGCAGGCCTTAAAAAAACAGAGATCAATGCGATTGCTTATACGGCAGGACCTGGTTTAGTCGGTGCCTTGATGGTTGGTGCTGCAGTCGCTCAGTCTCTGGGCTTGGTGCTGAATGTTCCGGTTATTGGCGTTCACCATATGGAAGGGCATTTATTGGCGCCTATGCTTGAAGAGTCACCTCCTGAATTTCCATTCGTTGCTTTGCTTGTGTCTGGTGGGCATACCCAGTTAGTCAAAGTAGATGGCATAGGGCGTTATGAGTTATTAGGTGAATCCTTAGATGACGCCGCAGGCGAGGCGTTTGATAAAGCAGCGAAAATGTTAGGGCTCGATTACCCAGGGGGGCCGCGCATAGCTAAGCTGGCTGAATTGGGCGATACCTCGCGCTTTCACTTCCCGAGGCCTATGACGGATAGGCCAGGCCTTGATTTTAGTTTTAGTGGCTTAAAGACGTTTACACTTAACACTACCCATAAACATGCGGTTGATGGTGTAATTGACGAGCAAACCAAGGCTGATATCGCTGCGGCTTTTCAGTTGGCTGTGGTTGATACTTTATCGCTTAAGTGTCGGAGAGCCTTGCGTCAAACAGGCATGAAAAGGCTTGTGATTGCAGGAGGAGTGAGTGCTAATGAGTCCCTAAGAACTGCACTTGAGCTGATGGTTGAAAAAGAGCGAGCTGAAGTTTTTTATGCGCGCCCAGAGTTCTGTACTGATAATGGGGCCATGATTGCGTTTGCTGGTTGTCAGCGGTTAGTTGCCGGTCAATATGATGACAGTGCTTTAAAGGCAACGCCACGTTGGCCGCTTGATAGTCTTCCTGCGGTAAACTAGAGGTCGGGTTTGTCTAGGTGTTTTTCATTTCCTGTAAAAAGGCCAATAATATTATCTTTATGGCGTAAAATAATCACGATACTTAAAGCACTGTAGACCAAGGTGTATTCTGGGTCTATGTAATAGGCCGCGAAGGGTGCGACTGCGGCGGCGGTTAGTGATGCGATGGAAGATATTCTTACTCTTCGTGCAATGGCTATCCAACATGCCGTTAAAAACAGAGTGGTGAGTGGAGAAAGAATAATGCCCGCTCCTAATGTTGTTGCAACGCCTTTTCCTCCTTTAAATTGAAAATAAAGGGGGTATAGGTGGCCAGCTATCGCTGTGAGTGCAACAAGCCCTTGGAGTATTGCTGAAAACTCAAAATAAATAGCCAGATAAACAGGAATAGCGCCTTTTATACTGTCTATAGCTAATGTAAGAACTGCTGGGGGCGCGCCGCCAAGTCTGTATACATTAGTCGACCCTGGGTTTTTTGATCCGTTTTTTCTTGGGTCGGGTAAAGAGAATAGGCGGCAAGAAATAATGGCGCCTGATATGGAGCCAAGACCATAAGCAAGCACAAGAAGAAAACAAAGGATGATCAGTTTGCCAATTTCCATAGATGCCAATAACATACACGGCTCCCTGGGCTTAGGCAATGGCCCAGAATGAATAAGCAAGCAGGTAAAAAATGGTAGACGATATAGTATTTATAAGCGGGCTGGCAATTGATGCCACTATTGGCGTTTATGATTGGGAAAGAACGATTAAGCAGCGTTTAGTGCTGGACTTGGAAATGTGCTTTGATATTAAGCGTGCGGCATCCAGTGATGATTTAAAGTATGCCTTAGATTACAGCGCGGTATCTCAACGGATTATTTCATTTGTTGAGGCGAGTAGTTATCAATTGCTGGAGGCATTAGCTGAAGATGTTTCTAAAATAGTGATGGATGAGTTTTCCGTGTCGGGTTTGAAATTAAGGGTTAACAAGCCGGGTGCAGTGCCTGAGGCTTCGGGTGTTGGTCTTCTTATTGTTCGAGGTGATATGCCTCGTGGCTAAAGTGTATGTGAGCATTGGTAGTAACATTGATAGGGCTCGTTATATTACGGCGGCGCTGGATGCATTGTCGGATCGTTTTGGTGTATTGGAAATCTCGTCTATTTTTGAAAGTGAGGCTGTGGGTTTCGAGGGAGATGCATTTCTTAACCTCGTTGTAGGTTTTGCAAGCGACCTGAGAGTGGGGGAATTATCGTCAGAATTAAAGCAAATAGAAGCAAGTAATGGACGAATTAAGAACGCGCCCAAGTTTTGCTCTCGTACATTAGATATTGATATTCTCACTTATGGTGACTTAGTCGGAAAAGTGGAAGGTGTGTTGTTGCCAAGACCTGAAATTTTGGAAAATGCCTTTGTTCTTTGGCCTTTGGCAGAGGTTGCCGCATTGGTTTCTCACCCAGAAGTAAGTGTTGCGTATGTAGAGCTGTGGAAGGCATATAAGCTCAAAACAGAGCTCAACAGCCCACAAAAGTTATGGCCTGTTGATTTTACTTGGAGGAATGAGAAAATTTCTTCAGCTGACTGTTCTTTATGTTGATTGTCCCTGGCCATTATAAAGATTGATCAGGCCTTCTGTTGATGAGTCTAGTTCATTGGTAGAAGGTTCTTTAAGTAGCTTATGTAAAATTTCATTACCCAGTTGTTTGCCTAGCTCCACGCCCCATTGATCAAATGAGTTAATATTCCATATTGCCCCTTGAACATACACCTTATGCTCGTAAAGAGCGATAAGTGCACCGACCGTTCTTGGTGTTGCTCTATCAAATAAAAGCGTATTTGAGGGTCTGTTACCTTGAATAACTTTGTGAGGCGCTAGTTTTGTTGCTTCTTTCTCGCTTAGCCCTCCATCTAATAGCTCTTGTTTCGCTTCTTGTTCTGTTTTTCCCTGCATTAAGGCCTGAGTTTGACTAAGACAGTTGGCGAATAATATCGCATGGTGGTTAGCGACAGGGTTGTGGCTTTGTAAGGGGATGATAAAATCTGCCGGAGAAAGGCGTGTTCCTTGATGTAATAACTGGTGATAGGCATGTTGTCCATTGGCGCCAGCGCCACCCCATATAATGGGGCCTGTAGTGTAGTCTGTGGGGCTGCCATCAAGGTCAACCGATTTCCCGTTACTCTCCATGTCGAGTTGCTGGATATGTGCGGGCAGGCCTCTTAAATAATGATCATAAGGAAGAATTGCATGAGAGTCCGCCCCCAGAAAATTACCGTACCACACGCCTAATAATGCTTGAATGACGGGGAGGTTCTCTTCTAGTGGTGCGGTTCTAAAATGTGTATCCATTGCATTTGCTCCCGAGAGCAATGCTTTAAACCCATCCATTCCTATTGTAAGTGCTATGGGTAGCCCAATAGCTGACCATAGAGAGTATCGTCCGCCGACCCAGTCCCACATGGGGAATATATTCTCTTGCTGAATGCCAAAGTCGATAGCGGCTTCTGTATTCGCGGTTACGGCAACAAAATGTTTAGCAATTGTTTCTAGGTTTCCGCCATTTCTTAAAAACCAGCTGCGAGCGACTTTCGTGTTTTCCAGGGTTTCTTGAGTGCCAAATGATTTGGATTGGATAATAAAAAGTGTTGTTTCTGGGTTTAGATGCTTAAGCACTTCTGTTATATGGCTGCCGTCAATATTCGCGACATAATGGCAGTTTAAAGCATTATTCCAGTAGGGCTTAAGTGAGGCAGAAACCAGTTTAGGGCCAAGAAATGAGCCGCCAATACCAATGCTGACAATATCTGTAAAAGGTTTATTGGAAAAGCCTCTCCATTGAGCGCTATGGATGCGCCAGACGAACTGATCCATTTGCTTAAGTGTGTCTCTCACTTCAGGCATTATGTCTTTATCATCCACCATAATGGATTCGTCTGATAGGTTTCTCAGGGCAACATGTAAGGCGGGTCGTTTCTCTGTGGTATTAATCGCTTTACCCTGAAACATCGCCTCAATTTTCTCAGGAAGCTTTGCTTCTCTGGCCATGTCCATAAGTAATGACATGGTTTCTGGTGTGATACGATTTTTTGAATAATCGAGCTTGATGCCTGCCGCTTCGGTAAAGAAACGGTTAAAGCGATCGGGGTCTTCTTTGAATAGGTCTCGCATATGCTGGGAAGATATATGCTCGGCATGAGCGTCTAATGCGGCCCAGCTGGGTAGGCTTTTTAATGAATTTTTATGCGCATTACTCATTGGGCTGTACTTCCTGTAGCGGTGTATTGATTAAATGGTTATGTTGTCGATTAAACGAGTAGTGCCGAGAAATGCGGCAGCTAGTATTATAATAGACTGTGTGTGCTCGTTTGCAGGTTTAAGAGTTTCACTGTCTGCGATGTTGAAGTAGTCATTTTTAAACTGATTTATACTTAACTGCGCTTGTGCTTCCTCGGTCAGTGCTGTGAAATCATGCTGACCTGTTCGAATTTTTTGAGCGGTTTCATTTAATATTTGTCGAAACTTAGGGGCGATAGCCCGCTCTTCGGAACTTAAATAACCATTGCGAGAGCTTTTTGCTAGTCCATCGTTTTCCCGTACGGTAGGTACACCGATAATTTTGATGGGCATAAATAAATCTTTGACCATTTTTCGGATAACGGCAAGCTGCTGAAAGTCCTTTTCACCAAAAATAGCGATGTCTGGCTGCACCATGTTGAATAGCATTGTGACAACGGTAGATACGCCAGTGAAGTGTCCGGGACGGCTCTCTCCACAGTGAAAATCAGTAATATTGGGGACGATAACCTTGCTTTGGTCATCCATTCCTTTGGGGTAAATTTCACTGGCAGATGGAGCAAATACAAGATGGTTTCCTGCCGCGGATAGTTTTTCTTGATCTTCTTTCAGTGTTTTTGGGTAGGCATCGAGATCTTCATTAGCGCCAAACTGAAGAGGGTTAACAAAAATACTGGTAATGATGAAGTCACCTTGATTTAGTCCTTGTGTGACTAACGCTATATGCCCTTCATGCAAGTTGCCCATAGTGGGTACAAAAACGATCTTTTTACCGTTCTTTTTTTGTTGTTGAACCGCATTTCGCAGTGCTTCTATCGTGTGTACTGTGTTCATGGTGTATGTACTGTGCGTCTGTTTTTTTGCGAAAAAGGATTAGGCTTTAAATGTATGTTCAGTGGCTGGGAATTGCCCATTCTTCACTGCGTCAACATAAGCCTTGATTGCGCCTTCTATTGAGTCGGCTTCTGCCATAAAGTTTTTTACGAATTTAGCACGACGCCCTGGGGTTATTCCTAGCAAGTCATGTAGTACAAGTACTTGGGCGTCGGTATCGGCACCCGCTCCTATGCCTATAACGGGCGTAGAAACACAGCGTGTGATTTTATCAGCTAGTTCGCTAGGAACGCATTCAAGAAGAATAATATCGGCGCCGGCTTGTTCTTGTGCTTTTGCATGGGCGATCATCTCGTCCGCTTGGACTGATTCTCTACCTTGCACTTTGTAGCCTCCCAACTTGTTCACTGATTGAGGGGTTAGCCCTAAATGAGCGCAAACAGGAATGCCGCGCTCACTGAGCATATGAATGGTTTCGCACAACCACTCACCCCCTTCAATTTTGACCATGTGAGCGCCAGCCTGCATCAGCAATGCGGCATTATCTAAGGCTTGCTCGGGTGTGGCATAAGACATAAAAGGCATATCGGCCATAATTAATGCGCCTTGATTACCACGCTTAACGCCTTCTGTGTGATAAATCATTTGTTCCATCGTTACAGGCAGTGTGCTGTCGTGTCCCTGTAAAACCATGCCCAAAGAATCACCCACTAAAATAACATCAACACCCGCAGTGCTGACCACATGAGAAAAAGTAGCATCGTAACTCGTGATGCAAGTAAACTTCTCGCCCGCTTCTTTGAAGGCTCTCAAGGTTTGAATGGTTGTAGGCATGTTTGATCCTGCTTATCTGTGGTGGTTTTCAAATTATCAGATTCATTTCTGAGGCTAGAATATCGGGTTCGTCGCTAGGATTCAATGCGTTGCAGTTGATTGTCGGGGCATATTGTTAATAATGAGCGTAAAGATCTTCCATCTGGCAGTGTGAGGTTTTCGTCGAGTTCAAGTAATGGGCGTAGTACGAAATCGCGGTTTGCCAATTCTTTATGTGGAATGCTGAGTACTGCGGTATTTATAGATTGCTTACCATACAATAGGATGTCCAGATCAATAGAGCGCTCGCCCCAGTGCCTTTTCTTAACCCTCCCCTGATTAAGCTCTACTGCTTGTAATTGTTTAAGTAAGCTTTTAGGGGATAACGTTGTTTTTATTAGCGCTGCCGCATTGATAAAATCAGGCTGATCTTGCGGCCCTACGGGTTTGCTGGTGTAGTAAGAGGAATATGCAACTAGTGTGGAGGAGGGTAGTTGGGATAATGACCTAATGGCTTGGCCTAGCTGCTTTATTGGTTCGTTAAGATTGCTACCCATGCCAATAAAAACCAGTGCTTCAGCCGTTTGATCTTCAGTGGGTTGAATATTGGTGTTTTCTGTCATTTATGTTGGCTTTTAGAGGCTTATTGATAAAGACCGCTTATAAAGGCGGTCTCTGTATCGGTTACTGTGGTGGTTTTTGAGCGTTACCAGAATAGCGCTTTTTTCGACGTCTTGGTCGTGAGTCGTGTTCTCTGGTTTTATTTGTCATTCCACGTTGCACGTGCTCGTCAGACTTTTGGTAGTCTGTCCACCATTGACCTAGACCATCAAGGTCTTCGCCACTTTGCTCTCTAAGCAGTAGAAAGTCATAAGCTGCTCTAAAGCGAGGGTGTTCTGCAAGTAACAGTGCTTTATTGCCGCTTCTTTTTGGGAGTCTAAGTTGCATTTCCCAGATTTCCTTCATATTAAAACTGAAGCGTTTGGGAATAGAGGTTGATTTGCACTGTGAGGTAATTACTTTTTGAGAGGCTTGTTGTAGTGCCGGGAACGGTGGTGTGTTGTTGCTCTTATTTTTTTCCCATTGGTCTTCTAGTGCAGGCCATAGTAATGCCGCATAAAGAAACGCCGGTGTAACAGGTTTTCCTTGTTTAATGCGCTCATCAGTGTTGATCAGTGCTTGCTCTATTAACTTAAGGTAGCGCTCTGGCCCTTTTTTTAATGAGTACTCGGAGCTGGGGAATAGTTGGCCAAACAGGTTGTAATGCCTTAGTTGCCTAAAAGTATTTAGCGCATTTCCAGACAGCATAAGTTTCAATACTTCATCAAAAAGCCGTGCTGCAGGAATATTGCTTAGTAATGAAGAAAGTTCAAAAATGGGGGCTTCTGTTGCTGGTGCAATGGTGAAGTCGAGTTTGGCGGAGAAGCGTATTGCGCGAAGCATTCTTACTGGGTCTTCGCGGTAGCGTTTTTCAGGGTCCCCGATTAAGCGAATTTCGCGTTTTTCAATATCTTTCAAGCCGCCGGCATAATCGTAGATGGTGAAATCTTTCACGCAGTAATAAAGGGCGTTAATAGTGAAGTCACGTCTAAGGGCGTCTTCTTCCATCGTGCCATATACATTGTCGCGCAATAGCATGCCATGCTCAGAACTGGTGCTTTGGTTGGCGCTCAATGCGGGTGTTTCGTGGTGCCCTCTGAATGTGGCCACTTCAATAACTTCTCGGCCAAATAATACGTGCACGAGTTTAAAGCGTCGACCGATAAGACGCGAGTTGTTGAATAGGTTGTTAACTTCTTCGGGGTGTGCGTCAGTCGCTATGTCAAAGTCTTTTGGGTGAAGGCCTAATAACAAGTCTCGTACGCCGCCGCCAACAAGATAAGACTGGTAGTTGGAGTTATTAAGTCTATACAACACTTTTAGAGCGGGAGAGCTAATATCTTTACGGGATATCGGATGACTATCTCTAGGGATGATCTTTAACTTTGTTTGTGGTTCTTCTGTTTTTTTGGCTTGGGTTGCGCCATTTTTGATACGGTCCAATAGACGCTTTACCTTTTTTACGACCACTTGAAAAATTCCTGATTCCTGTTCGGTTGATGCCTTTGGCGCGTCAAAGATGACTCGCTAGTGCTGTTAATGTGAAGATTTTACCTGTTTGACAAGCATAAGGCGAATAAGTAGGCGTGTTTTTAGGGATGGAAGGTTTTGCGATGTAAGAGAAATGAGCTAGCAGGGAAAGCTTTCGCTTTCCCATGCTGAGAAGTTTAGACAGTCACTTATTTTTATTATTGCGTCCTTGTTCCACATATTTTTCACTATCCATTAAAAAATGAATAGCTATGCAAACGGAGTGTGCTGAAAACGTAGAGCGGTAGTCGTAAAGAAAGGGCGTGATTATAAGGCTGTCGCTGCTGTTGCAGTTCTTGTTAACCAGATAAAACCACTCAATTTACACTAATTAGCCGCTAAAAGACTAAGTATCCAAAACAATCAATTCGCTACCTAACGTCCATTTTTATTTTTATTCGGTTGTTAGGTTATCCGCTTTATTATTTTTATTTGTGCAGTTTTATTTCTTTATTATTTTTATTTTATACAAGTAATATTAGCAGAGATGATGCCATTTTTAAAAAATGTCTTTTATATTATGGTGTTAGTGGTTTTTCTGTTTGGCGGGTCGTGCTTGGCTGTATCTTGTTGTTACTAAAGTAACGCACAAAAGTGACCGATTGTTCCGCAAGGTAACACGCGGTAACAGTTCGGTAGCAGAATGTATTTTTGAGAGTTCGTGCTCAAAAATTTAGATGCTATATAACATCCGTTAGATGAAGTTATAGTTTGTGCGCTTGAAAAGCGCAAGTGGCTGTTGTTGGTTTAACAAGAGGGTCTAGTCGCCTTTTTTTCGTGGAATTCCAAGCCGCTGCCTGCGCTCCCATAAACTTTTACGGCTAATTCCTAGTTTTTGAGCAAGTTCTGTTTCGCTCATTTGATCTTGGTGTTCTAGCACAAAGTGCTGGAAATAATCTTCTAGAGATAGGTCTTTAGGCTTATCTCGAACCGGTTTTGGTTTTGCTGGGCTGGAGCTAAACATGCCTTTGGGTATTGTGTATTCATCTAGATCTGTTTCAATATCAAGGAGTTCAGCTGTGATCATGCCGTCTTCGGATAAAATAATCGAGCGCTCTATGGCATTTTCCATTTCACGAACGTTACCTGGCCAGTCGTGTTCCTGAATGAGTTTCATTGCACAAGGAGATAGGCTTAAGTCTGTTTTCCCAAGTTTTTTGGAAGCAATATTAAGCAGTAGCTTCGCTAACCCAAGAATATCTTCTTCACGGTCCCTTAATGGTGGAAGCTTAAGCTGCATAACATTTAACCGGTAATATAGATCCTCGCGAAATTCACCTGTTTTGGATAAGGCTCTCAGGTTGCGGTGGGTGGCTGCTATTAGACGCACATCGACCTTAAGGGATTGGGTGGAGCCCACCCTGCGAATCTCACCTTCTTGCAATACGCGTAGTAAACGAGCCTGCGCCTCTAAAGGAAGTTCACCAATCTCATCGAGAAACAATGTACCGCCGTCTGCTGCTTCTATTAATCCATTGCGTGCGCTGGCAGCTCCCGTAAACGCACCTTTCTCATGTCCAAATAACTCAGACTCAATGAGTGTTTCTGGGATTGCTGCACAATTAACGCAAATTATGGGCTTTTTATCCCTTTTACTGAATTGGTGTAGCGCTCTAGCTGCGAGTTCTTTTCCTGTGCCGGATTCACCCTGAATGAGAACGGTGGTATCAGTGGGGGCTACTTTTGCAATGAGATTGAATACTTTCTCCATTGCCTGGCACTGGCCATAGATAATGTCGTTGATCTGAGATATATCAGCGAGTTCTGTAGTGTTGGTTTCTTTATCTTCTAGATCTGGCTTGGAGGCATGTTTCTCCAGTATTTGGCTGACTGCGATTAACATCTCGTCATGGTCGAAAGGCTTTGCAATGTAATCTATCGCCCCCATTTTCATAGAGTCGACTGCAGATCGTAGACTGGCATAACTTGTCATGATTAGTACTGGCTGATTGATTGCCAGTTCTATCAGATCAGTGCCCGGTCTTCCTGGGAGCCTGAGATCTGAGATGATTAGGTCAAATTCTTCAAACTGATAATTATCGATGGCATCTTGTACTGATTCAGCCTGCTCTACTCCATAGCCGTTATGGGCAAGCAGTTTATGCAGTGCGGTACGAATTATTTCTTCGTCTTCAACAACGAGTATGTGTTTCATGCGTTAAAAAACCGGTTCATCTGTAGGGTTATTTGTTTTATTTTGTGTTGGTAGGCTAATTTTGACGGTGGTGCCTCCACCTATTTTCTCACTTGCAGGGCTGATTACTTGAATGCGTCCATAATGCTCTTCAATGATGCTATACACCAGCGATAATCCAAGGCCTGTGCCTTTATCAGGGTCTTTTGTAGTATAAAAAGGCTCAAATACATGCTCAAGTTGATCTTTGGATATACCGCTTCCCTGATCGCACACCTCAATAATAGCGGAGTAACCGTCTGCTTTACCAGTGATCTCTATCACGCCTCCGTCGGGTGATGCATCTCTAGCATTAGAAAGTAAGTTAATAAACACTTGCACCAGTCTTTGTACATCGCCAATAACAGTAAGCTCTTCGTCACAATGATTGATATACACAACTTCGTTAGCCCGGTCACTAAGGGCAAGAAGGTTGCTTGCCTCTTGCACGCATCGATAGATATTTACCGACTCGTGTACCGTTGTTTGAGAGTGGTTCCCTGGACGAGAGAAGTTCATTAATGACTGTAAGATGTTAGATATGCGTTTGGTCTGGTCGATAATCTGTTGAGCGGTGTTTAGCAGTTCTTTATCATCGGTTTCGAGTCTCATATTTTGAGCTAAACAAGCGATGCCTGTCACTGGATTACCAATTTCGTGAGCCGCACCTGCTGCAAAACGACCTACTGTAGCCAGCCGACCACTATGTATGAGTTCTTCTTCGAGTAACTGTGTTTCAGTCTGATCCTCTATAAGCACAACGAGCCCTCCTTCGCTATTCTGAGGGCCTGCAATCTGGGACTTATGTAGATTAAACCAGTGAGGTTTTCCGGTTAGGCTAACGCGTTTTTTGTGGTGGTGGGCCTGAGGGCCCTGTGCAAATTCTGTTAGAAGCTCTGACCATGGGGATGGAATGGTGGAAAGGGTAGAGCCGACAACGTGGTCTGCTGAAATGTCCGTTAACGTGGTCATTGCTTGATTCCACATTAAAATCTCAAAATCATTACCTAAAGAGCAGGCTGCAATGGGAAGGTTCTGAAGTGTTTGACGGTGATATCGTCTAAGGCTGTCTAATTCAGCGGCGAGGCCTGTTAGTCTGGACTGGTAATCTTCCAATGATCGTTCGACAAAATGTATGTCTTGGGTGGAGCTTCCTGGTACTAATTGCTTATAGCTTAAATTCTGCTTAACAATATCTTGTGCGATGCTGGGGCCCATTAAACCTGAAAGATTAGCTTCGATTTGATCTCGCAAGCGTCTTAGTGCATAGGGGCGGTATTCAATTTCAGGTAAGTTTAACTCACTTAATGCTCGTTCAACTTCTCTGTTGGCCACTTGTTGACCAAGAGGCTTATATAGGCATTCTTTAAATTCTTCTGATGAGCCAGAAACCAGTTCCCTTCTTTGGGGTCTTGATAGAATGTCAACTGAGCAGGCTTGGGCTGCGGCTTCCTCTGCGCGAGAGGTGTCAGTTGCTAAGGAAACGAAAAAGAAAACGGCCGTATTTACAGTCAGTGCGAAGAAAGTGTAGATATGCCAGTCGTTAGGGTTAAGGTCATAGTCTGTAAATACCCCTAGCAGAATGCTGAAATCAAAATTAAATAGTAATGGGCTCAGCATGGTTAAAGCCCATAATATAATGCCCGTAATCATGCCACTAATTACGCCGTTTCTGTTACCCAGGGGCCAGTAGAGTGCGGCTAAAACGCCGGGAAGGAGTTGTAACATCGCCGAAAAAGCAAGAATGCCCAATAAAGAAAGAGATATGCTGTTATTGGTGACCAGATAAAACAAGTAAGCGAGAAAAATTATTATAGCAATAAGCGCTCGCTTAACCCATTTTAGCCAACTGTAAATATTATCGGTACCTTTAGGGGGGTAAATTGGCAATACAAGATGGTTCAGCACCATGCCTGCTAATGCCAGCGTAGTTACAATGATCATTCCGCTAGCCGCAGAAAGCCCGCCGATAAAAGCGACAATACTCAGTGTTGGGGACTGGAGTGCAAGAGGGACGCCTAGGGAGTAATACTCGGGCACTGTGGGCGCATTGAGATTTATACCGGCCCATAAAATAGGTGGAATTGGTAGTGCAATCAATAAAAGATATAGAGGCAAACCCCATGTTGCTTTAAATATGTTTTGAGGGTTTTGATTTTCTGTAAATGACATGTGAAACATGTGAGGCATAACTAACGCTGATGCAAAGAATATCAGTAGTAGCGCTCTCCATGGGGCATCTTCTATCGTTTGTTCGAATGCGGTTACCCTGGGGCCTTGGGTTTGTAGCCACTCATCCAGACCGCTAAATCCACCAAACACTTCCGCCACAGAAAAATACCCTATAACCAGTAGTGCGAGTAATTTAACGATGGATTCAAATGCAATAGAAACCACTAAACCTTCGTTGTTATCACTTGAGTGGGTTCCTCTTGTTCCAAACAGAAAGGCAAAAATAATCATTGCAACGCAAAAAATAAAACCTAAGAGGTTTGGTTGTGAGCCAGGTGCAAGTAT
Organism: Hahellaceae bacterium; assembly: GCA_016744695.1. Lineage (GTDB taxonomy): Bacteria > Pseudomonadota > Gammaproteobacteria > Pseudomonadales > Oleiphilaceae > Alkalimarinus. The sequence continues at coordinate 158,413 of JADGDV010000005.1, forward strand.
TTGAATAGAGTTTGCGACGGCCTGTATTTGGAGGCTCAGTAGTGCCAAGGTCCCCATTAATGTGAATAGCGTTACGATGGTGCCTGCAGCCTGACTTCGATATCTAAAAGCGAACAGGTCGGCCAGTGATGATAGTTGATAAGCGCGGGTTATACGTAGCACGGGAAGCAGTAAGACGGGCGCTAAGAGAAAAGCACCGCATATGCCTAGATAGTATGCTAAAAACCCATAACCAAACTCGTATGCTAGACCCACAGACCCATAAAATGCCCATGCACTGGCATACACACCTAAAGATAAAACGTAAGTAATAGGGTGCCGCGTTATTCGCTTAGGCACATAACCTTTATCGGTTGCCCATGCTAAGCCAAATAGTATGAGTAAATAGCTTAGGCCGATAATAAAAAGTTGAATTAGATTAAAGCTCATTCGGATCTCGCCTTGATTCAAGCCAGATGGCGACGCCAATTAATATGAGCCAAATGATGTAAGGTTTATACCAGGCGCTACCCGGTTCAACCCACCAATCAATAACAACGGGTGAAAATATATAAATGGCGAGTACGAGGAGAAAAACCAGTCGGTAAATATACATGTTGTTTTATACGTGTCTGTTTTTTTATTCTATTGTGTCCATAGTAACCCAGTGGCTGTTCAGTGTCTCCATCCTCACGCTATTGAGTCTTTTTTTATTGCCAAGGTTCGAGGAAGCTTCTTGAGTGACCAGTTTAGAATGGCCCAGTTAATGATCTCTTTAGCCGGTGCGTTGTGTAAGGTATTGGGGGGTGGATGGTTAAGTGCAAACAATGCTTTTTGTAGGTTGAAGCTCGCTGTTTTATTACAAATGGCCGGTGCCTGATTTTGCTTGCTGAGCTTTTGACCCGATGCATTGAGTATAACAGGGATATGACCAAACTGGGGGGCTGAAGTATTTGTCGCTTGGTAAAGCGCTAATTGAAACGGTGTTGAGTCAAGCAGGTCGCTACCACGTATAATATGGCTAATATTCTGGTCAATGTCATCGCAGACTACAGCCATCTGATAGGCATAAAAACCTTCTTTTCGCTTGATCACAAAGTCATCAAGCCCTTCTTTTGATAGATAAGACTGTTGACCTAAGAGTAAGTCTTGCCATTGGTAGTGTTTAGGCTTTGTAATAAAGCGAATGGCGTATTGCTGTGAATTGTGAGCTTGGAGGGGCTTGCATTCAGGGCTATGCGAACCGTTATTTTTTATTAAGGTTTTTCGGCTGCAGGGGCATAAGTAGGTATGATTATGACTGCTAAGTTGTGCAATAAAAGCGTCATAGGCATCACTTCGTTGAGACTGATACCGAATCGATTCGTCCCATAATAAGTGATGCGCTTCGAGTGTTCTTAAAATATCACTATCGGCACCGGGTAATTCACGAAGGGGATCGATATCTTCAATTCTTACTAGCCACTGACCATTATTTTTACGCGCGTCTAGAAAGCTGGCTAATGCCGCAACAATGGACCCGAAATGTAACGGGCCAGTCGGGGTGGGGGCAAATCGCCCTCTGTAGTTAGGGGTATTCATGGCGGGCTTGTATATGAGCGAGTAGGTTTACTTCACTCATATACGGCTGCTTGTCATAATTAGTACTAAATCTCAGTGCTAATCTGACTTAAACGCCTGAGTGACGTTCTTTAATCTCAGCTAGTGTTTTGCAGTCAATGCATAATGAAGCCGTTGGTCGTGCCTCTAGGCGGCGAACGCCAATTTCAACACCGCAAGAATCGCAGAAACCATAATCGTCTTTTTCTATACGATCAACGGTACTTCCGATTTTCTTAATAAGCTTACGCTCACGGTCACGGGTGCGTAGTTCCAAGCTGAACTCTTCTTCCTGAGTTGCACGGTCACTAGGGTCTGCGTAATTAGCTGCATCTTCCTGCATGTGATGCACGGTGCGATCAACTTCTTCCATTAATTCTTGCTTCCAAGAAAGCAAAATATCACGGAAGTGATCTCTTTGTGCTTCATTCATATATTCCTCACCGTCTTTTATCGGGTAAGGAGTAAAGCCTGAGAATCCGTCTTTTTTCATGTTATTATCTGGCATATTTTCAGCCTCATTTTATTATTGATTCAACCCGTACCGGTGTATCGTAAATGGTTTGGGGAATTCACACATACCGTGCAATTTAGCCAGCGAAAAATATCAGAATAATGCTTCGTTGGCCAACCTTATCTTTTCTTTATGGCGCAAAAGTAGGAATTTTGCCACTTTTTTATGATTTATTTGATAACTTATCAGGAGTATTGCTTGAAATTCGATCAAAAGCTACAGTGCGGAACATTAATTAAACGCTATAAGCGATTTTTGGCAGATATTGAAATAACTAATGATATGGGGCTTTCTACGGAGTTGACCATTCATTGTCCAAATACTGGAGCAATGACGGGCTGTAATATTCCTGGTAGTAAGGTTTGGTTCAGCACTTCAGGGAATCCTAAGCGTAAATACCCTCATACTTGGGAGATATTGCAAACCGTTGAGGGTGATAAAGCATGCGTGAATACGCTGCTCGCTAATAAATTGGTCGAAGAAGCCCTTGTCGACCATAAAATTTACGAGCTAAAAGGCTATGCTTCGTTGGCGAGAGAAGTTCGATACGGTGAAGAAAAGAGCCGAATTGATTTTCTTTTAAGTGATAATGCCAGTGATAAGCGACCTTGTTATGTTGAAGTTAAAAGCGTGACGCTATACATGGGAGAAGAGCTAGTAGGTGAGCCACATATAGGGATGTTCCCTGATGCCGTTAGCACTCGTGGACAGAAGCACTTAAGGGAGCTGATAGCGATGGTAGATGCCGGCTGCCGGGCAGTTCTTTTATTCTGTGTAAATCACACTGGTATTAAAAGAGTGCGTCCTGCGGACCATGTTGACCCCGTATATGGCCAGCTCCTACGCTTAGCGGCTGAGATGGGAGTCGAGATATTGGCTTATGGCACTGATATTTCTCCAAGAGAAGTAACGATAACTCATGCTGTTCCTGTTGATTTGACTATAAAGCCGAGTCTATCTGATGATTTGTTCGGCTATTCAGCGCTGTAATTTGTTGCGCCATCGTTGTAATCATTTGTAGGCAGGTTTCTGGTTGTGACTTGATAAGGTCAATAAACTGATCTTTAGGAACCGTCATTACCGTGCAGTTAGAATGAGCAAATACCGAGGCATTACGAATATTACCCGTGATAGCAGCCAGGGCGCCAAAGATCTCACCCTCTTTGATCTCTCCAACTTGTTTAGATTTAACGACAGCGACGGCTTCGCCTTTAAGCAAAGTATAAACATGCTCAGCAGGGTCCCCTTCTTGAATGATGGTTTCGCCGGTGTTATAACGCTGAAACCCCGCTGTAGGACGAGTTTCATGCTTAATGCTTGCACCATAAGCACTGGCGAAAATAGTATTCTGTATTAATAATAAGTGATGCCAATAATATAAAGTTTGTTTATTAGCGGTAAATAGCTCTAACAGGTTATTTGTCGTGACATATCGGATGGAAGAGGGCTCTTCAATCATATAAGACAAATGCAGGTCTTCAAAAGAGTCAAAGTGGAATATAAAATCCCCTGGTTGAAGAATAAAAACTGTTTTCGCACCCCATTTTACATAGATTAAACCGCTCTCTACTCTGGCCAGTTGCCCTGACGCAAGGGTGTTACGTGCATTAACGCCAGGCAAGAGGCTTATTCTATTTCCTTGCCATGAGGATACACTTGCATTTAAGGATTTAACTGAGCTGTGATACTGCTTCAGCAAGGCTTCAACTGTAATGGGGTGGTCAGCTGGAAGGTACATACCTAAACACCAGGACGCATTCGGGTGCCATGGTTAAGCGACATCACAATTTCGTCCGATCCTAGTTCTTTAGGGAAATAGCACCCTGAAATTTTAGTACCTGCAATGCTAGCCCCCTCAAGTTGTGATGTTCGGAAGTCTATGCCTCTTAAATCCGCCCCTCTAAAATAGGCATTTCTTAAATCAAGCCCGCTAGCGTCCATGTCTCTTAGATCTAACCCTCTAAAATCACAATATTCAAGACTGGGGAGTGGTGATGTATTTGCCTTAGCTTTATTGAATGCGGCAATATTTTCATTTCTTAGCGCTTGATATAATGGGTCATCAATAATTTTAATATTATCTTTCATGGTTACGTTTGCCCTGAATAAAATGTAGTTTGTTGTTGTTTTTTAGTCGCTAAAACTATAGTCATACTGAGGAGTATAGAATATATTTTTGGTCTTACCTGCAGATCGTACATACAAGTGTTAATTGCTTACTATACTAGTTAGATCTGTTTTGAGGTTTGAGTGGAGGAATGTCATAAAATGAGTAGCCAGAAAACAATCATGTTAGTGGATGACAGCCGAGTTTCACGGTTGATGCTTAAAGCAATCATTGAAAATATATTTCCAGAGTGGCAAGTTTTAGAAGCAGAGGATGCCGCTGGGGCACTGAAATTATCATTATATGAAAATGAAAAAATTGATTTAATCACACTAGACATGAATATGCCGGGTGTGGATGGTTTGACGGTTGCGCCTAGACTAAAAGAAAACTGCGTTAACGCAACCATTGCTTTATTGACCGCAAACTTCCAAGAGCAAGTTCAAAGTAAAGCTGCAAAGCAAGGGCTGATATTTATTCCAAAGCCAATTACTGAAGATAAAATAATCGACTTTGTTAATACTTATCAATAACCAAGGCTAAAGTGATGTTTTATTTCTGCAATTAATGTCGGCAAGTGATTCTTCTGGTCAGTGTGAACATGTAAGGTGTAACTCAACTCTGCACTAGATAATGCTTCTGATGTTTGTTGCTGATTCTTAAGCGTTTTTATACCTGCTTCTGAAGCATCTGACTTTTCATTTAGTCGTTTTTTAACTCGCTCTTCTAATACTTCATTCTCAGCGCAGCAAGAAATAATTAATAAGGGAACGGCATGAGATTCTGCCACCTTTAAAAGTGAATTTCGCTGCCAGTGCTGTAAATGCGTTGCATCGACAATAACCGATTGGCCGCCCTCTAATAATGTAGCACTTAGTTTAACAATACGGTCGTAGGTTTTGTGGGTGGCTTCTTCTGTATAAATTCCACCGCCCTGTGGGGATTCAGTACAGTCATTGGCTTGATACTTAAACAGACGTTTTCGTTCGACATCTGAACGTATGCGTATTGCCCCTAGTTGCTCTATCAGCTCACTGCTGACTACCGATTTACCTGATCCGGAATAACCATGCATAAGCAGAATATAACGATTAGGAATCGACTCATAGCTATCTGCCAAGCGTATATACTGCTGGTATTCCTTTATTAATGGGTGTTGGGCTTTCGTACTCTCTATTGCATTGTTTTCTTTTTGTATAGATAACACGGCGACTTTAGCTCTGACGAGCGCACGATAAGACTTGTAAAAATGAAGTAAAGCCAAGCCTTCGTAATCACCGGTTAATTCAATATAGTTATTGCATAACTGGTTGGCGTAAGCTGTTTCCCCTCTTTTTTCTAAATCCATAATAAGAAAAGCAAGGTCGCTAATCGTATCTACCCAGCGCAGGGAGGGGTTGAATTCAATGCAATCAAAAATGACTAACTCATTATTGAATAGCGTAATGTTGCCTAGATGAAGATCTCCATGGCACTCACGGATAAACCCTTGTTCTTTCCGTGCTTCAATAAGGTGACGTAATCGTTCAAAATTCGAAAGCGCCCAGGCTTTAATTGAATGTAAGGTATTAAGACTATCACTACCCATATCGAGAGAGTTGAGTTGAGACTCGATCTGAGTAAAGTTTTCTTCAACAGGGGTGAATATCGACGTTAGCGTTCCGAAGGCTCTATCATCTGACGCTATGTCAACGCGTTGATGGAAGGTAGCTAGCATGGCTGATAGCGCTATTATATTGTCTGAAGTGAGTGCTTGCTTCTCTTGTAGCGTACTTAATAAGCCGTCTTGTGAAAACTGGGTCATTTTCAACGCATACTCAATAGGCCTTGAGTTTTCTTTATGGCCAATGAATGGGTGCATTATTGATCCTGAAATAGGAACAACATCAAGGTAAAGTGAGGGTGCTAATCGACGGTTTAGATGTAACTCTTGCTCGCAAAAATGTTTACGTTTTTCTAAGGATGAAAAATCAAGAAACCCAAAGTTTACAGGCTTCTTAATTTTATATGCAAAGGGGCCTGTTAGAATAACCCAGGATATATGTGTTTCAAGCACCTTAAACCCTTCCGTAGGGTGGTCGTATAGCGTAGGATTCTGCAGTGTTATAATTAGCTCATCGCTCACAGGGTGCTCCTTTCATTAAAAATAGAAACATTACACCAAATTATAGTCCCATGGGAATAGGTATTTAGCAGCGTCATGAGTCAGCGATCACCCACAAAATCGAAGTCTAAATCTAAGACAAAAAAAACGTCCCGCCCGTTCCGTATTAAGCGTGCTCTCGTTGTGAAAATAGCCATTGTTATGCTGGTTGTTGTTTCTAGTTGGGTTATTTATTTAGATGCGGTCGTAAGGGCTAAATTTGAAGGAAAGCGTTGGGAAATACCAGCCCGTGTTTATGCTAGGCCGCTTGAAATATATGATGGCTTGGCTCTGAATGCTGATAATCTACAATTAGAGCTAGCCACTTTGGGTTATAAACAAACGCTTAAAGCAGAAACTCCGGGAACTTATGCGCATCATGATAATCGCTTTGTAATATATACCCGTGGTTTTTCTTTCCCTGACGCGAAAGAGCGGGCAAGGCGAGTGGCGTTCTCTATTAGCGGAGATGTTGTTCAACGTTTTTATGTGGCTAAAGGCGAGCGAGGTGAAATTCTTAGGCTTGAGCCTTTACAAATAGGGGGGATTTACCCCGCACAAAAAGAAGATCGTTTGCTTGTAAGCCTCAACGAGTTGCCAGAAGGGTTTACTGAGTTACTGCTGTTGACTGAAGACCGTAATTTTCATGAGCATATGGGTGTCGCTCCTTTATCAATTGTTCGAGCAATGATTGCAAATATGCAAGCTGGGCGGGTGGTTCAAGGGGGGAGTACATTAACTCAGCAATTGGTAAAAAACTTTTACCTTAGCCGCGACAAAACTATGATCAGAAAAGCCACAGAAGCGGTCATGGCTTTATTGCTGGAATTTCATTATGAAAAAGAAGATATTCTCGAAGCATATATCAATGAAGTGTACCTTGGACAGGCTGGAGCCCGTGCAATTCATGGTTATGGTATGGCTAGTCAGTTCTATTTTGGCCTGCCTTTATCTGATTTAAAGCTTGATCAAAGTGCCTTGCTCGTCGCTTTGGTAAAAGGGCCTGCTTATTATGATCCTCGCAGACACCCAAATCGTGCATTAGAGCGTCGAAATCTAGTGCTGTCATTATTGGAAGCTGATGGGGCGATTAGTTCGAATGAAGCTGATTTTGCTAGAGGGCGTCCATTGGATGTCATTGAAAAACCGTCATACAGCACTAATAGATATCCGGCATTTATAGATTTAGTAAAGCGCCAACTAGCCAGAGATTACCAACAAGAAGACTTGCAGAGTGAAGGCCTTAAAATATACACAACGTTGGACCCTCAAATTCAAGAGCGCGCTGAAAAAGCACTTAAGTCGACATTAATATCGTTTGGGAAAAATAAAGGCAAGTCTCCATTGCAGGGCGCAATTGTGGTTACCGGCAGTGAAAGTGGCGAGGTTGCTGCGTTAGTTGGAGGCGCAGAACCTAAGTTTGCTGGTTTTAACCGAGCGCTGGACGCTGTTCGTCCGATAGGCTCTATAGTAAAACCTGCAGTCTATTTAACTGCGCTGGCTCAACCGGATAAATATACCTTAGTATCTGAATTAAAAGATGAACCTTTTACTTTAGAGTTTCAAAATGGTGAGCGCTGGGAGCCTCGTAATTTTGATAAAAAGAGCCATGGTTATGTGCCTCTCTATCGAGCATTGAGTAAATCTTACAACCTATCGACGGCTCGATTAGGTTTAGATGTGGGTATCGATGAGGTCTCTGCAACCTTGAGGCAGTTGGGCGTTGCAAGAGATCTGAGTATTTACCCCTCTTTATTTCTCGGTGCTACATCACTGGCTCCGATTGATGTGGCTCAGATGTATCAAACAATAGCGGCTTCTGGCTTTAATACGCCAGTGAGGTCCATTCGCAGTGTGACCATGTCTGATGGTACTGAGTTATCACGGTATGCTTATGAAGTGGAGCAGGTGGTTGACTCAAAATCAATGCACTTATTACAGTATGGTTTGATTGGTGTAGCTAAAGAAGGAACGGCGCGTTCAGTTTATCGCTATGTGAACCCAAAGCTAACGGTTGCAGGGAAAACTGGAACAACCAACGACTCAAGAGATAGCTGGTTTACCGGTTTCTCAGGTGATTATCTTGGTGTCGTTTGGTTGGGGTACGATGATAATCGTTCAGCCGGCTTAACGGGCAGTTCGGGTGCACTTAAGGTGTGGGGGGATTTAATGAAGCGTATCCCTCAGCGATCTTTTGACCCTATTACACCGTCAGGCATTGAATATTTATGGGTTGATGAAGAAAGCGCTCGTAAAACGGTCGCGGGTTGTAAGGGAGCAAGGCTAGTGCCATTCATTGCAGGCAGTGAACCAACAGAAAGCCAGCCCTGCCAGAGTGGGCTTTCTCAAGTAAAGCACTGGTTTAACTCTCTATTTTAATGAAGAGTGACCTTACACTTATCATGACTATTAATATTCGCTTTAGGGAGAATCAGTTGTATAAACAAACAGGTAGAACTTTATTGGCCTTAGCTATTATTGGTATAGGTTTGTCTGGATGTAGTGTGCAGCCTGTTAGTGTTGTGCCAGCAAGTACGTCATCAACACAAGAACAAGTAGTGCAAGAATCGGCGCCTGTTAAAGAGCCTTCATATGAACCATCAGCACGGAGTAATACGGCTTACCCATCCTCTGCCGCAAGGCAATTGATTACACAAGCAGAAGGGCAGGTTAGTGCGGGTGATGGATATGCGGCCTTGCGGAGTTTGGAGCGTGCACAGCGTATATCCCCCCGAGCCCCGGAGATTTACCTTGAAATGGCAGAGGTGAGGCAGTATTTAGGGCAGTTGAGTCAGGCGAAGCAGTTAGCGAATAAAGCAATGTCTTTGGTGGGGAATGATGACCACTTAAAGCAGCGAGCTGAGTCTTTTTTAAGCGGTTTATAATGAGGAAGAGTGTTTGTTCATTGAGCGGTAGTAAGGCTTAATGAACAAACTGGTTTATTTAATAGTTAGCGTTAACCAAGCTTTTATTAATTATATGCCTGCATTCTTTAAGCGGTTCGCGTGCTGACGAATGACTGCTTTAGGATCTGTAGTGAATATGCTGTGTAAGCCAAAAAGAAGGTTCACTTCATCAAGGTGGTTCATAAAATAATTATCACGAATGACCATACCCATATGGCTGCTACATTGCCCTACTAATCCATCGTTTTGTTCAAAGCCAAAAGCAAGGCTGGTTGTTCCTAGTAATACATCAGACAAATCTAGTGCATTAGTTAAAACGCCCGTGCCGCCCCAAGAATAATAACGAATTCCATTAACAGAATAACTACCTTCGCCGCATGAGGATGTTGGAATGCCTTCAGGGGAATAATTATTAAACGCTGTTGAACCTGCGGTTGTTAATGATTGAAGGCTAGCGGCTAAATTTTGTTCATAACCGCCACCAGACAGTAAATCAATAAGACCGCCTAAAGCATTACCTAGTGATACCGCGGTGCCTTCAAGGGCAGAGCCAACAATTAAATCGGCAACAGGTGAGCCTTTGTGTGGTGACCCAACGGACGTTACTGATGCGACAAGGTCAGGGCGAACGTGCGCTACATATCTTGATGTAGGCCCGCCATGACTATGGCCAACCAAGTTTACTTTACCGTAAACGGCTGAAATGGCTTCAACTTGTTGAAGTAGTACTTCGCCACGGGCTTCCGTACTTTCTAATGCCGGGACCTGAACGGTAAACACTTTTGCGCCTTCGCTTTGTAGGTCTGCGGGTATACCATGCCAGTAATCAATGCCCACTAGGCTATCAAAACCAAACATGCCATGAACTAGCACGATTGGATATTTTGTTTTTGCATAATCAGAGCTACACCAAAACCAGCACCCAGCGAAGCTGGACGTCGAGAAGCTGATAGCTGCGAGCAGAAGAACAGACGTAATTAATGTTTTCATATTGACCCTTTATATTTATTTGTTTTTATTTTGGCTCTACTAAATAGGATTATGTGAATAGAGAAAAAGGGTATTGCAGAAAGCGGGCCAGATGATTTTAGGTCTAATGAGGTTTATAGAGATAAATATGAACATATAGCTCATATTATGTTCGAATTAGAAAATTAATGACCTGCTCGTCACTTTTGATGAGGGAGGGGGGAGATACTAAAAATGGCTGGACCATAAGGCCCAGCCTAAAGGCCTCTGATTAAAGCCCTGCGTTCTTCAGGCGGTTAGCCTGCTGGCGATACAGTGAAGCGGGGCTAGGCGAGAACAGACCTCGTAAGCCAAACATGTGATTCATTGCATCAACATGGTTCATATTGTAGTTATCCCTGATGACTTTTCCTAAATGGCTACTGCAGCGGCCAACTAGTCCATCGTTATCTTCACTATAAAATGATGATGAGATGGCAAAAAAGTAATCCAGTGGGTCTAGCGCATTGGTGAAGGCTGATGTGCCGCCCCATGAGTAATATCTTACGCCATTAACACTATATGCCCCTTCGCCACAGCTAGATTGTGGTACTCCTTGAGGATGGTTTTGGTTAAATACAGTCGTTGTGTGGGTTGTGTAGTCCGCCATCATGGCCATTGCATCTTGAGGGAAGTCTCCATCAGCGTTACCGCTAAGGAACTCAACGGCAACACCTAATGTATTGACTAATCCGGCTAAAGTATCTCTAACCGAAGTGGTAACAGAACCACCGTCCTCTAAGGTATTTGATAGCGTGTCAACCCAGTTAGCAAGCTCAACGCCTTCATGAGGACCATGAACCGATGTAACGGATGCAACTAGATCGGGTCTTATTGACGCAACAAAGCGCGCCGTTGTTGCACCACCGCTATGACCGATTATATTGAATTTTTGATACCCTTTAGCTGCCTTTAGTTCTTCCAGCCGCTTCTCTAGCTGAAAACCACGAACCTCAGTACCGTTAAATGCAGAAAGGTTGACCAAAATAACATTGGCGCCGTCCTCTCTTAACTTCTTTGGGATACCGTAAAAATACTCAATACCTAAAATATCATCAAAAGCCAAGAAGCCGCCGATCATAACAATAGGGTGTTGTGTTTTTGTATAAGTTGATGGCGGAAATAACCAGCTAAACCAACCTGCTTGAGCCTGTCCTACAAATAACATTGATACAATTAATGAGATAAATAGTGATTTTATTTTTATGCTTTTCATATTGATCTTCCTTTAGATCCTTCTTGTTTTTATCCTTAGCGGAAGTTTTTATGTGTGCAAAATGTTGTTATTAGAATATTTGCATATAAATACTATGCAAAACTGAAACCTATTTTCGAGAGTAATTACTCTAAAGTGGTATATATGTACCAGTATAGATTCTGTTTTGTGACGAGAGTCTCATTGACAACCTAAAGAAGTATGAAAGTTCAGTGGCTGGGAAGTGCTTAGGAAAGGTGAAAATAAATAGAGAATGATAAAAGTGGTACCTAGGTGCTACAACTTGTTACCCCGCGTAACGACACGGGTAACAAACAAGGAAAGACGCTAAGGCATTGCCTTGTTTGTTACTGAAAGCAAAGGTCTAGAGTGCAGCAAACACCTTCTCAGCAGCATCAAGAGTGGCCTGTATTTCTTTATGACCGTGTGCAGCTGAAACAAACCCAGCTTCAAAGGCTGATGGCGCAAGGTAAATACCCTGTTCGAGCATGCCGTGATAAAAGGCTTTAAATCGCTCTGTATCACACTCCATAACCTGCTGGAATTGAGTGACACTATCTTCTTTAGTGAAGAAAAGGCCAAACATGCCACCTACATGACTAATAGCAAATGGAATATTAGCCGCTTTAGCTCTCTTAAGAAGCCCTTCTGTTAGTTGACGAGTATGCTCAGAAAGTCCTTCAAAAAAGCCCGGCTTTGAAATTTCTTCCAGCATAGTAATGCCTGCACGCATCGCTAAAGGATTGCCCGATAAAGTACCTGCCTGATAAACCGGGCCTGTTGGTGCGATAAACTCCATGATTTCACGCTTACCACCAAAGGCGCCAACGGGCATTCCGCCACCAATCACTTTACCTAGCGTTGTTAGGTCTGGCTTAATATTATAAACAGACTGAGCACCTGCAAGTGCTGTTCTGAAACCTGTCATGACCTCATCAAATATAAGAACAGAGCCATATTGGTCGCACACTGAACGTAAACCTTCAAGAAAGCCCGCAACAGGCGGAATGCAGTTCATATTGCCGGCAACGGGCTCAACAATAATCGCTGCAACTTGGTCACCAATTTCAGCGAATGCTTCTTTAACACTGTCGATATCATTATAAGTAAGCGTAATAGTATGCTCTGCAATGGAGGCCGGAACCCCCGGAGAATTAGGAACTCCCAGAGTTAATGCACCAGAACCTGCTTTTACTAATAAGGAATCTGCATGCCCGTGGTAGCAGCCTTCAAATTTAACGATTTTGTCTCGGCCGGTGTAACCTCTCGCTAGGCGTATCGCGCTCATAGTGGCTTCTGTTCCAGAGCTCACCATTCTTATCATCTCAATCGACGGGATGATATCGCATACTTTTTGCGCCATGACGGTTTCTATTGCGGTGGGCGCGCCAAAGCCTAGCCCTGCTTTTAATTGCTCTTCAACACTTTGAATGACACGAGGGTGGGCGTGCCCTAGGATCATTGGTCCCCAAGAACCTACGTAATCAATATAGCGCTTGTCATCTTCATCAGTAATATAAGCACCTTCACCTTTTTTGAAAAAAACAGGTGTTCCACCTACGCCTTTAAATGCTCTGACAGGCGAGTTTACGCCCCCAGGAATGATTTTTTGAGCCGCCTGAAAAAGGTCATCTGATTGTGACATGATTAATTCCTATCCTGTTTTTAAGATCTGTGTTTAAAAAGTTTACTGAAGGCCGAGGCCCTTGCGCTAATATCGTTTGCAGCAAATAATGCATGAATGACGGCTATCATATCAGCCCCATGGGCTAAAACAGATTGCCCGTTGTCAAGATTAATGCCGCCAATGGCAACTTTGGGTAATGAAATGCTGCGGGTGGCATGTTCTAAGGTGCTGAGCTCTGCTGGTTGTGCCTGCTGTTTGCTGTGAGAGTTAAAAAAACGACCAAAAGCCACGTAGTTTGCACCGTCTTGTTTTGCTTTTTCTGCGAAGGCAATTGAGTTGTGACATGTCGCACCAATAATCGCTGAGCTGCCTAGTTGATTTCTGGCGTCATGTACGGCGTTATCGCTTTGACCAAGGTGCACACCATGAGCGTTTACTCGCTTACAAATATCTACTCTGTCATTAATAATCAGTGGACGCTGAAATGCTTTGCAGCAGCTGGCTAAATCTCTGGCTCTATTAATCAATTCAATTTCGGTTGCTGTTTTATCTCTGTACTGGATAATTGATGCCCCGCCTTGTAAGGCTTTTTCTACAGCTTCAACTAGTTTCTTTCCGGGTAATAAGGCCGGGTCGGTGATGGCGTAAAGGCCTTGTAGGGAATAATGTGTCATACGGATAAATTGCTGCGTTGTGGGATTTGTTGGCCTGATCGAAGCGTGTAGGCCTGTTCCAAAGCGTTTGATACAAAGCGCTGCGCGTGTTCAATAGCTTCATTTAATGCAAACCCATTGGCTAGAAAGCCTACAATCGCTGATGATAATGTACAGCCTGTGCCGCGAAACTCACCGTTTATTGTATCAACCTCCCAGTATTCTTGCTCTCCTGATCCAATAACTAATTGATTCTCAAGAGTACCTTTAACTATATTCTTTGTATGGCCGCCAGTAGTTAATACCGATACGCCTAAATCAGTAAATTGCTTAATGGCAGCGTCATGGGTGTCGCAACTGGATAATATTTTTAGCTCAGGTTCGTTTGGAGTGATTAGGGTGCAATAGGGGATAACTTCGTTGACTAGCGCGTTTCGTAGTGCGTGATCACCCAGAGCCAGAGCGCTGCCGTCACTCGCTTTTATAACTGGGTCCAAAATAATAGGTATTTTTTTCTGTTTCTTATTTATTACCTGAATCCAATGCCCAATAAGTTTGGCATTTTCTGCACTGCCTAATGCGCCCAATTTAATGGCGGAAAAATTAAACTCATCATTCAAGGTCGCTATTTGCTGATCAAGAATTTCAGGGCTTACGGGGTGAACTTTATGAAGGGCGCTAGAGTCCTGAACAGTCAGTGTTGATATTATAGGGGTGCAATGGCAACCAATACTTGAAAGCGTTTGAATGTCTGCTTGTATACCTGCTCCACCACTAGGGTCTAAACCTGCAATGGCCAGCACCACTGGGCGCTCTTGACTCATAATATGCTTCGCTTAAAAGGGCTTTACGACAACTAGAATGATGACGGCAATCAGTATGAGTACCGGGAACTCATTAAACCATCGGTAGAATACATGGCTGCGGGTGTTTTTATTATCACGAAATTGTTTTAGCAGGTGACCAGAATAAAAATGATAAGCGACCAGTAATGCCACTAATAGTAATTTTGCGTGTAACCAGGCGCCTGGCATATAAGCTTGATAGCTCATTAGCCAAAAGCCAAAAATCAGAGTGGCAATCATGGAGGGGGTAGATATACCTCTATAGAGCTTCCTTTCCATTATTTTAAAACGCTCAAGACTAACTTCATCTTCACTGGACGCGTGGTAGACAAATAATCTGGGCAGATAGAATAAAGCAGCAAACCAACAGACAACCGATACAATGTGAAATGCTTTAACCCACAACAATGTTGAATCTCCTATTTATAAATCTAAATACGCGCATATTGTATCCACAAACTCAGTGAGTTTCTCTTACAAATTGAATGCGGGTTTGTTTTATTACCGTTTCTTATATTGATAATGCCCTTCAACGTCGCCTCGGGTAATAATGCCAAGGATCGTTTTAATCATCGGGGCTGATGTTCTTTCTACATAAAGCGCTTCTACGGATGACTCGTTAAACTTATCCATAGCCTCTTGCAAGGTTGCCTGGTAATAAATAGGCGTAATATCTTTACGTTGAGCAGGAATATCTAATAAATCAATCATCACTTTTTCTGCGGTAGGCTTGGCCTCTAAAGTTAGAAAATGCTGTTTTTTTTCTTCCATAAACCTCGCCAAGTCACCAATAGGAAGTGCTGATGAGGGTTTTTCGTCTTTATCAATCACTATCCACTTAGGTTCAAGTTGTAAAATTTCTTTTGCTTTTTCTATGGTGAGCAGCCTGCTAGATCGATAGATACTTCGCTCCATAATTGCGCCAACACTTACCCGGCGCAGAGCTTGTGTAACCGGTTCATTATGATAGTCTAAACCTTGCTCTTTTAGGACGGTAAGAAAGATAGAGCGTTGCCCAAAAACCTCACTGGCAACCATGCTGGCAACCGTAATAATTAGCATGCCAGGAAGAATTATATTTGGATTATTGGTTAACTCCATAAGCGCCATAAGCGCCGCTAGAGGGGCTTGTAACGCGGCGCCCATCATAGCGCCCATCCCTAGCATGGCGTAAAAACCGCTTGATGATGCACTTTCAGGCATTATAAATTCAGCAATCAAACCTAATGCTCCGCCCGCTGTGGCACCAATAAACAGTGTAGGTCCTACTAATCCACTTGGCATACCTAAGCCGATAGCGGCTGCCGTGACTAATAGCTTTACTAAAGCAATGGCACAAAGGAGCAATAGTGATATTTCACCTAGCATGGTTTGGTTTACCGTGTCATAACCTAAGCCCATAATCTGAGGGAAGGCTAATGCTGCAAGACCCGTGAGGGCGCCTCCTGCTAAAAGGCGAAGAAAAATAGGTTTAGCACTAAATCGCATAAAGTATTGAAGAACATAAACAAAAGCAGCAGAAGCGACGCCTATAATTATGCCCATGAGAACCACGTAGGGTATCTCAAGCAGTGAGGTCATCGTGTGCTGGGGAACGATGAATGCGTAAGCATCACCATAAACAGATTGAGAAATAATAGCAGCAGAAACAGAGGCAAGAATAACGGGTGTGAAGCCCGCAATGGTGTACTCCATCATTACCACTTCCATAGCAAAAATAACCCCGGCTATAGGCGTGTTAAATGATGCGGAAATAGCCGCTGCAGTACCACACCCTACTAAGGTTCGAATACTATTGTTGGGTAGGCGCATTTTTTGCCCAAGAAGGCTGGCGCATGCTGCCCCCAGATGAACTGCTGGTCCCTCTCTACCGGCTGACTGGCCTGTGCCAATGGTCATTACACCGGCAAAGAACTGCGTAATACCACTTTTGAAAGTAATATAGCCTTGGTGATAACCTAATCGTTCTATTACATAGGCAACGCCTGTTTTTCGTTGACTAATTTGGAGTCGATACCATACGGCGCCAATAATGACCGCGCCAGCGAGTGGTAAGGTGCTGCGTACAGCCCAATGAAGTGCCTCAAAGTTTTCTGCATTATTGTCAGGTAAAAAGTATGCAAGAGGCCATTCAATCGCGAATCGAAAAAGAACAATAACAGCCGCCGTTAAAGCGCCTGTTAGTAAACCAAGAAATGCAAGCTGAGGAAGCGCATCAACCCCGGCTAATTGCCGGCGAAATGACCTGATATAAAGTTCTTTTAAACGTTTAAATTGCATAACAGCCTAATAGTTCGTGGAATATAGTCTATATTATCCCTTGAAAACGTTGTGCAAAAGGGACTGATGCTATCGTAACATGATAAAATGCCTGCCAAAGTTTGATTTCTTAAAATGAATTGAAAAAATTAGCGCTCGGAAGGGGTGGGTATAGTGATTAAGGTCGGAATTGTTGGCGGTACAGGGTACACAGGTGTTGAGTTACTTCGTTTATTGGCAATGCACCCAAATGTTGATTTACAGGTAATAACGTCTCGCTCCGAAGCGGGTGGCCTAGTATCTGATATTTACCCTAGTTTGCGAGGTCACTTAGATATTTGTTTTACAGAACCTGATGTTGATAGCTTGGCGCAATGTGACCTGGTTTTCTTTGCAACACCAAACGGCGTGGCAATGAAACAAGTGCCAGAGCTTCTGTCAAAAGGCGTTAAGATTATTGACTTGGCGGCCGACTTCCGCATAAGCGACGTTAAGGTATGGGAAAAATGGTACGGGTTGACCCACGCTTGCCCTGAGCTACTTAGTGAAGCCGTTTATGGGCTTCCTGAAATCAATAGGGAAAAGGTTAAGAGCTGCAGGTTACTGGCGAACCCGGGTTGTTACCCTACGGCTGTACAGCTAGGTTTTTTACCACTATTAGAAAATAACTTGGTTGAAACTAATCATCTTATTGCCGACGCAAAGTCTGGTATTAGTGGTGCTGGTCGACAGGCTAATGTGGGTACTTTATTCAGTGAAACATCAGGTAGCTTTAAAGCGTATGCCGCGTCTGGTCATCGACACCTTCCAGAAATAAAGCAAGGCTTAAACAATATGCAAAGCAGTCCTGTCGGTTTTACCTTCGTACCTCACTTGCTTCCAATGATCAGAGGTATTGAAGCAACGCTTTATGCAACATTAAAAGCGGATGTTTCTAGCGATACGACACTTGAAAAAATTCAGGAAATGTATGAGGCGCGATACAAGGATGAACCTTTTGTTGATGTTATGCCTTTAGGCTCTCACCCTGAAACAAGAAGCGTAAAAGGTTCCAATATGTGCCGCATTGCACTTCACCAGCAAGAAGATAGCGATACGATTATTATTTTATCCGTTATTGATAACCTGGTAAAAGGTGCTGCAGGCCAAGCTGTTCATAATATGAACCTGATGTTTGGACTTAACGAAACGGCAGGCATTGAACAGATTGCATTAATGCCATAATAAAGGCCTTCATGACGTTGTGATTAATTTAATAATGGAATAATTATGTCTTTAAAATCGAAGGAAAAATTAATTGTAGTCCCTTACCAGCCAGGGAAGCGGGCTCGTCAGTCGCTCTTTTTTATGGTCACTTCAATTGTTATTGCTGTAGTTGGCTTTTTTGCCGGAGAGTCGCGGCTATCGTATCAATATGACGCCGTTGCAGAGGAGAGGGATAACCTTTTACATGAATTGCAGCGCGTTAAAAAAAGTGAAACAACGTTTAGGCAAAGCGTGGCTAATCTTGAGCGAGGTAGAGCGATAGATAGTCAGGCACAGCAAGATGTTCAGGCCACTATCAGAGGGCTAGAACAGGAAGCAAACCAGTTAAAGGCAGACGTTACTTTTTATAAAAATATTTTAGCCCCTGCAGATAATACTAAAGGGCTGCAAGTACAGAAAATGGAAATATCAGCCACATCTGATATTAAGCGCTATGCTTATAAATTAGTTTTAACACAAGTGGCAAATAATAAGCGCTATATTAATGGTGTTGTTGCGGTTAACTTTATTGGTTCTATTGATGGGAAGAAAGAAATTCTTCCATTGAGAGACATCTCCGAGGTTAAGGACTTAGGTGTTAAATTTAAATTTAGATATTTTCAAGATATAACGGGTGAATTAACCATACCTGATAACTTTACACCCGAAAAAATACATGTTGTAGCCCAAGCGAGCGGTAAAAAGAATACGCGTGTGGAGCAGACATTTGATTGGAAGAACAAGGAGACCGTAAATAATGTGGGGCAGTAAGAAAACAAATACGCGAAAATCACACTCGGGTCATTTTGACACACTAATTTCAAATAAAACTCAGTTAGAAGGTGATCTGCACTTTTCTGGCGGCCTGCATATCGACGGAAAAGTAAAAGGAACCATTAGGGCTGATGAAAGCAGTGAAGCTATTGTTCGTATCAGTGATGTGGGCGAGGTTGATGGCGATGTAATTGCGCCACACGTGATTGTTAACGGAACGGTTCATGGTGATGTGCACTCGTCAAAGCATATAGAGTTAGCGGCCAATGCTTCAATAAAGGGTAACGTGTATTACCACCTTATTGAGATGGTTATGGGGGCAGAGGTGAACGGTAATTTAGTTCATAATAAAGAGCCTGTCCCTATGAGTAGTTTGAAGAAGAATAGTGCAGAAACGGGTGTTAGTAATAAAGCAGATAAAAGTAATACTTCTGCGACTAAAGAGGCTCATCTGCCGGCAAGTTAAATTATCACGTATAATAGTTGACTAAATTAGTCGGATAATTGGATAATTGACGGTCTAGGTTGTTTTCCGTTGGAGGAATTATGAGTGCTGTTCAGTCGCACATGCCTGATCCATTGGTTTTTACAGATTCGGCAGCATCAAAAGTAAAGAGTTTAATTGAAGAAGAGGGCAACGCAGGCCTTAAGCTTCGCGTTTATGTTACTGGTGGGGGTTGCTCTGGTTTTCAGTATGGTTTTGCGTTTGAAGAAGCAATGGCTGATGATGACACTGTCATTGAAAAGGAAGGTGCGTTGCTACTAGTTGACCCTATGAGTTATCAGTATTTGGTAGGTTCAACGGTTGATTACAGTGAGGGGCTCCAAGGCGCTCAGTTTGTTGTTAATAACCCAAATGCGTCTAGTACCTGTGGTTGTGGTTCTTCTTTCAGTATATAACGAGGGTTGCATCCCTCGTTTATCTCGCTAAATAAATGCCGCCTAAAACTCTATCACCCTTTGCGCCAGTCACCGATGCTAAGCTCCCGTTAAGATGATTTATGGTTCTATAAGCTAGCCACGCGAATGCCGTGGCTTCAACCAAGTCGGGTTCAAGTCCTAGCTGGATTGTCGTAGTCACTGTTTTTTCGGGTAGCAAGTCTTGAATTCTTTTTCTAAGATAATCATTTTTTGCTCCGCCCCCACAGATAAAAACTTCATCAACTGTATTTGTGCCCAGCTTTGAATCACATTGTTTAATGCTATTAGCAATAGTTTGTGCGGTTAGTTCTGCAATAGTGCATTGTATATCTGCATCTGAAATACCAGAAAAAGAAGTAAGATGCTGATTTAACCAGTCGGCATTAAATAATTCTCTGCCAGTGCTTTTAGGAGGCGGAAGTTGCAGGTAAGGCTCATTAAGAAGGTTTTTAAGTAGGGGGGGGCAGACTTTTCCTGATGACGCCCATTCGCCATTGTTGTCAAAATCGAGTGCTTTTTTATTATTTATCCAGTAATCAAGCAGTACATTACCTGGCCCCGTGTCATAACCTATGACAGGTGTTGATTTTGATTGTGATAATAAAGTGATGTTCGCCATGCCGCCAACATTAACGATAACCCTGTTATTATCTTTGCTTTTAAATATAGCTTCGTGAAAAGCAGGTACTAATGGTGCACCTTGTCCTCCGGCGGCTATATCCCGTCGTCTAAAGTCTGCCACGGTGGTAATGCCTGTCACTTCAGCAATGGTATTAGGGTCTGATATTTGAAGTGTGAATGGGTGTTGTCCGCAGGGTGTATGTCGTATGGTTTGTCCATGACTACCAATAGCTTCTATATCTTCGGTATCAATGTTTGCTTTTTTACAGAGCCCGATGACGCACCGGGAAAAGAGAAGACCAAGTTCCCGGTCGAGTTTACCAGATCTATCAATTTCATTATCACCAGGAGAGCACAACGATAATATTGTGTTTTTTAAATGCGCTGAAATAGGGAGGGAGTGGGACTCAATGATTTCAATGCTGCCAGAAAAGCTGACTAGCACAGCATCAACAGCGTCAATGCTAGTGCCAGACATTAAACCAATAAAAAGTCCCTTTTTTTTGGGCACTTACTTGGCTGCCAAACGAAAGCTCTGAGAAAAAGTTTCAAGCTGAGAAAGGTAGAGCTCAGTTTGTTTTTTGAATTCAGGCATTTCGTTTTTATGCACGGGTGTTGCGTGCGGTAGTTTTACTTTTATTGAATTTTTTTGTACGCCGTTAACTTTAAATTCATAATGCAGGTGTGGGCCTGAGGCAAGACCTGTGCTGCCAACGTAACCGATTATTTGCCCTTGCTTAACCCGAGAGCCAGACTTTACGCCCTTGGCATACTTGCTCATATGGGCATAAAGAGTTGAGAACTTTTGGCCATGTTGAATGACAACGGCTTTACCGTAGCCACCTTTACGGCCGGCATGAACAACTTTGCCATCCCCTGTTGCCTTGATGGGCGTGCCACGACCTGCAGCATAATCAGTCCCCTTATGGGCTCTGATAGTATGCAAAACTGGGTGTTTGCGGCGCAAGTTGAAGTGAGATGAAATGCGAGCGAAGTCAATAGGCGTTCTTAAAAACGCTTTTCTCATGCTATGCCCGTCTGGCGTAAAATAGTTTTGAACACCTTTTTTGTCTTTATATAATACAGCTTTTAATTCATTGCCTTGATTTGTGAATGTGGCTGCTATGATTTTTCCGTTATTGATTTTCTCGCCATCAATGAACAGTTCTTCATAAATAAGGCTAAATGAATCTCCATTGCGAATATCCAGAATAAAATCTATATCCCAGCCAAAGATATTGGCAAGTTCCATAATCATTGACTGCTTAAGGCCTGCTTTTTGGCCAGCTAAAAATAGTGAGCTATCAATTCTACCTTCGGCATAGGCAAGTTGAACGTCAGGTTTAAGTGTGACTGTTTCACTGGTGAATTTTCCATCGTCTTGTGCGCTTAGAACAAAAGACTCTAAGCGGCTGCGTTGAAGCTTAATGCTATTTAGTTCGCCATTATCATCTTTGCTGAAAGACAGAGTTTCACCTGGGTATATGCTGGCAAGTTTTTTGTTAGACTTGTGTCCTGCAATAACTTTGTACATTACTCTATCGTTAAAGCCTGCTTTTTTGAACAGGGTAGATAGCGTATCTCCATTTTTTACTTGAAAGCTGTCCCATGATGCAGGTGGGATTGTGGTCGCAGAGTGAGTGCTATCTACTTGAGATCGTTGAGTGCCTGAATGTTGCTCGATGTTAGATACTATTTCTGCGGTAGTAAGTTCTGTTTGTGTAGAGTGAATTTCTGTGGGGTTCTTACCGTCTATTTGTAATGGAATAGATGTGCGATTAGCTTCAACATCAGAGCTTGGGCTTAATAGGAGCGCAATAGTTACTGTTAGGCTTAGGCTACCTGCAGCTAGAATGTGTGCTTTTGGGAAATTATTTTTCACGTTATTACCTTTAATTTCTTACTCTTATCTACTATATGTTTGCAATTCACATTAAGTATAGGTGAAATCTTGCAAATAGACCAAACAAGAATCGTAACGATGTCATGATTCAAAAATAAAACCTGCTATAATGCTTAGCTGATTTAAAATACTGTAAAAATGAATATGTGGCGCTAAGTTTACTCTGGTAAAGGGTAATATGTGGCAAATAATGGTAAAAAAGTACGGCAAAAGTGTTGCTGTATGTATCGCATGGTGAAAATTGATGACCTCTGTAGAGCAAGCATTAACAATAATTCGTCGAGGTGTTGACGAAATACTTGTAGAAGAAGATTTGGTTAAAAAGTTGGAGTCCGGAAAACGATTGCGTGTAAAGGCAGGTTTTGATCCAACTGCGCCAGATCTTCACTTAGGTCATACGGTGCTAATTAATAAGCTAAAGCAGTTTCAAGATTTAGGGCATGAGGTGCTTTTCCTGATTGGCGACTTTACCGGGATGATTGGTGACCCTACGGGTAAAAGTGCAACACGTCCTCCACTTACAGAAGAGCAAGTAGCGAAAAACGCCGAGTCCTACAAAGAGCAGGTTTTCAAAATACTTGATCCCCAAAAAACCACTGTAATGTTTAACTCAGAGTGGATGGGTAAAATGTCTGCTTCAGATATGGTTAAATTGGCGGGTCAGTTTACTGTGGCTAGAATGCTGGAGCGTGACGACTTTAGTAAGCGCTTCAAGGGTGAGCAGTCGATTGCAATACATGAGTTTTTGTATCCATTAGTTCAGGGGTATGATTCAGTTGCAATGGAAGCTGATGTTGAGTTGGGAGGGACTGATCAGAAATTTAACCTTTTGATGGGGCGTATGCTTCAGAAGAATGCAGGCCAAGAACCTCAAACAATTATTACTATGCCTATATTGGAGGGCTTAGATGGTGTGCAGAAAATGTCAAAGTCACTCGGTAACTATATTGGTGTTGCTGACTCGCCTGGTGAAATGTATACCAAGATTCTATCAATGCCTGACACATTGATTTGGCGGTATTTTGAATTGTTAAGTTTTAGACCTATGGCTGAGGTGGATGCTTTTAAGGTTGAAGTTGAGTCCGGAAAGAATCCTCAGGAAGTAAAACAGCTCTTGGCGAGAGAGTTGATTGAGCGTTTTCATGATGCCGAAGCTGCGGAGGGTGCGCACAAGTCGGCAGGTAATAAAATGAATCTGGGTGAAATACCTGATGATGTGCCTGAGGTGGAGATAGAGTTAGCTGGGCAGCCTGAAATTTGGATTAATGAAATTCTCAAGCGTGCTGGGTTGGTTGTGAGCGGCAAGGCGGCCAAGGATGCTTTGGGGCGAGGAGTTGTGTTTGCTGATGGGCAAAAAATCTCGACTGACTTTAAGATGGTTTCGGGAAGTAGTTGTGTCATCCAGTCAGGGAAAAAGAAAATAGCTAGAGTTGTTGTTAGATGATGCTTTGAATTGTTAAAAAAACCGAGTATTTATGCTCGGTTTTTTTATGTGTAATTAAATGTAAAACTCTGTTGACGGCGAGCCTAAACTCTATATAATGCGCACCTCCTCAGAAGGGGACGCCAACAACACGGCGGATTAAGAAGAGGGTAAGTAGTTGAAATAAAGTTATTTTTTACTAACACTTTTTTAATTACTTAAGTCGACTAATAAAGTGGTTGACAGAAAAATGAGGTTGTGTAGAATACGCGCCTCGGTTGAGCAAGCAGCTTAGCCGGTTCTTTAAAAATTTAACCAAGCAATTC
>JADGDV010000058.1 GCA_016744695.1 Hahellaceae bacterium
AGGGCGAAGAGTTGCCATCGCTTACCGTCTGTAATTAACGATAAACTTCTTATGTAAAATGATCGCTTTCCGCCAAAATCTAACACTACGACCGCCAATTTTCAGCACATATAATGGCTGCTTTTGGCAGTTGGAAATCTAAACAGAGCCCAGGTTTACATGATTCCTAATGGCCATTTCCTACCTTAATAAACTCTTGCGATATTAGACTAGAAAGTGGCAATACAAGACGACCTAAGGTGGAACCTTATTAACCAACCACATGTATATGTGATCTAATCATCATTAGCGCCATCACTGCCTGCTTTTTTATCATTATTAATACTCACAGCAATGCCAATAAAGGATGCAACTACCAAGATTATAAACACCCATAAATGACCTATAAGCCATGTGAGAAACACAAAAATAACGCCTATCGTAAACGTATAAAGCAGTGCTCTTTTAATTGACATATTTCACCAAAATTAACGTCTACCCCACCAAAGATTTAGGTGTCGCATTAAAATGCCGTTTAAATTCACGACTGAACTGAGAAGGGCTGGCGTATCCTACCAACATACCCGCATCATTCGCCCGTCGACCTTCTAATAAAATCAAGTCCTTAGCTTTATTAAGCCTTACTTTCTTCAAATATTGTAAAGGGGTTTCTGTGGTGACTTGCCTAAATGCGCGGTGAAATCCAGAAAGGCTCATATTGGCTTGTTCCGCCAAACTCTCTACGGTAATGGGTTCGGCATATTCATGGTGAAGTCGGTTGAGTACCTTGGCTATGCGTGCGTAATGGCCATCATGTCGAGCTAAGTCAAACAGCACATGACCATTCCCCCCGGTGAGTACTCGATAAACAACTTCCTCCACTATGGCAGGCCCTAGAATTTTGGCATCTGCATCATTATGCAACGTCATTAGTAAACGTTTGAAGGTGTTATTTAAGGCTTCGTTAATGCATTCTGACTTTAAGCCTAAATCAAGACATACACGTTCGTTTGAGTAGTTATGATCCGTTTTAAATGACTCATGCGTTAATTGATTAACGAGATTATGTAATGTCTGCTGACTTACTTTAATCGATAAGCCAAGAAGGGGCAGACCGTCATCAGAAAATGCTTCACACTCCAAGGGCATAGGTACACCAACAACAAGATAATCACCCGGGCCGTATCGCACACTTTCTTCACCTAAATGAATTTGCTTGTGCCCCTGCCCTATCACAATAATGCCAGATTGATAGAGTAAAGGTTGTTTGCCACTGCCTTTACTTGCACGGTAAAAACTCACCCCTGGAATACAAGTGGAGCACTCGCCATTAAGATCATTAAGTGATTTAAAGTCTGCATAGGACTGCATCAGTTCAGCTAAATCGCCCATTTTTCCCACCTATTTCATCAAGCACTAAAATCATAAAATATACAAAAATGCATAAATAGGCAATTTATATCCATAAATACCCCTTTATATGATGAATATACTACACTAATATGCAATACATGAATTATAGAAGAGAAATCCTCTCTTTGAGTTCACCATTCATCACTGATTAGGAGTTACCATGAAATTTTCATACGTTAACCCAACCAATATTCTGTTCGGTAAAGGGCAAATTGCAAACATTACAAATATCATACCGGCAGACCAAAAAGTATTGGTTATCTACGGTGGCGGCTCAATTAAGAAAAACGGTGTTTATGATCAAGTGGCTAACGCCCTTAAAAATCATACATGGTTAGAATTTTCAGGCGTAGAACCTAATCCAACCATGGAAACCTTAGACAAAGCCGTAGAGTTAGCGAAAGCAGAAGGTGTTGAATACATTCTGGCGGTTGGTGGTGGTTCAGTCATTGATGGCTCAAAATACGTGGCAGCCGCCGCATGTTATGAAGGTGAAGGCTGGGATATTCTACTTGGTAAGCACACAGCCACTAAAGCTGTACCGTTAGGTGCAATCTTAACACTGCCAGCAACGGGTTCTGAATCAAATTCTGGTGCCGTTATTACTCGTGCTGCAACGAAAGATAAACTTCCCTTTTTCTCTGCGGCAGTACAGCCAAAATTTGCAGTGCTTGATGCTGACGTAATGAAAACCTTGCCAGAGCGCCAGTTGGTGAATGGATTGGTAGATGCATGGGTTCATACTTGCGAGCAATATATCACCATGCCAACCAGTGCCTTGGTTCAAGATGGGTATGCCGAAACCTTACTTAAGAGTCTCATCGTATTGGCTGATCAGTATGATAACCGTGATAACGATGCATGGCGTGAAAATCTAATGTGGACGGCAAACCAGGCGTTAAATGGCTTGATTGGTTCGGGTGTTCCTCAAGACTGGGCAACACATATGATTGGCCACGAGCTAACCGCCCTGTTTGGTGTAGATCATGCCCGCTCATTAGCTATTATTCAGCCCTCTCTTCTTAGAAATCAAATGACGGTGAAAAGAGCTAAATTAGAGCAGATGGGTAAAAATGTATTTGGTCTTGAGCAAAGTGATGACTTAGCAGAAAGAACTATTTCTGCGATAGAGGCCTTCTACCATCAGCTTAATGTTGCAACAGCGCTGACTGATCATGGTGGCGATAAAGCAGCGACTATTAATAAGATCATTGCCCAATTAGAAAGCCACGGCATGGTTCAGCTAGGCGAGAATCAAGCCATTACACTTAAAGAGAGCCGTGAGATTCTAGAAGTTGCGGTTCAGTAATTAACTTGATATTTTAGCAGCGAAGAAAACCGGCATTTGCCGGTTTTCTTTTTATATCTCTTAAAGTAAATAATCAGAGCAGGAGCGCTCAATGACTTTAAAAATAAAAATACTTGGTTTACTTATATTAAACTTTTTGTTTATGAGTGGCTGCTCTGTATTTTCTTCTGCGCCTCCCTTGGCTGAAAAAAATAAAGCATCTTCAACCATCGTTATTCAGGGAGCCAGCCTATTTAGTGGTAACCCAAACGAATCAGTTAAAGAAAATCAAAATATACTCATTCGTGATGGAAAAATAGAACAGATAAGCGCTCAGGAAATAAGCGTTGCTGGTGCTAAGGTTATTGATGCCAAAGGTAAAATGATTATTCCTGGGCTTATCGACATGCATGTGCACACTCACGGCCCAGGCACTCCCATGTGGAAAATACGTATCCCTGATGACAAAGTCGTTGATCGTAATTTGTCTGCATTTTTATACTCAGGTGTTACCACTGTTTTTGATCTGGGGGCCCCCATTGATGATATCCAGAAGTCAGTACAACGTGTCACCGAAGAAGATAAAGTAAATCCGCGAATTTTTTATGCCGGCCCAATGATCAGCAAACGTAATGGGCACCCCTCTTATATGATGAAAGAGTCATTTCCTTGGCCTGCTTCAAGCTTTGCTGTTAGCAAACTCGTAGGTTCTGTGGATGATGCTGACGATATCGTAGGGTATATTGATGAATATAAATCCAAAGGGTCTTCGATGACTAAGATTGTTATCGATCAAATTCCTTTAGGTATCCCTTCATTATCAACAGAAGAAGCAGCTGTTGCGGTTGAACATTCGAAGAAACTAGGGCTCAAAGTCGGCGCTCATATTGGCTCTGAGGCAGACATCATTACCGGCTTGAACGCAGGCGTTGACTACTTTGTACACGGCGTGTATCGCTCAAGTATTTCTGACCAAACCATTGAAAGAATGAAAGCCGCTAATGTCACGATGGCTCCGACACTGATTGTATTTAGCCAAATGGATCGAATTTTCCATAGTAAACTTACGTTTAACGCCATGGATAAAGAGATCCTTGATGCAGATTTATTGGAGGCCTACAGCAATCCTCCTTCTGATTTAAAGCTGGAAGACCAAAATGCTGAAATTCAAAATTATGTGCATGAGGTCAACCTATTTAAAGACCTTAAATTTGACAATATTAAGCGTATGAAAGCCGCCGGAATACGTATTTTAGCCGCGTCTGATTCTCCAAATGTGGGCAACGTTGCAGGCTCATCACTGCATGACGAACTGCAAATGCTAGTAGAAAGATGTGGCTTTACGCCGATTGAAGCCATTGCAGCCGCGACTTACTTATCTGGACAATACCTTGAGGAGTTAAAACTAACTCAAGGGCTTGGTTATATAACAGAAGGCGCACAGGCAGACTTAGTAATACTAGATAAAGATTTTAGAGATGATATTAACAATACTCGAACCATTTCAACGGTGATTACCGCAGGGAAAATTGTAGAGAGATTTTAAGGTCTTATTTCAACATTTCAATACAGAGCCTACACCCACTATGATCCGGTAGCTAAATACGGTATTTAGCTACCCTTGTAAGCGCTCAATCTATTGAAATTTATCAATATCCAAACGCTACTTCTTATTTTTCATCTTCTCTTTTAGATCTGCAAAAGGGTTAAAGGTGGCCGCTGTAACAGGCGCATTAGAGCCACTGCTCTCTGTATCCTGCTGCGCGCTAAAAATTATAAACACGCTCAAAGCGTTAACTTCCCTCAGCGAAACAAGATCCAAAGCCTATCAAATTGTTGCTGAAAATCATTCACAATTTTCGCTTCACCACTCACCACAATATTCTCTTGGTTATTCGTCGAGGCACTACGGGTCCAGTTGAAACTACCATTAAGTAAAATGAAATTATCAAAAATGGCAAATTTATGGTGCATAAGGTTATGGCTATGGTCCATACGGACATCTAAGCCCTTTGAGATCAATTCAGCTATATCACTACCCATATCACCTTTTTTATCATTATCAGTAATAATTCTGATCGTTATCCCACGCTTATGCGCATTTAAAATAGCTTCTGTGAGGGTGTCATCAGAAATAGTAAATACACATATATCAATGGATTTTTTCGCTCGATGACAAAGATCTATAATTTTACGTCGGCATTCATCACCAGGGCTAAAATGTGAACTGCTTTCTATGCCGTTTGCCCCTGAACTGGCATCAAGCGCTTTAACGACTTCTTCTAACCACTTAAGTACTTTGAAGGTCTGGCTAGCATTTTCATTAATACGCTCGCGAGCAAGATCAAAGCTTTTATTGCGTAGAAATCGACGTTCATCACCTGACAATGAAGACCTCAACGCCCTTAGCTCTACCTTCTCATCGGTACTTAGTTTGAAATCATCCAGTGTTTCACGCAGTTGGTTTTCCAGTTCCTTTAATTTCATACTAACGCCTTATTTTTATGGCCTTGATTTAAATACTTTCAATGCTACTAGTAAGCGCCCAAGTAGTGATCAGGAATCATCTGCATCGGCTCATATTGGTTCATAACAATAGAATAAGAAATTTAGTTAAAATATTAAATCGACTATACTTTATCTTATTAATTCAGATGTTTTTGAGAAAATTCTATATGAAGCAACAAATTGTCTGTTTTTTGAAGGCAACCATTTTAAAGATGCTGTATATCCTGATGGGTACTTTAATAGGCGCCATCACACTCTATATCTACCTAATGAACAATCGCCCCGAACTATCACTATGGCATACAGTCAATCTTGATGAAGAATATACGGTTGAAAAACAGGCCGAAGTTACTTCATTTGAAGCGTACATTAAACTAGAAAATCGCCTTTTTAAGCAGCTTCAAACTGAGGTTTATAGCAAAGTCTCTACGCAGAAAATAAATCAACTCAATCGCTTTGAAAGCGGTAGTTTGTCAGACCCTAGTCACTACCCAAAAAATTGGAACCGCAGCTTTATTCTAAAACCTGATCAGCCACGTGGAGCGGTACTATTACTTCATGGTTTATCTGACTCCCCATACAGTCTGCGAGCATTAGCAAAAGAGCTATACCAACAAAACTATTATGTACTAGGTTTACGCATGCCTGGTCACGGCACTGCGCCCTCTGGCATAGTTCATTCTTCTTGGCAGGATATGGCATCAGCCGTCAAACTCGCCATGAGTCACGTAAGTAAACAAATTGGCCTTAAGAAGCCTATGTACATGATAGGCTACTCAATGGGCGCTGCGCAGGCAGTCAATTACTCCTTAGCGGCACTCCAAGACAAAACGCTACCACAAGCCGATGCCATGGTGTTGATTTCACCCGCTATTGGGGTTTCTGGGGTTGCTGCTTTAGCCGTATGGCAATCACGACTCGCTATTATACCGGGGCTTAGTAAGTTAGCATGGAACTCTATTGGTCCAGAGTATGACCCTTACAAATACAACTCTTTTGCGGTCAATGCGGGCGACCAAATGTATCGCTTAACTCAGGAAATCAATAAAAAACTCTCAACATTGAACACAAGCAGTGGAACGCATAAATTCCCAAAAACATTAGCCATTATGTCGCTAGTGGACGCAACTGTTTCAACTCAAGCCGTAGTCACACAGTTATTTGATAAGTTAGGCAACTCAGGCAATGAGCTGACGATATTCGATATCAATCGAAACAAAAATCTCACCTTATTCATGAAAAATGACCCCATCGAAGATTACCTAACCTTATTAAAGCGTAATAAACTTAAGTATGACGTTACACTTCTTACTAGTGACCCAACAGACACTGATTCCATAGTGGAGCACAGGTGGTTACAAAAAGATGGTAGCCATTCAATCAAGCAAACGGACATGATGTGGCCGAGCCATGTTTATTCGTTGTCTCACGTCGCTTTGCCTTTCTCCCCTAAAGATTCACTGTATGGACCTGAACCTGAAGACGACAATACATTACACATAGGCCAACTAGACACCAAAGGTGAAAAAGGTATTCTAAACATCGCCGCCAGTGATATGCTACGTCTGCGTTACAACCCTTTTTATGCCAGCATGCAACAACAAATTATCGACTTTGTCGCGCAGCCGCCGAAGCGTTAATTTCACCCTTTTTAAAATACTGATAATCAAACCATTATTTAACACCTAACCGCATCAATCAATATATTCCTAGGCGTTAAATCAGCCGAGCAAAACTGAGTTAATGAGCATGTATAACCACTCTCTTGAAGATACATCACCCTATCTAACACCAACCACAATTCAAGGGCACGCCGAAAAGTCATTCGTACTAACTCTAAACGCGAGAACTCAAAAAATCGCTTCTCCCCAAGCGCTTCATATTTTTCAACACTAATAGCCTCAGGGATTTTCACCCCCTTCATCGTCGCCACGTGCTCGCAAAATTGAGCAAAACTACCATTCAAAATAGCAGTAGAAATCGGAGGTACAGGCAGATACTCGTCAACATTTCTTATTTCGCGCTGCAGTCTGTCAAAACCAAGACGCCAAGACTGTAACTTCTTCCTTTTAATTATAGTCCTATCAGATGCGGTATTACTCTGCCTTACCGCGTTTCGGAGATCGCCATTTTCAAGCTTTAAACAACTAGCTTGTGCGTCCTTAGATAAGGGGTGAAATTGACCACTCTGATTAAATCGATGATAGCAACAAGGTACTAAGGTGATGCGCTTAACTTTTTTCTCAACACTAGCCTCCAACAAACTAACATGCAGACCTCCGCATGCATGCAAGGCAATGGCGTGCTGCTGACTAGTCAGCTTTGACTTAGCCTCATCAGTTAATGCATCACATTGCTCCACTCTAGCATTGCTCTTCATGCGCTGCGCAAGCTGATTGGCCTGCTCAACCAGTTTTGCATTAATATCTAAACCCAGTACAGGCAAATTAAACTGTTCTGCCAGGTAGCGCCCTAAATGAAGTTTGCCACAACACCACTCAAGAAGCGGGTCAGATACTTCAGGAATGGCCGCTGAAAAAGCTTCTATTTGTTCTACCTTCCTACCTGGTACATCTCGCTGCCAGGCATAAGACCTTTCGAGCGACGGCTGTTTTTCACAAGAAGGAAGCTGGATAAGACTCAATATTTCTTGGGCAACAGGAAAGTACGGCGCAACCTTCTGACATAATAAATTATCGTCACCTTGCAACTCATCAACCTCATCATCAGACAACGCTAGCAGCCACTCAGTTAACTCCGGATACTCTTGAAACCATGCAGGACAGGAAGATATAAAGGGAGATGTACGCCAAATATCAGCATACTCAGTTAATACTCTATCGAGTTGGTAAAAGGTCTTTTTCATTCTCACTGACAATCACACAATTACGGCCACTAGCCTTTGCTTTATAAAGAGCTTCGTCCGCATAATGAAGCATCTGCTCTGCTGATATTGACCGGCCATGCTCATTGCAATATAAACCCATGCTACCGGTTATGTTAATAGGCTTAGACTTGCCAATATCAATCGCGATCATTTCCAGTTGTTTTCTACAGCGGTCTGCCAATTGAAAAGCACCGTCACTATCTGTACCCGGTAAGACAACCAAAAATTCTTCGCCACCATAACGACCTACATAATCTACCTTCCGAACACTCTCTTTTAACGCCTTTGCTGCAGCAACTAAAACCAAATCTCCCACAGGGTGCCCCCATGTATCATTAACATGTTTAAAATGGTCTAAATCCACTAATAATACTGAAAAAGAAGGACCATAGCGGCCACTTCTTTCGTGCTCTTGGTTAAGGTCTTCAAGAATACTGCGTCGATTACTAAGGTGGGTTAGAGGGTCCGTCAAACTAAGTAAGCGAATTTCATGCTCTCTACGACGCCATTCGGTTAATACATGATAAGCAAATAGTAATAATACAATGAGATGAGGTGCTGCAAAAAAGTACATTGTCTCCATCCAAAAAAGACTTAACGCTCCATCAGACCCTTGTAGGTTTTTCACCAAGGGGGCATAAGGCAGCGCCCCGGTAGTGGTGGCATAAGAAATTATACCCTGACCTACTAACGATACGCCAAAGGCCAACAAAACCGCTCTTCTATTAAATAGAATAAAACCCACTACCGGCGCGCCAGCAAGTACTACACCCGTTGCAATATGAAGAGTGCCTACAAAATAGCTAAAATAGAGAAGTGTGAATGAGTAATATTGTGAGGCGATATGTTCATAAGCCTCACTCTCCGGAAAGCGCTTCCGAAAAGATAACACCAGCAGTAAAAGAGACACTGTAAACAGCAATATACTATTTAAATAGAACTGATGGTCTTCAAAAAGAGCAAGATTAATGTATTGCTTATTTATCTCTGGAGATAAATCTGAGACCTGATAATAACACCAGAGAACATATTGCATATGCGCTGCTAGCGTCATACATAAAAGTAGAGCAGCCCTTGTCGCAGAACTCCAGTCCAAGGGATTTACGTATTTTTGAATAAGTGTTTTTATGGTAATCATTAAATACTCCGCATAGCTTAAGAGTATCAGAAGAATACGCACAGACAAGGCATTAACATTATTAGTAACAGTATTTAACAAGACTCAAACACACTTATTTCACATGTAATCGACTCTACATTACCTGTCGCGTTTTTATTGGTGTCTATCAATTTGTCTATTTTATGCTCATTCGATTGACAAATATCCCTCCTCTGTTAGCATTCGTGCCCTATAGAGGTCCTGTTTCATTAAATGTACAGGTTAAATGGGAAGTAGGTTCGCATTAGCATTTAGGCTATAGCAAATCCTACACTGCCCCCGCAACGGTAGATGGTTTACAAGCCATAAGTCCGACACCAGCCCCTAAACACGATAC
>JADGDV010000030.1:0-29831 GCA_016744695.1 Hahellaceae bacterium
TTACGGTCTTGAAGCCATTGCAGAGATGTTTGAATTCGTCAACGAAAACGTAGACGCGATTCTTGAAACATCACCAGAACTCTTTAAGGTTCGTAAAGCCGCTAACAACATTTTCGAAGACTCACAGGCGCTTCTTAAAGAAACATCTACATTGTCTACTCAGTTTCAGACTCAGGCAGACTCTCGCTTAATCAGCCCAACGTTATTCATCGCTTTGCTGGGTGTTATCATTACGATTATTGTTTTAATCGGCCTATCACTATTCCGTGAAAGTCAGGCTCGACTACAAACAACAACTGAGCAAAACGAACAAAACCAGAACGCGATCTTGCGACTACTTGATGAACTAGCCGATCTTGCTGATGGTGACTTAACAACAGAAGCAACAGTAACGGAAGATTTCACGGGCGCAATCGCTGACTCCATCAACTTCGCGATCGACCAAATGCGAGGACTGGTTAAGTCTATTCGAGATACCGCCGTTCAGGTTGCTGCTGCAGCCCAGGAAACACAAGCAACGGCAATGCATCTTGCAGACGCTTCCGAGCACCAAGCACAAGAAATTGCTGGGGCATCAGCCGCTGTAAATGAAATGGCTGTATCTATCGACCAAGTATCTTCAAACGCAGGTGAATCATCAGCGGTTGCGGAACGATCGGTTGCGATCGCGAAAAAAGGTGCCGAGGTGGTACAAAACACTATCCGAGGTATGGACACTATTCGTGAGCAGATTCAGGAAACATCAAAACGAATCAAGCGACTGGGTGAATCATCCCAGGAAATCGGTGATATCGTATCCCTGATCAACGACATCGCCGACCAAACCAACATTCTTTCATTGAATGCTGCGATACAGGCATCGATGGCTGGTGACGCAGGTCGAGGCTTCGCGGTTGTTGCCGACGAAGTACAAAGACTGGCGGAACGTTCATCTGCTGCAACAAAGCAGATTGAAGCACTGGTTAAAACGATACAAACCGATACAAACGAAGCGGTTATATCGATGGAGCATACAACCGCTGAGGTTGTTCGCGGAGCCCGTCTGGCACAAGATGCGGGTGTTGCTTTGGAAGAAATCGAGAATGTTTCGATGAACCTTGCTGACTTAATCCAGAACATCTCCAATGCTGCTAGACAACAGTCATCATCTGCGGGTCATATTTCCAATACGATGAACGTTATCCAGGAAATCACATCGCAAACATCTGCCGGTACCAACGCAACAGCGAAATCTATCGGTAATCTTGCTGAAATGGCGAATCAACTACGTAGTTCAGTAGCTGGCTTCAACCTACCAGAAGAAGGTGAAGTTGAGTCTGAGTCTGCAGCCTAAGCTAAGTACTTGGTAGACTTTACTCTGTTGTGAATATGATGGCTAACTACAAAAACAAGGCTCAGCCAAGTGGCTGGACCTTGCAAACATTACCAGAAATGGATAATGACCAATTTCGCAAGTGGCAAGAGCTACTTGAAAGCAGAACAGGCATGAGCTTGCCACTAGGCCGAAAAGTCTTTTTGCAAACCAGCCTTGGTACGCGAATGCGCGAAATTGGGTGCAGTGACTATCAAGAATATTTTGATAAAGTTATCAGTGGTCCAGGCGGCATTATCGAATGGACCACGTTGGTTGACCGGTTAACAGTTCAAGAAACAAGATTCTATAGAGATATAGATGCTTGCAAACTAGTAACCGATTACGTGCTTACACGTCCGGTCGACAAACTCAAAAAATCAACATTAGAAGTATGGAGTGTTGGTTGTTCAACAGGTGAAGAACCTTATACTTTAGCTATGATGCTAAATGAAGGAATGAACACTCTAGGGCTTAAACAGTATTACGGTGTAACTGGCACAGATATAAGTACACCTGCCCTAGAAAAAGCGCGAGCCGGGAAATATACCGAGCGTAAATTGGTCACAGTAGACCCTACGCTACGGGAAAAATATTTCAGTAAACACGAGAATGGTCAATATGAAGTCATACCATCCATTAAAGATCGTGTTTGCTTTGCAAGAGTTAACATATTAGAACTCGGCAACGCACCCATGCATGGAATGAATGTTATCTTCTGCCAAAACGTCTTGATCTACTTTCGTCGCTGGCGACGAAAAGAGATTTTAAGTCGTTTAGTTGAGAGGTTAGTACCTGGTGGGTTATTGGTGCTAGGTCAAGGTGAAATGGTTGACTGGAAACATCCAGATTTGGAACGAGTCCCCAGTGACAACACCCTTGCGTTCATTCGACGCCCAGAAAAGAATTAAAAAAACCTGGAGATGTTATGGGTAATAGCCATGACTATGTAGCACTCGACTGGGTTCGAGGCGAAATAGATGAAACACTAAATCAGGCGCGACAAGCTTTAGAAGCTTATGTCGATAATACTGAGGACACCTCACGTATGCGCTTTTGCCTGAACTATATCCATCAGGTACATGGTACCCTTCAGATGGTTGAGTTCTATGGTGCAGCGTTACTTGCGGAAGAAATGGAGAAGCTTGCTCAGGCACTGCTAAACCAAGCTGTTCCAAATCTACAAGACGCCGTAGAAGTATTGATGCAGGCAGTTTTACAACTCCCTAGCTACCTTGAGCACTTACACGCGGGTCGTAAAGATCTCCCTCTTGTCATACTCCCTATACTTAATGACCTTAGGGCATCAAGAGGCGAAGCGTTACTTTCAGACACCTCTTTGTTTACGCCTGACCTTGCACCAGTAAAAATTAAACCTTCTGCCGGTGCGGCACAACGCTTACAAGACGAAAAAATTATTGCCAGTCTTCGAAAATTACGCCAGATGTTCCAGTTCTCACTGGCGGGTGTTATTCGTGGCAATGAAGTTAGTGCTAATACCGCGTACATGATCAAGGTTCTCTCTCGCGTAGAAAGACTCTGCCAGCATACGCCGTTAGGGCAACTGTGGTCAGTAGCCATTGGCTTTGTTGATATTCTTGATAGCGACCCGAAAGAGATTACATCAGCGACCAAAACCCTCTTAAGGGATTTGGATCATCAAATTAAACGCCTTATTGACGAAAGCGTAGACATATTACTTCAACCTATACCCGAAGACCTTCTGAAACACTTGCTTTACTACATAGCAAAATCAGACGCCCGTTCGGACAAGATTGAATCAGTCAGAAAAATCTTTAATCTTGACCAATCGCTGCCTAAAGAAGATGAAGTAAATGCTGAAAGACAGCATATGCAAGGGCCGAATAAAGATGCGATTGAGTCTGTCGTAACCGCTTTAAACGAAGAGCTCGCTCGAATTAAAGACCAGCTTGACCTTTTTGTACGTGGTGAATTCAGAGATAACGCTGACCTTGATGAGTTGTTACCAGGCTTAAAGCAAGTCGCTAACACAATGGCTGTGTTAGGTTTGGGTATTCCAAGAAAAGTTATTCTTGATCAAGTTGAAATCATAGAGCAGCTAATCGAAGAACGTGGAGAAGCTGAAGATAGCACGTTGATGGATATCGCTGGCGCCCTACTCTACGTAGAAGCGACATTAACAGGGATGACAGAAGAGCATGCACCTACACTTTCCAAAAATGTAGACTCTGATATTCCAGTAGAGCAACTCAACAATGCTCACGATGCGGTACTACGTGAAACTCGCAATGGTTTAGAGCAGGCTAAAACCAGTATTGTTAATTTCATTGCATCACAATGGGATCACAATGAAATTGAAGCAGTACCGGCTATTCTTGATGGCCTTCGCGGTGGTTTACAAATAATTCCACTAACTAAGGCCGCTGAGCTGCTTAGTTCTTGTAGCCAATATATTCAGCAAGCCCTACTTTCAAGTAAAACAGTTCCCGACTGGAAGCAACTCGATACGCTTGCTGATGCAATTACCAGTATTGAATATTACATAGAAAGACTCACTGAGGGCGCGCAAGATAACGAGCTTATTTTACAGGTTGCAGAAGAAAGTGTGATCGAATTAGGCTTTCCGCCGGGTCAAACTCCAACCTACACTCAACCTGAAAATATAGGCATTGCAGCCGATACGGTAGAGCCTACTGAAACCCAACCGTTAACAAATGAGTCGGCTAATAAAGAAAGTGATGCCGATCTGATTGATGATGAAATTATTGAAATTTTCATCGAAGAAGCAGAAGAAGTTCTAGAAACAATTGGCACTAATTATCCGAAGTTTCATAAAAACACGGAAGAAAAAGACGCCATCATTGAACTAAGACGCGCCTTTCATACGCTTAAAGGCAGCGGTAGGTTAGTGGGTGCGGTGACGCTTGGCGAACTTGCCTGGGCAACAGAGAATATGCTTAATCGCATTCTTGATAACACTGTTCAGCCTTCTAGTGAGATGCTTTCACTGCTAGACACGGTTATTTCAAAACTTCCACAATTAGTTGATGACTTTAAAAATAATAACCAATCCGATGATATTAGTTCCCTGACGGATCAGGCCAACACTCTGGCAGGCGTTCCAAAAGCAAGCGTACAGAAGGAAGAGTCCGTTAAAGAGATGCCTGTAGAAGATATTGAACCTACTGAAATTGAAGTAGAGATCAATCAGGAATCTGAAGAGCTTTTACCTGCAGAAGCAATAATTGAAGAACCGTTACCAATAATTGAGCCCGCTACAGTACCCGAAGTAACAAGTGCTGATGATGACGATTTAATTGATGATGAAATCATCGAAATATTTATCGAAGAAGCAGAAGAAGTACTTGAGTCTATAGCCAATTACTTGCCTATATACCTTGAACAACCAGACAATAGTGAAGCATTAACCGAGTTACGAAGAGCCTACCACACCCTTAAAGGAAGTGGTCGTATGGTTGGCGCCAATGTTATTGGCGAACTTGCTTGGTCTGCAGAAAATATGATGAACCGTATAATCGACGGTTCAATATTAATGAGCCCTGATGTTGCCAATGTTCTAGGCAATGCTACCGCGCTTATTCCCGGCCTAGTTGAAGATTTTAAGCTCCACCGTCCTGCTAGTATTGATGTAAGCCCCATCATAGAGCAAGCCGAACAGCTTGCTCAAGGTGAGCTCGTTGTATCCCAGAGTCAAGATGAAGAGCCTAATGGCGACTTTGACTTTGACTCCGACACAGATATTGGCGTAGACCCCGTTTTGCTGGATATATTTCGGAGCGAAACAGACACTCATCTCGAAACAATTAATGCGTTTATTGAAAAAGCAAATGTGGAAGGAGAACTTGCCTTCACAGATTCAATATCACGCGCATTACATACACTAAAAGGCAGTGCAAACACCGCTAGCATTGAGCCAATAGCCAATATAATCGTCCCTGTTGAGAAATTTGTAAAAGAAGCCAGGGCACTTAATATTCTGGCTAACCCTGCGATAGCTGACATGTTAAGTCAAGCATCAGCCTATGTTCGTCAGGGTATAGAACAGCTATATAATGATCCTCAGCACCATATTGAAGGCACAGATGCATTCTTATCTCACTTAGCTGAGCTCAGTGAGTTAACCTTCACTGAAGTAAGGGATGTAGAACAAACACAGAGCACAACCTCAGACCCTCAGCTTATTAACATATTCCTCACTGAGGGTATTGATATACTCCTTGATGCAGAGTCCGTTCTAAGCAACTGGAGCCATAACCCGGTTCCTGGAGAAGAGCTTGAAAAACTAGTTGGTGAATTAAAAACACTAAGCCACGGAGCTCAAGTAGCCGGCTTGGATGACATTTCAGAATTTGCTGATTTACTTGAACATGCTTACGAAAGCATCGAATCAGGCAATATTGTTGCTAATGAAAATTTCCTTACAACAATTGCCCAGGGGCATGAAGCGCTTCTGAATTTGATGGATCAAGTCGCTGCAGGCTTAGCAACACAGCCAGACAATAAGTTAATTGCTCAAATAAAAGATTTAATTCAGTCAATAGCAGATGCTAAAACAGCAGAACAAGAAGCTGAAGAGAAAGCACTGCTTGACGAAGCCGAAGCACAAGAAGCAAGCAAGCAAGCGCTCGCAGAGCAAGAGGCTCTCAAAGAGCTAGATGAAGAACTGGAAGTTGAAATTCCAACTTTATCTGAATTTGAGATGGACGCAGAAGAAGTTCCGCTGCTTGATGTTATAGAAGAGCAGACAGAAACCCTACTACCAGAAACAGCTGAGGCACCTTTACTTGACCCTGAGCTGGTTGAAATCTTCCTTGAAGAAGCCAATGACATTGTTAATAACACCGGCGAGCTGTTACAACAATGGTCAGAAGCAACCGATAGCCACGAACTATTAGTTGAGCTACAACGAGAACTTCATACCCTAAAGGGTGGCGCACGCATGGCAGGTGTCGCCTCAATAGGCGATTTATCTCACGAGCTTGAAACATTATTTGAAGGTCTTACAGAGAAGCGGCTCACTGCCAACGAGTCTTTAGTCGCATTACTATTTAGTTGCCATGACCGCTTAGCCTCAATGGTTGAAGACATTGCTGCCGGTAGTACAAGTACACCAGCCAGTGACCTTATAGCCAAAATCCAAGACTATATTTCATCACCAAATGAGCAAATCAGTGTCAATACTGCACAAGAAGAACGTGTAGATCTTGTTAATGATATTGAAATTAATGAAACTGATTTAAATATTAGCGATACAGAAACAACTGAAGAAATAGAAGCAAGCGAAAGCTCGCTCATCGATCAGGACCCTGAGTTAATTGAGATTTTCCTTGAAGAAGCTAATGATATTATTGGCAACTCAGGAAACCTTATTAATCAGTGGCAAGAAAACCCAGAGCAACACGCATTAATTCATGAACTACAACGCGAGCTACACACCCTTAAAGGGGGAGCGCGAATGGCAGAGTTATCTGCTATTGGTGACTTAGCTCACGAACTAGAAAGCTTGTTTGAAAAAGTAGTTGATGGGCAGATTCAGGCAGACAGCCAGATCACAGATCTATCTCTTGAAGTACATGACCGTCTTGCCACAATGGTGGATGACATTGCTGAGTCTAAGCCTTGCAGCCCGGCTCCAGATTTAATCAGCCAAATTAGTGCATTACTTCATGCAGAACCTCTTGAAGATCAAGGCGTCGAAAAAACAGATGAAGACGTACTTGTTGAACAGGTACAGATCGAGGCTCCAGAAGAAGAAAGTGAAAGCATCGATTATGGAGAAATCCCAACACTTGAGCTAGGTGATGAAGAGCTTTCTGATACTACAGAGCAAAATGCTACTGACTTAGAAGACATCAATTTAGACGGTATAGAGACTCAAGAAACAGAACTTAATGAGGCTGTATCAACTGATTCTAGCGAGCTGGCAGAAGATATCGCAGAAGAATTTATTGCATCAGTGCCTATTGAAGACATTACTCCTGAAGAGAATGTTATTGAAGACGCTGTACCTGAAACAATAGACTCAACTGAAACTGAAGGCGTATTCAACTCAAGTACTTTAGATCCGGAATTAACCGAAATATTCCTTGAAGAAGCTCAGGAAATCATCGACAAAACAGCCGGATTACTACAATCCTGGCTTGAAGAGATTAACGATCATAGTCATGTTAAAGAATTGCAGCGTGAGCTTCACACCCTAAAAGGTGGAGCCAGAATGGCTGAGATTTCACCTCTTGGTGACTTAGCACATGAACTTGAAACCCTTTTTGAGGGAATCGTTGATGGAAAAATCACGGTTAACGATTCAATATCTGACTTAATGCTGGCATGTCATGACAAGCTGGCAAACATGGTTGAACAGTTAGAAAACAACGAAGGTATATACCCGGCCAACGATCTCATTGCTTCGGTTATCGCGTTAATTAATGGTGAAGAACTCCACACAACTATTGAAGAAGCATTACCACACATCGATGACGCTGAAATTGAAGAAGCAATCTCTACCGAAGAGATTGCTGAAGTAGAAGAAAGCATAGAAGCAGAAATTGAAGAGTTAGAAGAAGATTCTGATGCAGAGTTAATGAATATTTTCATTGACGAAGCACGGGATATTCATAATGCAATGCTAACAAGCTTGGAGTACTGGAATGAAGATCCGAAGA
This sequence comes from Hahellaceae bacterium, assembly GCA_016744695.1. GTDB lineage: Bacteria > Pseudomonadota > Gammaproteobacteria > Pseudomonadales > Oleiphilaceae > Alkalimarinus. The sequence goes on from JADGDV010000030.1 coordinate 8,017, forward strand.
GCTTAAATAGCATCACTGAGCTACTGCAAGAACTTCACACTCTCAAGGGTGGCTCTCGACTGGCTGATATGGATAGCATCGGAGACCTAGCTGATGCACTTTTTGAGAAATTAGAAGAAACGCTCAATTGTGGTGGCACAGGCAATCTTGAACTTGTTCAAATGACAGCCAAGGCAACCGAACAGGTGTCTAACATGCTGGATGAACTAGAAGCATCTGGTCAAGTAAGTCCTTCTACAGATACTATCAAGCAAATCAAACAGACAAACGTCGGTGCAGCAACCACAGAGCAAAGTAAGGAACAAGATACAGCGGTAAATGAGATCGACAAAGACTTCTCTATTGATATCGAAATATTAGAAATATTCCTAGAAGAAGCTAATGAAATTCTCGAAACGCTGGAGACACAGCTTGCAGATTGGTCTACGGACGCAAGCAACGATGACTTTAATCGTGAAATACAACGGTTATTACACACCCTCAAGGGCGGGGCTCGTTTAGCCGGATTAACCGAACTAGGTAATGTAAGTCATGAAATGGAAAGTCGCCTGATTGAAGCTATTGATGATGGCAAAGGCCTTGATGGGCAACTTAAAACGGCTATTCATGGATATCAAGACAAATTGGCATCATTGGTAACAGAGGTCAATCACCGCTTTATTGCCCTCTCTACAACCTCAGAGACTGAGGAGACTACAGAGCAAGCAGCCACTGAGAGCAAGGCCCAAACAAAAGCGGCCCACATACCGGAACAAACACAAGAAGTAACAAACGAGACTATTGCTTCAGAAGCTAAACAAGAAGAACCTGAGCAGGCCACACCTGAAACCAGCGTCTCTGAAGAGCAAGATCGTGTCACAACGACCGCTAAGGCTCCAGCAGAAACTCAGCAGCAGGCCAAAGCAAGACCTGCTCAGCAAGAAACCGTCAGAGTGGCAGCAACCCTTATCGACGACCTTGTAAACCTCGCAGGTGAAAGTAGTATCACGCGTGGTCGTCTTGAGCAGCAAATTAGTGACTTTAGCTTTAACCTTGATGAAATGGTTTCTACTATTGAACGTCTTCGTGAGCAGCTTCGAAGAATGGATATGGAAACAGAAGCTCAGGTGCTATTCCGTACAGAAAAAGAAGGCGTTGGTCCTGATTATGCTGATTTCGATCCTCTTGAAATGGACCGTTATTCATCCATACAGCAACTATCAAGGGCGTTAACAGAAAGTACCTTCGATTTACTTGATTTGCGAGAAACACTCGCAGACAAAGCGCGAGATGCAGAAACACTTCTTCTGCAACAATCGCGGATTCATACTGAATTACAAGAAGGTCTGATGAAGACCCGCTTAATTCCTTTCTCTTCAATGGTTCCTCGTCTAAGACGAATCGTACGCCAAATTGGTGGAGAGTTAGGTAAAAAAGTAGAATTCAACATTAACAATGCTGAAGGTGAGATGGACCGAACTGTTCTGGAAAGAATGGTTGCTCCCTTAGAGCACATGGTAAGAAATGCACTAGACCATGGAATAGAGTCTGCAGACAAACGTAAAGCAGCAGGTAAGCCAGAAGCGGGTAATATTGATTTATCTCTCACCAGAGAAGGTGGGGATATTGTTCTCCGGATGAAGGATGATGGCGGCGGTATTCCCGTTCAAGTCATTCGTGACAAAGCCATCTCTCAAGGTTTAATCAAAGAAAATGCACGACTCAGCGATCATGAAATACTGCAGTTCATTATGCAGGCTGGTTTCAGTACAGCTGAACATGTCACTCAGATTTCAGGACGTGGTGTAGGCATGGATGTTGTATCCAGTGAAATAAAGCAACTGGGCGGCAACATCACGATTGAATCTAAAGAAGGTTATGGTACTACCTTCGTAGTAAGACTACCCTTTACGGTATCGGTTAACCGTGCGCTGATGGTTAATACTGGGGAAGATTTTTATGCCATCCCTCTTAATACAATTGAAGGTATCGTACGTGTAAGTCCTTACGAACTAGAAGAGTATTACAAGCCAGATGCGCCACTTTATGAATATGCAGGTCAGCAATACAACCTACAGTATCTTGGCAATGTACTTCACAGTGAACATAAACCTAAGTTACAAGGCCAGCCTTTACCACTACCTGTAATATTAGTTCGCGGCGCAGATAAGCCTATCGCACTACAAGTTGATAGTTTAATGGGTAGCCGTGAAATCGTAGTTAAGAGCCTTGGCCCTCAGTTCACCAAAGTACCTGGTGTATCTGGAGCGACTATTCTTGGTGATGGTAACGTTGTTGTTATTCTCGACTTACCCGCTCTAATTCGTGCTGACATTGAGGCGATTGAGCAGGGAATGGAAAGTATTGTTGAGACGCCTGCTCCGCTTGAACAAAGACCCACAATGGTTATGGTAGTCGATGACTCCGTTACCGTACGAAAGGTCACTACTCGCCTGCTTGAGCGAAATGGTATGGAAGTAGTCACCGCGAAAGACGGTGTTGATGCGATTGCACAGCTTCAGGATCACAAACCTGATGTCATGCTACTAGATATTGAAATGCCACGGATGGATGGCTTTGAAGTTGCCAGCTTAGTTCGTCATGATGAGAATCTGAAAAATGTACCCATTTGCATGATCACCTCAAGAACGGGCCAAAAACACCGTGAAAGAGCTATGTCTATTGGTGTCAATGAGTATCTTGGTAAACCATTCCAAGAAAAAGAACTGCTCAGCACTATTGAGAAATTAACGAATCAGTCATGAGTTTAACTGAGCGTCCAAGAGTGGGCATCCTTTCCGATAGCCCACTACAAAGGCATGTACTACAACACGCGATATCAAGTTACGGTCTCGATATCGCGCTTAGTTGTGACCCTGCCCGATTTGAAATAGCCCAAAAAGAAGAGCTGGAGAATATCAGCTGCTGGATTCTTGAGCTTGAAAATGAAGATGACCTACCAGACTTAATAGATACACTGCTTGACTCAACAAATGCCGGCGTACTATTTGGCTTGGGTAAAGCTCCAGAGCGTCACAGTGATGAATACCCCCGCTGGGAGCGAAGACTTTTCTCAAAATTGAGAGACGAAGTAGGCACACTAGAGCTATTAGACTCAGAAGCCTCTTTAGATCAGCTTGATCATTTAAACAGTGAAGCCAAAGGCCCACTGCCATTACCTAGCATAATAGCTCAAACTTCGCCTAAGCAGGAGCCAGAACGAGTTTGGATTCTTGCCGCTTCATTGGGTGGTCCTGCTGCGGTAAAAGATTTTTTAGACCAGCTTCCCGCAGGTTTGCCAGTCTCATTTATCTATGCCCAACATATCGATGCGAATTTCTCTTCAGTGCTTTCTAAAGTGTTAGCCCGTCACTCGAGCTTTCAGCTAAAAGAAGCTCAGGAAGGTGATACACTTGAAAGTGGTCAGGTATTGATGGTGCCCGTCGATAATGAAATGATCCTTGATGAGCAAGGAAAAGTTAGGTTCAAAGACACTGCATGGCCAGGCCCTTATGGACCATCAATAGACCAAGTCATGATCAACGTCGCTAATCACTATGGTTCAAGATGTAATGTAATGGTCTTTAGCGGGATGGGTAATGACGGAGCTATCGCCGCACCACTGCTAAAAGCCTATGGCTGCGATATCTGGGTTCAAAGCGCAGATAGCTGCGCAAATAGTTCAATGCCTGATTCAGTAGAGGCAACAGGATGCAGCTCTTTTACGGGTAGTCCGGTTCAATTGGCCGCTCACCTAATTACCAGCATCGAACAAGAAACAATACTGTCCGGCCGCCCTCCCCAAGCCGGACAACTATCATAATCATGGCCGTTATAAACGTACTAACCATAACAGCCACAACAAGTATTCAGAAGGTGAAACAATGGAAGAATCCTTAAGTATTATCGCCAGCCTTTATTTACCGGTTACTGGAAATAGTATTGTTTTACCTAACGTGTCAGTTGCTGAAATTGTAGACTACAAAGCACCTGAACCTGTTGCAGACAGCCCAGACTGGTTTCTTGGGAATATAGAATGGAGAGGTGTTACTTTACCCGTTATTTCATACGAACTTTTGAATGAACAGCCACTTCCTCAAAGCACTGAGAATGTTCGAATTGCCGTCATTAATACCATTGGTGAAAAACACACTGAACTTCCCTTTTTCGCTATCATAACCAGGGGAATTCCGAGTCAGACAAAAGTAGATAAAGACAGCATTAAAGAAATAGAAGAGGACGAAAAGAGAGGCCCTACAGAGCTCATGAAGGTCAAAATTCTAGGAGATACAGTAATCATCCCTAACCTTGAATACATAGAAAATATGATCATTCAAAGCCAATAAACAACTATTTTCGCGGCTACTCATTAGCCGCGAAAACAATACTATGATTTTTTAATACTCTTTTTCATCCTGTGTAATCCAAAAATCACAAAACCAATCGCTACCGGCACAAACAAGCCTGTCACCAAGCCTGAATTACCAATAAGCCCCGTAGACTTCGCGGTTTCGGCAAGGTACTTAAACAAGCCCACCATATAGTAACTTATGGCAACCACCGACAAACCTTCTACCGCTTGCTGCATTCTAAACTGCATTTTGCTTCGACGGTTTAATGACTGCAACAGATCTTGATTTTGCTCTTCAATCGTTAGGTTAACTCGGGTACGTAGTAGCTCGCTGGCTCGGTCAATTCGATTTGAAAGATCATCAAGATCCTCTCTAACCGTTTCACAAGTACGATAGGCTGGCGTTAAACGACGTCCTAAGAACTCATTAAGCGTCTGTAAACCACACACTTCTTGTTCACGCAGTTCCTCCAAGCGACTCATAGCCAAGCGGTAATACGCCTCTGTGGCAGAAAAACGGTAGTTAGTATCAGAAATAATCTGCTCAATTTTAGATGAAAGGGTCGTTAGCTCACCGAGCAAGCGTCTCTCGTCATCAAGGTTCTTAATATCCGTAAGCTGCTGAATAACGGTGGCTAACTGTTGATCCATTTCTCGAACATTAGGCGCAATTTGTCTCGCCAACGGGAGCGACAACAAAGCAACCATTCGGTACGTTTCAAGCTCAAGAATACGTCTAACCAGTCGACCAGTCTGACAAGGATTCAAACTGTTGTTGTAAACCAGAAACCGCCCCATGTTATCACTATGTATTCTATAGGCTGTCCAGACTTGCGCTTGCCGGTTACTCGCATAACAGCTCAATAAACGGTGGCCTTCAAAAAAACCACGTAAATCTTCAACTACAGGGAGCTCTTCAGGTGCTTTTTCAATTTCTAAATGTAAGCCACTAATCACTTTTCCGGGTAAGTCATTCAACCATTCATCAGGCAGCAAAGACAATGCCGTTCGCTGAAAAGGCTCAGATGAGAGTTTGTGAACAAAGGTATAAGTAGAAAATTCTGTATGACGCTCCCACCTTAGCTCAAAACCACCGAAGTCTTGGTAATAGCAACTTGCATCTTCTGCTGGTGGGTTAATACTATAACGAGAGCAAAGCGCACAAAGGTGTTCAAGTGCTTTTTTTCGGTAAGACTCTCGCTCAATATCTTTTCCCGCATGCAAAACAGCTAACTGAGAAATACGAGCCTGAGTATCTATAACAGGAAAAGGCCGTGTATGAAGTTCATTAAAAAGTTCATCACGCTGATCATGAAAATCCAAAACCATTGATAACACACCTACAAACAAAGGGGCGCGCATTTTAGCATAGGGCACGACTCTATGTGAATTGATGCTATAATTTCGTTTTTTATCGGAAAGAAGCAATGACTCTACTGGTAGAGGCTCAACACATCAGCGTTACTTACAATGGTCAAGCCGCCGTTAATGATGTTTCACTTAGTATTAGTAAGGGTGAAATCGTCACCCTTATTGGCCCTAACGGTGCAGGCAAAACAACCTTGGTTCGTGCGATTCTTGGTCTTGCTAAAATATCATCTGGACAGCTTACTAAAAAACCTTCGCTTTCCATTGGTTATATGCCACAAAAACTACAAATTGACTCTACCCTGCCCGTTAGCGTGAGTCGTTTTTTAGCACTGGCCAGCCGCCAGCCTAAAGACGTTAATGAAGCGCTCTCCCTTGTAGGTATCGCTCATTTGGCAAAACACCCTGTTCAAGCTATATCGGGTGGTGAGTTGCAGCGTGTATTATTAGCTCGTGCTATTCTGAGACAACCAGAGCTACTGGTTCTTGATGAACCCGCTCAGGGGGTCGACATTACAGGGCAAACAGAACTTTACGCTCTGATTAAACATATACGTGATCAATTAAACTGTGGTGTACTCATGATCTCCCACGATCTTCATCTGGTAATGGCTGCAACAGATAAAGTGATTTGCCTCAATCAACATGTGTGCTGCTCAGGCCATCCGGAAACCGTATCAAACGACCCAGCCTATCAAGAGTTATTCGGGCGCTCTGGTGCAGATCAAATAGCGGTATATCACCATCACCATAACCACGAGCACACTATTCATGGTGATGTTGTGGAGTGCAAGCACCATGCCTGATTTTATGATCTATGCCCTGCTTGGTGGGCTGGGTGTTGCTGCTATATCAGGTCCTTTAGGCTGTTTTGTCGTGTGGCGTCGCATGGCCTATTTTGGTGATACACTGGCTCACTCGGCACTAATGGGTATTGCGCTTGGTCTGCTGCTTGATATCAACATGAATATTGCCATTGCAACCGTCTGTATATTCATCGCTCTGGCACTGGTTATATTACTTAAGCAACGTCAATTGGCCTCTGATACATTACTGGGGATCCTTGCCCACGCGAGCCTTTCAATAGGTCTTGTAGTCGTTAGTTTTATTGATGACGTGAGAATTGACCTCACGGCTTACTTATTTGGCGACTTACTCGCAATCACACCCCTAGACTTAGCTTGGATCTATGGTGGGGCTATTCTTGTAGGTAGTTTATTAGCTCTACTCTGGCGGTCGCTGTTAATGATGACCATTCACGAAGAACTTGCCAAGGTTGAAGGGCTTCCGGTAGACAAGTTAAGACTGGTTTTAATGTTGCTATTTTCAATTGTGATTGCGGTTGCGATGAAAATCGTAGGAGTGTTATTAATTACAGCCATGCTCATCATTCCTGCTGCCACGGCTAGACGAATTAGCAACACACCAGAAATGATGGCGCTCAATGCGAGTATATTGGGCATGCTCTCAGTTGTATTCGGTTTAACGCTGTCTTACTTTACTGATACCCCTGCCGGGCCATCCGTCGTCGTCAGCGCGTTTGCTTTATTTATATGTATTTATATCATCAGGCCACAAAAAACATGACCTAATAAAGCAGTTTAAAATTTACACAATTTATCTTGCCCTGCTATGCTTTCAGATTAAAGGATAGAAATATGGAACAGGATTACCCACAAACAGCAGGCTCATTTACTCGCCTCGGCTACGCTGCTCCCCGGCTTTTAATTTTAATCGTTGGCCTTGCACTTTCTATTAGTTGTTATTTTTATATTTTAGAGCAAGACCATAGCAACATACTCGGGCAAATAGAAAGTCAAAATAAACAGCGGGCACTGGCCATTGCCTCAAGTGCCAATGATCGACTAATCATACTAAAATCAATCAAATATCACCTTGAAACCGAAGAAACGATCACCGAAGCTGGCTTCACAAAAATCACCAGTCTATTTCTACAGCATTACCCTGATATACACGCGATTGAATGGGCTCCACGCATACCTGATGCGTTAAGGCATGACTTCGAAACATCAGAAAGAGAACATTACCAGATTCTACAGTATGAATCTGCAAACACAAAAATACCTAGCACACGTAAAGCACATTACCTTCCTGTTCAATATGTTATGCCCAATACAGAGTCGCAGGCTACACTAGGCTTAGACCTTGCTAGCGTCGCTCACTGGAAAGATTTGCTAGAAAAATCACAGACGCAAAACGCCCCTATTGCCAGCGCAATAACAAACCTAAAACAAGGCAACAAAGATCAAACAAGTATCCGTATTTTTCTTCCTGTATTTGATGATGAAAGCAGAGTTAAGGGATTTCTATCCATGATTATTAAGCTGGACTCATTCATCCAGCAGAGCCTACAAGGCTTTGGTCAGAGCCAAATTAGTACTGAATTTTATGATCTTAACCAACAAGCTAAAAGCCCTATTCACACTTGGCCAAGTCAGCAGCACAACAGGGACCTTGTAAATATAAAGAGTATAACGTCTCAAGAAACGATCCCGTTTGCAGGCCGTCAATGGCTAGTGGTGAGCCACCCAAGTCACCGCTATTTAAAAAGCCAGCAATCCAAAGCCCCACGAAACCTACTTTTTTTGGGAGTAGTGTTAACAGCGCTGGCCTATTTTAGCCTTCACTGGAATTATCTAATTAGGCAAAAACTGGCGAAAAAGGCTGAGACCTTAGCTAGCAAGTTGGATATTGAACGTCGTGCACTACAAAACAAACTCATCGAGAAAAGAGTTCTCGCTCGCGCACTAGAAGAGAGTGAACAGCGTTGCAGAGATATTATAACGCTATCTCAAGATTACACATGGGAGGCAGATACTAATTACGAATATACCTATCTGTCGCCACAAGCGGCCAAAGTAAAAGGGGTTCCGCCAAAACAGTTAGCGGGAGAAAGCATTCTTGATTGTTTAGTTGATGAAGATAGAGAAAAAGCAGAACGCGCACTTGAGAGAGCTTACAAAAATCAGATTTCTGTTGAACTTGAGCTACGATTTACCCATCCCACTGGCCCACCCACTAAAGAGCTTTTCAAGGCCGTGCCATTAATTGGTTCACTCGGTGAATGGCACGGTTTTCGAGGTACAGGTCATTTACTCAATAGTGGCTGAAGGTTCAATAAATTAACCATCTTGATGCTGATCTAAAAGCTCAATCGCCTGTTTCATCTTATGCCAGCACTCATCCATTAATTGACCACTGTCTTTTGTAGACATTCCCTCAGTACTTATAGGCTCAAGTACTTTAACGTTAACCGTTCCGCTATTTATTTTATTAAGGTCCAATCGCCCGGCATAACTACTCACGCAAATAGGAACAATAGGCACCCCAGCCTCAATAGCCATACGAAAAGCACCCTTCTTAAAAGGAAGCATATTTTCGCCCTTATTACGTGTGCCTTCAGCAAAGACCCAAATCGAACGCTTACCTTTTGTTAAGGCTTCAGTGCTCGCATTCATGATTGTTTTTGAGTTTTGGCTATTGCCTCTGTTAATAAGTACATTCCCCGCGAGCCAATACAGTATGCCGAAACCAGGAAGGAGCAGCAGGCTTTTCTTGCCAACAGATACCGTTCTTTTAGGAATTACCGCGCCGCACACAAAAAGATCTAGGTTATCCTGATGGTTAGCAACAACTACGGAAGGCGGCATGTTTTGAGCGTTTTCTAAGCCATGAAGCTTCACTTTAATACCAAGAATTCGTGTTCCGCCCCAAGAGTACACACGCGCTGCGAGTCTTGTATTATCAGGGTTAAAGGGTCTAAACATACAGGCAAATATGCCAATTATCGATATCCCAATAAAGAAAAATATAGCTACAGGTACACGAACAAAATACAACATTAAGAGCACTCGTCTTTAGAATAATTCGCTCAAGGTACGCGTGTAAGCCGAATCATTCAATAACTTTGCATACCTATGTGCGTCTATAAGCCGTTGGTGACATGCCATTCCAACCCTTAAATGCATGATTAAAAGAACTCTGCTCTTGATAACCAACAAGGAATGCAATCTCACTCATCGACAACGTTCCTTCCGCTAGATAAAGTTCAGATAAGTGCTTTCTTACTTCATCCAGTAATGCTTGATACCCCTGCCCCGACTCTTTTAACTTACGCTGCAAAGTCCGAACGCTCATATTAAGCTGACTCGCAACATCTCCTATTCGAAACGCCTGGCCCCGCAAAGCATCAGGTAATATCGATTTTAGCTGCCAGACAATACCTTGCTGGCTACCTCTGATAAGTAATAAATTTTCGGCATGAGACGTTAATGCATCAAATGAAGCTGAGTCACCATTCAATACAGGCCAGGCCAAGGCCTCACTCTTAACCGTAATTGAATTTACAGGCTGATTAAACTGAAGGGGCACATTAAAGACGTCTTTATAGGCTTCTATATCCTTTGGCGCTGACGCCATAAAATCAACACGTTCGACAGGAATACCCCGATTAATCAACCACGGAGCAAAGGTTTTTATGCCAGCAAAAACACTCATGACCAAGTGAAAGCCAAGCAGGTCTTGCTGATCGGGAATATAAAGGGGGTTCGGTGTCCAACAATAATGACTTTCTGTGTTTCCAAGTAGTAGATTTGATACGCCTAAATCATGATTTAAGCTTTCATATCGAACAACTTGCTCTAATACCTGACCAAGACTGCTACAACTAAGTAAAGTCATGCCAAGCACTGGGTAACTGCCTAGTGTTACTGACTGCCCCACCCTCAAGCCAAAATTTGAACAGTGCTCAATCCCGTAGCGCATTAGCGTAAGATACTGGTTAACCGAAACTGAGCTATTATTTATTTGCTCTGGATTAATTCCACCCAGTTCAGCTGCTCGGACCAGTGTTTGCCAATAAGGCAGCGCCACCTCTCCATGAAAAGGCGTTGCTGTCGTGGAGTAACAAGATGCTGTCATAGTTTCACAAGCCAAAAGTTTCTCTTTGTTTTATCTTTTGAGCATACACCATAAACTTAACAGCAGCATACGAATACAGGAGACAATAGTGAGTGATTTTTTTAATCATTGGATAGCACTTTACCAAGAACCGATGTTTCTACAATTCCCTATAGCAACGCTGGCGCTCAGTGTTGGCTCATTCTTATTCTTTGCGCTACCTTGGACATTGCTGGCATGGATTGATCCACTGTGGGCTCGCCCTTATAAAATCCAACAAAAACCCTTTCAGGTGAAAACCTACTTCTGGCCAAATATCGCTCGTATTATTATTAATTCATCAATGATGTTAGTGCTTTTAGTTCTGATATGGCCATTATTACGCCTAACTAATATTCATATTGGCGAAATTCCCCCATGGTATATTTGGGTGATACAGATCGTATTTTTTCTGATACTTGATGACTTTCTATTTTACTGGATGCACCGTGGGATGCACGAGAACAAGTGGATACTTAAACACGTACACTCAGTGCATCATCGAATCAAAAATACCTGCGCACTCGATGGCAACTATTTTCACTGGGTGGAGTTTGTATTAATCGGATCTCTGGCAATGGTTGGCCCTATTTTGCTTGGCAGCCATCTTTATGTATTGTACTTATGGATAATCATTCGTAATCTCGAAGCCGCTGATGGGCATACTGGATATGACCTCCCATGGAACCCACTGCGCTTTTTACCACTTTATGATGGCGCCGTTTATCATGACTTTCACCATGCTAGATTCAAAGGAAATTACGCGGGAGCCTTACATTATGTTGATCACTATTTTGGAACCTATATTAAAGAGTATCTGGAGTATAAGAAAGTTCACAAAAAACAGACCAGAAAGCATCTTTAAATTAGCGAAAATCTAGACTTAATCAAAGTACTGCCCCCCGTATTTACCAGGGAGGCAGTATCGCTACGGTGCTTTTAACTAATCAATATACTTAGCAAGAAAGAAGTTAAATGTACTACCGCTATTAGCACTATAAGCAACATAAATATTCTGACCATCTAATGCAATCGAACCACTGGTCACTTCTACGCGGTAGTCCATTGTCGCCTCAGCAATAAATTTTCCATCTGCATCATATTTTTCATTTATTCCACTGCCCACAGCATAAATAGCACCCGCATCGTCAATTACAAAATCTCGAACAATACCACTACTACTAACCTGCCACGTTTCCTGCCCTGCATCGTTAAGCTTTACAATACGACGACTTTTATCGTTCGATACAGCTAAGACAATATCTCCACGCCAGTCTGTTTTAACCAGTGCGTACCCTGGAAGACCATTACTTTGTTGAGCAGGTGTATATGTCTTATTCCATTGAACCTGACCATCACTTGATATCGCTGCAACACGGATATTATTTGATTCAAGGTGGGCAATAACAGCTGATCCATCTGTATTCAGAGCAATTGATGCTTGATGAGTTAATCCTTCAGGTTGTACTACAGACCATAACAATGCGCCTTCTGCACTGTACTTCTGCACAGCGGCATAACCTACTACGTATATGCTTCCTGAATCATCAACTTCAATATCACATGCCTTTGAATCTGGGTGCTCTATATTCAGCAAGCGCTGCCCATCGAGATTAAAAACCTGAGTCGCATGTCCTGTCACATAAACTTTGTTACCACTGATTTCAACATCTCGGGCATCTTCTTTATCGCTCAAAGTTTGAGCCCAGATAACATCACCCCAGCGGTCTATCTTCAGCATAAACGAGCCATAGCGCTGAACATCATTTTCAACAATATATTGCACGCCAACCAGGTATGCATTGCCATCACTATCTAGCGCCATATCTGTTACATTATCGTCACTACGATAAGCACCCAGAGCAAAGTCATACTCCGTTGCCCATACTAAGTTTCCATTATCATTGTGCTTAACTAATAAAATATTTACTTGGCGATCTGCCCCCATCCTAATGGTTTCGCCAGCGGTGATTACATCACCGTAGCTATCGACTGCGACACTTGATAACCACTCAATTCTTTCTTCGCTACCTATGGCCTGTGTATGAAAAACAGTCCAGTCAGGACTCAATGCAGCTTTACAGGCAACCAAAATAGTTAGGGATAAAATAACGGAACAACGGAACAACGTTGACTTCATAACAATACAACTCCATGTTTATAAAAATAACCGGAAATTTTATGCACAAAAGTACCGAAACACGAATATTATAGATTTAGTTTAGAACAAGCATACTAATTTTAAGAATTATAAAAGAGAGAGGTATAATAGGACGTGGGTATATTTGATAGTATACAAAATATATCGTACAAACCCTGCATATCAGGCAATCAGCCATTTATGCAGGGGGAAATCTGGTTATTCTGCAGTCTTTTCTTCTACAGAAATAGCCACGGCTTGAGTAAATGTCATAACAACGACATCACCCACCGCTGATTTTTTCAAATTTTCTGGCTCACGGGCAGTAAATTCATTAACTATACCGTCAGCTCCTTTTAGTTTGAAGGTATTGGCTTCAATATTAATCTCTTCAACCGTAAAGACTTCAACCTGTGTATCTATAATCGCGGCACCAGGCATATCACCCTCTTCAGCACGAGCGGCAATAGCCACACCACCAGAACCTGGCTCTGCATTTACCGCAGCTAATACCTGAATCGTTAAATTCTGTAGGTATTCAACGGTTACCGTATCGCCTACTTCTACTTGATCCAAGTTTCGCGCTTCAGGACTCGCTGTAAATGTAACTGACTCACCTTCTTCTCCACTTAGTGTCACCAAGCGTGTTTCATGGTTAATTGCCTCAACCACTGACGTAACAACAACCGCCATGCTAGTTGATATGGCTGGTTTCTCTGGAGAACTAGGGTCAACCATCTCTTCACTGACTGCAACGACTACAGCAGCGTCTTCAACCGTTGCTTCTATCTCAACAGCCTCATTAGTTTGGATTTCTGCCGCAGTTGAGATCACTTCTGGTGTAGCTTCAGTTGTACTATCAGAACAGGCAGACAACGCAATCGCAGCCGAAACGACAGCTGTAGTTAATAGGCTTCGAAATAACATTATTATTGACCTTTATGTGGATGATAAATGAGGTAATTAAAAAAGACAGCATTAAACTCTCTGTGTTCAATGATACCGCTGAGAACAGGAAGAACACAAGAGGTTATTCATTGATTTTTTTGAATATTTATGGTTTTAAAGCCAACCATGCGGCATCAGAAAACACATCAATGTACTCTCGAATATCGGTAATTTCACGCCCTGACAACCAGCGACGAGCATAGTCTTGCGCGGGCCCGACAATAATAGAACTATAACACTCTGGGGGAAGCTGCTTCACAGCCCCGCATTTAACTAAAGGACTGAACCATTCCTTTAACATACCCCAATGCTCACGGTTGCCTTGTTTAAGCGCTTCATCTTTATCAATCTGAGCTACCTGTGAACGTGAGTAAAAAACAAAACGTGCCCATTCAGGGTTATCGGCAATCCAATTAATAAAAGTGACGACGATACTTTTTACACCTAGCTCTGCAGACTGAGTCTCTTCCAAAGCCTTCTTAAGCCGAGCGTAATGATCGTTCATGCCTTCAGTATAAAGCGCCACAGCAATTTTTTCTTTGTTACCGAAGTGATGATACAAGCTACCCACGCTAGCACCTGAACGTTCTTTTATCATATCAATAGTTGACCCCGATATTCCAAACTCAGAAAAACAGGATAATGCAGCCATTAATATCTCATGACGCCGCTCCTCACTGCGACTTTGTCGCTTTTTCATATCCGACGCCCCACCTGTAACTAGAAAATTATTCTAATAATAGTAAACCTTCTGTACGTTTATATCACCATTTAGATATATACTTATCACTCAACTCAGCACACTTTAAACTTCGAGCCTTTTGATGACATATCAAACAAAAAATTCGTCTGCCACATCAGACAGTACCATTGATTTTTCTTCCCCTGAACTACAAAAAATATTGAACCAGGGTCAGAATATAACGGTACCCGCTGGTCAAACGGTCTTCAGACAAGGTGATAATTGTCAGAACTATCTAATCGTCGTAAATGGCTGCGTAAAAGTGCTCGCCAGAGCAGAGAACGGACGAGAGATTGTACTCTACAGGGTAACTGAAGGAAGCACGTGCGTATTAACCACCTCCTGCCTACTTGGTCACAACGCCTACCCTGCTGAAGGTATTACAGAAACAGAAACCACTGCGATTGCATTACCAAGAGCCGCTTTTGATGATGGCATTAACAACAACGCCATATTCAGGCAATTTGTATTTAACACCTATGCACAAAGGCTTTCTGGGCTTATTACCCTATTTGAAGAAGTCACTTTAGGCCGGCTGGACATTCGCCTTGCGTGCTACTTAATCAAAATGGGCAATAAGTCAGGAATGTTAGCAGCCACTCATCAGCAATTAGCCGCAGAACTTGGCAGCTCACGAGAAGTCATCAGCCGCCTATTAAAGAATTTTGAAAAGCAGGGCTGGATACAGTTATCTAGAGGACAGATAGAAAATATTAATAAAGAAGCACTTGAAACTTTTTCAAACAAGGGGTGACTTTATCACTGAGCTGAGCCGATGTTTGCGCAAAAATATACTTACACAAACATCAATCAAAGAGTAGCCATTATGAAAATCAATGAAGGTAGTATCGATAGAACTCTACGCGTTATTGTAGGTTTAGCATTAATAGCCATGGTTTTTGTAGGCCCGCAAACAATATGGGGCTGGGTTGGGGTAGTGCCACTTATAACAGGTGCTATTGGTATTTGCCCTTTATATAGTGTGCTGGGTATTAATACCTGCCCTATTAGTCAAAAGAATTCAGCATAACTTGCTGAGGTGTATCTATAGAGTGTACTTTCAAACTCTATAGATACACCTCCTAAAATACAGAAAGCGTCGGCTCAGGTCCTGCTTTAAGCATTTCAACAAGTACATCTAGCCCCTGATCCAATTGTTCTATATCTCTAGCACAACTGATAGCAATTCTAACGCCGTGAGGCGCGTCAAAACGACCGACGGCAAACGTACCTGCGCCTTTCAACAAGACCCCTCTATGCTCCGCCTCTTTAACAAACTGGCTTGCCCTCCACGGTTCAGGTAGTAAAAGCCACACATGAAAACCAAAAGGGGTAATAACTGCGTCAAACGAGCTAAGTTTTCTACGGGCAATATCTTGCCTTAATTTAATATCTTGCTTCTGACACACTACTTGGGCCTCTGCTCGCCCGCTTCTAATCCATTCACAAGCAATTTCCGCCACTACAGGGCTTACCATCCAACAACTCGCACGCACAGAGTCTGCTATACGATCTCGTACATTATCAGGTATTACCAGCGCTCCAATTCTCAGGCCTGCCGCCAGCGACTTCGACAAGCTACCAATGTAAATAACCTGTTCAGGAGCCATTGCCGCCAAAGGTAAAGGAGAAATCTCAGCTAGAGGACCATTAACATCATCCTCTAATATAAGTACGTTATACTGCTGACAGATTCGAATAATATCCTGCCTGCGCTCAAGAGACATAATAGCGGTAGTAGGGTTTTGTAAAGTAGGTGTACAGTACAATAGTTTTGGCTGATAACGCTGGCAGGCCGCCTCAAGTGCACTCGGAACAATACCCTCTTTATCTAAAACCAAACCTTGAGTTTCAACTTTTAACTGATGAGTAATCGCCGTTAAGCCTGGGTAAGTTAAACCTTCAGATAGAATTACATCCCCTGGTCGAGTCAATGCCATCAGGCTAACCAATATACCGTGCTGAGCACCATGAGTTACTATCAATTTATCAGCGGTAACTCGCCACAAAGGCTTGGAGAACCATCCAGCTAAAACTTCTCGATGCTCTGCTAAACCTACATCAGGCTGATAACATAGCAACTTATTCATATCACCCGGACGCTTAGATATATCTCGCATAACGCTAGATAAATCATCCGCCTTATCTAGCTTTACGGGTAAATTTAAGCTGAAATCAATAATTGCATCATTTTGCTCTGGAATCTGCAGCATGCCCGGCTCATCGTTACCCCGAACAAAGGTGCCTCGCCCGACGACGGCATAAACAAAGCCTCGATCTTCAGCTTCAGCATAACCACGAGAGACCGTACCCACCGTCACTTCAAGCGCCTCCGCCAGTGCTCGATGAGTTGGGAGGCGTTCATCTACCTTAAGCTCCCCCAGCTTAATAGCCTCACCTATAGATTTAGCCAACGCCTTATAACGAGCACCTTCAATTACCGTTAAATCAGGAACCCACTCGCTCATATCTCTCTCTACCCGTCAGATTAGCCAAACAAACCATTGTCACCATGACAATATAACAATTGACACCCACGCACAAGATAAACTATAACATTGTATCTATTTTAAATAATAAACAATCAAAATTGTATCGATACAATTTATTCCCATGAAACAAGCTAGCTTAATAATTAAGGTGACCGTCATGAACGAGGAACTACCCTACCTACTGGCATTAGCACTATTTGCCTTATCAACAGCAGGGACCCCAGGGCCCAACAACCTAATGCTTACTGCATCAGGAGCTAATTATGGTTTCCTGAAATCAATTCCTCATATGGCAGGCATTCTAACGGGGTTTGCTGCGCTACTACTGGCCGTGGCAACTGGGCTAGGGTCTATTTTCGAATTGTGGCCTTTAACACACACCCTACTCAAAATAGTGGGCACTACTTACCTTTTTTATTTAGCATGGAAAATAGCGTCATCAAATGGTTTGTCATCGACAGGACGTAAGAAGAGTAAGCCTCTCACACTTTGGCAGGCAGCTTGCTTTCAATTTGTAAACCCGAAGGCCTGGGTGATGTGCATAACCGCAGTATCAACATTTGCAAAAGAAGGGGAGCAATATGCTTTATCAGCATTATTAATTATCGGCACTTACACCCTGGTGATGCTAAACACGCTACCTATTTGGACATTATTCGGAAAGCTCATAGGCCAGAAACTAAGGACGAGCAATGCACGAGCTTACTTTAATTACAGCATGGGAGGGTTAACTGCCGCATCAGTATTACTCATTTTACTCTAGATATGCCTAGATTTTATTCTAGGCATATAATTATTTATCACGTTTTTATCGTTTTAACAGGAATTTTTTGAATCCCCGTCTAAACTTCATGAACACACAGATAAAAAATTATGATTAACAGGTATCTCTATGTTTGGATTTGGAAGTAACTCACTCAAGGAAAACGAAGTTGCAGTTGATAAAAATGAGCTGAGTGATTTAGAGCGCAAAGCATCAACCCTTGATCAACTGCTATCTGATAATCCACTCAATTCCGCCAAGGGTATCGTGGATAACGCTCAGCGCGTTCATGCCTCATCAAGCCGCAAACTCAGTAGCATTGAAGAAAGCCACAGAGGTCTTGAAACATTTGTCGAGCAGATTCAGAACATTCAACACAGCGCCCAAGAATCTGAAGAATCGGCCAAAAATACAGTTGAAGTAACAGGCCAGTGCCACAATGACATGAGCCAGCTAGCAAGCAACATTGAAGCTTCTGCTAGAGACATTACTGAATTCACGACATTACTTGAAAGTTTGGATGAAAGTAATAAAACCATCAGCAAATTGCTTGAATCGATTAAGGCAATTGCAGACCAGACCAACCTGCTTGCCTTGAACGCTGCAATTGAAGCAGCTCGTGCAGGTGAACATGGCCGAGGCTTTGCTGTGGTTGCAGACGAAGTTCGTCAACTAGCAAATACATCAAATGAATCTGCTGAAGAGATTCAAAGAGAGATCACGAAAATCACAGAAATCTCTAATTCGGTTATCAGCAAGCAGCAAGAAGTCGCTGAAGTCATTAACAGCAGCGTAACCATTGCCAGCGAAACAATGAATAACTTATCAGGGCTTAAAGAGGTTGCGAATACCAGCGCTGAAGCAGTGGGCGCCGTACTTCAGAATATTTCTCATCAACTACAAGACTCTGAAACGATTCGAAACCAAGTTCACCAATTAGTAGGCGACACACAAGAAGCCATTGAAAGTTCGGAGAGCAACGTAAATATTGGAGAGCAACTTCTCAACCAACTATCACCTTTAAGATCTTAGTAGGCGGGAAGAATATTGCAATATCAACACTCCATTACCAGACTACTAAGTGTCTTTTTACTAGCTTTTACTGTCATTTTTAACGTTCAGGCCTCAGACGACGATGAAGAAGAAATAAAAATTGCCGTTCAATACATTGACCTTAAGCCGGCTTTTGTTGCCAATTTTGGAGGCCCTAGCCCTAAGTTAAAATTCATTAAAGCCGACATTTCTTTAAGAGTTCACTCGCCAGAAGCCGCAGCACTGGCCGAGCAGCACATGCCACTCATTAGGCATGAAATTGTTTTACTGCTCAGCGCCCAAAAAGAGAAAGAAATTAGCACCATGCAAGGGCAGGAGGCGTTACGACTTGAAGCACTTGATAAAGTTAAAAAAGTATTAGAGGAAGAAACAGGAAAAACCGTCGCAGAAGATCTTTTGTTTACCAACTTTGTGCTACAGCGCTAAAAACTAAACAAGCATAAAAAAAGCGCACTCTTACTATGTAAATAGCTTACATAGTAAGAGTGCGCTTTTTTGCTTATGCAATCTTATGGACTGGTGCCCTAAGCTCACACGACTCGAAACCATCTTCCCAGCCAGCTTCCCAAGCAGCAGATACAACCTCTCCGCTATAGGGGCATTTTTGACGAACCATGCCCATTAGCCCGGCCATATAACCTTGCTGGTATGCTTTATTGAGAGACTCGAGGTCCCATCCTAATGAAAAGTCTTTGGCCATGTGGCCACTCCTTCCGTATTTCACTTACTTACAATGCATGCTGTACTTATTAATACGTTGTTTATTTGGTTCGGCCGAATAAACAAACCTGCAATTGATCGTAAAGTGCTAGCCCTACCTATCGCGAAATTGTTTCCGCAGTTTATTATTATGACTTTACAATAGCGCAACATGTTGAAACATGCAGCTATTTATTCGATCATTTTGTTACATTTTGTATTCGAGACACGCTGAATACGTAAGCAAAGTTAACATAGCTTACATAGCGCAACAATACGGTAGGTTGTTTTTTGTGCGACATTTAACGTTTAAGTAAAACTTAAGATAGATACTGCGTCATAAATTCAGAGAATTCACTTAAGTCAGCCGACTTAAGTGCCTGTTCTTTAAGGAAAGATTCTTCAGCCATAGCGCCATACTTTTCATCAACTGCACCTGTGTCACACTGCTTTTGTGATGTGTATTGATGCTTAAATGACAACTCACCCACAAACTCAGGCCATGATAGCGACTCATCTCTCATAACGGATAAAACACATGCAGATGGCGTTAATTCGGGTTGTAATAATTTACTTCTTTGTTCTGCAATTGCAGCTTGATAAAGCGCTTTACTTTCGCCACCACCTTGAAGATTCTGACCCTTTGCCTCAGAGCGAGCAAGCATTGAAGCTACTTTTTCAATATCATCAAGTAAGTTCACACCCTGCTCAGACAGCAGAGCATCACCCTCTTTGGTTTTGACCTTAAGACCAGGCTCGCGGCCTCGGTTAACCACGGTGTCGAAATTCCATTCAATTTGCTGACATTCCTCAGTAGAAATGACAGGACAATCGTCAACAAGACAATAAACCAGAAAGGCATCCAGAAAACGTACTTGTGAGGCATTAATTCCTAATGGTAAGAAAGGATTAAGGTCTAAACAACGCACCTCAATATATTCAACACCTCGCTGCTGTAAGGCATGTATTGGCTTCTCATTTGAGCCCGCCGTTCTTTTAGGTCTAATAGAGCTGTAATACTCATTCTCAATTTGTAAAATATTGGTGTTCAACTGGAAATATTCGCCGTCTTTCTCTACCCCAAGCGCCTCGTAAGCAGGGTAAGGGGTATTAATCGCCTCTTCCAGAGTATGAGTAAAGTTTTCCAAACTATTAAAACAAACAGATAATGATGACTGGGCATGGCTATGGTAACCCAAGTCCCCCATGCGCAGCGATGTGGCATAAGGTAAATACCAAGTGCCTTTATCATCAAATGACATCAGGGGATGCCCACCATCAGGTAAAAAGCTTTGATCGGCCGCCGGAGATGCTCCAAATAAATACATCAGCAACCAAGAATGGCGGCGAAAGTTTCTAATAAGTGAGAAATATTGCTCAGACTTAAAATCCTGAAGGGCTTGCTTATCATTTAACGCTTGCTGCCAGTGCAACCAAAAGTCATCAGATAATGAAAAGTTATAATGCAAACCTGCAATACTTTGCATTATGCGGCCATAACGTACATCTAAGCCTTTTCGATACACATATTTTAGCTTTCCAAGGTTTGAGTCACCGAACTCAGCAATCCTTATGCTTTCATTGCCATTAATACGACAAGGCATACTACCCGCCCACAACACCTCATCACCTAGGTTGTTTTGCACATAGGCATGAACATCACTTAAATCACCTAGTAACGCATCAAGACTACTGGAAACAGGCGTAATTAATTCCATTAATGCTTCTGAGTAATCTGTCGTTATTTGAGGGTGAGTTAATGCATGACCTAATGCTTCAGGGTGATTTGTCTGGGAAATAAAATGATTTGAACCAACCCGTAAACCTTCTTTCTCTATACCACGAGAAATATTCGAAAGTTCATTTATAGCTGACTCGGTTAATAATTCGAGTCTTGATTCAAGTGCATTTGTCATAGATAACCTTTAGGCCATAGTTTAATTGTGAATCTAAATGGGGGCATTTTTTTGAAAGACAAGTCGTAGGGTGTGCCGTGCGCACCAAAAAATGTTTGGGTATATCAACATATAGCAAAGCAGAAAGAACCGGTGCGCACGGCGCACCCTACAGTTTACTTTTTCTTCTTTGCGGAGTTCATCGCCAGAGCCAATGCTCCGGCCATTGCACCTTGCGCTGGTGAAGAGCTAGCAGATGAATTTCGGTTAGTATTTCGTCCCTGCCCACTATTACGCTTCTCTCCTCTGGAATCCCCCGCCCTACCACCGGCACCTTTTGCCACCTCAAGCCCTGGCTCATCACTCAAGCGCATAGACAAACCAATACGCTTACGAGCGACATCAACCTCCATCACCTTAACTTTC
>JADGDV010000030.1:29931-46275 GCA_016744695.1 Hahellaceae bacterium
CCGGCACCTTTTGCCACCTCAAGCCCTGGCTCATCACTCAAGCGCATAGACAAACCAATACGCTTACGAGCGACATCAACCTCCATCACCTTAACTTTCACTATATCTCCTGCTTTTACCACTTCACGAGGATCTTTTACAAACGTATTGGAAAGAGCAGATATATGCACCAAACCATCTTGGTGAACACCAATATCAACAAACGCACCAAAGTTGGTGACATTCGTTACGGCACCTTCTAGCACCATACCAGACTCAAGGTCAGTAATTTTTTCTATGCCTTCCTGAAATTCAGCAAAACGAAACTCAGGTCGCGGGTCTCGTCCTGGCTTGTCTAGCTCGGCAATAATATCTTTAACCGTAGGGGTTCCAAATTTTTCGCTGATGTAATCTTGCGCGTTAATCTCTTTTAGAAAAACACTATCACCGACTATCGCTTCAACTTTCCGCTTATTTCTTTCTGCTATGAGATTAACAACCTCATAAGCTTCTGGGTGCACAGCAGAAGCATCCAAAGGGTTTTTACCATTCATAACCCGCAAGAAGCCCGCAGACTGCTCAAACGCCTTAGCGCCTAAGCGTGGGATCTTTTTAAGCTCACGACGGGCCGTAAAAGCGCCATTGGTATCGCGATATTCAACAATGTTACTGGCAATGGTCTGATTAAGACCTGAAACACGTGCCAGCAAAGGTGCAGAGGCTGTATTAAGGTCAACACCTACACCGTTTACACAATCCTCTACAACCGCATCAAGACTTCTGGCTAACTGAGCCTGACTTACATCATGCTGATACTGACCAACCCCAATGGACTTTGGATCAATCTTCACCAACTCAGCCAAAGGGTCTTGCAAACGGCGAGCAATAGAGACCGCACCACGAATGGTTACGTCTAAATCAGGAAATTCCTTCGCGGCATACTCTGAGGCCGAATAAACCGAAGCGCCCGCCTCACTCACCGTAATTCGCGTGAGCTTCAACTCAGGGTGCTTAGTCATTAACTCAGACGCTAGCTTATCGGTTTCACGAGATGCCGTTCCGTTACCAATACTGAGTAATTGTACTGAATATTTACGACAAAGCTCTGCCAGTGTATTAAGAGACTGCTGCCAATTATTTTTGGGCGCATGAGGGTATATTGCGCAATGATCCAAAACCTTACCCGTCGCATCAACGACGGCTATTTTAACGCCGGTTCGTAAACCTGGATCAAGCCCCATCGTTGCTTTAGGGCCTGCAGGAGCCGCCAACAATAAGTCTTTCATATTGGTAGCAAACACCGTAATGGCATCCGCTTCTGCTTGTTCCCGTATTTTTCCCATTAGCTCAGTTTCAAGATGCGTACTTAACTTAATACGCCATGTCCAGCGAACCACCTCTTGCAACCATTTGTCAGCAGCTCGCCCCTTATTTTCGATATGCCAGTGACTGGCAACCATGGCCTCACAAGGGTGAGATTTACTTCGATCAGAGTCACTCTCACCGACTTCAATTTTATAATTAAGAAACCCTTCATTACGACCACGAAAAATAGCCAAAGCACGGTGCGAAGGCACTTTCTTTAGGGCTTCACGGTGTTCAAAGTAGTCTCGGAATTTAGCGCCTTCTGCTTCTTTCCCCTCAACCACGGCAACCTGAACCTCACCTTCTTGCCATAAAAAAGAACGTAAACGTCCTAGCAAGGCCGCATCTTCACTGAAACGTTCCATCAAAATAAACTTTGCGCCATCAAGTGCGGCTTTTACATCATCAACCCCAACAGAAGCATTTATAAACGTTTCTGCTTCTTTTTCTGGGTCTAACTCAGGGTGTTCAACCAGTTTATCCGCTAAAGGCTCTAGACCGGCTTCTTTGGCGATTTGTCCTTTAGTTCGACGTTTTTTCTTATAAGGAAGGTATAAATCCTCCAGAATGGTTTTAGTTTCTGCACTAAGAATATCTTTCTCAAGTGCCGGCGTTAGTTTATCTTGCTCGCTAATGCTCTTAATAATGCTAGCTCTTCGATCTTCAAGCTCTCTCAAATAACGCAACCGTTCTTCCAACTGACGCAATTGGGTATCATCCAGTGAACCGGTGGCCTCTTTACGGTAACGGGAAATAAACGGAACAGTAGCACCTTCATCAAGCAAGCCGACAGCCGCTGTTACTTGTTGCTTTTTTACACCGAGTTCGTCTGCAATGCGCTGAGAAATTTTATCCATGAAAAAACCTGCTGTACTAAGAAATTGAATCCGCGGAGAGAGTAACCAATAAAACGGGGTTTATTAAGGCGGACTAGCCTGTTAAAAAACAGGCTCTGATTGAGGATATCATAGCGTTGAAAGGGATAAAAAAAAAGACAATATCAGCCAATAACATCAATACCTGCAGGCCACTGAGACTGGGAGCTTTCAAGATAGTTCAAAAATGATTCAAATTTCAGCGCTTTGCTGTAGTAATAGCCCTGAACTTCATCGCAATGATTAGTTAGAAGGAAATTCAACTGTTCTTTATCCTCCACGCCTTCAGCCACTACGTTAATTTGTAAGTTATGAGCAAGACTGATTATCGCCTTAACAATGACTTCATCATCAACATTAGTACATACATTATCGATAAATGACTTATCTATTTTAATGGTTGATATAGGTAATTTCTGGATATTAGCAAATGATGAATAACCTGTACCAAAGTCATCCAATGAGAAGCTTACTCCTAGCTGAGCAAGCTGCCCTAGGCAATTCTGAGTATATTCCTGATCGTACATCATAGCCGATTCAGTTAACTCAAACTCTAGGTTGCCAGTATTTATATCCGCATTATAAATAATACGAAATACAGTTTCGCTCAGTTTTTTATCATAAAATTGACGAAAAGAAAGGTTCACAGCACAAACTAAATCATCATAACCAAGCTCTTGCAGGCGCGCTAAATCTCGACAAGCCTGCTCTACCACCCAATACCCCATAGGCACAATCATTCCACTGCGTTCAGCGGCGGGAATAAACTGATCAGGCATAATTAAACCCTTGGTCGGATGCTCCCAACGAATCAGGCTTTCGTACCCGACCACTTGATCATTGGCAATACTGACACGGGGCTGATAATAAAGTCTAAGCTGACCATCCCTAAGGGCCGTTCTAAATTCTGCTTCCAACTCTAACTCACGCTCAACAGCAACATTCATTTTCTGATGATAAAAATGAAAGCTATTACCTTGTTCGCGCTTAGCATCAAGCATAGCCCGATTGGCATGCTTTAAAATATGTTCAGATGTTTGCCCTGCCTCAGGAAAGGTAGCAATGCCGGCGCTCATCGTTATAACTAATTGCCGGTGGCTAATAATAAAAGGCTCTGAAAGCATTGCTAGAAGCTTGCTGGTCACGTGGTTGGCATCAATGGTGTTATCGAGATTTTCAAGAATAACAGCAAACTCGTCACCACCAATTCTAGCTAAACTATCACTCCGTCTAAGGCCTTCTCTCAACCGTGAGGTAAGCATTGTTATTAACTGATCAGCCGAGCGATACCCTAAGGCATCATTAATGCGTCTAAAGTCATCAATATTAAAAAACACTAGCCCCAGTACTTCTTTATTTCGCTCAGATCTTAATATTGCTTGATGCAAGCGATCTAGAAATACACGTCGATTAACAATCCCTGTCAATGTATCTATATGGCTTCGTGTATCTTTTTGATGATTAACTGAATGGCGTAGCACTGCATTTCGAATAGTACGCTCAAGCAAAACCTCACTTAAGAGTGATTTGCAAATATAATCAGCGCCTCCGGCTTGAAATATCGGTTTAGACATCTGCCTTTCAGACTCAGCACTGAGACAAATAACTGGCGCTTGGTCGCTTTCAATAGCCAAAAGACCAAGAAATACAAGAGGATCTTCATCTCGGCAATTGCAATCCCAGAGAACAACATCAAATGAGTCTTGATTAAGTAATTCATGTAGCGCGCTTAAGTCGGAACACCAAGCCAATTGGCTATTAAAACTCTCGGCTCGATCAAGCAGGCAGCGAAGCCATAAATGCTCCGTAGGCTCATTCGTAAGCAATAATATTTTAAGCGTTTCTGGCTCAACAATAAGTGGCAACATATCATCATTACCTGACATTTGTTCTGACATCCGTTTTCCTTGGCACTCTCCTGCCATTCCTTACTCAAGCACTCATGCTCTAATATTTGATCTTATTAATGTTAAAGATAGACCATCGCTAACAATTAAACGAGCAGCCCATATAGTTTTTATTCTACGACATCTCCCTATTTCACACCAAGCACCCGGTCACACAATATCATTTATAGAAGAGTGCATTGAATGATGCCGCTCTAAGGCCGAGTCTGTTAAAATGGCCTTTTTCATCAAAAGGTTTTCTTCAGTGTCACGACTCAACCCCAGACAGCGCGAAGCGGTTCATTATGTTAGCGGCCCTTTATTGGTTCTTGCAGGTGCGGGCAGTGGAAAGACCAGTGTAATAACCAGTAAAATTGTCTACCTGGTTGAACAATGCGGTATGAAAGCACGCAACATTGCCGCTCTGACCTTTACCAATAAAGCGGCCAAAGAAATGAAGTCGCGGGTGGGCAGTTTATTAAAAGGTAGGGATGCCAAAGGGTTGACGGTTTCAACCTTTCATAACCTTGGTCTGAATATTATTCGTCAAGAACACAAAACCCTCGGTTATAAATCAGGCTTTACTATTTTTGACGCAGAAGATGCTAAAGCACTCATTCGTGACCTGATGATGAAAGACTTCTCAGACGCTGAAGATGAGCTTTCTGAGGTACAAATGGCTATTTCAAGCCTAAAGAATGACATGATTTCACCAGATCATGCCTTGAGTTATGCAAAAGACGAGCGCGCCCAAGTAATTGCTCAGGTCTACAAGCTCTATAACCGCTACCTGAAAGCGTATAACGCGGTAGACTTTGACGACCTCATTTTACTCCCCGTAACCTTATTTCAAAACAATCCCGATATTCTGGATAAATGGCAAAATAAGTTACGCTATTTGCTGGTAGATGAATATCAAGATACCAACATCACCCAGTATGAACTGGTTAAAATGATCGTTGGAACTCGCAGCACGTTCACTGTGGTTGGGGATGATGACCAATCAATTTACTCTTGGCGAGGGGCTAGACCTGAAAACTTGGTCAAGCTGAAAGAAGATTTCCCTAATCTTAACCTGATTAAGCTAGAGCAAAACTACCGCTCTACCCGACTCATTCTTAATGCGGCCAACAAGGTCATCGCTAATAACCCACACGTGTTTGAAAAAGCACTCTGGAGTGACTTTGCTGTTGGTGACCAAATACGCATCATAGAATGCCGTAATGAGGACGCCGAAGCCGAGCGTATTGCGGGGGAGATTCTCAATTTCAAACTCAAAAATAAAGTCGACTTCAAAGACTTTGCCATTTTGTACCGAGGTAACCATCAATCAAGGCTGCTAGAAATAAAGCTACAAGCCTTTCAGATACCTTATCAGCTTTCCGGTGGTACCTCCTTTTTCGCCAGAAACGAAATCAAAGATGCCATGGCCTATCTACGCCTACTCATAAACCCTGAAGACGATGCGGCTTTTTTACGGATCATCAACGTACCTCGTAGAGAGATTGGCCCAAGCACTTTAGAAAAACTAGGTAATTATGCGACTGAAAGAGATTGCGGCTTATATAAAGCCGTTGATGAAATAGGGCTTGAGCAGCACCTAACAGGCAAAGGGTTGGAAAAAGTCCGTCAATTCACTCAGTGGCTCAGAAAAACAACCCGCAGATGCAGCCAGGAAGACCCTGTTCACGTTATAAAACAACTCTTTACTGATATTGAATATGAAGAGTGGCTCTACGAAAACAGCAATACCCCCGCCCAAGGCGAACGTAGAATGGCGAATGTGTGGTACTTAGTCGATTCGCTCAAAAAAATGCTAGATAAAGACAAAGGCACCGCCGACGAAATTGGCATTGATGAAGCCGTTACCAAACTCGTTCTAAGAGATATGCTTGAGCAACAAGAAGAGGAAGAAGAAACAGATAAAGTTCACCTCATGACACTGCATGCCTCTAAAGGACTCGAATTCCCCCATGTATTTATCATGGGATTAGAAGAAGAAATACTGCCTCACCGTGCCAGTATTGAAGAAGGAAACATAGAAGAAGAACGGCGCTTAATGTACGTTGGCATCACGCGCGCCAAAAAAACGCTAGCACTTACTTACGCCGGAAGCCGCAAGCAGTATGGTGAAAAAATAGAAACCATCCCTAGTCGATTTTTAGATGAGCTCCCTGAAGATGATGTGGTTTGGGAAGGTGGAGGAAAGAATGATAAAGTGGTTAACCAGGAGAAAGGTAAAGCAACACTGGCTAGTTTGAAAGATTTGATGGGGGGGTAGGTTTGCGGTATTCACCCCCTTGATTCCGCTTCGCTGCATCAGGGGTTACTCTAACTACTGACTCGATTCTGTTGGATAAATATCCTTAATCAAACCCATCACCTGATAACTCTTCCAGCCAACCATGCTGCACGTTGTCATCACGCCACCCATTAATGCACCACCAACACCTGCAGTTACAATATCTGCACCGGTTAGATAAAGGTTTTTAACCGGCGTAATGGGGTGTAACCAGTCTTGCTTAAATCGCTCAACCGTATGATCAACCCCATAAATTTCCCCTTCTTTATTCCATTGGAACCACTGTGTTGAAAGCGGAGTAGACAATTCAACGTAATCCATCGCCTCACGTAATTGCGGCATATGCTTAAACAGGGTTTCAAGTAATGTGTTTGATATCTCCTGCTTTAACTCATCATAACCTTCGCCACGCTTATTCCAGGTTGACCCTTCCCATTGCTTAAACCACTTATGGTTTGTAGGCGCAACAATCTCAACTGTTGATTTACCAGGGAAACGGTCATTCCAGGCAGGGTCTTTTGCTGACGGGAAAGAGATATAAATTAATGGAAAATCACCTGTGCCATCTGAAACTAAAAACCGCTCAACATTTTTATCATGATTGGCATCTGGGTAAATCCAGAAATTGGTTTTTGGTATATCAAGCTCTTCTGCCGTGCCGTTAAAACCAGCATAAATACACACATGCGAAGCCGATAGATCTAGCTTCTTCAAATTCTTTAACAGACCATTTTTCTTAGCAACTTTTTCTGGCAGTAAGTCTTGGTAGGTTGGGTAAATGCCCGCATTACTCACAATCTGGTCAGCAAAAATTTCATGGCCGCCTTTCTTTAAGCGCACACCGTATGCTTTATTATTTTTAACTAAAATCTCGTCGACACCGGCATAAGTAAATACATTACCACCACTTTGCTGAATAACAGGAATAATGGTTTCAGAAATACGTGAAGAGCCTCCCACAGGGTAATTACCCCCCGTAATATAATGCTTGGCAACCATAGCATGCATCA
Source organism: Hahellaceae bacterium (assembly GCA_016744695.1). Taxonomy (GTDB): domain Bacteria; phylum Pseudomonadota; class Gammaproteobacteria; order Pseudomonadales; family Oleiphilaceae; genus Alkalimarinus. The sequence continues at coordinate 37,349 of JADGDV010000030.1, forward strand.
TAAACGAGGAATCTTTAGGCGTTAGTCCGTAGTCTCCCCACTGCCCTGTTAGCACACCAATCAATTCTTCATTATTAGTAAGCCCTTCTAGCACTTCTCGTGTTGTTTTAAAGAAGAAGTCAGGCAATAAATAATGACGCGCTTTGTTGTAGATTAGTCCTGCCAATTTACTCGGTAAGGCTTGCCCAGCAAAATAACGAGGCACTAAGGAGCTTACTTTAGATAACAGCTCTACATATTCATCGATGGCTTTTGCTTCTGCAGGAAAATACTCTTTCATCTGTTTTTTGAAAGGTTCTCTACCCGCCATATAATCATAGGTTTTATCACCAATAATAATACGGTCATACAGGTCATCCATGTAAGCCCACTCAAGCTGGCTATCAGAGATCACATCAAATACTCTGCGAATCATGGAGTAAGGTTTATGCACTTCACCCACATAATGAATACCTACATCCCACTCGTAGCCATTACGCTCATAAGTGTGACTATAACCACCCGCCGTATAGTGCTGCTCTAACACGCATACTTTTTTACCTAGCTTAGATAGCAAAGCCGCATTACATAAGCCTCCAGGGCCTGAACCTATGATAATGACATCATAATGTGTGTCTGCTCTATCTTTACGAAAACGAGTACCTGTGCGCTTCACAATTCACCTCTGCGTGTTCTTATTTTGACTTTGTAATAAAATCATCTAATATGCAACTTTTTGCATATTAGATGATTCCTGACCCACTATGCAACTTTTTTCATATAGTTTATGATTATCAATCTAACCGTTTTTATAAGTAGTCCGTCTTTATGTCATTAAAACACGCCATTTTAGTTTTATTAGAAACCGAACCCAGTAGTGGCTACGATCTTGTAAAACACTTTAAAAGCCGCCTTGGTTATTTTTGGAATGCAAAACATCAACAAGTTTACCTACAACTAAAAAAACTTACAGAAGATGAGTGGATAACATTTAAAGCGCATAGTCAAAGCAATAAGCCTGACAAGAAAGTATATGAGATAACAGAATTAGGTCGAAAAGGCTTAGGGGATTGGATTAGCCAGCCGGTAAAACCTAACAAAATCAATGATGCGTTATTAGTTAAGTTATATGGTGGGCACTTGACCAGCAAAGATAATATTCTTGCTGAACTTGCCGCACATAAAAAGAGTCATGAAAGTGTATTAGAAAACTTACTTAATATAGAAAATAACTATTTAGAACTAAATAAAGATAAACAAGCGCATTACCTGCTGCCTTATATGACACTACGCAGAGGAATAATTGGCGAAAAAGCTTGGCTAGAATGGGCTGACGAAGTGGAGAAAACGCTTAGTATATAGATGATTGTAGGGCGCGCCGTGCACACCCTACAATCAACTTGTTACTTAAAACTGCTTACTTACTGCCTTCAACCATGTATTCAACAGCGGCTTTAAGCTCATCATCAGAACATGTAGCACAGGTTCCACGAGGAGGCATTGCACGAACACCATTAATAGCATTCGCCACCAAAGAATCCATACCCTGAGCTAAACGAGGCTCCCACTGACCAGCATTACCTAGCATTGGCGCGCCTGCTGCACCTGTGCCGTGGCATGCAAAACAAGAAGAACTATAAACATCTTTGCCAGACTTTGCAGCACCGGCTGTTTCTACTGGTGCGGCAGCAGCTGAAGAACCACACTCTTGCCCCTCTACACAGACATCACCAATTGGCTTAATACGATCACGAATAGCATCTTCGTCTGTTGCGGCCTGAACTGAACCTGCCAATACAGCACCTAATCCAAAAACAGCCAGTGTTCTCATCAATTTATTCACACGTCACCTCAGGGTATTGTTAATTTTTTAAACCATAATTTATCGCGACATTATAGCCATAAAAAATAACGATAAAAAGCCTCACATCCAACACTCATGTATAATCGCCCTAAAATAAACCCCCATATGTGAATTAAGAGCCATTATACAATGCATAAACACCACAAATTATCCCTCATTGTTGAGTTCACCGCACTAGCTGTGCTTATTGGATCAATGGTGTGGATTGGCCAGATAAAACAAGCAGGCAGCGCTTTAGCTACATGGCAACTCGCCCTGCCCGTTATCGCCAGCTTTTTCGTATTAGCAGGGTTTTTAAGTAACATGTACTTCCGCTGGATAAATAGCGCAGGCGGGAAGACCAATACCACATCGAGAAATCGACTATTTTTTTGGATACTCGCATTGTCACTGCTATCAGTATGGTGTTTTGCAGTAATAAAAACGTTCTTCTCTAGTATATTTTAGAATAGAGCACTAGACACCCTCTTATAGGCTGCGTATTATAGCGGCCTGATCTGCACCGCCGTTTCAAGGCGTGTCCGCCCGTAGCTCAGCTGGATAGAGTAGGTGGCTTCGAACCACTTGGTCGGGAGTTCGAATCTCTCCGGGCGGACCAATTCTTTAAGTGCTAAAGACTGCACTCATCAAAAAAATTATTTAGATGTTTCTATATATCATAAGAGTGCACTATTCCTGAATACGCTTTTGACCTTGCCGCCTCATGCTTTACAGAATTATTTTGAGCTCAAAAAAAAGCCCAAACAATAAGAATGGGCTTAACCTATCTAAATAAAGCTAAATTTAATTCACTTCAATATTATCAAAGTGCATCTGACCGCCATCTACCATAAACTCTAACTTAACCAAATCAGTCCAAGCTGCGTCAAACGTGACTGTTTGAAATCCTTTATTCTGGTCTGCTTCAAAGGTTTTATCAATAAAAGCGCCACTCTCTGAGAATCCTCTTATCGTTACTCTACCTACGTTAACATTATTAGCTTTCTCAGCAATTTGAACACTTGTAATTGAAAAAGTAGTCCCGGCGCTATGAGCTACAGATAACCTTTGTGTAACTACATTAGCACTACCACTACTAGGATGTAGGTATACAACACTAGCCATTTTGGCAGGCTCTAATTCTGCTGGAGTATAGTTATCAGGAAGGTAAACGGCCTCCCAAACGCTTACATTAAAATCACCAAAGCTACGAGCCACAGGAGCACCTTCAGTGCGATCAGTTACATATTCAAACTGAGTGGCGACAACACCTTCAAAATCAATAGTTGCAGCCTGACCACTTAACACTACTGAAGATAAAACAACCAATCCGGCAAAACTTTTAAAATACCTTTTCATTTTGCTCCCTACGTATTCTTTCTGGGCATTCAATTAATCACAAAACCTACTATTTAGCTCGCACGCAATGATACTTATTGTGAATATTATGGTCTATGACATAACTATCATTATTTATAAAAAAGAGGGTGAAATATCTTAAGTAGGCTTGTTTGGGCGACCGCGTCTATACTGCCCCACTTTCAGTGACAGTTGAGATTCTACCTTTTCTCGAAAATAATCATTTCCAAGTGGAGTGCCTGTTAGCCAGGCATCAGATATTTGTTTCATAACCTCTAAATCAAGCTGCGAACGAAATAGCTCTTTATAGGCTTCAAACCGCCCTTCATCGTATGTTGCTAGAGACGTATATACTGGATGATTTTGCACAAAACGAATTTTTCTAATTCCTGAATTATGACAAAAACTAGACCAACGATAATGCGAGGGAGACTCAACCATTCCGGCTCTTACTGGGTTTAGCTCAACATAACGCATGGTAGCCAGAAAATAATCCTCAGCTTGAATTAAACTTGCCTTGTATCGACCCTCCCAGATAGAACCGCTTTTTCCATATTTTTGGTTCATGTATGGTACATACCGGCGACCGATATATTGCATAAATGAGCTTGTGCTTGTTGTTCCTGGTGGTGTAATCAGTATATGGACATGATTCGTCATTAACACAAATGAGTGTATTTGAACCCCATAGCGCTTTGACGCCTCACCTAACCAGTATGCATAAGTTGAATAGTCTTCATCTTCAAAAAATACAGGGTCACGGGAATGCCCTCGGTGTACTATATGCACGGGAACATCGGGTATAAAAAAACGTGGTTTACGTGGCATGATCTCATCCTTGAGAAACTTGATGTGCTAGCGTAACAAAAAATGGTCTGCCCAGCTATGAGAACCTAAAACTTAGCTAAAGGGCTCAGCCCCCTTCTGACCAACAGCGAATGAACCTCAGAAAAATGCACTGTTTTATAAGATCGAAACATGATGCTTTCGTATTTTATCTTTAAGGTCTTGTTCTGCGAAGCTCTGCACTTTTCGTAAAAATAGAGCTGAATAAAAAGTACACCCTTCATAGGTAGCATGTGCTTGCACCCAATCACCAGAACTGGCCCACGCGACAGAAACGTCGAGCAAAGGCATATTGGCAGCATTTATATCATCTTGGGCGGTTTTAATTCTGTTAATGATTTTTTCGAAGTCATCAGGCGAATTAAAAAACATTCCACCACTGATAGCCGCCTGATGATCTTTAGCGATACTTATCAGTCTTTCTTCACCTGGTACCAACATTAACCCCCCGCTGAGTGCTTGACCATAATCTACACCTTTCTCAGCCCAGCGTTGCGCCTTCATTTCAGCTACATTTTGCATTGCTTCTGATGAATTTAAAGGGTCCGAAAACTTAGATTGTAAGAGACAATCAACATCATACCAATGTCGAGCTAGTCGGCTAAAAGCAGGTTCCCGCTCTTGAGTGGAAAATTGATGCAAGGCTGTTAGCTTTTCCCATAGAATATAATCGGCATCATAGGCTTGTACTGTTGCTGTAGGGAAGTCAAAGGCCGATAACTCTGATACTTCAGAAAGATAGCACGTAACCTCATGCGGATTAGTTGGTCTCCCCCTGTTTCGGCCACCAAACTCCAACAACACATAGTCCAACTGATAGTCATTATCACCAGCAGTCACCCTAGGAAAGTGTACATTCACCTTCTCACCTTTAGAGCCAGATTCCAGCTCTGCCTGCAGCTCACTGATCCCATATTCGGCAAACCGCTCATTTAACTTGGAGACCAACGCTTCCGACCACTCAGTCAGTAACTTTTCCTGCTTCTGCCTAAACTTCTTACGCTGCGATCCACTTTGAACGGACTTATCCCAAGCTTCAGCCTCATCTTCTTCGCCAGCCAATTCAGCCCAATGAATAGATAAATCAATATCTTCAGAAAATCGCTCTATGGCTTTCCAGCACTTACTGAGCGCCGTCCCGCCTTTGAAGGCCACGGCGATATCCCCCACTAAATTCTCTTCATAGAGCAATCTCAAAATTTCAGTCACCCAAATATCTTTCTCAAGGAAATTTGCGGCTAAGCCAGCGGGGTGTTTTTGCCCCGCTAGTATGAGTATTTCCTTTAGCTCTTCATGTTTAGACGTATCTGCATAGAAATCAAAAATATTCATGATGCTAACTGCCGCTCAAATTGTTGTAATTTATTACGCCAGCCCTGAAGCACTGAAACTTCGGTAAGCTTACGCAACACTGACAGTGCTTCTTCCTTGGATAATGACAAACGCTTAATAGCGCCCAATATGCTCGAAAAATCAATCGACTCAGGGGAAGTGACAACCAAGCCTCTTAGTAACGTCCCTTCTGGTTTTCCTGCCCATCTAAGTTTCTTCTCTGAGATATGCCGAACCTGCACAACCTCATTGCCCATTCGAAACTCCCGAGAAGGACCATTGCTCCAAAATATTACCTTTACAGGGGCCTGGGTTTGCAAGCCCAACCTATAGGCTGCCTCTTGGCCCTGACGCACTAGCTTGTACCCATACTCTTTAGCCCAGACTTCAGCCACCTGTTCAGCACTAGCTGTTGTCTTAATGGATGGAATACTAGCCAGAGGTTTAGGTCTTACATAAAAGCCCTTAGATACACGCTCAATAATATTCCCTTTGGCTAAGCGACTCATCGCCTTTTGTACGGATGTATGAGTACCCAGCGCATAAAAGCCGTTAATGCTAAAGGGGACGCCACGCTTCATGCGGTTAACCCTGTTACTGACACGTTCTGAGACTGACATATTCCATTAATCCTGACACTAATGCACTTATGTAATATCTTTATAAGCCTTTATTTATAAGGCATACAAAGTATTTTATGTCAGGTTTATTTATTTGTCTATTAAATATAAGTAATCTACAACGGGTACTTTATGGAAACTCCAACTCAACTCTTGGCATTACCTTATGCGTAAAGCGTATTTCGAACCGATAAAAACACTCTTGCGACTAATCTAAATGGAATTCAATGCTTTTTGCACACAGCAAGCCTTGTTATGTGCAAAGCAAGAGTAAATACAACCAGCCTCTTTACTTCTACACTAAACTACTAAAGGGCTTTGAGGCTTCCCCAATAAAACGGACAGTTGAATTAAGAGGCGTATCTCGCCTCATATTCTTCAGGGTTTAAATCGAACAAAAGGGCTCTGACCTCTTAAATTGTTCACAATTACACAATATTGTCATTGCACCAACTGAGAAAACAACTATAGTGGAGCAATATAAACAATATTTTGTTGATTCTGGATTACTATGATCATTCAGCTGCGGTTCTCAAATTTTCACTCATTCTCTGAAGAAACAGAGTTATCATTCGAGTTAGGGAAAAAACCACTCCCTTCAAAGTACGATATAGTGGTTGATTCTGAGCGCCGCTTGAATAAGGTTGTATCTATTATTGGCGCGAATGGCTCAGGTAAAACTCAATTGATTAAGCCTTTGGCTTTTCTAAGTTGGTTTATTAGTAATTCTTTTTTAGGGAGTGACCCAGAGTCTCCTATCCCATTTCATTCTCATGCGTTGAAACAGGGCAAAGATAGCTTATTTGAAGTCACCTTCTTATTAAATAATGAGGAGTACCGCTACAAACTCATAGCCAATCGTAGACACGTAGTACATGAATCTCTGTACAAAAAAACAAGCCACTTGTTTAGTTACGTTTTTGTGCGAGAAAAAGAAGAATCAGGATATAGCTACAAACAGCAAGGATTTGGGTTTTCAGCCTCTCAGGCTAAAAATATTCGAGAAAACGCATCACTACTTTCTGCGGCGCACAATTACGACGTACCTATGGCATCAGGGTTTGTCGAGTATTTTGATAGCTACTCATACAATATCAATGTATCTGGCCGGCAACATTTTCATGGGGGTAATTTGCTTGAGAGTGCAGATTACTTTTTCAGAAATAAGAAAATGCACAGTCATATGGAAAATATGATGTGTGATTTTGATCTGGGGATTTGCTCAGTAAAAATCCATGAGGCAGAAACCAAAGACCCTCAAGGTAACTCAACTAAGATCTTTATCCCTATCGGAATTCATAAATCAAAAGAAGATACTTTCGAACTTCCTTTTTTTGAAGAATCCAGTGGTACTCAATCATCCTTTGTTCTTTTAAGGCGCATATTGCCTGTATTAGAGAATGGTGGGGTCGCCATCATTGATGAAATAGATAATGATCTACATCCGCATATGCTGCCTCATATCCTAGAACTCTTTAAATTTGAGCATACAAACCCTCATCAAGCTCAAATAATTTTTACATGTCACACACCAGAGATACTAAATTTACTCAAAAAGCACCAGACTTACCTTGTTGAAAAAGTAGATCAACAAAGTGAAGCTTGGCGACTTGATGAGGTTACTGGTCTACGTGCAGATGATAATCTCTACGCAAAATATATGGCCGGTGCGTTAAGCGCCGTACCAAACTTATAGGGTTTACTGGTATGGCAAAGAAAAAAAGTCGAAGAGTTAAACTTGCCTCATTAATTGTTGTCGGGGAAGGAGCTCATGACAAAGCCTTTATAAATTACATGAAATCGTTATATGACGGTGAAACAGGTCAAATTGTTAAGGTTGATAGCGCAGATGGGGGCTCACCTAAAGACATCATTAAAACAACAGACAGGAAATACAAACATACAGCCTATGATCGCCGCTATATTTTGATGGACTCTGATGTCCCTATTAAGAGCCGCATCACCTATTCTGCCAGTATTTTTGCGCTTAATGATGATGACCTGAATGAGTATATTGCAAAAGAGCTGGAAGCCGTCAGAATGGGTGCAAATACCTTTGATGAAGCGGCAAGCGAACTCATCATACGGTCTGCTCAAGGCAACTTACGATTATGCCGTAACCTTTGTTATGGCAGCTTAATCGAAGCCTGTCGTGAGACCAAAAAAATCGTCACCATTGGTCATGTCAATAATGTTTTAGTTCAACCACACTGGCGCTCACATGAAGAACTCATGAAACAGCAGGTGGTATCATGAGCATGAAATTCTCTTACCTCGCCACCCACTGGGATGCTGCGGAAGCAGCCGATATTATCCACCTTTTGGATCAACTCAGAGAGGTCTTATGGGTAAATTATCATGAAGAAATTGAGGGTATGCAGACTAGTTAAAGGGCTCTTAGTTAAAGGGCTCTGACCCCTTAAATTCAGACTTTAACGCCTGCTACGGGGCCAAAGACGGTGTCGTTGGCTTGGTCTCGGTTATAGCTACCTGAAGGGTCTTGCGCTTCATTTGCATCGCCATAAAAACCGACGCGATAGGCAATATTATTAGTAGAAGTGGCAATAACATCACCATCTTCAGTGAGTACAATAGAGCGATCATCATCGTTAACCATAGCCGCTTGAGCGAGGTTTACAGGAAAGGTTAATAAGGCTAGTTCATCACCATTAGCAATAATACGGTTACTTTGGCCTCTTACTAATATACTTTTTACGTTGTCACCGAGCTCTGACTGCGTTACAGGCGTTGTGTTATCGGCGGCCTTAAAAACACTTGACTCAAATTGAGCCCGGTCCATGACTTCGGCCCCTAAAGCAAGGTCATTTGCGTGCAACTGGAGGTACTGTTCTAAACGGTCTTCGTGAAAACGGTATTCAGACGCTGATATTATCTTTAAGCTTTCGATAGCATTGCGGTACTGTGCCGGCACTGAAACCAAACCAGCT
>JADGDV010000006.1 GCA_016744695.1 Hahellaceae bacterium
CTTAACACTATTAGCGCGCTGCTCACTCAATGTCTGATTTAAGCTCAAAGACCCTGTAGAATCTGTATGACCTCCAACCTGAATAGCCGTTTCATCAAACTCTTTAAGCACTACACTTACAGAGGTTAGCACTTCAGTGAAATTAGCTTTAATATCTGACTTTCCTGTATCAAAGGTAATGTTACCTGGCATTATCAGTGTAATCTCATCTCCATTTCGAGCAACACGCACACCACTTCCTTCGAGCTGATGACGCAATTTAGATTCTTGCTCATCCATATAGTAACCAACACCGCCACCTAGTGCTCCACCGGCTGCAGCACCAATAAGTGCACCTTTACCACGATCTTTTTTACTGGACGTTGCAACACCAATAGCTGCTCCAGTTATAGCACCAATAGCTGCACCCGTTGTGGCGCTAGATACCTTTTCTTCACCAGTATAAGGGTCATAAGTCATACACCCTGAAACCAATGCCGTCGACAATATCAAACTAAAACCTTTAAATCTCATTCTTTTATTTACTCCAATATTTCAAATTAAGCCCCTGATAGCACAACAGAAGGCTCTAACTAGCGGAAAACGCTTTATCAATAAAACCAAACACTTCTGACCTGATTTCAACAGATTCATTCACCAAATGATGACGCCCTTTTGGTAAATAATGTACATCTACCTGAGATATTTTCTGTTGTATTATCGTAATATTGTGACGCCAGTCTACTGTCATATCCCGCCGCCCCTGAACAATTGAAACCTTAGCATCTACAGGAGGGCTACTTTCTATTCGTTTAATCCAAGACCTCAACGCAGAAATCCACTCTATGGACATAATCCTAGACTGTAATGGATCATGCTTCTTCAAGAATTTAACAAACACCGGGTCATTACTATTCTCTGAAAAAACACGTTTCCAAGTACTCAGAAATGGCCCCACCATTGTATGCATAATTAGGGCAGAGCTCCAGCCCACAGGCCGAACCAATGGAGCAAGGAGCACAATATTTTCAAAGACCGGCTGTTTACACTCTAGCTCTGCTGATGGATCAGTTCGATTTAAAATATGATCAACTAAAACAGCCCCACCCGTACTTTGGCCAATGGCATAAAGCGGCTCTTTTAAATGATCAACGCAAAGATTTAAGCAGCTATTTAACACCACCTGATAATCCTCAAAAGACTGTATGGCCGTTGGGCGCCCAGAAGACAAACCATGCCCTGGTAAATCATAAGCAACAACAGCCAAACCTTGCTCAAGACAATGCTTAATCAAATGCCCATATAAACCAACATGATCAAAATAACCATGAAAAATAAATACAGTTCCTTTAACCGAGGCAGGGAGAAAATAGTGCATTGCCAAGCGGTAGCCTAGCGCATCAAAACTACCCAAATAATGCTCACTCTCGGGTAAGCTTTCAGAAAAATCAATTTGATAATAACGGCAATATTGTTTTGCCTCATCACTTAACTCGGGAAGACTTTGGAAGCTAAAAACCTCCATTTCTGAAATCAGTTTACTTCTTGTCCAATCATGCTTCATAGAGAATATTCAATTATTTGGTCGCTACATTATGTGCGCCTAGGTTAACTCAAAGAGAGCTGAATGGCTAAATAATCCAACAGATTGATAACGGGCATACCCATGTGACGTAGTTTTTCACTTTTTACAATATTTCAAATTGTTGCGCCCTAAAATTGATTAACAGAAGGTACAATTGAGCCATGAAATAAAACACACATTAAACTAAACTTTGAATAAGACCATGCAAGAATTTGATCAAACCACTATAAAAAAGACAGGCCTAAGCCTGCCAGAAAGCATTATTCTAGTGACAATAGTTGGCATTTTAATATCCTATGGCTTATCGCTATTCTAAGTAAGTATAGGGAAAAAACCAACGCTTGACCTTGCTATGCAGCCAACACAGCTAATTGAATTGTCGGTAGTAGTGATCTGCATTTTTACGCTGTCGCTCAAGTATCTCTAAGCGAAATTCTTCCATTTTAGCCAGCAATGTCTCCAATGGAGACTCAGCCCGCTCAACCCCTGTCTGTACACTTGCGTTATAGGCTTTCTGCTGTTCTCTTATCTCATTCAATTTTTCAAGCGCATTGGATATAGCTATCACCCGCCTATCCTCTACTGTTTCTGGCTCACCCTCTTCCTGGGTAATATTCATGGTTACCGTTTGTTGTATCTGGTTTGATGCTTCATCAGGCTTGGATAGATCAGCCAAGTCAATCTCTTGAATTGTCCTAAGCTCTCCCCCTTCCATTAGCACGATACCTGACGATTTTATCTCCCCCAACACACTGCCTGTTGGGGAATGGAGATTGAACCGACCCGATTCACTACCCAAGTAAATAGCCCCTACACCGATATCACTTAAGCTTCGGAGTTGATCATTTCCGCTTTCATCTCTCACCCACAAACTCAACTCAGAGAACACCGCATCATTTTCATCGATCCATAGATTTTCATCATGATCAAACTTAGCTAATTCAGAGAAACCTTGGCCTGTTTGTACTCCAAACAATTCAGAGCCATCATCCACCAAGCCATTTCCATTACGGTCAAGTACGAGATAGCCACTCCCTGTCGCTAATGAGGCAATGGTTTCAGAGACGCCATCCCCTTCAAGGTCAAACTCAAAAAATTGATCAGTTAAGCTAACCGATTCGGTACCAAAATTAATAACGAGGGGGTCTTTCATCCGTTGAACGTCCAGCACAAAAGACTCAGAGGTTTCATAACTCGCTTCTTGCTTCAGCTCAAGATATAGCGAAAAATTAATTTCTCGTCCATCTTCAGTTTTGATAGAGCCATTAGAACTAAACGTTAAATTTTGGGATTCTGAAAGAAATTGATATTGTGAAAGACTAACTTCAGCGGTTCCAGTAAAGCCTGGAATCGCAGGACCAATGGATTGGCCATTCTTAATTTCAATCGCACTGATGGCTTCTTTCCCACTTAATGAAACATCAATCATCTTTGTTAATAACTTACTATTAACCACCTCTTCAACAGGCTCACCACTTAATGACACCTTGCTATTTGAATACAAGGTTAGATGCTCTTTAGATTGGTACTGATAATCTGCCTCATGCTCGCTCACTACTGAACTACCCACATTCGCGGGGGTTGAATTCGTTATAACTAACGATGAAGAGTGCTCTTGTTCAAGGGTTTGAGCACGTTCAGCCTGAAGGCTTAATTGAATCGCACTGGATTCTATTTTCACATGCCCCACCTTAAATTCAGCTTTATAGTTACCTTTGTATCGGCAAAAAAAGGAGAAGCATGAGAAAATAAACGTTTTAATTGTTCAAATAACAACCAGAAGCCCTATTCAACAGGGCCCCACTTACCTTCATCATTCAAACAGAAATCCCTATTAACTGAATCGTCATTTCCATCATGAGCCTTAAATAGTAACTGAACCGTTCTACATTCTCTCCCTTCACTCTTGAATGAATTAACCAGCTTTACCTGACCTTTATTGCCAGTTTTAGAGTTATCCCAGTATGCAATATCTTTTTTGTCTGATTGAAGTAACTTTGCTGTGGCCTGATAAACAAGAGTAAAGTCTTCTTCCGTTATCTTATCTTCATTCTTTAAGCTTGAACGAATTTTATTTTCTGTACCTTTTAATAGCTCAAACGGTGTTGAAATAATACCTTTAAAAAAGCCGGTTACAGCTCCCTTACCAGCCGTTTCACTAATATCTTTAGTGTTATCAACAATGGTCTCTACTCTGGTTAAGTATGAAGGAATCTCATTTCGAGTTTTTTCAACCTCACCTAAGATCTCTGGCACAAGGGGTAACGCTTTCTCAATTTGTTGGTTAGTATCATTAACCACTACCGTTATTTGGTTCACTGTTTTTAGAATGTCCGGCAGCCTTTTTTCTAGGATGTCTATTTGAGCGTGAAGCTTATCAACACGCTCAAGAATAGAAGGCAAGGTTAACCTAACTGCTTCAACTTCCTTTAAAGCGACTGGAACCAATTGTCGAACTTTACCTACCTCATCCAAAATAGGCGGTATTGAATTCGTTGTATTCTCTACGGTTTGTAAAATATCAGGCACTAAAACTAATAAAGGCTCAACCTTTTCAGCAGTACGATCAATTTGATGGTTAATATCACTCACCTGATCAAGAATCGAAGGTATTTGTTGGCTTACACTGAGTATAGAGTAGGCAAAATAAGCAATAGACGCGGCTAGTAGAGTGAGAGAGAAAGAAAATAGTTTATCTTTCATAGGCTTAATTTTATGATCCATAAAGAACGTCACTTAGTATTTAAGTGATCATTAAAACAAAGGCTGCAACGAATGTCACTTCCATACAGACGAAAAAAAACCGTGACACAGCACGGTTTTTTTATGAAACAGAAAAACTAGAACTTATAGTTTACCGGCTTCGTAAAGCTCAAACATAACATCTAATGAATCAGCCTTAATCTTACTTGCATTACCTGCAGCACCAAAAGACTCATAACGCGCAATACAAATATCGGTCATTGCCGTCACTGACGCTTTCAAATATTTACGTGGGTCAAATTCAGAAGGGTTTTCAGCCATGAATCGACGAATAGCACCCGTAGATGCTAAACGAAGGTCTGTATCAATATTCACTTTACGAACACCATGCTTAATGCCTTCAACAATTTGCTCTACAGGCACACCGTACGTTTCTGGAATTTCACCACCAAATTCATTAATAACCGCCAGCCATTCTTGAGGCACTGATGACGAACCATGCATAACCAAGTGCGTATTAGGAATACGGTCATGAATCGCTTTAATACGATCAATAGCCAAAATATCATCTGTTGGCGGGCGAGTGAACTTATATGCACCATGACTGGTTCCACAAGCAATAGCTAATGCATCCACACCTGTTTTCTCAACAAAATCTGCCGCTTCTTCAGGGTTTGTTAACATTTGTTCTGCTGTTAATATACCTTCAGCACCCACACCATCTTCTTCTCCTGCTTGGCCTGTTTCTAAAGAACCAAGGCAACCTAATTCGCCTTCTACAGAAACACCACACGCATGAGCCATGTCTACGGTCTTGCGAGTCACATCAACATTATATTCATAAGATGATGGCGTTTTACCATCGGCCAACAATGAACCATCCATCATGACTGATGAAAAACCTAGCTGAATTGAACGCTGACAAATAGCCGGTGAAGTACCGTGATCCTGGTGCATACATACAGGAATATGCGGAAATTCTTCTATCGCAGCAAGAATTAAGTGACGTAAAAAAGGAGCGCCAGCATAACTACGCGCGCCTGCAGATGCCTGAACAATAACCGGGCTGTTAGTTTTATCTGCCGCAACCATAATGGCGCGCATTTGCTCTAAATTATTAACATTAAACGCGGGTACGCCATACCCAATTTCTGCTGCGTGGTCGAGCATTTGACGCATACTAATAAGTGCCATGAACTTTTTCCTTTTAAAATTAGTTTATTTAGCGCCACGCGCTTCAAGCATAGCAACAGCAGGTAGAGTTTTCCCTTCAACAAACTCTAGAAAAGCACCACCACCTGTAGAAATATAAGATACTTTATCTGCGATATCGTATTTATCAACCGCCGCCAAGGTATCACCGCCACCTGCAATTGAAAAGGCATCACTATCCGCAATAGCCTTAGCCAATACTTTTGTACCTTCACCAAACTGATCAAATTCGAATACGCCAACAGGGCCATTCCAAATAATAGTTTTAGCGTCTTTTAATAGCGTTGCTAAAGTCTCGACTGAATCAGGACCAATATCAAAAATCATGTCATCTTCAACGACATCAGTCGCCGCTTTAAGTGTGGCCTCTGCTGTTTCAGAAAATTCTTTGCCTGTTACAACATCGGTAGGCACAGGCACATTAACTTTTTCCATCAAGGTTTTCGCTTGTGGAATAAGATCATGCTCACAAAGTGATTTACCTACCGGGTGACCTGCGGCCGCCAAAAATGTATTGGCAATACCGCCGCCTACGATAAGGTTATCAACAATACTAGATAATGACTCAAGTACAGTCAGCTTCGTTGAAACTTTAGAGCCACCTACAATAGCCATTAATGGACGTGCTGGGTTATCGAGTGCTTTGCCTAAAGCATCTAACTCACCAGCAAGCAGCGGACCCGCGCAGGCAACAGGAGCATATTTACCCACACCATGAGTAGAAGCCTGAGCACGATGCGCTGTACCAAAAGCATCCATCACGTAAACATCACATAATGCAGCATAGGCACGAGAAAGTTCTTCGCTATCTTTCTTCTCGCCCTTGTTAAACCTGACATTCTCAAACAAAACAACTTGACCATCTTCAAGGTCTACACCATTTTTCCAGTCAGCAATCACTTTTACGTCTTTACCTAACAAGCCAGACAGATGTTCTGCAACAGGCTTTAATGAAAACTCTTCAGCAAACTCACCTTCCGTTGGTCGACCCAAGTGCGTCATTAGCATCACTTTGGCACCGGCTTCTATTGCTAGCTTAATAGTAGGCAACGAAGCTCTGATACGTGCATCACTGGTAACTTTTCCATCTTTAATCGGCACGTTAAGGTCTTCTCGGATCAATACTCGCTTTCCTGCAAGATCTAAATCCGTCATTTTAATGATCGCCATTATCTATCCTCATTTTCAATAAAATTAAATTCTTACGATGTTCAAGTCAAACTATACGAAAGCCAAGCCCTAAACGCGATCTAACCAAGCAGACGCCACATCCAACATCCGGTTGGCATAGCCCCATTCATTATCAAACCACGTTAACACCTTAACTAGCTTTCCATCACTTACTTGCGTCTGACTTCCGTCAATCACTCCGGAGCGGGAATCATGATTAAAATCACACGACGCCAAAGGCTCTTCGGTATACCCTAATACGCCACCCAAGCCATTAAGGGACGCACCTGACAGTATTTGATTCACTTCTTCTACTGACGTGTTACGGCTAACATTTATGGTTAAATCCAACATTGATACATTCACTGTTGGCACACGAATAGCCACTGAACTAAAACGCCCTTCCATCTCAGGAAGTAAACGTTCAATACCTTTAGCCAAGCCCGTATTAACAGGTACGATATTATGCATCGCACTACGGGTTCGCCTTAAATCTTGATGATGGTATGCATCAATAGTCGGCTGATCATTCATAGCAGAATGAATGGTTGTAGTTGTGCCTCGCTCAATACCCAGTTTATCGTGCAACACCTTAATGACAGGAACAATACAGTTTGTAGTGCAAGAAGCACTGGATACAACACGATCACTATTTGAGAGCGTAGAATCATTCACGCCATAAACAATCGTTTTATCTACACTAGATTCAGTTGGCTGAGCAAAAAGAACCTTACCAGCCCCTGCTTGCAGGTGCGATGCAGCACCCTTTTTGTCACCAAACTTTCCGGTACATTCAAGTACCAAGTCAACATTGAGTGCTTTCCACGGAAGTAAAGCAGGCTTTTGTTGATTGAGCACAGCAATACGATCGTTGTTAATACAGAGCTGATCTGATTCAACGGTTACCGAACCGGAAAATCGCCCATGGGTAGAGTCATATCGTGTGAGATAAGCAATGGTATCGATATCAGACAGCTCATTAATGGCCACTACCTGAAGCTTTTCCCGATATTCATTTTCATAGAGCGCACGCAACACACATTGCCCAATACGCCCATATCCGTTTATCGCAACGCGGTATGACATGAATTCCCTAATTTTTATTTCTAAACTTATCGCAATTAATCGTAGGGTGTGCCGTGCGCACCGTCTTTTGGCACACCCTACGTTTTGGACATAGAGCTAACTAAAGAAGCTCTTCAGCAACGGCTACAACATTATCAACCGTAAAGCCAAATTCTTCTAGCAACTGACCTGCCGGTGCAGACTCACCATAAGTAGACATACCAACAATTCGCCCATCAAGACCGACATATTTATACCAGAAGTCTTCTATAGCGGCTTCAATAGCGACACGAGATGCAACTTCTAAAGGTAGTACCTGCTGCTTATACTCAGCACTTTGTGCATCAAACACATCAGTCGATGGCATTGATACAACACGTACTTTAGTGCCTTTCTCACGTAAGACTGCCGCAGCGTCTTGAGCCAAACCAACTTCTGAGCCGGTTGCGATAAGAATAATATCGGCTTCACCGTCACAATCTGAAAGCACATAACCGCCGCGCTCAACCTGTGCTAATTGCTCAGCATTACGTGCCTGGTGAGGCAAGGCCTGACGAGAAAAGATTAATGAAGAAGGACCATCATTACGCTCAAGTGCTGACTTCCACGCCACGGCTGACTCAACCGCATCACATGGACGCCATAAATTCATATTCGGTGTATTTCTCAAACTCGCCATCTGCTCAACAGGCTGGTGAGTTGGGCCATCTTCGCCCAAACCAATAGAATCATGTGTATATACATTAATGGCACGCTGCTTCATTAATGCAGACATACGTACGGCATTACGGGCATATTCCATAAACATTAAGAAAGTAGCACCGTAAGGAACAAAACCGCCATGTAAGGCAATACCGTTCATAATGGCCGTCATGCCGAATTCACGTACACCGTAAAAAATATAGTTACCCGAAGCGTCGTCTTTTTCTAGCCCTTTACAACCTTCCCAAAGGGTCAGGTTAGAGCCAGCCAAATCAGCTGAACCGCCTAATAATTCAGGCAAGAGAGGACCAAACTTATTCAAGGTGTTTTGTGAGGCTTTACGGCTAGCGATCGTTTCGCCTTTATCTTGGCATTCCTGAACATAAGCTGCTGCTTTTTCAGAGAAGTCTGCAGGAAGATCCCCTGCCACACGACGTGTTAATTCTGCCGCGAGTTCTGGGTATGCATTTTGGTAAGCAGCAAATTTATCATTCCAAGCACTTTCTGCTGCAGCGCCCTTTTCTTTTGCATTCCAGTTAGCATAAATGTCATCAGGCACTTCAAAAGCACCATGAGTCCAGCCCAATTTTTCACGTGTTGCTGCAATTTCATCATCGCCTAGTGGAGCACCATGGCAATCTTCTTTGCCTTCTTTATTAGGTGAACCAAAACCAATAATAGTTTTACAACAAATTAAAGTAGGTTGATCGGGGTTTGCTTTAGCGGCTTCTACTGCTGCAAGCAATGCATCTGAATCATGCCCATCGACCGCAGGGATTACCTGCCAGCCATAAGACTCAAAACGTGCTGGCGTATCATCAGTAAACCAGCCTTCAACTTCACCATCAATAGAGATGCCGTTGTCATCATAAAAGGCAATTAATTTGCCTAAACCTAAAGTGCCGGCAAGAGAAGACACTTCATGTGAAATACCTTCCATTAAGCAACCGTCACCTAAAAATACATAGGTGTTATGGTCAACCACATCATGGTCTTCACGGTTAAACTGAGCTGCCAGTGACTTTTCAGCAAGCGCCATACCTACTGCATTGGCAAGACCTTGGCCTAACGGGCCCGTTGTTGTTTCAACACCGGGTGTATAACCCAGTTCAGGGTGCCCTGGTGTTTTTGAGTGTAACTGTCGGAAATTTTTAAGATCATCAATACTAAGATCATAACCCGTCAGGTGTAATAAAGAGTAGATCAGCATAGACCCGTGACCATTCGATAGAATGAACCGATCACGATTAGCCCACTGAGGGTTCGCCGGATTATGTGTCATGTGGTCATTCCACAACACTTCAGCTATATCAGCCATTCCCATTGGAGCCCCTGGGTGTCCAGACTTGGCCTTTTGAACAGCATCCATACTGAGTGCACGAATTGCGTTTGCTAGATCTCTACGAGATGGCATTAAATTGTCTCCCACCGACAGTTTTAACAGAATAGCTTATAAAAAAGGCGTGTATTTTCGCTTATATCGCCCTATTGAGCAAACTTATTGAGGCTAAGAAATGTAAATAATTATTCACACACGATAACAGTCGCTTCGATGTAGAGCGGAGGGAGCGAATTATAGGGATTGCATTGTGACTTTGCGGCTTCAGCTATGGTTTAAAATTTGATAGGAGCATGCTCTCTGGGCGATATTTAGTTGAAAAAAGAACGGTTGAAATAATGAACTCTGACTTCACCTGAGACACCACAAGGTTCTCGAACTGCAAAAGCCTGCCTCGAAGCTGCAGACTGCCTTGCGAAGTATGTATCCATGCAAAGCAACCTACATTTACCAAAACGGTACACCAGAATACAAACTGAAAACTCATTTTTTTTGTTTTATGGCGCAGTTTCTCTTGCGCAATTAGCGCACCAGGCCAACCACAACACAAAGCTAATAAGTGCAACTTACTTTCCTTTACTCGCCAAAGTCCGTTTATTGCGGCCTTTTTATCTTTAGCATAATAAAAATAAGCAAAGAGACTAAACAAAAAGAACACCACACTTATAAACAATGGCGTATAACCTAGATAATATGAAGTAATGATGAATGCTACGAAAGCCATAACAAAAAAACGCTGGTAGCTCATCGCTCAAGATACCGCTTCATTATTTATCATCGACCACACTAGTCTTTTCAATTTTACTTAAAACTATCTCGACGGGAATGAACGCAAAGGGTACCAGTGAAGCCAAGAATAATAATAACCACCGCCCTACCGACCATCCTTTCTTACCTGAAACAATTAATGAAAACAATAAATACAGCATAAACAGCACTCCGTGCCCCATCCCCAAAACAAAGACATACTCACGGTCTATGACTCCCAAGGTAACACTGAGAATAACTAAATAAGACAAACCTTCCAGAAAACTAATTGCACGAAAAACATTTAACATTCAAACACCTCTATTTTTAATAACAGGATAACACTAACAAGCAAGCATCAAAAAATATGGGTAGTGAAGTTTTGTAACTAGGCACAGGAAGCAATATCCATGCAGTAGCGCATAGCAATCAATCCATTTACACTAGAGTCTCCGCTCTATCAAACAAGAAATGAAAGCATGAAAAAATATTCACTACACTCGTTTTTTGCACTCTGCTTATTAGGTCAGGGGGTTTATGCTGACAATATTGAAGCCACTCCAGATAATTTGCCAGCCTCAAAGGCAGCTGAAAAGTCTTACACTGAAAGAGTAAAAAAACGGGAAGCGGTATATACGAGCACAGCCTACGAGTCAGTTGACCCTAGCAATATGCCTGAACGAGAGGATCGTTGGTCCGATTTTATGCCTATTCTAGGGCGAGAAGCCAGAGAACAAGGTTACGTGTTACCGCTACCTTTTGGAGTTTCACTGGTAGGACTAACACAGCAACAACCTTTCAAAGTAGATAGTATCGGCCTCGACTTTGATGGAAAGCAATCAGATAACGTTAACGAGTATATTGACGGCAGCATCACAGCTACGGACCTAGAAGTTTCAGATAACACATTTAATTTACGACTTGATGCCTGGGTTCTTCCTTTCTGGAATGTTTATGCCCTTGCAGGCAGAACTGAAGGCACAGTGGAGTTAAACCTGAATGTTGACACATCCGTACCGACTAATGTTCTTAGAGCACTAGGAGCGGGCGGAGGTGTTTTGGTCAATGGACCTAACCGATGTAACAATTTAGGCCTCAACTATAGCGGCTCAGAACCTCCAGTTGGCGGATCCTGCGTAATACAACAAAACAACATATCAACAAAGCTCAACTTTAACGGATCAGTTCTCGGCTACGGCACAACAATTGCCGGCGGATATGGGGATTTTTTTGGTATGTTTGATGTTAACTACACTGAAGCAGACATTAATATAGCCAAAGAGAATTCAGAACAAATGGTTTACTCCGCACGAATAGGCTGGAATGGTGAGATAGATGTCTGGAGCGGCCAAATATGGATTGGTGCAATGAAGCAGGATATAGAGCAAACACTTAATATAATTATACCTGGCTCGAAAGTATCTGCAGTAGTGGAACAACATGCCAGCTCACCCATTAACTATTTAATCGGTGGGCAATGGAATTTTACCGAGGAGTGGTCACTATTAGCTGAAACAAATATAGGGTTTGGTGATCGGCAGCAGTTAATGTTTCAGCTTGGCTACCGAATGTAACCTGCCCCTCAAGAAACGTGACAAGTTACTCAATCACACATATCTATATCAAAATATTTTGATATAGATATTGAAGAGTACCAAAGCCACTGCTAGACTGCCCCCATGTTAAATAATCAACCCCCACAAGACACTTACTCAACCAGTGAGGCCATTGAAAGCCACAGCTCACTGATCACGCAGTGCTTACCGTCTCTGGCCCCAATATTAAAAGCCAGCGGTGACCCTCTACGCCTTGAGATATTAAGAGTTTTACAGCGTGACACTTTTGGGGTAACTGAGTTATGCAGTCTATTCGATGCGAAGCAATCAGGCATGAGTCACCATTTAAAGGTGCTTAATAAAGCAGGGCTTGTTGAAACTCAGCGTGAAGGCAATTCAATTTTTTACCGTCGCCCAATAAAGCACAACGACGAACTAAGTGACGAACTGATTCACTCTTTATTTGAGATAGTCGACCAAGCACCTATTTCAAAAACAACCACGCATAAAATAGCACTCATTAAAGAGCACAGAGCGGCACAGTCTCAGTTATTTTTTTCTAAACATGCCGATCAATTTAAAGAACAACAGGAGCTGATTGCCAGTTTTGAGCAGTACACCTTACCTGTTGTTGATCTCATTAAAGCTCATACTTTTTCTGAGAAAGCCTGTGCGATGGAAATTGGTCCGGGAGAAGGCGCTTTTTTAAGTGAGCTTTCCTCTCGCTTTAATAAAGTAATTGCACTAGATAACTCTGAAGGCATGCTTGATAAAGCACGTTCATACGCTGAGAACAAAAAACTATCCAACATTGAATTTATGCTCGGAGAGAGCAGCAAGGCCGTACAAAATAAGATAAAGGTCGATGCGATTGTGCTAAACATGGTATTGCACCACATACCCAGCCCGGCAGATATATTCACTGACTGTGCCGAACTATTAAACGAAAACGGCATTATGTTAATCAGTGATCTAAGCCACCATGATCAGAACTGGGCAAAAGAAAACTGCGGAGATCTTTGGTTGGGTTTTGAAAATGAAGAGCTTTCAAATTGGGCCAGCAATTCAGGAATGAGCGAAGGAGAAAGTTTATATATAGGCCTTCGTAACGGGTTTCAAATTCAGGTAAGAGAATTTATTAAGTATCAGTAAACGGATACAAGAATAAAAGTAATACGTTAGATATATAAATTAAACACACCAAAATTTAAAAAAACATTATTAAAGGTAGGAAGATAATGAGCGAATATTCTTTATTTACTTCTGAGTCAGTTTCAGAAGGTCATCCAGACAAAATGGCAGATCAAATTTCAGATGCCATTGTTGATGCGATTATTGCTGAAGACAAAAACTCACGTATTGCCGTAGAGACCATGGTTAAAA
The DNA here is from genome assembly GCA_016744695.1 of Hahellaceae bacterium. Lineage (GTDB taxonomy): Bacteria > Pseudomonadota > Gammaproteobacteria > Pseudomonadales > Oleiphilaceae > Alkalimarinus. Next base: position 13,442 of record JADGDV010000006.1, read on the forward strand.
CCGGCATGGTAATTATTGCAGGTGAAGTTCGCACCAACACCTATATTGATTTGGAAGACTTAGTTCGTGAAGTTGTTACAGATATCGGCTACAACAGCTCTGAAGTTGGTTTTGACGGTGCATCTTGTGCGGTTCTTAATGCCATTGGTAAGCAGTCTGCTGATATCGCCATGGGCGTTGACGAAGCGGGCAATAAAGACCTAGGCGCAGGTGATCAAGGCCTTATGTTTGGTTACGCAACCAACGAAACTGAAGTATTAATGCCGGCTCCTATTTTTTACGCTCACCGTTTGGTTGAGCGTCAGGCTGAACTACGTAAGAAAGGTGTATTACCTTGGTTACGCCCAGACGCTAAGAGCCAGGTTACATTGCGTTATGAGCATGGTAAGCCGGTTGCTATCGACGCCATTGTACTTTCAACTCAGCATGATGAAGGCATCTCTTTAGACGACTTACGTGAAGCGGCTCTTGAAGAAGTTGTTAAGCCAGTACTTCCAACAGAATGGCTACACAAAGATACCTTATTCCACATCAACCCAACAGGTAACTTTGTTATCGGTGGACCAGTAGGCGACTGTGGTTTAACCGGTCGTAAAATCATCGTTGATACTTATGGCGGCATGGCTCGTCACGGCGGCGGTGCATTCTCAGGAAAAGACCCATCAAAGGTTGACCGTTCAGCAGCATACGCAACCCGTTATGTAGCTAAGAACATTGTTGCGGCCGGCCTTGCTGACCGTTGCGAAATACAGGTTTCATACGCGATAGGTGTTGCAGAGCCAACGTCAATTGCTATTAACACCTTTGGTACCAACAAAATAGACGAAGCTAAAATTGCTGACCTTGTTCGCGAGCACTTTGACTTACGCCCTCAAGGCATTATCGACATGCTTGATTTACGTCGCCCAATTTACCGTGCGACAGCCGCTTACGGTCACTTTGGTCGTACTGAGCCAGAATTTACATGGGAAAGCACTGATAAGGCTGCAGCACTAAAAGCTGCTGCAGGTCTTTAATTCCATAGATAGAACCACTATTCCAAACAAACACGGTGCGCACGGCGCACCCTACAAACAAATTAAGGAAAGAACAATGAGCGCAGAATTTACAGATTTTAAAGTAGCCGATATCTCTTTAGCAGAATGGGGCCGTCGTGAAATAGAAATAGCTGAAGGTGAAATGCCGGCACTAATGGCACTTCGTCGTAAGTACAAAGCTGATCAGCCATTAAAAGATGCACGTATCATGGGTTGTATTCACATGACAATCCAAACAGCGGTTTTAATTGAAACCTTAATTGATTTGGGTGCAGAAGTTCGCTGGTCTTCTTGTAATATTTTCTCTACTCAGGACCACGCAGCAGCCGCTATTGCAGCAGCGGGCATTCCTGTTTTCGCTTGGAAGGGTGAGACAGAAGAAGAATTTTTATGGTGTATTGAGCAAACAATTCTTTCTGAGAAAGATGGTTCAGATACATGGAACACCAACATCATCCTTGATGACGGTGGCGACCTAACTGAAATGGTACACAATAAGTACCCTCAGTTACTTCAGAATATTCACGGCATCTCTGAAGAGACAACGACTGGTGTACACCGCTTGTTAGAAATGCTCGAAAAAGGCGAACTTAAAGTACCTGCAATCAACGTTAATGATGCTGTAACTAAGTCTAAGAACGATAACAAATACGGCTGCCGCCATAGCTTAAACGATGCAATCAAACGTGGCACAGATCACCTGTTATCAGGTAAGAAAGCGCTTGTTATTGGTTACGGTGACGTAGGTAAAGGTTCAGCCGCTTCTCTTAATCAGGAAGGCATGATTGTTAAAGTCAGTGAAATTGATCCTATCTGTGCCATGCAAGCATGTATGGACGGCTTCGAGGTTGTATCACCTTTCATTGACGGTATTAACGACGGCACTTTAGCGTGTGTTGATAAAGCACTACTACAAAAAACAGACCTTGTTGTTACGACTACAGGTAACTCAAATGTTTGTGACAAGAACATGCTTCAGTCATTAAAGAAAGGTGCAGTAGTTTGTAACATCGGCCACTTTGATAACGAAATTGATACCGCTTACATGCGTGAAAACTGGGAATGGCAGGAAGTTAAGCCACAGGTTCACAAAATTGTTCGTAACGCCGCTGACAATGACCACCTGATTCTTCTTTCTGAAGGCCGTTTGGTTAACCTAGGTAACGCAACAGGTCACCCATCACGCATCATGGATGGTTCTTTTGCTAACCAGGTTCTAGCTCAAATGTATCTATGGGATGCTAAATTTGCTGACCTTCCAGAAGCAGAGAAAACAGCTAACCTATATGTTAGAGTGCTGCCAAAGAAACTAGACGAAGAAGTAGCTAAAGATATGGTTGAAGGGTTCGGTGGTGTATTAACCAGACTAACAACCACTCAGGCAGATTACATAAATGTACCTGTTGACGGTCCTTACAAGCCAGAAAGCTACAAGTACTAATAAGAGTACTAACACAAAAGCACTCCCCTCCCCTTAATACGGGAGGGTTTAAACTCCAAGGAATTAAAGAATGAACTCGCAAAAACCCTTTAAACAACGTTACAGTTTTGAATTTTTCCCTCCTAAAACAGAAGCAGGCATGGAAAAACTCCAAACCGTCCGGGATGAGTTCGCGAAACGTAACCCAGACTTCTTCTCGGTAACCTACGGTGCAGGTGGATCAACACAAGAGCGCACGATTGATACGGTTTTAAAATTACACAAACAAGGTATCTCTACGGCCCCACACCTTTCTTGCATTGGTGCAACCAACGACACACTTACCGAACTTTTAGACCTTTATAAAGAAAATGACATTCAGCGAATTGTTGCACTACGTGGTGATCTCCCATCAGGTATGGGCGCCCATGGAGAGTTACGATACGCCAATGATTTAGTTGAGTTTATTAGAAAGCATAGTGGTGATCACTTTAATATAGAAGTGGCCGCATACCCTGAGTTTCATCCTCAGGCAGCTAATGCAGAGCAAGATTTAATAAATTTCAAACGCAAAGTAGATGCAGGCGCAAACAGCGCAATTACACAATATTTTTATAATGTTGATTCTTACTTCTACTTCCTTGATCGCGTTGAAACAATGGGTATCGATATCCCTATCGTTCCAGGCATTATGCCTATCACTAATTACTCTAACCTAGTTAGATTTAGTGATATGTGTGGCGCAGAAATCCCACGCTGGATCAAGAAACAACTTGAAGCCTATGGCGACGATATTGAAAGCATCAAAAAGTTTGGTGAAGATGTAGTTACCGAAATGTGTGAACGTCTACTTGATGAAGGTGCTCCGGGTCTCCATTTCTATACACTAAACCAAGCAGAGCCTAATCTTAGAATCTGGGATAACCTTAACTTAAGTGGTGACGATAAAATCGCATTTTAATACGCGTTATTAGTTCTGTTCGCCTTCGTAGAGCCTTGATACAGCGAAGCGGAATCAGGGTTTTATCGACAACGACCCCTTGATTCCGCTTCGCTGCATCACGGCTACTGTTTAGATTCAAATTATCTTCACTTCCTGCCTCATTTTCCTGTACAGTCTATTTAACTTAATCATTATATAGTTAGATCAAAAGTACATGAGAATACCTCGAATATTTACCTCAGCAGAACTCACATTAAACACCTCAATTGAACTTGATTCAGACGCATCGAATCATGTGGGTAAAGTACTGCGAATGAAGTCTGGTTATCAAATAACCTTATTTAATGGGGATGGTGCCGATTATGCCGCGACCATTGCAGAGGTCACAAAAAAGACGGTCACTGTATCTATCGACGATTCAACAGAAACGCACTCGGAGTCTTGCTTATATACACATATAGGTCAGGTTATTTCACGGGGTGACCGAATGGACTACATGATCCAAAAAAGCACTGAATTAGGCGTCTCTGAAATCACGCCACTCACCAGCGAGCGCTGTGAAGTAAAACTAAAAGGCGACAGAGAAGAAAAAAGAGTTAAGCACTGGCAACAAATCGCTATCAGCGCAGCAGAACAATGCGGCCGAGCAAAAGTCCCGACTATTAACCCAATCATGCCTATAGATGAGTGGGTTAAAAATAAACCTACAGATGAACTAGGCTTGGTTATGCATCACCGTACAAGCCAAAGCCTCACTGACTTAATCAAGCCTAATAAAGCGAGATTACTTATCGGCCCAGAAGGTGGGCTAAGTGATTCAGAAATTGAATCAGCCATCAATCTTCAGTTTATCCCCACAACATTAGGCCCGCGAGTGTTCCGAAGCGAAACAGCCCCTATTGCAACCCTGTCTATCATTCAATGGCTTTGGGGAGATTTTAATCAATAATGGACAATGCAACTGTGACAAATAACCCGGACCAAAAAACAATAAATAGAAACGTGTTAATTAAGCGCTTCTTACCCCTTATTATTATTGCACTAACGGTTTTGATAATTTTTGTTTTAATGGTTTCCCGTTCAACACCACCTAAAAAGCCACAAGTAGAGAAAGCTTGGGCCGTTAGCACCGAAGTCGCGTCACGAGACCTTATCAATCCACAACTAGAGTTACTAGGCTCAGTAGAATCTACCTATACAAGCCAATTGTCCGCCGCCATTACCGCTGACGTTAAGCATGTCCCAATAAGAGAAGGGGCTTATGTTACAAAAGGGCAATTACTCGTTGAACTGGACGATATAGAAGCCCAATTAGACCTACAACAAAAAAAAGCAAATATAGAAGAACTAGCAGCGTCTATTACATCAGAAAACAACCGCTATAAATCCGACCTAGCGGCACTCAAAAACGAGCAAGCATTATTGGAAATTGCAGAACGCTCGGTTGGGCGCCAGCAAAAACTTGAAAAGTCTAGGCTCACCTCACAAGAACAAATTGATACAGCCCTGAATAAACGAGAACTCCAATCTCTCTCAGTCAATAACCGACAACTCAGTATTGCAGACCATACCAGTAGACTACAGCAATTAAATGCCAAACTATTACGCGCCCAAACAGAAGTGTCTAATGCAGAACTCAACTTATCGCGTACACATGTTGTTGCACCCTATGACGGCCAAATCATTCAAGTAAATGTATCACCAGGCGATAGAGTTCGCTTAGGCGAACACATTGTTGAGCTTTATGACAGCGAGCAAATTGAAGTGCGAGCACAGATACCCAATCGTTCTGTTAGCTTAATTCGAAAAGCCCTACTCAATACAAAACCAGATAACAAAGAAACACTTAAGGCATCAGTCACCATTTATGGCCAAAATATCCCCTTCACTTTAGACCGGTTATCAGGCAAGGCCAATAGCGGCGCAGGAGGTGTAGACGGACTATTTAAATCCCTAAGTGAAAACTCGCCACTTATTCCAGGCAACTCGGTTAAACTCATCGTCGACCTACCTATCATTGAAAATACCATAACAACCCCGCTTTCTGCGCTGTATGGAACAAACCGTATATACACTATAAAAGATGAAAGATTGGTATCAATGCTAGTCTCTGTTGAAGGTAGCTATATCACTAAAGCAGGCAAGCAACGACTCATTCTTAAAACCAATATTGCAGCAGGTAAGTCAATTGTCACAACCCAGCTACCCAACGCAATCAATGGTCTGAAGGTAAGCGTTAGAGGGGCGCCTACTAATGGATAAACAAGACATGATTGGGCGATTTGCCCAACACAAAGTGGCGGCGAACCTTCTAATGATTATTATGCTGCTGGCTGGAATCATTGGCCTTAGTAAACTTAATACACAGTTTTTTCCAACCTTTGAGCTCGACTACATCACGGTGCGTGTCATTTGGCCTGGGGCAACAGCGGAAGATATTGCTCGCTCAATAACGACACCACTGGAACAAGAACTTAAAAATCTAGATTTCGTTAAAGAAATGCGCTCAATATCTTCCAGAGGATTTGGCAATATCATCCTTGAATATGAGGAGGGCACCGAGATGGGGTTAGCTCTGGACCAGGTTAAAGAGTATGTCAACCTAGTCAGGAACCTACCTTCAGAGGCAGAGCAACCTGTAATAAGTCGGGTTGTTCGCAACGAAGACATCGCCACATTAATACTAACGACTAATAGCTCACTAGAAGAGCTTCGCCCTTTAGCTTACCAGTTCGAACGAGAGTTATTAGCTTTAGGCATTGCCAAAGTGGACTTTACTGGCCTGCCACAACAAGAAATAGCCATTCAAGTTCCTTCAGAAAACATTGAAAGTTTAAAATTATCACTGCCACAACTCGGGCAACTTATTGTTAATCAAAGCCAGGATATCCCCGCGGGAACCAGCAGCAAAAATGAAGTAGCACGCGAACTAAGAAGCCTTGAACAACGAAGAACAGACCATGGATTTCGGGAGCTAGCGCTACTCACTTCACGCACCACTCAACGCTCTACCCAACACATTAGACTTGATGATATTGCTAACGTAGAAAGACGAGCCAAAGACCAGCAGATTGAAGTGTTCTATAAAGGCAACCCTGCAATATTAATGAAGGTATTACGCACTGAGAACGCAGACACCCTTAAGTCGGCAAATATACTTCATCAATGGCTTGATGCAACCACACCACAACTAGCCCAAGGCACAGAGCTTCATGCCTTTAATGAAACCTATGTATTAGTTGAAGAGCGTATCGACCTGCTTTTAAAAAATGGCTTAGGCGGGTTAATTCTCGTTATAGGCATTTTATTTATATTCTTGAATGGCCGCGTTGCCTTTTGGGTTGCCTGCGGAATACCTATTTCATTTATGGGAACACTCGCAGTGCTTTATATGGTGGGTGGCAGTATTAATATGGTTAGCCTGTTTGCCCTCATTATGGCTCTAGGGATTATTGTAGATGACGCCATTGTGGTAGGTGAAGATGCACTCACTCATTATATAACAGGCGAAAGCTCCCTACAGGCAGCGGAGGGAGGAGCAAGAAGAATGTTCATTCCTGTTGTTTCATCATCATTAACGACCATAGCAGCCTTCTTACCCTTAATGATGGTTAGCGGAATCATCGGCAATATACTCGGTGCCATTCCACTTGTTATTATCTGCGTCATTTTCGCTTCGCTAATAGAAAGCTTCTTAATATTACCCGGACACCTACGACACAGCTTTCACCGCTCTCACCATAAAAAACCTGGACCATTTCGTACTAAATTAGACAATGGATTCAATCGATTTAGAGATAATCGCTTTAGGCCATTAGTGACTTTGGCGATGGAAAACAGACTCACCACCGTATTAATTGCAGTCTGCGCACTTGCCTTGGCCATTAGCCTTATTACCAGTGGTCGTATTCAATTTACATTTTTCCCCTCACCCGACAACAAAGTATTAATTGCCAGTGTTAAATTTGCAGCCGGAACCCCTCCAGAAAAAGTACGCGCCTTTGGGGACGAAATGCAACAACAGCTATGGAATACAAACAACACACTTAAAGAAGACGAAGACCTATTAGTCCACAGTATTTTAAGAATTAATACTGCAACATTTGATGGTGGCCGTAACTACTCATCAGGTGAGCAATACGCATCCATTCATGCAGAATTAAGCTCTCCCGACTTAAGGCCTGTGACCAACAGTCAGTTTGTTACAGCATGGGAAGCCGCTATGGACGCGCCCGATGGCGTTGAATTACTCAGTGTTTCAAGCCCAAAGGGTGGCCCCCCCGGAAAAGATATTGATATTTTCTTAAGCGGTATTGCACCATCTCGCCTTAAAGAAGCCGCAGAAGAACTTAGCCTAAAATTAAAAAGCTACTCGGGTGTTAGTAACATTCAAGATGACCTTCCTTATGGAAAACTACAATACATTTATGAACTTACCCCACAAGGACATGCTTTAGGCCTCTCTGTCGCCGATGTGGGCAGCCAATTAAGGGCCGCATTTGATGGTCGTATACTGCAAATATTCTATGACAATAATGAAGAAATTGAAGTCAGAATCATGCTTCCTGACGAAGAGCGTAACCGTTACTCAACACTGGAAACGTTCCCGATCATTACACCCGATGGAAATAGCACACCATTAAGCAACATAGTAAAACTTAACGATCGTCGAGGGCTTGAACTACTTAGGCACACAGATGGACAACTAGGCATTCATGTTACATCTGAAGTTAATACTGCAGAAAACAATGCAAACAATATTCTTAGTGATTTAGAGAAAGATTATTTCCCTGAGTTAATTAATCAGTACGGGCTTCAGATTGACCTAAAAGGAAAAGCTGAAGAACAGAGAGAAACAGGCAATGACATGAAAAACGGAGCACTCATTGCTCTCGCGCTTATATACCTTATTCTGGCATGGGTATTTGGTTCATACACATGGCCTTTTGCCATAATGCTTGCCATCCCCTTTGGTCTTACAGGGGCAGTATTTGGTCATGCATTACTGAATATCGACTTAACCATTCTTTCAATGTTTGGCTTCTTTGGCCTATCGGGCATAGTCATTAATGATGCTATTATTCTTGTCACCTTTTATCAAGAGTTACGAGCCAAAGGCTTAGCGATTAAACAAGCGGTTATCGATGCAGCCTGCCTAAGGCTTAGAGCAGTACTATTAACGTCACTCACAACCATAGCAGGTCTTACCCCCTTATTGTTTGAAACATCGCTTCAGGCACAGTTTTTAATCCCCATGGCAGTTAGTATCTCTTTTGGACTTGCCTTTGCGACACTGCTTGTACTTATTGTAATCCCAGTTATTCTTTCATTAATAGAAGATGGAAAAACACTCCTAGGAGGATATTTTTCCACCACAGAGGCTCAAATAGAGGACTAAATAAGTTACCCACAACAATTGTGGATAACTCTGTGTGTATTTTTTGAGAAACACCCCTGTCAGCCTGTGTTTTCAAGGCTTACGTTGAATTGACTGAAAAATAGACCAATATAACTTATTATTAATTTTCAACAGGTTATAAAAGTCAATAATGAAAGGTGACATTTTTTCATTTTTTAATAGCCATCAATTATTTTGGGGTAATAAATTGTGCATATCATTTTTGAGTTGCTGCGAAATGTAACTTATTTGGCATGTATAATGTGAGCTGCTGCTTGTTTTGTTACTTTTTGTATCAGGCAGTCTTTCTATGTTTTCATTCATCGATATAATACACAGGTACAAACGTACACTTTAGTTTATATTCATTCATAAATACTAATAGAAAAAAGCAGGCTCAGGTTTTTGATTCTGCATCGTAGGGGCGAAGTTAACTCATGATGGAACTATTACAAAATCCAGAGCTTTGGAAGTATGTCAGCATCCCAGTTATTGCTGGGCTTATTGGTTGGTCAACTAACTGGCTGGCTATTAAGCTAACATTTTTACCACTGGAGTTTATTGGTATCCCCCCCCTGCTTGGCTGGCAAGGGATCATCCCATCTAAAGCCAGAAAAATGGCAGCCATCAGCGTAGATGCGACCATTTCAAAAATAGGCACCGTTGCCGAAATTTTTGACCAAATTGACCCAAGAACATTATCGGAACACATCATTGAAACCGTTATTCCAAGGGTTGAGGAGTATGTTGACGAGTTGATGCTTAAAGAGCACGCCACTTTTTGGGAGAACCTACCAACACCTATGCGTCAAATGGTGTACGACAGAGTCAGAAAAAGCGCACCAGAACTGGTAGACAAGCTTATTGATGACCTTGCAGCTAATATAGAAAACCTACTAGATATAAAAGGAATGGTAATCGATCAGCTCGCTGAAGACAAAGTACTGCTCAACCGTATTTTTCTAGAGTGTGGAGATAAAGAATTCCGCTTTATTATTAACTCCGGAGCATGGCTTGGATTCTTGTTCGGCCTGATACAAATGGCCGTTTGGTATTTCTTCAAAAACTGGTGGATACTACCCGTTGCAGGCCTTATTGTCGGTTACGCAACCAACTGGATTGCTCTGAATGTTATTTTCCGCCCATTGAACCCTGTGAAAATACTGGGAATTGAATTTCAAGGTTTATTCCTAAAACGTCAAAGTGCAGTGGCAGGCTCATTCTGTAGCATTATCACCCATGAGATCCTGACTATTGGCAATATCATCAATGCCATTCTAAATGGCGACGAAGCCGAACGCGCAAAGAATTTAGTTAAAAAACATATTAAGCCTATTGTGGATGATACAGCCGGCCTATCTAAACCCCTCACTCAGATTGCTTTCGGGCCAAAAGGATTCGCTGAGTTAAAGCACCAGGTCGGAGAAAAGGCAATAGAGATCTCCTCGCAAGCATTTAAAGACCCTGTATTTAACAATGACAGAGCGCAAGCCGTAGAAAACATCATGCGTGAGCGAATGGAGAATCTATCTTCTGAAGAGTTTCAAGACCTTCTAAGACCTTGCTTTCAGGAAGATGAAATAAAGCTAATCCTCATTGGCGCCGCGCTCGGCTTTAGTGCCGGCTTAGCCCAGTTAATCTTTGTATTTAGCTAGAAACACCAGGAGGCTATCGTGCCGGAATGATGCGGCAGCCTCCTAACAGAAAACCACCAACAAACAACAACTTACACCAACCTCATATAAATCCTCACGAAGTTTTTGACTTATCCCCTTTAATGTACTTAACTTTCTATAGAAATGTTAAATTGTGTAATATTTTTGTTCATTTTTATTATTATGTGATACACACGGATGTATCCGGGAGAAAATAATGGCAAGCACACTTTGTCAAATACGCTTGGGGAATAAAGTCAAAGAGCGGAACCAAATAAGAAAACAACTACTTCAAGAAGTAGGAAGCCTGATAAGTCGACTTGAAACAGCAGAAAAACAGTGCACAAAACCTTCTTTCGGCACCGTTCGCTCTTACGAATCAATGATTCATGAACGCTGCAGTATGCTCGCCCGCCTTTCAGGCTAAGCTAGCCCTCTCTCAAAACCTGCTGCAGTGATATATGGCTAAACTGATCATCCATAGTATGATCTATAGAGTCATATATTAACTGACCACGCCCTTCAATGATGAGACGCCCTGATAATTTTTCACTATCTGATCTAGCGGCTTTTAACACATCGTAGACTGATATTTTATCTAAAGATCTGGCAGGTACGAGTGACTCCCCATCCTCGCCCACCAAAAGAAGTAGCGAATTATTTAACAATTTATCAACGACCCCTCTTGTTAAAATAGCAGGCACTTTTAATTTAGAGTCTAGCTCGCGCTGTGTCAGAGGTTTTTCAGCCTGATCAAAGCGTCCAGCAGTATCTAGCATAATAGCCATCGCCAACTTCTCATAAATTTCCGCTGATGACTTTACATTATAATTTCGCGTTATATGGTTAAAATTCTGATCATAGTAGGCAATCGTCGACCCTAGAAGCAGTATAAGCCAGCATACATAAAGCCAGATCAATAGAACAATACCTACGGCAAAGCCCGAGTAAATCGCTTCATATTTAGCCGAATTCACTACAAACGAAGCAAACAAAACCCCTGTCATTTGCCATATGGTGCCGCCCACTGCTGCGCCTAGCAAAGCACTGCGAAAACGAACTTTGGTGTTAGGCATAAACATATAAACAAACGTAAATGCAGCAATAATCAAAACGAAAGGCATTAGCTTACTTAACAAAGCAATCAGAACACCAAAGGGCTCTATTAGCATTACATCATTAACAAGCGATGAATTCATGATGGTCGCAGTCATTCCTATAGCGGATACAACCAACAAAGGCCCAACCATGATGACACTTAAGTAATTGGTGAATCGTTGACTAAAAGAACGAGGTTCTGCCGCCCGCCATACATAATTAAATGACCGTTCGATTTTCTGAACTAAAGAAATCGCAGTATAAACCAATAACGCCAAACCCACCGAACCGAGTACACCAACCTTAATATTATCAACAAAGCCAAGCATATTATCAGCTATTTCAACACCTTGAGGCCCCATCGGTTCAAAAAAGTTATACAGCAATGGCGTTAAACGATTATGACCTCCCATTGCTTTCACAACAGAAAAACTTAAGGCCAGCATAGGCACTATCGACAACAACGTGGTATACACCAAGCTCATAGCATGCAAGGTTAAATTTCCGCTCAGCATGTCTCTGATAACAGCAAATAGAATGCGCGCCATACGCTGGAGCCATTGAGCGCCTCCTGTTAATTCCTTTTGCGTTGAAAATAACCACAATTCTAGTGATTCAATTTTATTCTTCCAGTCCACCTTTCACCTATCATCTACCGGTGTGCACCGCACACCTTACAAATTATCTTCATTCTTAAGGTATTCATCTATAAAAACAAGTACTTTACTCAGATGATCTACCACCCATGGAAACCATTCCATGGCCTCTATCTGCTGATGAGATTTTAATTTTTCTTCAAGATCGCCCGACAGCAAGCGAAGTTTTTCTGCTGAAATATTAGCGGCACTCCCTTTCAGAGAGTGAGCCAAACGATACATCTCATCCACATCTGACAACTCATGGGCATCCATAAACTGAACTTCAAAATCTCGAAAGCTCTCTTCAAAACTTTTAAATATACGAGGAATAACCGCTGGAATTGCTTTAAAACGAACCTCTAAGTCGGGCATCGAAATAAGTAGCTCATCACTCCCGCTAACATCTCCGGTCACCTCGCTGGTGTTAGCTACAACCTCTTTACCAACATCCACAGGGACACGTCCAGTCTCTCTTTGTGACTCCCCCACCCAGTGAGAAAGCACCTTAAATAACCGCTCACTCTCTATGGGTTTAGTTAAAAAATCACTCATACCAATAGACCTGCAGTGCTTCTCCTCTTGTGTCGTTGCATTAGCGGTTAGTGCAATGATGGGTAATTTATCTCCATATTTCTCTCTAATAGCTTTAGTCGCACCATAGCCATCCATTACTGGCATATGAACATCCATCAATATGGCGTCATACATAACCGACTTATCTTCAAGCCGGATTAAGGCTTGCTCTCCATTATCTGCAACGCGCACAACTACGCCTTCCGACTCGAGCATTTCACGGGCAACAAGCTGATTAACCTGATTATCTTCTACAACCAAGATACACGCCCCTTTTAGGTTGTTTCTTGGCGTATTTAACCCAAAATTTTGATCAGTGGATTCCGGTTGCAATACAAACGCGTCAATCAAAGAATTAATCGTTCGCCGCCTCAAAACAGGCTTTGTTATAAATGTATTAACATACAAACTATCAATATCCACACCAATATCATCTCGTTGCTTTATAGAAAGAACCGGAACAAGACGAAAAACGGTTGACGCTGAAGACAGATCAATTTGTTCAATAAACTCTGACAAACTGACTCTTACACTATCAATATCAACGTATATAACCACCTTGGAGAGAGTATCAACGACGTTGCAAGCAAGAGAACGGAGGTGAGCAACAGCCTCTACCCCAGACTTTATTCTCGTTATAGAAAGGCTGAACTGAGAAAGAATATGAGATAGTTCATCACATGAACGGCTATCCCCTACAATAACTATATTAGGACGCTCTCCTCCAAGCGCTTTAACAAGGCTACCTGCCGTATTACCCTGCTCGATAACAGGTGAAGTAGAAAACTCAGCAGTAAAAGAAAACTCACTACCACGACCTTCTTTACTTTTTACACTAATATCTCCGCCCATAAGCTCAACCAAGCGCTTAGATATTGTTAAACCTAACCCTGTACCACCAAACTTTCGCGTTGTTGACCCGTCTGCTTGGGTAAATGAATCAAACAAGGTTAATAAAGCCGTTTCTGCAATACCAACCCCTGTATCAGTAACAACACTATTTATAATTATTTTCTCACTTTCATGAGATACCAACTCCAAAGCAACAACAATCTCCCCTGTTTCGGTAAATTTAATCGCGTTGCTAATCAGATTTATTAACACCTGACTAAAGCGCATAGCATCACCCTGAAGCCTGCAAGGAATGTCAGGTGATACTTTAATGATAATATCTAACCCTTTATTACCAGCAACAAAAGACTCTACGTCGGCGACTCTCTCAATAACATCATCCAAAGCAAACTCAACATTCTCCAATTCCAACTTTCCGGCTTCGATTTTAGAGAAATCAAGAATATCGTTAATAATGGCTAATAAAATATCGGCTGAATTTCTAATACGATGAAGATAACCCGCTTGCTTTACATCTAAGCGCGTTCGACTCATCATTTCTGATAAGCCTTGCACAGCGTTCATAGGCGTTCTGATTTCATGACTCATATTAGCCAGGAATTCGCTTTTAGCTTTTGCCGTGCGTTCTGCTACATCCCGTGCTTCCTCTGCCTCTAATCTAGCTTCTTCCAGGATAATATTTTTATCTAAAAGTGCCTGCTCAGCTTCATCCATTCCGATAAGGTTTTTATTATATTCCTTAATGAGAGTGCCCAATTCATCTTTAGTCGTCCATTCGACTAACTCTCTCTTCCCTGTATCTTGGTATGATTTAATTGAAGTTCTAACCATCTGAAGCGGTTTGAGTACGGTGGTTTTTAACGCCACAGTAAAACCAACCAAGAAAATAAGCACATAGAACACAAACAATACAAGCTCATTAAGTAACGCGCTAACTAACGAATCACTCACTTTACTAAGGTCTACTTTGGCCTCCAACAAGCCAACATTAACGATATCTCCTTCATAGTCATAACTCACATCAACACTTATAGACTCAGCCTCATCATTTGTAATTAAGTCGCAGTCGCCAACAGTAGTAGATTGCCTTATTTTTTTACTATGACTTTCATATTCATCTAACGTGGCACATGTAATATAAGGGGATTCTTTGAGTGTGTGGACAAGTGACTCTACAGTTTTTCGATCAAACTGCCAGACAGGAATCGATAGCTGTGTCGCCAATAAATGGACTTCGCCTTTTACGTCGGCCAAGTGACGCCCTCGCAATTCATCCGCTTTAAAGTAAACATAAGCAATATTGGCAAAAATCAAAAGTAATAATAAAGGCAGAGCAGCCGCTAACATAAATTTTGCTAGCAGCGATGAGTATAATTGAGGGGTCATCCTTTGATTACCTGTCGTTAAGTACCCTATTAGCATAGAAATCTATAGTCATTTTTGCAAAACACCTTACAAAAGAGAACTCTATAATTTATCTAATTGGATTTCAATTTCTTCAATCTTCTGTTTAACCACTTTCTCAAGATGTCTCAAATCCGTTAAAATTTTCCTTTTAACGTCCTGCTCTTGCTGATCATGATTAACAATTTCATCAAGCTCTGCCATTACTTTTGTGAGCATGGGAGAAACTTCGCTCATTTCCATATATCCATTAGGGTCCGTTGATGAACGAACCCCCCTGTGTCTACGCGGAAATTTAAACTTTTCACTCTTATGAAATAGCTGCCCTTTCTTCTTTTCATAATAGATTTTCAGGCTATCGGAATCGCCTTCATTCCTTACTGCATACCGTTCTATATGGTCTACATCCTTAACACCTAAAGACTTTAAAATTATGTATTCCATACGTTACCTATTGCATACCTTTCTCACTTACAAGCCGTAAACTATTTTTTGCTAAGTTATTTAAAACCCCTACTCAGCACGACAGCTAACACAGCCAACAGAAACTACTTTAAAGATGGACTCTAAGGTATGATGTTGCAAGTTTTCAGGATAGAAATTTATTACTTGAATATAAGTAGGAGATAAAGCCGTGCGATTGTTTTTAGTAGCCATACTTACAACTCTGTTTTTTTTCAACAACCTAGCCTCAGCGTCCGAGAGCCCGAATACTAATGAGGACCTAAAAAAAACAGGTGATCAGTTCATGAGTGCTTTATTAAAAGGCAACACAGAACAAGCCTACAAAGAAATCATTCCTGTTGCAGGTACCGAAAAAGAGAGATTCACTCAACAAGGGCTGAGCGTTTCAGCCTACATGACAAAAGTACGTGAGCAAATTGGCGAGCCTGTATCATTTGATCTCATTGCAACACAAAGCATTAAAGATCATTTTTTTAAACAGAAATATCTATTAAAATTCGACAATGCAGCCATCGTCTGGGAAATCAATTATTACCAGCCAACACAAGGCTGGAAGCTAGTTGATATTACCTACAACACCGATATTGAAGCGTTATTTGGGAATTAGTCTTATTTACTTGGCCTCCACCTCCACAGAAAGCACTTCCAGATATAACAAAGTAGAACTAATGGTTCTACTTTACAGTGAAAACCATTAAAATTTGCGCTGTTTTTATACTGCTCGGGTGTAGACAGAAATAATACCTGACTATTTTAGTCAGTTATTGTAAAATGACCCCACGCACACCGCGCCTTATTTGTGAATACGAGAATTTAAGTATGTCAGAATCCGATAAGTCGGTTGATGAACTCATTAAAAGTGAGTACAAACACGGTTTTGTAACTGATATTGAATCAGATACATTCGAGCCTGGGCTTAACGAAGATGTTATTCGCCGCATTTCAGCCCGAAAGAATGAACCTGAGTGGATGCTTGAATGGCGACTCAAAGCCTATGATGCCTGGAAGGAAATGGCTGAGCCTCAATGGGCACATGTTAAGTTCCCGCAAATTGATTTTGATGCGATTTCTTACTATTCAGCACCAAAGTCTCAAGAAAATGCCCCAAAAAGCCTTGATGAAGTTGACCCAGAGCTATTACGTACCTACGAAAAACTAGGCATCCCTCTACATGAGAGAGCGCGATTGGCTGGTGTAGCCGTTGACGTTGTATTCGATAGTGTGTCAGTTGCTACCACGTTCAAAGATCAACTGGCAAAGGCTGGCGTTATCTTCTGCCCTATTTCAGAGGCAATTCAGGAACACCCTGAGCTGGTTAAGAAATATCTGGGTAAAGTGGTTGCTCAAAAAGACAATTACTATTCTGCCTTAAACTCTGCTGTATTCAGTGATGGTTCGTTTGTTTATATCCCTAAGGGTGTGCGGTGTCCTTTAGAGCTGTCTACTTATTTTAGAATTAACGAAGCTAATACAGGTCAGTTTGAGCGCACCTTAATTATTGCAGATGAAGGCAGCCATGTAAGCTACCTTGAAGGCTGTACAGCACCCATGCGTGATGAAAACCAACTTCACGCTGCCGTTGTTGAACTCGTCTTGTTAGATGATTCTGAAATTAAGTATTCGACCGTTCAAAACTGGTACCCTGGCGACGAAAATGGCAATGGTGGTATTTACAATTTTGTAACCAAACGCGCTAATTGCATCGGCAAGAATTCTAAAGTGTCGTGGACTCAGGTAGAAACCGGTTCGGCCATTACCTGGAAGTACCCTAGCTGCATTTTAAAAGGTGACAACAGTGTAGGTGAATTCTATTCAGTCGCACTCACCAACAATTTCCAGCAAGCCGATACCGGCACAAAAATGATACACATCGGCAAAAACACCAAGAGCACTATTATATCTAAAGGTATCTCTGCGGGTAAGAGTGACGCAAGCTATCGTGGTTTGGTGAAATTTGGCCCTAATGCAGACAATGCAAGAAACTACACACAATGTGATTCTCTGCTTATTGGCGACAAATGTGGTGCTCACACCTTCCCTTATATAGAAAGCAAAAATAAGACGGGTGTAATTGAACATGAAGCCACAACCTCTAAAGTGAGTGATGACCAACTGTTTTTATGCCAGCAACGTGGCATGGATGCAGAGCGAGCCGTATCAATGATTGTTAACGGGTTCTGCAAAGAAGTATTTAAAGAGCTGCCTATGGAGTTTGCTGTAGAAGCCACTAAATTACTTGAAGTCAGCCTAGAAGGTTCTGTAGGTTAAATACCGGCTAACGTAACTGAATTTAAAAAGATAGTAGAGAGATAGACATGTTAAAAATCACCAATTTACACGCATCTGTCGATGGAACGCCAATCCTTAAAGGGATTGATCTTGAGGTACGTCCTGGAGAAGTTCACGCTATTATGGGGCCTAATGGCTCAGGAAAAAGTACGCTATCTCAAGTCCTTGCAGGCAATGACAGCTACGAAATTACTGATGGAGAGATTATCCTAGATGATCAATCTATTTTAGAGATGCCAACAGAGCAACGCGCTCGTGAAGGTGTATTCCTTGCTTTTCAATACCCCGTTGAAATACCGGGTGTGAGCAATCTGCAATTTCTCAGAACCGCTATGAACAGTATTCGTGAGTACCGCGGCGAAGAAGAGATCGATGCCGTATCGTTCATGAAAAAAGCAAAAGAGAAAATCAAACAGGTAAACCTAGACCCTGCTTTTTTGAAGCGTGGAGTTAACGAAGGTTTCTCGGGTGGTGAAAAGAAGCGTAACGAGATCATGCAAATGCTAATGCTTGAGCCCAAGCTGGCCATTCTGGATGAAACCGATTCAGGTCTTGATATCGACGCACTTAAAGTGGTTGCTGATGGCGTAAATGCTCTCAAATCACCTGAACGCTCAGTGATTATGGTGACCCACTACCAAAGACTACTCGACTATATTGTTCCTGATTATGTGCATGTTTTGGCTAAAGGAAAAATCATTAAGTCCGGTGGTAAAGAGTTAGCTCTTGAGCTAGAAGAAAAAGGCTACGGCTGGCTGGGTATTGAAGACGAATAGCCCACGCTAAACCTTAAGCCGTTTTTAGAATTTCAGGAGCCTTTGAATGAGTTCAACACTCACTTTTCCAGACGTTTTCGTGAATGCATCAGATGCATTAAATCGCGATAGTATTAATACAACTAGCCCGTGGCTATTAGCCTTTCGTGAGCGTCAATTACAGCAATTAAAACAATGCTCATTGCCGACTAGAAAAACAGAAGATTGGCGCTATTCATTCCGTCATCTTAAAATGTCGGATGCTATCGCCAAGCCACTACCTATATTATCATTAGAGTCATCAACCGCATCATCTTTAGATGATTCATTGGTTGACCTAGGTGGCGACTTAGTCGTTTTTGTTAATGGTCATTTTGCTGAAAGTAAGTCTAGACTTCCTTCTGATGCTAGCTACACCATCAAGAGATTCTCAGAACTTTCTGAAGAAGAAGCATTACAGGTAAGCGAAGGATCATCGTCTGATACATCATCATTCCCTTTTGCAGCGATTAATGGCGCTTGCTTAGCCGATGGTATTTATATTTCCATACCAAAAAATACCAAGCTAGAAAAACCTATTCAGCTACATTTTCATGCTGAAGGCGAAGGCACCACAACACCGCGCGTTTTTCTGATAGCAGAACAAGGTGCCGAAGCAACATTAGTTGAAGAGTTTACTGGTGCTACGCAAACTGAACTTCTTACTGCCAGCGTTACTGATATTCAACTGAATGCTCAATCAGAACTTCGATACATACGATTAAACACCGAAGCAGAGCAACTTTCTCATATTGGTTTAACCCAAGTAAACCAAAATAGAGATAGCCGTTTTAAAAGCTTCTGCATGGGCTTAGGCGGCCCGGTTAGGCGTCACGACTTAAAAATTAAGTTACTGGAGCCAGGTGCTGAATGCTCACTTGATGGTGTCTGCATTACCCTAGGCCAGCAACATTACGATAACCACACAGAAATTGAACATATTTCTGCTCACTGCCAAAGTGACGAAAGCTATCGATGTATTGCAGGTGGCAACTCTCACATTGTATTTAACGGCCGAATAATGATTCACCGTGATGCTCAAAAAACATTAGGCGCAATGAGCAACAAAAACTTATTGCTTACCTCAAACGCAGAAATTGACTCTAAGCCAGAGCTCGAAATTTATGCTGACGATGTTAAATGCGCCCACGGCACGACCATTGGACAGCTTGATGAAGAGGAGCTTTATTATCTGGTTACTCGTGGCATTTCACCAGACCACGCAGCCACCATACTGACTCTCGGCTTTGTTAATGAACTGGTACAGAAAATACCCAACGAATCGATTAAAGAAAGAACTGAAGCGCGCCTTGAAAACTTAATTAAAAGCGCATTTCAAGAGGATTAGGTAGACATGAACCAGCAAGCAGTAAGCAAGTCAGCTAAAAGCGACACAGAACAAAAAGTGCCTTTTGATATTGAAAAAGTAAGAAAGGACTTTCCTATTCTGGATCAAGAGATTAATGGCAAGCCACTAATTTATCTTGATAATGGTGCCAGCGCGCAAAAACCAAACGCTGTCATTAAAGCGATTAATGATTACTACTGTCAAGACAACGCTAACGTTCACCGTGGTGCACACACACTGGGTGATAGAGCCACAGCTGCCTTTGAAGGTGCTCGAGAGCGTGTTCGTGAGTTTATTAATGCTGCGAGTACCAAAGAAATCATTTGGACAAGCGGCACCACCGAAGCGATCAATCTTGTTGCAAGCGGGCTGACATCAACGCTTAAATCAGGCGATGAGATCATTGTTAGTCGCATTGAACATCACGCCAATATTGTTCCTTGGCAAATGCTTGCTGAACGCACAGGCGCAACACTCAAAGTCATTGAAATTAATGAGGCCGGCGAACTCCAAGAAGGGGCTTATGAAGCACTGCTATCGGAAAAAACCAAAGTCGTTGCGGTCACCCATGTATCAAATGTACTGGGCACAATAAACCCCGTTAAAGATATGATAGAAAAAGCAAAAAGCGTAGGTGCAATCACGCTCATAGATGGCGCACAAGCTGTACCGCACTTTATGGTTGATATGCAGGCGCTAGACTGTGATTTTTATGTTTTCTCTTCTCACAAGCTATTTGGCCCGACCGGCATTGGCGTACTGTACGGCAAAGAAAGCCGACTCAATGCCCTCCCCCCTTATCAAGGCGGTGGAGAAATGATTGAGCGCGTAACCTTTGAGAAAACCACCTACAATGAACTACCTTACAAATTTGAAGCAGGCACTCCAGCAATTAGTGAGGCCATTGGCCTAGCTAAAGCCATTGATTATTTCTGCCAGTTTGACCGCGCAGACGTTGAAGCGCATGAAAATAGCCTCATGGATTATGCCAATTCATTAGTTAAAACTGTACCCGGCATGAAAGTGATAGGCACAGCTAAAAATAAAGTGCCCGTTATGTCATTTATGATTGAAGGCTTACACCCAAGTGATATTGGCACACTGCTAGACCAGCAAGGTATCGCAATCAGAACAGGTAACCACTGTGCAATGCCTCTAATGGATTTCTACAGTTTGCCAGGAACAGCCAGAGCCTCTTTTGCTTTTTATAACACCAAAGCAGAAGTCGAAACATTATTTAAAGGTTTAGAGAAAATACAGCGTCTTTTTGCATAAAAGAGGCGGTATAGAGGAATTGATATGACGATTGAACAGTTTAACCCCGATTTAAAAGTAACCATGTCTGAAACGGCCATTAAACACAGCCGCAAAGAAATTGCTAAAACAGCCGGTTGCCAAGGTATCAGGCTAACACTAGAAACCAGTGGCTGCTCAGGTTACATGTATGAAATCTCTTTCGTCAGTGAAGAAGAAGCAAAAGAGCAGTTTGATAAAGACCAAACATTTGCCATTGAAGAAGGTGTTACCTTATATATAAATAAGCAACACTTACCTATATTAAACGGAACCGAAATAGACTTTATTACAAAGGGTTTGAACTCAATGTTTCAGTTCAACAACCCCAACGCAACCGCAGAGTGCGGCTGTGGCGAAAGTTTTTCCGTAGTCTAAGGTTTCACCCTGCATTCGCGAGGATGACAAGCTGAAGTAAGTGTCATACAGAGCCAAGAGTAATAAATAATGGAAAGAGAAGTTGTTATAACCAAGCGTGAATGCGAAGCTCGATTAGTGCCTTCAGGTACTGAAATCATGATTCCTAAAGATACATTTGTCACCATTACTCAAGCGCTCGGTGGTACCTTCAGTGTTGCAGTAAATGGCAATTTAGCACGTATTGAAGGCAAAGATGCAGATGCGCTGGGTAAAGAAGTAAAATTCGAAAACTTTGAAACCCCAGCAGATGGAACCATTAATGATAACCAAGTATGGGAAGCATTACGCCAATGCTACGACCCTGAGATACCGGTTAACGTAGTCGATCTTGGCTTAATTTATAACTGTGCTATTGAAAACGGAGCAGAACAAGGGAATGTTGTAAAAATCAACATGACACTCACTTCTGCAGGCTGTGGCATGGGGCCGGTAATTGTTGCTGATGTTAAATGCAAAGTTGAACAAGTTCCCAATGTTAATCTAGTAACCGTTGACTTGGTTTTCGATCCGCCTTGGAACAATGACATGCTAACTGACGAAGCTAAACTAGAACTGGGAATGCTATAACAAGTAGGGTGTGCCATGCGCACCGTTTGATCTTTCCGGTGCGCACGGCGCACCCTACGACATATATACAATATCTGGATTAACACATGAGCAATAACGAACACTCTCAATTTACTGAAAATGATTTTGGCGGCTCCATCAATACTGATGAAATTCTGGAGACCTTTGAATTTTTAGATGACTGGGAAGATCGCTACGCATTTATAATTGATTTAGGTAAAAAGCTACCTACTTTTCCAGAAGAAGCCAAAAATGAAATCAATCTAGTTCACGGCTGCCAAAGCCAGGTTTGGCTTACCCACTACCTAGACCAAAGTACTGGCAAACTACATTTATTAATAGACAGTGATGCGTTGATTGTAAGGGGGCTTGCTGCAATTGTAATGGCCTCATTTAACGCCAAAATACCGAGTGAAGTCCTCGCGGTAAATATCGAAGCAATTTTTGAGAAAATGGATCTTATACGTCATGTAAGTGCCACCCGAGGAAATGGCTTAAGGTCTATGGTAAAGAAGGTTCAGCTTATCGCTCAGGGAATAGGTTCATAGACTCATTCCCTGAAAAAATAGTAAAACGCCTACCAAGCAATCAACAAATCATCAATCTGAATATTCAATCGACTCGCATCAACCGATATTGTTCCGGTTCCAAAACTAGGATGCACCTGGGAAACCGTTAATGCAGCTTTAGCATTAGTCAGCTCTGTACCCGCTAATAAGTCCGAATTATAAAAGCGATATGTACGATAAACCGCTAATTGATCTCCTGGACGAACACCAGCACTAGCACCGGAAGCAAAATGGAGCGTCTTACCCTCTGCCCGTGTAATTCGAGTCATAAAGGGCTGGCAGCGTAGCGTGTCATTTACATCACGAGCAACGCCCTTCAGCAGCCCTTTCACAGACTCGCCATATTTCGTTTTCCAAAAACCTGGCGACGCAAAGCCTGTCTGATCATTTGGATCCGCATCCCAAGAATCCGTTAACTGGTAGTTTTTTTGAAAGACGATAGATCCACTAAACCCATCATGAACATAAACCTCAACATCAAAATGTCGATTTATATCCGCCGTACTTAAAAAACGATCAGTAGAGGCTAAATATGAACTACCAAAAGCATCAGGGTCTACAACCGACAAATCTCTAACAATACCAGAAACCACAAACTGCACGCCCATTTGCCGAGCATAATGAGCAGCCTTAGTTAGTGTTCTTTGAGATGACTCAGTGCTAGGCGCATTCGCTAACTCATCGTACAAGGTATATTGGCTAGATTCATGAACGACCAAATTATTCAACCTATTAAGCTGTGCGGTCAGATACCCTGGCAACATCCTATCAGCATCATGAAGAGATCCAATGTTGGCCTGCTGCGGCTCCTGCATAGAAAAACCGAGCAGAGCAATTTCTTTTTTATAACCATTCGCCTTATCCGGTGAGCACTGCTTATTATCCACTCTAACCATGTCGGCCTTAATCACTAAAGTCAGCAAGCCATCATCAACCGTCTCGTCAACTATCACCACTTTGTTAGCTTTTGCAAACGTAGTCACACTCACATCATCTCGTGTAAGCTGACCATTTTTTACTTCTTGGTACCCCTCTATGACCGCACCAATCTGAATGGCAGCTTGCTGTAAAGCATCATCTCTGGCTTGCTTGCGTGCAAACTCATACTGACCATCAGTAACAGATGCTTTTCCCGTCGCTTGAACCCATTCTGCACTTAAATAGGGTGAGAAGGACAACAGGGTTATGATAAACATAACCCCAAAACAAGACGTATTATTCATAATCATCTACTTCTTTAGATAATAGAGGCTATCAGAGCCTTTACTTGAAACGTGAATATCACCTACTGAGTCATTCCCATGAGGCAAAGGCAGTCTACATTCTTCACTATAACGAAACTGATTTACATGTGTTAAGCATTCTCTAAAACGAGGCTCTAATAATAGCTCTACAACCGTTTCATACGTTCCACCTTGATGTTCGGTTACCGTAATGACCTTTGCACCACGAATAACACTATCAATCATCGTTCGATAGTTATCATCCTGTAAAACAAAATCTTTTACCGTTGATGACCCCATAATGGCCGTACCATAAACTCTTTCAGCTAATGCCCTATAAGCATCTAAACGAGAAGCCCTCATCGCCATCAAGCGTTTACGTTCTGATAATCGATCTTTCTCTTTTTCATACGTGCCATAGCCAGATACTCGAATAAGAATCGGCTCATAAACTACCTTAGAGGCTTGTTCTTCGGAACCCTCATCGTTCATTCCAGCACAGGATGACAATAAGCCAAATACAACAAAAACCAAGAGAATATTTAAAGAACGCTTCATAGAGACCTACCGTTAAATCATTTAAGTTACCCAATTACCATGAAAATCCCGTGCCAATTATTTTTGGCCTATTAAGGTGGGTTTCGGCAGCCAGATGCCTACTTTTAACCCTAAATCTAAAGTCATAGGTCAACTATTGCCACATTTCCACTTCAAAATAGCCATATTTCACCTAGACTATTATTTACGCAGGTTACCTTTCTACACTTATTCATTATAAATAATGGACAAAATAAAAATGAAACCACAACTTCTCGCACTATCCGCCAGTGTAATTATAGCCAATTCACAATTTGCTTCTGCCGCACCGAACCCGTTTCAAGATGCACGTTCATTTGCCATGGGCGGAACAGGCGCCGCATCGTCTACACCTGCCGCGGCCAGTTTTCACAACCCTGCATTACTAGCGATTAAACACGAAGATAAACATGATGGGTTTGGCCTTATTTTACCTTCTGTCAACGCCGCCTTTGCTGATGATGAGGAAGTTATTGATCAAATTGATGACTTACAAAGTGATATTGATGACTTTAACGACCTAACTGACCCTGATGAAATTAAAGCGGCGGCAGCTCAATTAAGCAGCCAATTTTCCAAGTTGAACAATGACACGGTTAAAGCTGACATTGGTGTAGGTACAGCGCTGGTCATACCCAATGACACATTTGCAGTAAGTGTCTTTGTTGATGGAACCTCAAAAGTAACTGTTCGAAGCTTTATTGATGATGATGACGTCGCATTATTAGATGCTATAGCTAGCTCAGGTGTTAATCCCCCGGACCTTGATGAAACAAACCTTAAATCTAAAGCCGCTGCCATCGCAGGCTCTATTGGAGAACTAGGAGTGAGCTTTGCTACGGCCTTTGACATAGGAGACAACAAACTCACAGTGGGTGTATCTCCTAAGTATGTATCATTAATAACTTACGAATATACTGCCAACATTACCTCATTTGATGAAGATGATGTAGATGAAGATGATTACAAAACTGACGATAATACTTTTAATATGGACATTGGCGTTGCCTATCAATTTGGTAAAGAGGGTCAATGGATCGCGGGTTTGATGGTAAAAAATATTATACCGACAGACCTTGAAACAACATCAGGCTACAGCATGGATGTTGACCCACTAGCCACGATTGGCATCGCCTACTCTAGGGATTGGTTTACACTAACAAGCGACATGGACTTAACAGAAAACAAAGCTTTTGGCTTTGAAGATGATAACCAGTTTGTATCTGCAGGCGCAGAATTTGACCTAGCAGATCTAGCTCAGTTTAGGCTTGGCGTACGCCACAATATTGGAGATACCAGTGATAGCGAAGGTGTTGAAGAAGGAACCAAGTTCACTGCAGGTTTAGGCTTCTCACCTTTTGGCGTACATATCGAGTTGTCAGGCTTAGTGAGTGATACTGAGTACGGCGCAGCAGCAGAGCTTGGCTTTACGTTTTAAATCAACTAACTCGGTATTTTGTCATCCTCACAAGGGCGAGGATGACAAAATAAAGAGATAACGCAGCAAGTTAACTTTCTTGAGGATCAAGCACAATTCGTCGGCGCTTCTTAACCGTGATTTTAGTTTTAGGGGCAGATGAGTTTTCCGTCGATTTAGCACTAATTTGTGACTTTTGAGCATTAACAGGCAACGCTGGCGAGGCCTCTTCAAAAGCGGCCCTGTAAACTTCAAAGCCATGCCGAATCAATCGAACCTGCTCAAATGCAGTTAAACCGTCCGGTATATTTTTAGGGTTTCCGCTAAAGTTACTTGAAGAAGGAAAACCGCTAAACTCAATGTAGAGACCGCTCTCGTGAAGTGCTTTACGAGAATGAGAATCTACTGTCCATTTGTCATAATTGATATCAACCATAGTTATATCTTTTCGGCCATTTTAATCGTTTCTAAGAAAACCCAATTGTAACAAATTGTAAATTAGCGTGCTAGTCGAGTAATCAAACCTACAAGCTATGCTCGATTTTTATAATAAATCAACGTATCATGCGCGCCAGAATTCCATACTTTTAGAGGCTACAGGGTAATGTCGATTAAAAACGCGTTCTATGCTCAATCTGGTGGTGTTACAGCTGTTATCAATGCATCAGCATGTGGCTTAATAGAAACCGCTAGAGCTAATAGCGATAAAATTGGGACTGTATACGCAGGACGCAACGGAATTATCGGTGCGCTTCGTGAAGAACTCATTGATACAAGCCTCGAAACTAAAGAAGACATTGCAGCCCTTCGCTATACACCAAGCGGGGCATTTGGCTCTTGCCGCTACAAACTCAAAAACTTCGAAGAAAATAAGCGTGAATATGAGCGTTTAATCGAAGTTTTCCGCGCACACGACATCGGTTACTTTTTCTACAATGGTGGTGGCGACTCCCAAGATACCGCTTACAAAGTATCTCAACTGAGCGAGAAAATGGGCTACCCGATTACCTGTATCGGTGTGCCAAAGACGGTTGACAACGACCTCCCCTTTACAGACAACTGCCCAGGTTTCGGCTCAGTGGCAAAATATGTCGCTATTTCAACGCAAGAAGCCGCTATGGATATCGCATCAATGTGCGAATCATCCACTAAAGTATTTATTCTTGAAGTAATGGGCCGTCACGCAGGCTGGATTGCTGCAGCAGGCGGACTAGCAGGAAAAGACGGGGCTGAAGCACCCCATATTATCCTTTTCCCTGAAGTAGCCTTTGACCGTGATAAGTTTCTTGCGCGTGTTGATGAGTGTGTGAAGAATTACGGTTATTGTGTTGTCGTTGCCTCTGAAGGCGCACAGTATGAAGACGGCCGTTTCGTGGCTGACGCAGGGCAGAAAGATGCTTTCGGTCATACTCAGTTGGGCGGTGTTGCACCAGCCTTAGCTAACATTGTTAAACAGGCACTAGGTTACAAATACCACTGGGCCGTTGCTGACTATCTACAACGCGCAGCACGCCATATTGCTTCAGCTACTGATGTAGAGCAAGCTTACGCTATGGGTAAAGCCGCCGTTGAATTTGCTATTGAAGGTCGTAATGCCGTCATGCCTATTATTGTTCGCGAGCCCGGTGAGCACTATAAATGGACAATAGGTGAAGCACCGCTTAGCCAGGTTGCTAACCAAGAGAAAAAGATGCCAATTCATTATATTACTGATGATGGTTTTGGTATAACTGAAGAGTGTCGTCAATATTTAGAGCCCTTAATACGCGGCGAAGACTACCCTCCTTATCAAGACAACGGTCTACCTAACTACGTTAAGCTACAAAATAACTTGGTAGAAAAGAAACTCCGCACAGAGTTTGATGTTTAAACGCAATCATCTACTACGTTAAAAAAAGGGTGGCTATTTAGCCGCCCTTTTTTATCTTTCCATCCAAGTTTATATTTTAAAAACATACAATAAACTTCAATTGCAATTTACCCAACTACTCACTATTAATACATATCCCTAACTAACGTGCGCATCAAACTCAGTGAAGCCACCAATATACTGCTGACCAATAAATATCTGCGGGACGGTTTCAACGTTTGTTCCGGTGGTTTTTTCTAAATCTGCCTTACTAATACCTTCATCTATAATATCAATAAAACGATATTCAAAACCTTTGATATCACATAACTGCTTGGCACGCTGGCAAAAACCACACGAAGGTTTTCCAAAGATAGTAACCCTTTCCATAATAATCTCCTGAGTAATAAGGTGAAAAACGCTCAAAAACTTAATATGTATAGACTAAGATAACAGCAAGAATAGGACTAATTAATTATATTGATAAGGTTCATAGATAAAAGTTATCGGACTAATAAACCCAGCATGATTATATCAAGTGACTCATCCAAAACAGACTCAGAAATCCCACCTTCAACACAATCAAAACGTCGATCAAGCATGAGGCTTGAAATGCCATGAACCATCGCCCATGTGGAGTTAGCAACCAGCAATGAATCTTTATTGACGAATTCACCACTATCAATTCCACGCCTAACAATGCTCACAATCACATCGAATGCTTGATTACCCGCCTCTTCAAGTTCAGGAAAATCATCATCAGGACTCAACATAGGCCCAAACATTAAGCGGTAAAGCTCAGGGTTATCTAATGCAAAATGAATATAGGCCTTCCCTGACAACTGTAATGCTCTGGCAGCGGAGCTTTCAGGGCTAGTTACAAGAGCCGAAGCATGATTCAGACGACGAAAGCCTTCAGCCGCTAAAGCGGCTAACAAGGCTGTTTTGTCTTCAAAATGGCGATAAGGCGCAGTTTGAGACACCCCCACATCTCTTGCTAGCGCACGTAGGCTGATTTTATCTGGCCCGTGTAATTTCAAATGCTCCAACGCGGTTTCAAGTAGCGCCTGCTTAAGATTGCCATGATGATATGACTGAACCTGAACTCCCATAACCCTTTATTCCTTTAAATCTTATTTTCTTGCCTTTATTTCACGGGCAAGTTTGCGACAACACCACGCGATCGTCAACCTGGTATTTCTACATACATAGACTGTACAGAAGGTGTTTTAAGTGAAAACATTGTTGACACCGACAACTTTAAAATAATATTATGTTAACAATGTTTACATAGCAACATTTTTATCAGGATTAAGTCATGTTTTTAAAAAATACACTACTCGTTATTTTTAGCTCTCTTTTTATGGTTTCTAATACACAAGCGGAGCAACCTACAAAACTCAACCCTCTCCCTACTTTCTTAGTTGAAAGAGCTGAAGTAAATTACCTGCCACGAGGCAAGAAGATTAATGCCAGTGGCCGCCTAGCTAACAAATCTGAACAGAGACTATCCTTTAAAACATCAGGGCCAGTTGCAAAAATCCTGGTTGATGAGGGAGACTGGGTAAAAAAAGGGCAGCTTCTAGCTCAACTGAATCAAGAAGAAATTAATGCTCAGGTCGCTCAATCACAATCCATGTTTGATGAAGCCAAGCGTAACAGTGAACGCTACAAAGCACTTTATAAAAAGAAAGTGGTACCCGTTGAGCGCCTTCAGTCTGCAGAGACCCGATTAGAAGTAGCCCGATCAAACTTACGCATTGCTAAATTTAACCAATTACACTCAATAATTATCGCCCCCGATGACGGTAGAATTTTAAAGCGTGCAATTGAGGCCAACGAAATGATTTCTCCGTTTCAAACAGCCTTTGTTATGTCGCTAAGTAAAGGCGGTTGGATTATACGCAGTGGTGTGACGGATAAAGATATTGTGCGAATAAATAAAGGCGATGTCACAGCTATTCAATTAGATGCTTACCCCGGTAAAGTACTAAAAGGGCAAGTGTCTGAAGTGGGCGCCGCCGCAGACACCCGAAGCCACTTATTTGAAATAGAAATCACCTTAAGCGACACAGAACTGCGCCTCCACTCTGGTTTTATTAGTCGGCTTTCAATTACACCATCACAACAAGAGCCCGTAGCGCTATTACCTATAGAAGCAATTGTTGAAGCCAAGTCTACCAAGGCACAAGTATTTATAATTAATGAATCTAAAGAAGTAAAACAAAGAAATGTAGATATCGCATGGCTTGAAAGTGATGCGGTGGCTATTCGCTCAGGCCTCAAAGAAGGTTCTTATGTGGTTACATCAGGTGCGACCTATCTTCATGATGGAGACATTGTTTCTGTAGGGGCGTTAAAGTAATGAACATCCCTTCCCTTGCAATAAAAAACCACCAATTTACTTTAGTGGTTATTTTACTGCTCGTTGCGCTCGGTGCGGCATCACTGGCCAATATGCCACGATCAGAAGACCCCCAGTTTGATTTCCCCATGACAATGACAAGCATTGTCTACCCAGGCACCAACCCCATCGACATGGAAAAACTAGTCGTTGACCCTATTGAAGATGCAATTAATGAATTAGAAGATATTCACCTCATACGAACTGATATTGAAGACGGCATTGCCATTATTCAAACTGAGTTTATTTATGGTAGTGACCCTGATGAAAAATACGATGATGTAGTCGCTGCAATTGCGACCATTAGAGATGATTTACCCAGCAACATTCGTCGTATTAAAACAGACAAAATTTCACCCGCTGACATCAATATATTCCAGCTAGCCGTTACCTCTCCCACCGCATCCTACGGCGAACTCAAACGCGTAGCAGAACAAGTAGAGTCACGACTTGAGCGTGTATCAAATGTTAAGCGGGTAGCTGTTAAAGCATACCCAGAACAACAAGTTCAAGTGAAAGCTGACCTGATTCGTTTAGCCGCTTTCGATATATCTCTCACTGAACTAGCACAAGCATTACGTTCTTCTGCGGCTAATACTCCAGGAGGACATATCAACATTGGTGAGCGCCGCTTTACCGTCCAAACCAGTGGTGATTTTAATAGCCTCGATGAAATAAAGCGCACCATTATTCACTCAAGCGGTGATCATGTTGTTTATATTAAAGACGTAGCTGACGTCACTTTCGGAGATGAAATCCCCAGCTATTTAGCTCGCTATCAGGGCACTCGATCAGTATTTGTTTCTGTTATTCAGCGAAAAGGTAGCAATATATTTAATGTGACTAAAGCGCTAAACGAAGCCGTAGATACGCTTAAACTGTCACTCCCTGAAAACATCAAAATAGAAACGGTGATTGATCAAAGCCATAGCGTAAATGAAAGGGTTAGTGGGTTTTTCAGTAATTTACTTCAAGGCCTTCTATTGGTAGGCATTACCTGCATTTTAGTCTTAGGTTTTCGCGCATCATTTGTGGTGGTACTGGCTATCCCCATGTCTATTCTTATTGGTCTTGGGTGGTTAGACCTTGCAGGTTTTGGCATTCAACAAATGTCCATTGCAGGCCTGGTCATTGCCTTAGGTCTACTTGTGGACAATGCTATTGTAGTTACCGAAAATGTTGGCCGATTTCTTCGTGATGGTCATGACCGATTAAGCAGTGCAATAAAAGGCTCATCACAGGTTGCTTGGGCCGTCATCAGCGGTACATTAACCACCATTCTCTCGTTCTTCCCTATTCTTCTTTTACCGAGTCATTCAGGCACGTTTATTCGCTCAATGCCAGTTACAGTGGTTATTACGCTTACCGCTTCATTGGTTATTGCTTTATTACTTACCCCACTATTGGCCAGTCGTTTTCTAAAACAAAGCCCACGTAAGGCATCAACCACAGTAGCCAGTAAAATATCGAAAGAAGCTGCATTTGATAATGAGTTTAAAGACTCACCCTGGCTATTAAAACAAGTTCAACATTTTGCCCGTGGGCCTTATCATCGCATGCTCTCTTTTTCACTCCGTCGCCCTTGGGTGATAATGACGATCTCGCTAGCAATATTGATATCATCATTATTACTCATTAAAAGCGTGGGTGTGAGCATGTTTCCAAAAGCAGAAAAACCACAAATTATGGTTAACATAGAAACGGCAGAAGGTTCCAGTTTCGATAAAACCTATGCACTAGCTGTAGACGTAGAAAAAATCGTGGCGCAACACCCCGAAGTTATTAGCGTTACTACCAACATAGGTAAAGGTAACCCCCGCATTTATTACAACATCACCCCAAAGCGCGAAGTACCCAACTATGCGCAGTTATTTGTACAATTAAAGAATACCGGTGATTATCAAGATGTTAATACCTTTATTGCCACGCTACGAGAAGAGTTTAAAGCGCTCCCTGCTTCCCGCGTAACGGTTCAAGAGTTTATGCAAGGCCCTCCCTATGTTGCGCCTATATCCATTCGTGTTATGGGAGATGACCTTAATACACTTCGTGCAGTGGCAGTAGAAATTGAAAGTATAGTAAAAGAAACAACAGGCACCGTGAATGTTGACAACCCAGTAGCCAGACATAAAGTTGACGTACGCATTCGTATAAATCGCGATAAAGCTGCTCTACTGAATATTCCTATTCAAACGATTGACTTGGCTATTCGTACCGCGCTAGTGGGGCAAACAGTAGGCGCTTACAGAGACGAGCAAGGCGAAGATTATGATATCGTCATCCGCCGTGCAGGCTCACAGAAACCGCATTTCGATGCCTTACGAGAAGTGAACTTAAAGTCACCTACAGGAGGCATGGTTTTACTTGATCACTTAATTGATATTGAAATGGAAAGTATCATCCCTCGTTTCCAGCACCATAATTTAGAACGAATGGCACGAGTAACGTCAGATGTTGCAACAGGCTATCAAACAGAACAAGTCACCAACAACATTATAGAAAAGCTCGACCAATACCCATGGCCTGACGGGGTTAAATATTTGGTGGGTGGAGAACAAGAGAATCGAAAAGAGTCATTTGGTGGCATGCTTCAAGCATTAATTATTGCACTGCTTGGTATCTTTGCCGTGCTAGTACTACAGTTTAGATCTTTTATTCAACCGCTGATTATATTTGCCGCCATTCCCTTTGCCGTTACAGGCGCTATATTCGCGCTCTGGATCACAGGTTACACGTTCTCATTCACGGCCTTCGTAGGTTTAACATCCCTAGTCGGCATTGTAGTTAATAACTCAATTATTCTGGTTGATTATGCCAACCAGATTAGAGTAACAGCCAGAAAAAAACAGGGTGTAGAAACCAAAAAAGATATTTCAAACGCCATTGTTGAATCAGGAAAAAACCGTTTACTACCTATACTCTTAACAACGCTCACTACCATTGGAGGCTTACTTCCACTCACATTAACTGGTTCATCAATGTGGTCTCCCATGGGCTGGGCTATTATTGGTGGGCTTATCGTTTCTACCTTATTAACACTATTTGTCGTACCTGTTCTTTATCAGTGGCTAACTAAACCAGAGGCTATATGAAAATAAATTACGCAGTGCTATAGTGTGTTAATAGTTAACACACTATTAGGTAGGTGATATATGACTAGAACAACGAGTGTTACTTTAGGAAATTCACTAAATGAGTTTATTGTACGTATGAT
Organism: Hahellaceae bacterium; assembly: GCA_016744695.1. Classification (GTDB taxonomy): domain Bacteria; phylum Pseudomonadota; class Gammaproteobacteria; order Pseudomonadales; family Oleiphilaceae; genus Alkalimarinus. The sequence continues at coordinate 46,888 of JADGDV010000006.1, forward strand.
TGATTCAGGTAGGTACGGCTCAACAAGTGAAGTTATGCGCTCTGCATTAAGGCTTTTAGAAGGACAAGAAAACCAACAACTCATGCTAAAGCAAGCCTTACAAGAAGGCTTAGATAGCGGTGAATCTTCATTATCTCTTAAAGACATTGCACAACAGACCAAGCAACGTCTAAGTGTATAAATTATCGGTTAAAGCTACTGAAGATTTTGCAGGTATCTATGAATACACATTCTTGAATTTTGGTTCCTCTCAAGCTGATTTTTATACAGGTGAAATGGAGTCCTGCCTTCAACACTTATCTGAGCAACCATTAATTGGACGTGAACTTTCTAATATAGAGTTGTGTCTTCATCGTTATGACTACTTAAAGCACGCCATTTTCTACAGCATCAGAGATAAAGATATTTTTATTGTCAGAATACTACACCAACAAATGAACCCAACCCTACTGTTACAGAAACCGCATTAGAAGTAGGTTATGGAAACGTATCTCACTTTATTAAAGCTTATAAAAGTAAGTATGGTGTTACTCCAAAGAAAGAGAATTGTATTTTCTAATTGTTGCTTACAGTTTAGGCCATGTATAAATACACCTTTAATTTACTACCTAAATACCTTTAACCTCATAACCAAAACAAACAGCACTCCAACAATCGCACCATAAAGATGAGCATCAACTGCAACGGGGCCGGATACTAATTTAGACATAAACGAGATGTCGCCGTTAACCTGCTCCATCGCAATTTTAAACCCAGTAAGCCCTAATGCGGCAATTCTGAAAATTTTAGGGTAACTGGTATCTGTAGCTAAGGCATACACAACCAGCGCATAAAGGCTACCAGACAAACCCACATACCAGTACACCTTCGGACTAAAAAACCACATTAAAGCGCTAATAAGCAAAGACGCAATCAACCACAAAATAATAGTGCGCACCGGTCTTCCCAGAGGCCGAAATAGTGCAAGCATTAGAGCAAAACACAGACCATTCATCAACAAGTGCGTCCAGTTCAAATGATCTAAATGCCCGGTTAATAGCCGCCACCACTCACCATTAGCAATCGCACTTCGCTGATAGCGAGCATCAAAAATATTAAAATAATCAATGCTCTCAATAAGCACCGCCGGAAGTAAAATAGCCAACAATATTGTAAGCGCATTTTTTGGTGAGACTTGAAGAATACTCATTAATTACTACTCTTGGTTATTTGGTAATGTACATATTTCAAGGCGCAATCTTTTTCTTCAGTGCTCGGGTCAGTGGCAACGGTAGGCTGGGTAGAGAGCGTAATAACCAAGGCAAGACCTTACGTTTCACTCCATTTAGAGATTCCGGCACCATCACTTCAATCAAGTTTGGCCCCGAATACGCCAACGCATACTCCAACGCTTTATTGAACTCTTCGGCAGTGCTAACGCGCACACCATGAACCCCCATACCTTGGGCCAATTGCGAGAAATTTAGGACAGGGCCACTCAGATCCAACTGGGACTTAGCTTTTTCACCAACAGACTCTACACCCACACGCTCCAGCTCAATATTGAGCACTGAATAAGAAGCATTGTTAAAAATAATGCTAGTAACATTCAACTGTTCGCGCGCCATAGTCCACAACGCTTGATTGGTATACATAGCGGTGCCATCACCAATCAGCGCCATTACAGGGCGATCAGGGCAGGCAATCGCCGCACCAACAGCATTAGGCAAGCCTTGTCCTATAGCACCTCCAGTAAGGGTAATCATATCGTGACGTGGCGCGCCCTCGGTCATAACATTTAGCATCAGACCAGAGGTAATGGCTTCATCAACAATAATGGCATTTTCTGGCAATAAGTGACCCACAGCTTTACACACTTTTTCGGCAGTGAGATCTCCACGTGGAAAATCAGGGCGTTTCGGCTCCTGCAACATGGGTATTGTCTGAGAAGCACCTAAAGCGTCGGCGAGTTTATTCAGGCTAGCCGTCGTATCATGCTCCGGACTGGCCAGAGTATGTACCGTGCAACTATCTGGCACTAGATAACTTTTTTTACCCGGGTAAGCAAAGAAAGAGACAGGGGCTTTGCAATCTAGCAGAATCAGGTTATCTACATCTGCCAATTGTATGCTGGCTAGTTCCGCCAGATAGGCAATCCTTTCTACTGGGGGTAAACCTGCGCCACGCTCAATACGAACAGGAAAGGTTTCAGCAAACATTTTCACGCCGTTATTAGCCGCAATTTTGGCAGCCGCCAACAAGCTTGGCTCACGTAATGCACGCCCTCCTAATAAAAACGCCGATTTTTTACCTGAGCGAATGGCGGCGGCAATGCCTTCGACCAAGGCATCATCTGCTACGGGAGCAGAGGCTTGAGGAGGCACATCACAAGGTACGCCACCCTCACCCCAAGAAACATCCGCAGGTAGAATCAAGGTCGCTACTTGGCCTGGTAAACCACGTGCTGCAGTGATCGCATCGGCGGTATCTTTACAAAGTGCTTCAGTAGTTTGTGAGGTACGGACAAACCCAGGGGACACATTGCGAGCAACGGTTTCAATATCCGATTGTAGCTGGGCATCATATTTCACATGGTGGGTCGCATGATCACCCACGATATTAATCATAGGCACCTTGCCTTTACGGGCATTGTGCAGGTTCGCCAAACCATTACCTAAACCACACCCCAAGTGCAGCAAAGTAGCAGCGGGTTTATCTGCCATACGCGCGTAGCCATCGGCGGCGCCCGTAGCCACACCTTCAAATAGAGCCAGTACCGCCTTCATTTTTGGTTCGTTATCAAGAGCGGCTACAAAATGCATTTCACTGGTGCCAGGGTTAGTGAAACACACTTCCACGCCAGCATCGACCAGGGTTTTCATTAGAGCTTGTGCGCCATTTGGCATTTATAATTCTCCTACTGCGTCTTCGCTGATATGGGTATCGCTAATAATTGATCGGGCTGCTTTACGGGCTGTCATAATACAACCCGGCAGGAAAGTACCTTCCAGTGATCGTTTGCCATTGGAACCACCGCCGCCAAACCCTGCGGCTTCACCGACGCAGTATAATCCGAGTACCGGTTGGTCTTCGGCTCCCACTACTTTGCAATCAATATCGGTGCATAAACCACCGAGACTTTTACGAGTAACCAGTTGCATACGAATAGCAATAAAAGGGCCGGCTCCCGTTTTTTGTATCGGTGCAGGTTTGCAGGTACGTAGCTTGTCTGGTCCCCACTGTCGAGCGTGAAGAATATTACGAATCTGATCGTCGTTTTCCAGTTGGTTACCCTTGTCAAAATTTTCATCAAATTCGTCTGCGGTCGCTTGTAACACTGCTGGAGCAATGTCCTGAGAACACGTCAGAGCATTCATTTTTTCCGTTAGACCTTCCAAGGTATCATCCACCAGAAAATCCCTACTTTCGCTTGCCATTTGTTTGATAAGATTTTTATTACCCAACAACAGTTCTTTCGCGAAACGGATAAACTGCTTATCACGAATTCGCTGGTTGTGCTCTGCACCAGAAATTGCAAATTCTTTAATGGCAATGCGCCAGTTAAGTAAGTGCCAAGTCCAAGGTTTTTCCTGTTGCGCTACTCGCTGGCATAACTCGTGAGTATCAAATCCGGTAACCAAAGGTTTCGGACCAATACGCTTACCTTCGCTATTGAGCCAAAGTGCCGATTTACACGGAATAGTGGATAAACCATGGCCTTCAAAATGCGGATATGGATGTGGAAAACCCGCCGCGTAATTCCACATTTCACCTGCGTTCACAATATAACCGCCCAGTTTATTCTCAACTTCATGATGCAGCTTACCGTCGGCATAAGGGTGAGCACCATTAAGCATGGTATCTGGCAATGCACGGTGTTTCGGCCAGTTACGACGACACTCTGGATGGCTGCCATTAATACCGCCGGTAGCCATCACCACGACTGGCGCATGAAATTCAATCTGCTCACCCGTTTCTTCATTAACACCTAACGCACCGACCACCCGGTCACCCTTGGGTGTCAATGAAGAAACCAACTCAGAAATACGGTGTCGATGCAGCAAGGTTAAACGATTATCCTTATTGGCGGTATGCATTGCAGCAATCATTGTACGCGTAAGCTCACGAGACGTACCCCACACCACATGATAACGAGGTACACTATTACCATTACCATACATACCACGCTCAACCCAGTTGACCGCAGGCATAAACTTAACGCCTTCGTTTTTCAACCAGTCGAACACCTCAGTACAGGAATTTTCGACATAATATTTCGCCCAGTTGAGCGAATGCTTGTCGTCGCTATCTAGTTCCCCGAAGCGAATCCAGTCACGTAGAGCACGCTCAGGCGAATCGGGGATTTTCATCGATGCCTGCAGCGAGGTACCAACCAACATCATCCCCCCAAAAGCCCATAACGCCAATCCACCAAGACGCTCTGGCGTGTCACGATCAACTAGAGTAACGGTTTTACCAGCACGTAGCAGCTCCAATGCGGTAACGATACCGCTAATACCCCCACCCACCACCAAGACATCGGAAGAAATTTTATTAGCCATTAAAACTGTCCTTTTTTTATCATTTTAATAATATAAAGGATACCGATATAATAGGCTTCATTTATATCAGGTGCTCTATATTGTTTTCACTCGGCATGCGTTACATGATACTCAGCGCCTTTGGCTTTTCAATTATGGCTGTGTGCGTGAAGCTGGCAAGTCAGCAAGGCATTCCCGTTTTAGAAATTGTAGCGGCCCGTGCTTTGGTGTCTCTGGCCTTAAGCTATGTTGATGTAAAACGAAAAGGCATTTCACTTTTAGGTCACAAAAAACATTTACTGGTGGCAAGAGGGGCTGTCGGTGTTGTAGCCTTAATTTGTGTCTACTACTCCGTCACTCACCTCCCCTTAGCTGAAGCCACTGTTTTACAGTATTTACACCCTATGTTCACGGCAATACTGGCGTTAATATTCTTAAAAGAACACATTCATTTATCGCTTATATTAAGTATTATCTGCAGCTTTATCGGCTTATTATTTATTGCACGCCCAGAAATCATTTTTGGTTTAACAGGTAATGATCTCTCATATTTTGCGATGGGTGCGGCTTTGCTAGGCGCATTTGGCAGCGCCATCGCCTATGTATTGGTTCGAAAACTAAATGAAACTGAAGATGCGTCTGTTATTATTTTTTACTTCCCGCTGATTGCATTACCCATATCTATCGTCTTATTAGGTCGTGATTTTGTAATGCCTGATATCTGGACATGTTTTATATTATTATTAGTAGGTATCTTCACGCAAGTTGGCCAAATAGGCCTCACCAAAGCAATGAAAACAGAAGCGGCCGGCAGAGCAACCGCGTTCTCCTACCTTCAAGTGGTGTTTGCGGTAATACTGGGCTGGATGATCTTTAGTGAGATACCTGATTTTTGGGTTATTCTAGGAGGAGGGTTTATTGTGACAGGGGCTATTCTGAATGCTTTTTGGAAACATTAAATAACTGATCCATTTCTCGTCTCAAACGAATAAAGCTAGCCTCTTCAGACATAGTATTCAGCGGTTTCGCTAACCTTTCTTTCGTTGTATAACCGACAGGATCTTCGAGAAAGTTAGCCACTTGGCGCTCAGCTGATTGCTTCTCTTGTGCATAATGAGCAATGAGCTCCCCGTCAACATATTCAGCCGCTCTCTTGGCCTCTCGGTCAATATCAATATGCTCTACCACCCGTTGAGCACCTTGTTTACGTAATTCTTGCTGGGTGATGTCTAATTTAAAGGAATCCGTTTGCTCTATATCTTCGGTAAAACCATTATTAGTTTGGTATTGTTCAATCTCTGTTTTTTGACCTAAAGTGAGTGTCATCTCCCTCTCCCCTTTTCTGCTATCAAGAAACTCTCGTTTAGCGCTAAATTCTGCACTAAAATCTGACAAACCGGATAGCACTTGGTCGAGATGCTGTTTTTCTGTCTGTGCCAGAGCCTGATATTCCGGGTGCTGCTGAACCACACCCTTAAAAAGCTGCGTAGATACTTGAATAGGGTCAGGCAAGATAGCCGCCACAGCCTCTTGAGTGGCCACTTTCGCCAAAGCGCCACCTAACATTTTGCTTAACCCACTCATATAAAACGCATCAGCTTGAGTGTCTTTCTCATTCAGTTGATCTACTGAAAAATCAATTTGGTTTTCTAGTAATTTCAAATTATTGCTTGCCGAAGCGGCTATTTTCCCTTGACCTTCTACAGTAAATAAATCAAACCCTGCGGCTTGCAAACTAGAGGTAATATTAAGCTTATAATTATCAGTACCATTTTCACCTACATCTGTTTGATCTTCATACAGCGCGGTAAGTGAATGCTCTGATAAGTGCTTATTCACACTATACTCAACCAGCAAGGTTTGAAGCTCCTCGCCTTCTTTATCTTTATAATCCTTTAATGACAATGAGTAGCTGCTTAACTCACCTTGCCCAAAAACATCTAAATCAGAGAGTTCTGTTAAATCCCCTTTACCGGCAAAAAAACGATCAGCAAGCGCACCTAATCCGTTCATTAAATCATTTAACGCTTCTTTCTCTCCTTTGCTTAAGTCACCTTCCACCTTGTAACTGACTGAAATTTCACGTGCTAACACATGACTTGAATATTCATTTTTTGGCTTACGTTCATCGGCATACCTCAAATCAATATTAATTACATCACCATCACTGGTTTTTACTTGTAATGAAAAGCTATCTCGTCGGGTAAGGTTTGAGTTATAGCCCCGATTAACACCATTCTGATAGTCATTTTTTAATGAATTAATATCACTGGTTAAGCGAGCCTGACTTTTTTGCATATACTCACTTACGGTTTCGTCCAGCATACCCAAGCCATTCAAAATATCACCTGCCCCAAGGTAACCATCTTGCAAAGCCTGACTAACCGCATTTACGGTTTCATCCATAGCACTAAAATCATAGCCGTCACGCTCACCATAATAAAGTTGTTGACCTGCGGCACCAATAAAACGATTTTCAACTTGCTCAAGGGTTTTGGGGTTTGAATAAAATTCAGATGTTACTTCTACCCATTTTTCTCTAGGAAAAGTTCGGGCAAACTCATCGATTAAGCTCTGGTCAAGCACTTCTATAAGAATAACTTCAGGGCTTGCTTGCAAATTGACAGTCAGGCTTGTGCTATTGGGGCTTGCAAGCACTGGAGAGAGTGAGGCCTCCATAGCAAGAATATTTTTATCGCCTTGATGAATTGCAGGTGCTGTTAGCTTATTAGCCCCAACGTTCAGGGAAGTGTTATTTATAGACGGTGAATCCATTACGCCACTCCATATTAAATATGCCTAGTGGCCTTATCGGCTGTTTATTGGTTTACTTTACACCAAAAAGTATATTGAACTAAATAGATCCTACACCCCCACCCTTGTTAGGTTTACAAGGTTCTCAGCCATTTCGGTATTCCTTGTTTCACCAAAGCCTAGTTTCTTAGCCCAGTCATGACCAATAATAAAACACATGGTTAGATAAGCCACTCGCTCGGGGTTCTTAATGTTAGCCGATTTAAGGAGGTGAATTACCGTTTGTAAGAACTCTTGATAGACCCCAGCCATTTTATTAAAAACACTATTTTGGTGGCCTCCCTGACCAATTAACGCAAAGAACACGCTATTCTGAAGACTTATTTGATGAAACTTTTCTGAGCAAACAAAACTCATTAAGTTTTCTACGGATGGGTCAGTTTGTTGCTGAATAAACTGGCTTAGTGCTTCTCTGTATCGGTTAACGACTCTTTTTAAGAGTGCATCTAATAACTCATCACTTCCTGCAAAGTAATGATGAATCATCGGCTGGTTGACCTTTGCTTCTTCAGCAATTTTACGCTGTGAAGCTTTCGCATATCCCTCTTTCAGGATTATTCGCTCAAACGCGTCTAAAATTTGTTGGCGTTTTTCTTCACTTTTATTAGGTCGACCCATAGTGACAGAATTTCTCATTATTTTGAGGAGGAATTAGTGGCTCATGTGCAGCAGATTATATACCTAACTGGCAAAATATCTCCACAAACCTTTTATTTATCGATCGATCAATATACTATCAACTACTACTAACCATAAAAATATTATTTAACCGGCGGCCCCTAACAATGACCAAGACAATAAAAATCAGCTTAAGGCTTATCCTGCCCTTAATCGCAATCAGTAGTATTATTTTAATCCTAAACTGGCAACGCGCCCTGCAACTGTACAGCACAATGAGATTGTTTGATGAAGATGTAATTGTCGAAAACTTCAGTCATATGGATCGTTTATTCCCTACGGTAGAAATTACCAGCACGTCAAAACCTTACTATTTTGAAAACAAACCAGTTGAGTTACCTAAAACGTTTCTATATCAAGAAGAAACGCGTTCACTAAATGATTTTATCGCGCGCAGTCAGACCACTGCATTAGTTATTATCAAGGGAGATACAATAACGCATGAGTCCTACTACAAAGGAACTAATGCTGAAGATCGACGTATTTCTTGGTCCATGTCTAAATCTTTTTTATCGGCCATGTTTGGTGTTGCTGTAGAACAAGGCGCCATTAAAAGCCTTGATGAGGCCGTCACTGACTATGTACCCGAGTTGATAGGAAGCGGTTATGAAGGGGTATCTATAAAACATGTATTGCAAATGTCGAGCGGTATTCGCTTTAATGAAGACTATGGAGATTTTACTTCAGACATTAGCCGTTTTGGTCGAGTAATGGCATTGGGCGGGTCCTTTGATGAATTTGCTAGTGAATTGGTTAATGAACGAGAACCTGGCACGTACTTACATTATGTCAGCATAGACACTCATGTACTGGGTATGGTTCTACGTAAAGCAACCGGACAAAATATTGTCGAGTATTTTAATAAATATTTGTGGTCTGAAATACAACCAGAAGCAAGCACCTTATTTATTACTGACACCAAGGGAGAGCCTATGGTGCTAGGCGGTTTAAATATGCGTACGCGTGATTTTGCCAAGCTTGGCAAGTTATACCTTGATAAAGGGCGCTGGAATGGCAAGCAGGTAATACCAGAGGCATGGGTTAATAGCTCTGTAACGCCAGACGCAGACTATCTTAAACCAGGTAAACGTAAAGGCTCTGACATGCTACTGGGCTATGGTTATCAGTGGTGGATTCCTGTTGATGCTGACCAAGAGTTCATGGCGATTGGTATTTATGATCAATTTATTTATGTTAACCAAAAAGCGAATGTGGTAATTGTTAAAAACTCAGTAAATCGTAATTTTATGGATAATGATTTTGAATCAGCCCATGAAACAGTCGCGGCTTTTCGAGCAATTGCCCAATCATTAACAGTTACGTCTATTCATGATTAACCTAGCTTAATGATATGGTAAGCAATAACACCTTGAATAGTGTTATAACAATACTTAAAGTAGCCACCCGTTACCTGTATAGAGATTAGTTAATGAAATGGAATCCGTTCAACACATCTATAGGCTTGGCTCTAGGTGGCGGAGCTGCAAAAGGTATAGCCCATATTGGCGTACTAAAAGCATTTGAAGAAGAACAGGTTGAAATTTCATACCTGTCTGGCACTAGTATTGGCGCATTAGTAGCCGCTTATTATGCCTTTGGAAAAAGTGCAGACGATATACTTGAACTAGGCGAGCAGCTTAGCTTTAAACGTATGACGAGTTTTAGCCTGCTAAAAATGAGCGGGCTATTTACCACAGACCAAATACGCACCATGATTCATCGTGATTTAGGGGATGTGTCAATAGAGTCTGCTCACATTCCTTTAGCCATATGCACCACCGATATTATTAGTGGTGAACAAGTGGTATTTGAAAAGGGTAATCTGGCCGATGCGGTGTGCGCTTCGGTAGCCGTGCCCGGTGTTTTTGTCCCTGTTGAAGTCAATGGCCGCACACTGGTTGACGGAGGAATTGTAGAAAACGTCCCCGTGTCACTACTTGAAGACCTAGGGGCAGGCATTATTGTAGGCATTGATCTGAATGGCGTTATAAAATATCCCGAACCTTCAAATATGCTCGATGTACTTAGCAATGCCGTTGATATTTGTATGGACCTAAAAACACGCGACCAATTAAAGCGTGCAGATATTGTTATCTCTCTTGATTTAACCCACTACAGCAGAAGCGACAATACAGACTGTATCGACAAACTGGTGTTAGAAGGGTATTACCCTATGAAAGCGAAAATCCATAAATTACTTTGGTTTAAACGAGCCAATCTTCTACGTTATCTACTTAAAATAATCCAAGAAATTATTCCATTAAAAATACCTGAACTGATTAAGAAACGAATTAGATCAACGCTACCGAGTATAAAAATCAAGTAACGATAATCCGTCTTCATTCAGACTAAAGGCAATTAGGCTTTCTTTTCGGAGCATTCTTCTTTGGTTTTGATTGGCCTTTGTTTACTATAATTTAGGGGGGGTACTTCATACACCATTTGATAACTAATATTTACAATGGTCTCTGAAATTTTTGGTAGCGTGTAATACATACCTTGAGCAGCTAACCCCAAGGGGCCTAATTTACGCTTATTACGCGTAACAATCATATCCAGCATCCAGTCCACGGCTTTCTCGGGTGACATAACCGGTATGTAATCATAGATTTTCGTGGGGGCTATCATTGGCGTACGTACTAGCGGATAGTTAATGGTTGAAACCGTCACGCCGGTGTGTGCCAATTCATTAGCAGCTGCGCAACTCCATCCTTCCAGGGCACATTTCGACCCTAAATAGGCAGAAAAACGTGCGGGTAATGCTTGTACACCAACGGTTGAAACATTGATGATATGACCTTCATTTCTTTCCAGCATACCCGGCAATAAATTCATTGCCATTCGAATGGCACCGAAGTAATTGATTTGCATGGTACGCTCGTAATCATGGAAGCGGTCAAAGCTGAATTTAATGGATCTACGAATGGAACGCCCAGCACTATTAATTAGAATGTCGACTCCGCCATGCTCTTGAATGACTTGCTGGCACACACGATCGCAATCTTCACCATCAGCAAGATTTGCAGGATAAACAAAAGCATTACCTCCCTGATCTCGAATATCTTCAGCGATTTCTTCTAGCTTATCTTTCGAGCGAGCAACTAAAATCACCTTTGCGCCAGCAAAAGCTAATCGAAGGGCAACCACAGCGCCAATTCCGGAACTGGCGCCAGTGAGTAAAACAACTTTACCATTCACTCTTTCTTCTAAAGCACTCTGGGATTTAAAGATACTCTTTGTGTTCCATACCCAATGGTCTTTTGCACGCTTAAAATAAGGCAAAATTTTTGGTCTACGAAACAAGACTTTATCCCTTGAACGTTCTACTTTCGGGTTGCTCATCGTTTACTCTACTCTGGATTTATGAATAAAATTGCTCTTATCGGATGTCATTCCGTTTGCTTTCAGATTCTGACGCACCAATAATCAAATAATTCATGTGTAACTTTACTTTACCTAACAGTTGTTAGTTAAAGTAAGTATTTGAAAGGTATAAGTCAACTTTTATATTTACTATGTTTGATCGTTTTAATTAATAGCGATAAACTAACAACTGTATGTTTACAAAAAAATGCAGGTTATCCTTTAGAATGAACGCTTCAACAAACGCGACCTCCCCCAAATCCATCAAACCCTCTCGATCTCGAACTGATCGCAAAGAGGTAACACGCCACCGAATTCTCATTGCGGCTCTGCAATTGGTAGAGGAAGGCCGTAGCCCCAACGAGCTTGGTCTAAGGGAAGTAGCAAGAGCCGCCGAAATGGCGGCACCATCAATATACAATCACTTTGCTGATATGGATGAACTGGGTATCGCGCTTGTGGATGAATGCCTCACTCGCCTACGAAGTATAGCGCGATCTGCCCGCAAGCTGATGACAAATGAAGACTTGGAACAAGCATTAAAGCTGTTACTGCAACAATTTTTACTTTATGTAAATGAATTTGAATCTGTGCTGCGTCTGTTAATTATGCAGTGGTTTAACCCTAATCAGGAGTATCGTAAAACGATACGTCGTGAGATGTCGATTATGCGGAAAGATCTTGCAGAAAATATGAAACAATCAGTCGCAACAAAAAGTGTCGGTCGAGGTGAGTTTGCCCTTGAATCAGATGCGATCTTTTCTTTACTGATAACCTATATCCTAAATGTAATGGATATGGATAAATCCAAACGACAAAAGCGCCTCAAAATTCTTGAACAGCAAGTGCTAATGATTGTGATAGGGAGTCGATTTTTTAATGCAAATCTCCATGCCAACATGAGCATTACGGATTAATAACGCCGCATTATCACCATGCTCAGGGTAACTTGAAGCGCCATATTTTGGATGCAGGTCAATCGTAAGGTTGTCCTCCAATATGGTGCCAGAGCATAGATAGCAGTAGCAACATCGAAGATATAAATTACACCTATGATTAATTCAAGTTTTATCTAAGTCATTTTCTTTTATGATCAACTTCCGTTTTTCTGTAAACATCCACCAAGGCTGTGCTGACCCACCTTCCATGTAATGAATGACAGACATAAATACATCAATTACACAGTGGTCTATTCGTTGAGATTTTTTATTGCAAAGTAGGTGGTACAGCTGAAATGCATTTTTCCCTATCAACTCTTGAGGATATTCAACCCCTATCAAGCGAAGGTCTTTGCTGATGGCTTTTCCAATATTTGGAAGGGCCTCAAGTTGAGAAACTGTTTTTCTATCAGGCGTTTTCATATTTCACTATGTTGTAATCATTAAACCAAACATACCAAAAACAAACCCTAGTACAGCCCCCATTGGAGGTATCCAGTGCTTTTCTAGTTTCACTTTTGGTGCTAAATCTTGGAATATTGAATAGAGGATACCACCGGAGGCAAAAAGCATGATCGCCGAAATAGCTTCTGGATAGTCTGACAACCAAAGATAACCAGACACGCCAGCGATAGGGCCTAGTACTGCCATTAAAGAAAACATGATTATAATTTTTTTAGGTGTATAAGCTGAAGTTGAATTTAATTCTCGGTATGCACTAAATCCTTCAGGTAAATTTTGCAGTGCAATTAAGGCGGCAAGTAAAAATGCGCTACTATTTCCCGTCGCAAATGCCGCACCAAGTGCGATTGACTCTGGAATAAAATCAGACAACATTGCTGCAAGTTGACTCGCAGGGGTATTTATTTTTTTAAGATAAATATCAAGGAGCATAAAAGTAAGCCCCCCCACTATAAACCAGAGACAAGCAGATAATGGGTTAAGGTTCTCTATACCCTCAGGAACTAAAACTAAGGCAACAGCTGACAAAAGCGCTCCGCCTCCAAAAGCCATGACACCATGCCTAAATTCTTCTTCAACCCACTCATTCGCAATTTTTTCAAAACATGCAATTGCGGCACCTAAAGCCATAGCCAAACCAGCTAATAATGTTGAGGCTATAACTATAAGTAAAGTAGGCATGAATTAATCCGGAATGTGGTTGATATAATGCTGCAAAGGTCCAACTCCGTAGCGGCGGCCTTTGATTGTTTGGTTTACTTTATTTGTGTTGTACTAAGCAGTTCATCTTCGGTAATTAATACTTTGATTTCTCCCTCAACAACACCATAGGTTGTTTTGTTAAGAGAAACATCTTCAATTTTCATACCCATCATTTCAAACGTGGCGGTTGTTTTTTCTTCGATCGTGGCTTGGTTTTTATCCTTATCAACAGAGATGGATATAAGCTCATCATGAATATCTGCATTTTGCATGATTTTCAGGCTCATCTTAGCTATTTTGATATATTCTTCATACGGGATTTCTTGTTTACCCGTGTTTAATGCAGGGTCCATATCAACAATAATTTTACTTCCGGAGTACATATATTTTTCAAATACTGAAATGTCTCCACTCTTTACAGCGGCAGCCAATTCTTCGCCTATATTCTTAACCGTCTCTTCACTAAGAATCGGTTCAGCATAACTAGAACTGATTACTAATAAATTTACAATAACCGCCATTATTATATTTTTTATATTCATATTATTTACCTTTATTGTACCTACTGTTTTATTATCATATTACTTGAATTTTTAATACTCTCACTCTAACTGGAACTTGTGTAGGTTTTCTTTTAAAACTCGAGTATATATTGCTTCTGAATTAGGGTAAGTAGTATCACCACTCCACTCAAGCTCACCGTTTTCATACTCTATGACCATTATATTCATACCAAATACATAATCAGGTTGTTGAGAAAGTACTTTGTTTAAGAGATCTAGTTGTTCTTGGCGACCGCTACAGATCTTAGTGGTGTTAGACATTATTAAGTATACCTTCTAAGTAAAGAATATATTTTGGATTTTAATAACCAGCTAACCGAGAAAACTTCCGTTGCAGCCGCTGGTTGATTTTAGCAATACTCTGGTTTATTAAATGCCATCAATGAAGATCAGGCACTACCCCCACCTGAGGCATATCAGCCAAACCAATATCTCGCGCATGCTGCTCAAAGCCTTTGTTCTTCCAAAAGAAGGCTCCCGGCATAGTTGTTGGTATAACTAATATGTAGAACAATGCTCGACCTGCAAATAGTGCGGCAACCACCGTTAATGAAAGTAACACAACTAAGGTCATGGCCATCCAACCTGACGGGGCAATCACGGCTACAGCGATTGAGGTAATCACACCCAGTCCAATCAAGCTATTCCTTAACAAGTAAGTCTTACCAAAGGTGGTTGATTGAATATAGTGTGCGGCGGCACCTTCACCACTTTCTGTATTCAGGTAACGCGCGTGAGACACTAAGCCTATTGACTCTGCAACCAAACCAATAGCGACTAAGCCTCCTAGTATCGATAGCAATACACTGTAATCCTCGCCTTGTATCGCCATAGAGGTAATAACAAATAACCCCAGCAAAATGCCACCAACACTAAACATCGTACCGAAGAACGATGTAAGCACTTGCCAGTGATTCCAAAACGGACGCGCTTCTATACGGTAAATACAGTGCATGAAATACAAACCAATTAGAGCAGATAGTGTTGCAAAAGCACCTAAAACAATAACCACGGCATCTAAGAACCAATGATCTAACCATACATTCAGAATTTCAAAGAAGGTATACCCCGCCAGGCCAGTAAAGAACATCGCAATACCTAAAGCCTCTCGACTCAATGGAGAGTAACGCAGGTTGTTAAAACCGCGGTAAAAGCGTAAAGGTTTACCCAAGTGCAAGGTCGAAAGTACTAATACACCGGCTTGAATCACAATAAGTGAAATCAACATAGGGAAGTATACTGCACTCTCTTTTACAGCGGTGAATGCATCTATGCCGAGCAGAGGCCCTAAAAAGGTCATTAGGAAAGCCCCAATTACAGCCTGAGTACACATCGTAAACATAACCAAAGGGTTCTCACGAGAACTTAAGCGCGCTAGGTTCCATGATTTATCCTTACCTGCTTTTTCATCAACCACTGAACGGAATGTTCCGTCTTCTTCTTTGTGATACTTAAGAGGCATTGAGTCGGTACGAGACATCTCATCAGGCATTGAGCGTGTTTGCTGAAAACGTATATTCGGTTGCGTAATAGAAGGGTCTGGAAAACCGGGAATAGAGGTTTTAGTCTGTTCACGACTTTCTGGTGTATTTTCAATTACACCAAAATCTAGGGCGTTACCCAAACAAGCTGACACACAGGCCGGTTTAAGACCCTCTTCAAGGCGATCAACACACATATTACACTTAGATACCTCACCTTTAATCGGGTCAAGTTGTGGCGCGTTGTAGGGGCACACCCAGGTACAATAACCACAGCCAAAACAGGTGTCAGAGTCTTGTAGTACTGCACCATATTCTGCGTGTTTGGTGTAAGCGCGGGTGGGACAACCTTTTAAACAAACAGGGTCGTCACAGTGATTACAGGCCATAGAAATATTAAGGCGTTTGTAGTCTGGATAACTCCCCCCTTCTACATAGCCTACTGAACGAAACGCGATGTGCGCAGGGTTGTCATTCTTCTCAGAGCAAGCCGCTTCACAAGCATGACAACCAATGCAATTATCAGCAGTAAAGTGGAAGCCATGCTGCTTGTTTCGGTTTGGGTTAGAACCGACTTCAGGGTTTTCATTAATATGCATAGACCGATCTTTTGGCAATGCTTCGGGTAATGTTTCTTTCGTTAAATCCAGTAAGTCTATCTTCACACCATAACGGTTTTCTTTTTCAGCCGTAGGGTCATAGAGTTTCGCATAACCTTGTTCACTATCTCTCACTTCAAAATGGGGTCGTGCTTCGGTATTTTTAGGCTTTGTATCCGCGCCAATTTGGTCAAGACGATCTCGTGCTTTTACTAATAAATCTATCATCTCAGCTCCTTAAAATGTTCTGCGTTCAGCATTAAGCTGACCAGCCAATGCCTGATCAATCGGTTCAATACGAATCGCGCACTGCTTAAAAGCAGGCTGACGGGAATGCTCATCTAACAAACCCAGCGAGACTCGGTTTACACAGTCATGAAAGTGAAAGGGTATAAACACCATGTTTCTGGGTACACGTTGAGTAAGCTGCACCATAACAACCGCATCTCCACGGCGAGAAGTGATGCGCACATAAGATTGATGATCAACCCCTAGGTCTCTAGCGGCATCGGGGTTCATTTCCATATAAGGGGTTGGGCTAAACTTATTTAAGTTACCTATCTTTCCTGTTTTAGTTCGGCTATGAAAATGTTCAACCACACGACCGCTGTTCATCCAAA
Source organism: Hahellaceae bacterium (assembly GCA_016744695.1). GTDB lineage: Bacteria > Pseudomonadota > Gammaproteobacteria > Pseudomonadales > Oleiphilaceae > Alkalimarinus. The sequence goes on from JADGDV010000006.1 coordinate 63,628, forward strand.
ACGGATATTGCTCATCAGGGCATTCGTTGTTGTCTTTGAATATAACGGGTATTAAATTAGCCTTGCCGCTCTTTGTTTGAAAATGTCCGTCGGTATATAAACGAGGGTTACCTTTTAAGCCTTCATCATCTTCACTGAAAGGCCATTGAATACCTCTCGCTTCTTCAATTTTGTCATGAGTCATGCCAGAGATATCAAGGGTTCTGCCCTCTCCTTTTGAAAGCTCCGCCATTTCTTGGAATGCTTCTGATGACGTTTCAGGGAAATGGATTTTTTCACCGTTAGAGAAACGCTTAGCCATTTGGTTAAAAATCCAAAAATCAGTTTTTGAATCTCCTTTTGGCTTAACCACGGCACGAACCAAATTCACTCGTCGTTCAGTGTTGGTGAAACAACCTTCTTTTTCTGCCCACACAGCGCCCGGTAAATACACATGAGAATATTGATTGGTTTCAACATCACCGTAGGTGTCTTGAACCACTAAGAACTCAAGTTTCTCAAGTATTTTACGAATACGGGAGGTATTTGGCATTGAAGTCATCGGGTTAGTAGCAACCAGCCATAAGCCTTTGATCTCGCCAGTTTCTATAGCAGAAAAAATGTCCGTTTGTTGCAGGCCACGTTTTTCTGGGAAGAATGATTCATCAATCCCCCAATAATCAGCAATTTTGTCACGGTCGGCTTGGTTTTCAAGATAACGATAACCCGGTAAACCCGAACATGATGACCATTCACGGGTTCCCATCGCATTACACTGCCCTGTAATAGAAAGGCTTGTGCTACCAGGCTTACCAATGTTGCCTGTAATCAAGTTCAGGTTATTAATATTCACAACGCCATCTGAACCATGAGTGCTTTGGTTAATGCCCATAGTCCAAATGCTCATAGCTGCACCGGCTTTAGCATAGATTCTAGCTACCGTGCGAATAGTATCTTCATCAATACCACACACCTTCGCGGCAGAAACAGGGTCATAGCCTTTAACGGCTGCTTCCACTGCCTCAATTCCATCAGTATGGGCGTTGATATAGTCTCTATCTTCCAGACCTTCATCCAGAATCACGTACATTAGGCTATTAATTAAAACAACATCGGTACCAGGGGTAATGGGTAAGTGAATATCAGCAAACTGAGCGAGCATCGTGACACGGGGGTCAACAACAATCAGTGGGAACTTTCGTTTTTCTAAGGCTTCTTTTAAACGCCAGTAAATAATAGGGTGTTGTTCTGGCAGATTTGAACCAAAAGCAATTAAGCAATCAGTATGCTCAAAATCATCATAACAACCAGGAGGGCCATCTGAACCAAAAGAGCGCTTGTAACCAGACACCGCAGAGGCCATGCATAATGTAGTGTTCCCATCATAGTTATTAGTGCCAATACAGCCTCTCACCAGCTTGCCTAATGTGTAAAACTCTTCAGTTAGAATCTGGCCAGTAGACACGACGGCAAAAGAATCTCTGCCGTAGGTTTTCTGAATACGCTTAATTTCTGATGCGGTTTTATCTAATGCACTATCCCAATCTGTTTTTTGGTAAGGATCAAAGGTCTTTTCTCGCATAAGTGGAGCTAGACCTCGACCGGCCGAATCAAATAAGTGATGTTCAAAAACTCCCTTTATGCACAACTTACCCCGATTTACGTCCGCATCAGCCGTACCACGTGTTGCAACTGCCTTACCCTCTGCATCCAAACCTACATCAATGGAGCAACCGGTTGAGCAATAACCACACGTTGTGTACTTCCACTCAACAACCTGTTTATCTGCAATGGTAATTGCTTTTCGATCTTTGCGGCCAAATAGCATAAAACGCCCCTAATAATAAAACTGAAAGCTTTTCTATAGTGCATCGTCATATTTTTAGATCGAATACATGCACCTTAACAGTGCGCACTTAGAGTAAGATTAAATGATATTTATCAATTTAACCGTTAGTTAACAGGGTTATAGCAATTAGTGAGCCAGCTATTTAAAAACACGTTATTCGAGACAAAACAGCCTAGGAAGCGGTAAACTACAAGGCTACTGCCTTGAATAAACCGAAGCCCCTTAGACAAGAATAGGTAAAGACCATTTCTCAATCGACTAACAACATAACCGCAAGCAATTTAATCGTTGTACTTGGCCCTACAGCCTCAGGAAAGACATCGCTTGGGGTTAAATTAGCGGAACAGTTTAATGGTGAAATTATTTCCGCTGATTCCAGGCAGGTATATCGTGGTATGGATATTGGTAGCGGTAAAGATTTAGATGAGTACGGAGATATTCCCTACCACTTAATAGACATTGTTAACCCTGGTTATGAATTTAATGTTTTCGAATTCCAAAAACATTTTTGCGATGCATTCTCTACAATACAAAAACACGGCAAGCTACCACTATTAGTAGGTGGCACAGGGCTTTACCTAGATTCTATTCTCAATCACTATCAATTTACTGAAGTCCCTAAGAATAATGAACTAAGATCATTTCTTGCTGATAAGAGTCATGACGAATTAGAAAATCATCTAAGAAAACTGAACCCTAAGCTACATAACACCACAGACTTAGTTGATAGAGACCGGCTTATAAGAGCAATTGAAATTGCAGAGGCAGAGAAGAGCGACAATCAACTTTCCACTGGGCTTCCCAAAATCAAACTCCCCAAAATGAACCCTCTGGTTTTCGGTATAAGGTGGGACCGGCCATTATTAAAAAAACGAATCACAGCGCGACTTAAACAGAGAATGGAGCAGGGATTAATTGAAGAAGTTGAACGACTTCATACTGAGGGTGTAAGTTGGGCGTCACTTCATTTTTACGGTTTGGAATACCGTTATGTTGCGGCTCACCTGCAGGGAGAACTCAATAAAAATGACATGTTCCAAAAGCTAAACTCAGCCATTCATACATTCTCAAAGCAGCAAGAAAAGTGGTTTAGGAAAATGGAACGAAAAGGCACAAGCATTCATTGGTTAGACGGTGAATCAAACACCTTACAACAAGCACTGGATATCATAGAAACATGCTAACCAAAATACTAATTACCCTGCTTATTATTGTGGGTGCAGTGATATTTCTCAGACATAAAAAATCACTCAACCCGCCAACACCAAAAATCATCACTGTAATAGAGACTAAACCAGCCAATATTATTCAATCTAACATCAAGTTAATTGCGTTTTCGGTGCTTTCACTCACCTTACTAATGGGCACTGCCATGCTTTTTCTTAACTGGCAAGATGACCATCGTTTGTATGAGATAAAAGTTGTTAACCCGCAATCAGGTAACATTCATACTTTTGAAGCTTATAAAAAAGATCTCCAAGGACGGTCTTTTACAACGGTCACAGGTCAGAGAATTAAAGTTTCAGAGTGGGAAAGACTTGAATTCCAAGAGCTGGAAGACTAATGTCTATAACAAGTTAAGGACATAAACCTTATTATTAAGTACCAAAAATACAAAACCTATACATTTTTTTACAGTGAACACTCACTACAAGCAGTACTCTGCTTTTTTAAAATTTTAAACTCATATTCAGGAATATCATGGCTCATATTTTAATTGTTGATGACTCTCCCACTGAAGTCAGAAAAATATCAAAAATTTTAGAAAAATATAATCATGAAATAAGCGTCGCTGAGAATGGCATGGATGGTGTAGAGCTAGCTAAAGCCAAGCTCCCTGATTTGATATTAATGGATGTTGTAATGCCAGGAACCAATGGATTTCAAGCAACCAGACAGATTACTCGAGCACCTGAGACCGCTAATATTCCGGTTATTATTGTGACTACAAAAGATCAAAAAACAGATCGAGTATGGGCTGAAAGGCAAGGCGCTAAAGGGTATTTAGTTAAGCCGGCTGGAGAGAAAGAACTGATCAACGAGATCAATAACTTATTACCATAACGTTCTTATACAAAAAAATATGATCAAACGGTGCGCGCAGCACACCCTACAAATATGAATCACGTAGGGTGAGCCGTACGCACCGCTTTATTTACCTAGCATAAACAAATCAATGCCATCGATAAGTCGTTTTAGACTCACCATCAGGACGATATTTAAGCTGTAAGCCCATTAAAAAGTTACGCAATATCTGGTCCTGACATTCACGATAGTTCTTATGTTCTTCTTTACGGAAAAAAGCACTCAGTTCGTGCTTACTCATTCTTAAGTCAGCCAATGACATCACAGCTAGAATGTCTTCAGCCTGCAAACTTAATGCAATTTTTAGTTTTCTAAAAATAATATTATTGTTTATACGGTGCTCTGCAACAGGCTGCGGCCCTTCTTTTTTGCCACGCATCTCAACAATTAAACCATTAAGAAACTTCGCCATTTCATTATCACTACAGCGTAAATAACTAGGGTCTTCTTCCTTTTTAAGCCATGCTGTCACTTGCTCCTTAGTTACCGTAAGCTCAGCTAAACGACATACTTTTATCATTTTCTGATCATTAAAATCGAAGGTGTAACGGAGACGGCGTAAAATATCATTATTGGTCACAAAGTTGTCCTGATTTGTTAGCTAAAGAACCTACAAAGCAAATTGTACAATGAAAGACCCAAACATGCTGTATAATATCGCTCAATGTTAATCAAAGAATCCTGATATACCCTGTGTTTTCGGCACATACTTTAAGGTAACACAATGAATTTAAAGCCAGAACTTCAAAAACTAAACAACAAGCTAGATAAATGCCGTCGTAAGCTAACGGCCGCAGAAAAACGTTATGATGACGAGGTTGCAGCACAAGCTAAGCGAGAAATTGCAGCCATTTCAGTACAAATCCAAAGTATAAAAGGGTCGCAAGCCCGTGAAATAAGCACTAAAGGCGCTGCAATTCAGGCGATGGCATTTAATCGTGCGCTCACTAAAGCTGAACAGGCTGATATGGGTAAACTTAAAAAAACGGTTAGAGGCATCATTGTAGTTCATCCGCTAACAGCACTGGGGCGAGAACTTGAAGTAACAGAAGTAACCGGGTTTTCTCGCAAGCCGTTTTAACGCTCAGAAAAAAGAACCTGCCATGACTTTTCAGAACCGACTAACAGGCTTAATCCACCTGATGTCGGTCTCGGGCATGGCTTTGCACCCAGCTCTTTTGCGATTGAAGCTAAAGCAGGAGGGAAATAAACAAAAACCTCACAATGCAAACTGCCTTCGGAACTATTCCGAGTAAATACAGCCATATCTCCCGGGCAATCAGCTTTCTCGATAACAAGTGTTAAAGCATCCTCAATGCGACCTAATGGCACACAAGCCATCATCCCATCACCCAAATTTTTTGAATACCATCCGTTCATAGTTGCGCCTGCAAATAGTTTGAGATTAATTGATGAGCAACACAAAATGCTCATTATTGAACACCCGTCACTTTTTTAGCCATAGGCTTCGTTGAATGTAGTATTTAGAATGCGTACACTATTTGTACAAATATACTAAAAACAATAAAAGTGTACTCAAGGTATGAAAAGCAGTCATTATAATGTCTCATATATCTATATGAACATGATGTCTGGCTACCTGTCTCGAAGAGGCCTTAAAAACCTTCAAGATATAGCATCAGGTCTAGATATCTCAATTGCCGAACGTGGACGAGTGCCTCTTTCGACCATGCTTACGCTTGTAGAGTCCGTTGCAGAGGCGACTCATAACCCTGCCCTCGGTCTGGATATTGGTATTCAGATGCACCCCTCTGAGTACGGCATTATTTCCCATGCATTCATGAACTGTAATGATTTACGTGAAGTCATGGAGTTAAGCATTCGTTACACTCATCTTATCAATGATGCATTTACACTGTGTATTGAAAAACAAGATAAAAACGACATTACTATTGCTCTAATATCCGCAAATAACATGCGAACAATGATTCCTCTGGTTGAGCTTGAATTTTCATCAATGCTTACCATTACTCGTTTTCTGGCAGGTAATAAACATTCAAACAATGTAAGAATATTAGAGGTGTGCTTTCAACACCCACCTCAAACATTGCCTGAGCGTTATGCTGAACACTTTAATTGCCCGGTAAAGTTTAATCAGCCAACTAATTCAATCAGAGTTGCTAGTACTGTATTAAATACTAAAGTTTGCTCTCCAGACCCTTATATTTATCGATACTTACTTAAAAAAATTGAAGAGATTGCCGAGCACTTACAAATCAATATCCCCCTAAGTAAGCGGGTATTTAATTATGTGATTAAACAGCTCCCTGAAGGTATGCCAAGCGTTGCTCAAGCAGCCAGAAAGTTTAATATGAGCCCTAGCACCCTTAAGAAACACTTAAATCAAGAAGATGCTAACTTCACAGAGATATGCGATACGGTTAGAAAAAACATCGCAGTGAAGATGATTTTAGTGCAGAAAAAATCCCTTAAAGAGATTAGCAACCATTTGGGGTTTTCTAACGCTAGCACCTTCAACCGCGCCTTTAAGCGCTGGACAAACATGTCTCCCACTGAGTATCGCCAGAGAGTGATTAGAAAAGAACAAACTAAAAATAAGCATCATAAAAAAACGGAAGAAGCGTAAGCAGCACAAAAAAAAAGCCCAGATCATAACTGCTCTGGGCTTTTTAATTTAACTACTAAGTCATATCTGGAACGTGATATCTAACCCAGCAGACCATTCAGCGTAGCACTTGGGCGCATTGCCTTTGTTACTTTTTCTAGATCTGGGTGATAGTAACCACCGATATCTACATGCTGACCTTGGTGAGTATTAAGCTCATCCAATATTTTCTGTTCATTATCTTTAAGCGCTTTCGCCAAGGTTGTAAAAGAAGCCTGAAGTTCGGTATCTTCTGTTTGCTCTGCTAGTGCTTCAGCCCAATACAGTGCCAAGTAAAAGTGGCTGCCTCGGTTATCCAGCTGGCCTACACGACGTGAAGGTGACTTGTTGTTTTCAAGTAGCTGACCGGTCGCTTTATCAAGGGTATTCGCTAATATTTTCGCTTTACCATTGCGGGTTTTACCTGCTAAGTCTTCAAGAGAAACCGCTATAGCTAAGAACTCACCCAACGAATCCCAACGCAAGTGGTCTTCTTCTACAAACTGCTGAACATGTTTAGGGGCTGAACCGCCTGCGCCTGTTTCAAATAAACCACCACCGGCCATTAACGGTACAACTGACAACATTTTAGCACTGGTGCCAAGCTCTAAGATGGGGAACAAATCGGTTAAATAATCACGTAATACGTTACCCGTTACAGAGATTGTATCTTCACCATGTCGTAAACGCTCCATAGTATATCGAATAGCAATATCTGGAGACATAATCCTTATATCTAAACCTTCAGTATCATGATCTTTAAGATAAGTTCTTACTTTCGCTCTCATCTGAGCATCATGGCCACGATACCTGTCCAACCAAAAAATCGCAGGTAAGCCGCTTTCGCGTGCACGAGTAACCGCTAACTTAACCCAATCTTGTATTGGCGCATCTTTAGTCTGGCACATACGCCAGATATCACCTTTATCAAGGTTTTCATGCTGAAGGAGTACCGTGCCGTTTTCATCAACTACACGAACAGTACCATCAGTAGGCAGCTCAAAGGTTTTATCATGCGAGCCATATTCTTCAGCTTTTTGAGCCATTAAACCTACGTTCTGGACGGTTCCCATGGTTGTAGGGTCAAACGAATCATGGTGTTTACAGAAGTTAATCGCTTCTTGATAAATAGTTGCGTAACAGCTATCTGGAATAATCGCTTTAGTATCTTTCAGCTTGCCGTCAGTACCCCACATCTTCCCGCCAACACGAATCATCGCAGGCATAGACGCATCAACGATTACATCGCTAGGAACGTGTAGGTTGGTAATGCCTTTCTCTGAATCAACCATCGCTGTTTCAGGACGATTTTCGTAACAAGCGCGAATATCATCATCAATTTCATGACGTAAAGAAAATGGCAGGCTTTCAATTTTCTGATAAACATTACCTAAACCGTTGTTTGGGTTAACACCAATTTTCTTAAACGTTTCAGCGTGTTTTTCAAATGCATCTTTAAAGTAAACGGTAACAGCGTGGCCAAATACAATCGGGTGCGAAACCTTCATCATGGTCGCTTTAACGTGGAGTGAGAACAGCAAGTTAGCGTTTCTTGCCCCTTCCATTTCTTCTTCGAAGAAGTTACGAAGCGCTTTAACACTCATAAACATAGAGTCAATGACTTCGTCTTTCTGAACAGCCAGATTCTCTTTCAGAGTTGTTATTTTTCCGTCTTTTTCAACCAACTCAATTCGTAGGTTTCCGGCCTTCTCAATAACCGTAGAAATATCACTATGGTAAAAGTCACCACTGCGCATGTGTGCAACATGCGTTCTAGATGCCTGACTCCACTTCCCCATTGAATGAGGGTGATTACGTGCATACTGCTTAACCGCAGCAGGCGCACGACGGTCAGAGTTACCTTCTCTTAATACAGGATTTACCGCGCTACCTAGTATTTTTGAATAGCGTGCCTGAACGGATGTTTCTTCATCAGACTGAGGGTCTTCAGGGTACATTGGAATATCAAAACCTTGCGACTGAAGCTCAGCAACGGCGGCTTTAAGCTGCGGAATAGACGCACTAACATTCGGCAGTTTTATAATATTGGTGTCAGGCTTATTGGTTAGCTCGCCTAACTCTTTAAGCGCATCAGGGACTTTTTGGTCATCATTTAAGTTGTCGGGGAAAGTAGCAAGAATTCTGGCGGCGAGTGATATATCGCTGGTCTCTACGTTAATGCCCGCTGCTGCGGTAAATTTATTAACAATTGGAAGTAAAGAGTAAGTGGCCAGCGCTGGCGCTTCGTCAGTTTTTGTATAAATTATTTTTGATTTTTGTACGGTCATGTGTTCCCCAAATTTTATCGGTAAGATAACCAAAAAATTAACAAAAAGGTGGCTTGTGGCCTCCTTTATCGGTAAACCCTGCGTTAAAGGCTTACTTTTCAATAGCGGTAGTATACTGAAAAACGTCTTCAAACTGTAGTTTTAAAAGGCTTAAAACATATTAGCCATTAGTATAGTCGGTATTTTATTTAAGTCTTATTACAGGTTTAAATACCGAGTACTTCTTTTAGTTTATTCGCTATTTCCCCCCGAAAATCATCTGTTTTTGATAAAGGTCAAAGAGAAACACCTGTATAAAAGTTAATCTTAATGATAATATTTCTCATTCGTATCAATTTGTGTAGCTAAACGTCCTATGAAGACAGCAACGAACACTTGTACATTAAACAAACTCACGGCTCAGCAAAAAGCCCATGTTATTAATGTAAACAGCAAGAGCCTTGAAGTACAAGGACGACTATTAACGCTAGGGCTTTACCCTGGTGTTCAAATTGAGGTACTACGCCGTGCGCCTCTTGGTGATCCTTTACAAGTGAGGTCTGGTTCAACCTTATTAAGTATCCGCCTGCATGAAGCAGAAGAAATAGACGTCGAGGTGGTCGCTTAAATATGTCAACACTAAAAACCCCCACTATAGCCCTTATTGGCAACCCAAATAGCGGTAAAACAACCCTGTTCAATAATCTTACAGGCGCGCACCAGAAGGTAGGAAACTGGCCTGGAGTAACCGTAGAGAAAAAAACAGGTCGTATTCACCTAGATCACGACACCAGCAATCAAATTGATAACGTTGGTAACTTAGTCGATTTACCTGGCATATATTCACTAGAACAAGACTTTCAAGGACTCGATGAGAAAATTGCTCGCTCATTCTTGGAAAATGAGTCCGTCGATTTAATTATCAATATAATCGATACCAGCAACCTTAACCGCAATCTTGTTCTAACAGAACAATTGCTAGAGCTTAATAAGCCAATGATCGTTGTGCTGAACATGCAAGACGTTGCAGAGCAGCAAGGCATAAAAGTAGATGCTCAGACTCTAGAAGCACGCTTAGGTATACCGGTTGTTAATACCACCGCCTCACAAAAAATAGGCATGGAACATTTACAAGTTCACCTACTACAGCAGCTAGACCCAAAATCTCAACAGGTAGCACCTAGTAAAATAGAAGACTTATCAAACGATACCACCAGCGCCAAAATCATTCAGCGCTACAAGCAAGTTGAAAGACTAACTAATGGTGTTGTGATAACTGACACCCAATCCGTCCCCATTACGGAGAAGATTGATCGCTGGGCGCTCAATAAGTGGCTGGGGATTCCCATATTCTTATTCCTAATGTACTTGCTGTTTACAATAGCGATTAATGTGGGTGCCGTATTTATTGATTTCTTTGATATTTTATTTAATGCCGCATTGGTTGACGGAACCACGTGGGTATTACAACAAATACACACACCAGAGCTACTAATTACTTTATTAGCTAATGGCATTGGTGGCGGGATAACCTTGGTCGCGACCTTTATTCCTGTTATTGGGTTTCTATACCTTGGACTCTCCGTACTTGAAGACTCCGGCTATATGTCTCGTGCGGCCTTCGTGGTTGATCGTCTAATGGCCAAGCTAGGGTTACCGGGTAATGCCTTTGTCCCCCTCATCGTGGGCTTCGGCTGCAATGTACCTTCGGTAATGGCAGCAAGAAGCTTAGGCCGAGAAAGCGATCGCTTAATGACCATCGCCATGTCACCCTTTATGTCTTGTGGTGCAAGGCTGACCGTATACGCCCTATTTGCTGCGGCGATGTTTCCAGAGCAAGGTCAAAACGTCGTTTTTGGTTTATATATTATGGGTATTGTAATGGCTGTACTCACCGGCTATGTATTCCGAAAGCAGATCTTCCCTCAGGAAATGACACCCTCATTTCAAGAAATGCCAGCCTATCACCGTCCATTGTTACGAAACATCCTCATTACGACATGGTTTCGTTTACGCGGTTTCGTTGTTAAAGCGGGCAAGGCTATTGTGACTGTCATTGTTGCTTTAAGCTTTCTTAACTCCTTTGGTACTGATGGCAGCTTTGGTAATGAAGGGTCAAAAAACTCAGTACTTAGTGTAATAGGAAAAAGCATCACTCCGGCCTTCGCGCCCATCGGTATTGCAGAAGATAACTGGCCTGCCACGGTTGGTTTGTTTACGGGTATGTTTGCTAAAGAAGCTATCGTGGGTACGCTTGACGCCCTCTACACAGAAACACAAGAAGAAGAGAGCGAAGGCGCACCCGATTTAATCGCAGCCACGGTTGATGCATTTAGTTCTATCGGTACTAATGCTGCCGACCTGGGATCAGCATTAACGGATCCTTTAGGGATTGTTATAGGAGATGTGAGCGATAAGGCGGCTATTGCAAATGAGCAGGAGGTTGAATTAGCCACCCTAAGCAACATGGCCAAATTATTTGTAACACCCTTTGCAGCCTTTACCTATTTGGTATTTATTCTTTTATATGCACCCTGTGTAGCAGTGGTTGGCGCTATGGTTAGAGAGTCTGGCTGGAAGTGGGCAGGGCTCGTATTTACCTGGTCTACGACCCTTGCCTACTTTGTTTCATCCACTATTTATCAAATAGGCACCTTTAGTGAGCACCCACTCTTTTCAATACTATTTATTCTATCTAGTAGTGCTGTAATGGGCTTATTTATTCTTAATTTAAAGAAGGTGGGCAGCAAGGCTATACAAGAAAACCTTATTCCTGTGGTACAGGTGTAAGGTTTACATTTCGTTTTAAAGTCACAGCCCTGCACTAAACTGCTGAGTAATTTTTTCTGCCAGCGCTTTACAAGCAGGGCCGGTATTTTCCATCGCCGATAGAATAAGATAAGTAGGCAGTGTTTTTCTAGCATCCATAATTAAAGGAATTTGCTTTAACTCTCCCGACGTTAACTCATCCTTAATCATATGCTTTGGTATGAATGCAAAGCCTAACCCACGCTTCACTATTTTAATGGAAGTAGCACTATTGGTCACCGTCCATCGCTGCTCTGACCCTAACCAGCCCGCATCTTGCTGCCGCTTGATGCCCGTATCTTTAAATACCACTTGACGATGCTGACGTAACTCGGGCTCTGTTACCCCCTCTTTTAAAGCTAAAAGTGGATGATTAGGGTGAGCCACAGGTAGCATTTCAACCAAGCCGATGGGTTTACCTAAAAAACCAGGCGGCACTTTGGGAGAAAGCACAATATCAGCACGGCGCTCTAATAAGGCCTCATCTGTGCCTGACAATGTGGTTTCAAGAATAACAATGCGAGTAGAAGGCGACTCTTTAGAAAACTCAGCCAAGGCACGCAGTAAAGGATCAAGGTCTACCAACAAATCAGCTGCGACCGTCACCTCAGGCTCCCAGCCCCTGGCTAAAAGCTGGGCAGATAGTTCCACATTACCCGCCTCCCTCAACAGATTACTGGCTTGTCGATAAAGTACTTTTCCTGCATCTGTTAATACCGCCTTTCGACCTTCCTGCTCCAATACAGGGGTCGGCAAGAGCTCTTCCATTTTACTAATTGTGTAACTAACACTTGATTGACTCTTATTCAGAGCCTCCGCCGCTCTGGCAAAAGAACCTTCATCAACAACGGCCTTAAAAGCAGCCCACTGTTCAAGGGATATTCTTGGGGTTTTCATAATAGAACCTAATTATATCGAATATACTGATCATATTAACCTATATTTAACATAATTCAATCTACAAATTGAATATATAATAATTTCATATTAAGAAAACAGCACTTACAGGAGATTCAAAATGACCACACTACTTCGACTTGATACCAGCCTTTTCTCTGAAAACGGCGTATCTACCCAGCTTTCAGAAGAGCTAGTATCTAAGCTAAGAGAAGAGAACACTGAATTAAAAGTGATTCATAGAAACTTTGCAGAACAAGCGGTTCCTCACCTAGATGGCGAATGGTTACAGGCACTAATGACACCCACTGAAAAGCGTAGTGAAAGCCAACATTCAAAAGTAAATTATTCAGACCAGTTAATCGCAGAGTTACAAGAAGCAGATACCTTGGTTATTGGTCTACCCATGTATAACTTCAGTATTCCATCTATGCTAAAAGCGTGGTTTGATCATGTTGCCCGAGCAGGTACTACATTTAAATATACCTCTACGGGTTCTGAAGGTTTGCTTGCTAACAAGAAAGTATTTTTAGTGACGACTCGAGGTGGCATTCATAAAGATCAAGCAAGTGATACCCAAATGCCTTTTGTTAAAACATTCCTTGGTTTTCTTGGCCTAAACAACATCGACGTTATTTATGCTGAAGGACTAAACATGGGGGATGATATGAGAAGCAAGGCTATCGAATCTGCCAAGGAAACGATCAATACTCTCACTTCAGCAACAGCCACAGCGTAGTCAATTGCCCTACAAGCATTATGCCACTAGTTATTTGCCAGAATAGCAATGGATTGCGTTCAAGCAGTGGCTGGCTACCCTGTTGTATCAAGTCTTTATTTGGGTGGCGAAGGTCATAAATAAACTCAGACAAGGTGTTATGGCGCAGTTGCGGTGAAATACTTAATGCCTTCTTTAAAGCCCCATCCATCCAAACAGGCACCATAGGGTTATAGTGATATGCAGGCTTATACTTCAGTCTAGAAAAATCTTGGGCGGTATAACAAGATTCGAACGAATCACCAAACGGTAAATGCCCTGTTAATAGCTCATAAGTAATCATTGCCACTGAAAATAAATCGGAGGTAACACTACCAGCCTGCTGAATTTTGTACTCCGGCGCAGCATAAGTGGCCGTACCTAAAATAGTTTCTCGATCAAATGGAACCGCTATTTCATCAACACCTGCCACCAAGCATGAGCCAAAATCAATCAGCTTGACCTTGCCTTCCTTCGTTATGACAATATTATCCGGCTTAAGATCTTGGTGCAGTGTTTCTTTTCGATGCAAAGCCCTAACACCTTTCGTAACCTGCTCAACGATGTTAAGCACTTGCTCTATATCTCGCTTGTCTTCCTGGCCAATCCAGTCTTCCAGTGTTTCACCTTCAACATATTCACAAAGGTAGTAGAGAAACTGTCGTTTACGCCCATCCGCAGGAACTTTCACTACATTAGAGCTATCTATCCGACGTCCAATCCACTCCTCCATAATAAAGCGTTCTATATAAGCGGGGTCATCTTCAAAATTGATTGAAGGTGTTTTCATCGCCCATTTTTGGCCTGTTTCAGCTTCTTCAACCACATACAGCTGACTACGGTTACTGGAATGTATTTCACTTAATACTCGATAACCATCAATAACCATACCTTTCTCAAGAAAAGGAGGGAAAGGTAAATCATTTAACTTAGTATATACATCAGAGGAACTGGCATCAGGTAGCTGATCAATACGTACAAGCTGACAACTCAAATTGTCATCACTGCCTCTCTCTTTTGCTATGTCTATTAATTTTAGGCACGCTGCATCAAAGTCAGATTCTGAGCGTTGTAATACGTCTTTAATCATCTTATCTGGAATAAAATCATGTATTCCATCAGTGCTTAAAAAGAATAAGTCGCCCTCCTCTACTGATTCAGTAAGGTAATCAACATCTAGCCTAATATCCATTCCCATCGCACGGGTGAGGTATGTTTTATCTTTGCTTACATAAGCACTATGATCTTGAGTTAACTGTTCAAAATCCCGCCCCCTCAAACGGTATATGCGGCTATCGCCAATATGAAAAAGATGAGCCGTTCGAGACTTAACGATTAAAATAGATAATGTACTAATATACCCACGGTGAGCATCAATGAAGCGCTGCCCTTGTCCATATAACCAACGATTAAGTGCCGTTAGTACTTTTTGGGAAGAGGTTTTTACCGTCCATGAATCTGGTGTTGAATAATAATCACTAATGAAGTTCTTTACGCAGGTTTCACTTGCTTCTTTACCCGCTTCAGCACTGCTTACACCATCAGCAATAACAGCCACCATGCCTTTAATGGTTAACGCAGGATCTTCTGGCATCATAATACCAAGACAGTCTTCATTCTGCGCCTTAGGGCCTTTGTCCGTAGACTGCCCTATGGTGGTATTTAATCGGCTGCTCAAGTGCATAAAGAAAAACGCCTCGATATTGTTATGCTTATATTTCAACTATCAATAAGTAAGTAGCAGTTTGCAATAACAAGGTCAGAAATGCACTCATCTATAATAAATAGTTTATGCGACGCTAAAGCTCTGCAACAAATATTTGCCCCAAAAAGATAGTAATTAACAAACATCATCACTACCTACTTATAGCTAGCATTGATTATTTATAAAAAACATCTAAATCACCTACAGCACTATACCTGTGCGCAATAATTTTTTAACAGCACCAAACAAGAGCAATAAAAAAGGCATTGATCATTATGATCAAAGCCCCTTCGAATAACTCAAATCTGTTTCAATCTACTTACCTACCTCAATCAACTCAACCGTCCCATCAGGGAGAATCTCTGCTATCTGTCCTTTTGGCTCATCAAGAAACACGCTAATAAGCGCAAAAACAATAGCGCAAGAAACCGCAATAACGGTAAAGAAGGTTAAGGCATCAAAGAGTGAGTAAATTAACAAAAAGCTAGCAGCCCCCACATTACCATAAGCGCCTGTCATGCCTGCTATCTGCCCCGTTAAACGACGCTTAATCGTTGGAACCACGCCAAATGTGGCACCTGCGCCTGCCTGAACAAAGAAAGAACAAAACACCACAATCACCATAGTAAAGCCAATGCTCCAGTCAGAGTTAATGAGTGTCATGCCAGCATAACCCACACAGGAGCCTGCAACGGTAATAAGTAATGAACGCTTACGCCCAACCTTATCACTAATATAACCACCACCAGGGCGGGCAACGAGGTTCATAGCCATAAAGGTAGAAGCCATAGCCGCAGCCATTCCAATTGAGACCGCAAATGTATCGATAAAGTACAGAGGTAACATTGAAACCACCGCAACCTCTGAACCAAAAGTCACCATATAAGCTAAGTTAAGAATCGCGACTTGCTTGAATTTGTAGCGATGAAGTTCAGGTATTTCTGTACGCAAATTATCTCGGTTAACACGCTGGATCTGAACAATTTGGTAACAATACCAAACTGCAAGCCCAAGCCATATCATCTGAGCAACGCTTTCAGATAGCAGCCCTACGCCTGCCGGAGACAACCTCCACGTAATAACCCCCATAGCTAAAAACATAGGCGCGCACATAATAATATACAGGTAGAAATCACCTTTGCTAGTCACTTCCATAGGGCCTAATTTTTTCGGGGAGAAATAAGTAGAGCCCTTGGGTGTATTTCGCACTTTTATGTAAAAGAAGACTGCATAGAGAATCGACACAAACCCAGCAGAGCCAGCGGCTGATCTCCAGCCATCTTCACCACCGAAAAAAGCGGCTAAAGCAGGCAGAATAAAACCAGCGGCGGCCGCGCCAAAGTTGCCCCACCCGCCATAAATACCTTGCGCGGTACCCGCTTGCTTAGCAGGAAACCATTCCGTGATTAAGCGAATACCAATTACAAACCCTGCACCCGCAAAGCCTAATAAGAACCTAAACGCCGCGAGTTGCTCATAAGATTGAGCCATTGCAAAGCCAATACAGAAAAGGCCTGAGACAACGAGCAGGACGCTGAACATCAAACGTGGGCCAAACTTATCAACCAGCATACCCACTAAAGTGCGAGAAGGTATCGTTAATGCCACATTAAGAAACAGCAAGGCCTTGGTTTCAGCGGTAGACAAGCCAAAGGTTGCCTGAATAAGTGGCATTAGCGAAGAATGACTAAACCACATAAAGAAGGTTATAAAAAACGCCACCCATGAAAGGTGTAACGTTACGGTTTTTTTATCCGAGAAATTAAAAACGTTTAACTTATCAGCAGACATGCATTACTCCTGCACCCAAAAAATTTATGTACAAGGGCTATAGCAAGCAGAATGCCAGTTATTTCAATTTTTCTATCACTCTATATTAATACCCACTAATAGGTATAATTATTTAACCTTTAATCAAGCCCCCCTTTTATCTACAAAATTCAGAATCTACAAAACCTAAATATATTAAGTTAAACTCTACCCCATTACCTTTATCCTATAGGCACAATTATGAAACTCCTTCACACCATGTTACGCGTCGGTGATCTCGACCGATCAATCACCTTTTACACAGACGTATTAGGCATGAACCTAATACGCAAATCTGAAAACTCTGAATATAAATACACATTGGCTTTTGTAGGTTATGGCGATGAAAGCAAGGGCGCAGTGATAGAACTGACGTATAACTGGGGACAAGATAATTATGATCATGGCAATGCCTTTGGTCATATTGCTCTGGAAACCGATGACATTTATGCCACTTGTAATGCCATTAAAGCAAAAGGTGGGTCAGTGACCCGTGAACCTGGGCCCGTAAAAGGAGGTTCTACTGTCATTGCCTTTGTAAAAGACCCTGATGGTTACAGTATTGAGCTTATTAACAAGAAAGATGCAGGGAAAGGGTTAGGCATTTAAATCTGAGAGAAACTTAAGCCTGAGATAAACAACAGGCATAAAAAAAGGGCCGGTCCCGAAAGACTTGCCCTTTTTTAAAATAACTATTTATTAAATAGCTACGATGTTCTCAGCTTGAGGACCTTTCTGACCGTCAGTAACAACGAATTGCACTTTCTGGCCTTCAGCTAAAGTTTTAAAACCTTCGCTAGCAATTGCACTAAAGTGAGCAAAAACGTCTGGACCAGACTCTTGCTCGATAAAACCAAAACCTTTAGATTCGTTGAACCACTTAACGGTTCCTGTAGTTGTATTAGACATAATAATATCCTGTAATTTATATAAAATTGCCTTTAATAGGCTTGAGTTGCTTAAAAATGTAGACTTGAACTTAAAAACTGCAGGACGGAGAATTACGAATAAAACAACGAAATGTAGGATGTAAATAACAGACTTCTTTCTAGCTGCGGAGCATTATATAGAGTTAGTTGGTATTTATCGAGCCTTATTTAGTTTTACATCAAATGGTCTGAATCGGCCGCGCTGTTGCGGCCACTAAAAAAAATTATAAAGCGCTATTACCCACAACACTTTTTATATTTTTTACCACTACCACAAACACAAGGTTCGTTACGCGTAGGCACCTTATCAAGTGTAACTGTACCCTTTTTGTTAAGAAGTGCAGAGAGCTCAGATATAGATTCAACCGCACCTTTGCTACTGTCAATGCTAACTACCGCATATAACTTAGCTTCAGCTACCAGTGCTTCAACCTCCTGCTTACGAGCCTCACTTGTGACTGTCAACGCTAGGGGATATTTCTTGCTACCATTTTTAACACTCCCCCTTGTTCCGTAACCACATTTAACATGATTTACACGTACTTCCTCGCGGCCCTTGAAAAATTCTTTATCTGCCATGTCATAACCCAAACTGCTGTAAAAAGATAAGTTGCAACCATATATGTTGGTCACAGCCAAAGACGTTAAGTTTAACACGTTTGAGGCTGTAGTTTGAATTTAGTACAAGACGACAAGGCTACTTTGTGACAAGCCATAAAGAGTGAACAACACCCGGAATAAAAAATACTAAACATAAAACTATATTAATTATTAAATCTTTTCCAACACCCTTTTTCAAAAAAACAGCGACAGGTGGAAGAAATATTGCGAGTACAATTAAAAGAGTTTTATTCATATTTTTCTTAATTTCATTAATAAAAGCTGAGGATAAAATATGTTAGCTTATAACATGCACTGTGCACGCTATAAGCGCACATGCTAATTACTCAACATTATGCCAAATGTTCTGCACATCATCTAAGTCGTTTAACATATCTAAAAACTTTTCAAACATTTCGACATCATCACCGGCAAGTGAAGTGTTAGCCTGAGGCAAAAACTGTATTGCATCAACGTCGAAATCAATGTCAGCGAATGCATCAGTTAATGCTTGCTTAGCTTTGAAGTATTCTGTATTCGGGGCAAAAACAGCCACGCTGCCATCTTCACATTCAATATCCGTTACATCGACATCAGCCATCATTAATGCTTCAAGTACGGCGTCTTCATCGTCGCCCTTGAATACCAGAATAGCACTGTGGTCAAACATATGACTCACACTACCCTGAGTGCCTATCTTACTTTTAGTTTTAGTGAAGCACTGACGCACATCACCAAAGGTACGGTTAGGGTTATCAGTTAGGCACTCAACAATAACCATGCAGTTGCCAGGACCATAACCTTCATAACGCGCCGGTGAAAAGTCTTCTCCGCCGCCGCCTTTGGCTTTGTTAATGGCTTTTTCAATAACATGAGACGGTACCTGATCTTTCTTTGCACGATCAATCAACGCACGTAATGACAAGTTGCCATCTGGATCTAAACCGCCAGACTTAGCACATACATATATTTCGCGGCCGTATTTACTATAAACCTTGGCTTTGGCATCAGAGGTTTTAGCCATGGATTCTTTACGGTTTTGGTAGGCTCTGCCCATTAAGCTGCTGCTCCATAATAAAAATGACGAATATTGAGTCTTTAATTCACTTAAGAATTCAAGGGATGAAATATCTTAACATTTTTCACTCAGTGTTTAACACAGACTTATACTAAGACATACAGAAGGCTCACTAGCCAATATAATTCACTTCACTTGGGGTAAGCATTCTACACTGCCCTGGAGACAGCTCGGGGTCTAATAATAAATTGCCCACAGCCATTCGGTGTAATTTCAACACAGGGTTTCGAAAACGGCCAAACATTCTTTTTATCTGATGATAACGGCCTTCAACCAAGCTTAATTCAGCGACATGATCACTGATAATTTCAAGCTTTACAGGGCGTGTTGTAATACCTTCAAAAGAAAAATACATTCCTTCTGCAAACGCCTGAACATAATCATCAGTGATTATGTTCTCAACTGTCACGCGGTATAACTTAGTAATTTTCTTTTCTGGCGAAGTCAGTCGGCGAGACCACCGCCCATCATTCGTCAGTAATAATAAACCGGAAGAATTAAGGTCTAAGCGCCCTACAATATGTAAGTTTGCACATTCTTTAAGGCTAAGTAAGGCTATGTTGGCAAGTAGGTCTATGACAGTCTTATGCTGCTCATCTTTTGTCGCACTCACGACACCAATAGGCTTGTTCATCATGATGTAACGAGGACTGTTCGATTGCAGAACCTTATTGTCGAAGACAACATGAGAAAATTCATCAATTAATTGCTGAGTATCACTAGCAATACTTCCATCCACAACAATGCGCTTCTGAGCAAGCATCAGCTTTACGTCTCGAGAGTTAACCGATAACTGCATACTAATAAATCGATCTAGCCTTGTACGCTTTGATTTCATTCAGTCAGTTACTCGGCCTCTAAGCGCTTTTGTTTTACCTCGCTGAGCTTTTCCATCTAAACGTCGTTTTTTTGAACCTTTAGTTGGCTTAGTCGCTCGTCTTGCTTTTTCGACTACGGCGGCGGCTTTAATTAGAACCTGTAGTCGCTCAAGCGCGTCTGCACGGTTTTTTTCTTGAGTACGATATTGCTGAGCTTTTATTACAATAACGCCTTCCTTACTAATACGTCGGTCTTTTAGACCTAACAAACGTTGCTTGTAGAATTCAGGTAGAGACGAGGCGTTGATATCAAAACGCAAATGAATAGCTGAAGAGACTTTATTGACGTTTTGACCACCGGCGCCCTGCGAGCGAATAGCAGAAAGCTCAATTTCATCATCAGGGATAGAAACATTAAGCGATATTATCAACATTCTAGCCCTTCACTTGATATTTGTAGTAATTATTACTTGTAGGGTGTGCCGTGCGCACCACATAACAAACATTATACCAGTGCAGAACCTCTAATAGTTGATACTTATAAGCCAGAGTGTGTATCCTTCATTGAATTATTTAAGGTACCCGTCCAATCAAATGATCTACGCGTCTTTATTCATCTCATCTTTTATCGCTGCCACCCTGCTCCCATTCTACTCCGAAGTTATACTTGGCGTGATGTTAAGCAATGGACATAACCCTCTTTGGTTATGGCTTGCTGCTACCTGTGGCAATACTCTGGGAGCCTGGGTCAACTGGATTTTAGGCCGTTATCTTTTGCATTTTCAAGACCGAAGGTGGTTTCCCTTTAAACCCAACACCCTTAATAAAGCTCAGCGGGGTTTTAACAAATACGGTTTATGGAGCTTACTTTTTGCCTGGCTCCCAGTGGTAGGTGACCCAATCACATTCGTAGCAGGTATGATGAAAGTACGCATACTCCCCTTTCTTATATTGGTGTTTCTAGGAAAAGGCTTACGCTATGCCGTGGTTATTGTAATAGCTACTTATTACACCCAATAAAATAAAACAAACAATCACTCGCGGCTATTTCTGAGCTGGTTGTAACCATAAATAATTTAATAGGGTGCTTAGAAAACAACTGTCCATCAGACACTTCAAAGAATTCACCCAGCCTCTCTGTGCCCTTATAATCTTTAGCGGTGAGCACAGCTAAACCTTTATCTCCAAGAAAAGCTAAAGGCTCTTCATGTGGAACCATACCATAATTTAAGCGTTCAGCATTTTCTGCCAAGGTAATATCTGCATCACTCTGCTTATCATTAGAATAAGCAGCAATACCTCCCTGTTTTAGCTCTAGGCGAATAGGGTTTTTGAAGATATTAACGCGATAATCCAAACCCATTTCGGCCCTGATATTGTCTGCCCCTAAATACCGTAATATACCTTCTTGGGCAACAAATTTGGCCGACGTATCATTAGCGCCGCCACATTCTATCGTTACGGTAGGCACATCACTTTCACTGATTTCCATAATCGCACCTAAACGTAAATCGGTTACGATCAAGTCATTAGTAAATAAAGAGGTCAGCGCAAGATGATCAGCGTCCTCTTTTATAGATACACCAAACGCAGGACCTGAGCCTGATGTATTATGTAGGTCAATCAGTGCTTCAGGTTTAACAGAATGAATTAGCTGAAGTATCGCATCCGCTATTGCACCCTGCTCATCATCAAAAGGGGGTTTAAAACAACGATTAAGGTCTCGTTTCCCCTTCAAAAAACGATGGCTAAAGGCAGGTTTACTCAATGCAGCCTGAACCGAGGCCACAATAAATAAAGTATTGACTGCTGGCTCTATACCCAAGGCTAAATAATTATGAATGGCATAAACGCCCGAGGGCTCATTGCCATGAAGAAGCGTGCAAATAGCCCTTGTTCGAGAGGTATCTTTGCCCTTTAAAAATATTGCCGTAGGGCCAGAAAGATTCTGTAAAAAAACCTCTACTGAATCACCAACAATCGATTGTTCAGGGTCATGTATTACCTTTAAAATAGTTCGCTCATTACTCATACTTTACCCTTCATAGTTAAATCGACTCACTCCATTCATGAACAGGCTTATTACTCACACTGTTAAAATAATACCGATCAACCAATTCCTTTAACGCATCTTTTTTATCGCACTGTTTAGATAACTTTTCAAACATGTTTAACTGCCATCGAGCACCATTCATGCGTGCATCAAGGCCGTTCTTCACAATATTCAGATAGTATTTAATTTCGTTGTCTGCGATATTAATTCTGCTCAAACCTTCTTCTGCCAATACTAAAATAGAACGTAAAATATCAACCACAGGCAACTCTTTTAAAGTACCCTCTGAAGGTTCGGGCCAAAATAGTTTTGCATCAAGGCCATGCTTTGCTGCTCGGTAAAAATTGTGTTCGGCATAACGAAAAGGCAAACCTGGGAGAATTTTATCAATGTGAGGTTTTAATCCTTCAATCAACCCGGTCATTAACGCGGCATTAACCAGCATATTATCAACACTTGGACCGGCAGGCAGCGCACGCATTTCGATACGTAAATGACCATTATCCGCGGCATCATAAATAGGACGATTCCAGCTCCAAATACTGCCTTGGTGTAAGCGCAGTTCATCAAGAGAAGGTGCTTCTCCTCTCATCACTTTTTGATGATTATTCTCTGAACTACAAATAGGCAATAAAGGCTCAAATAAATAGACATTTTCAGCAAAAAGTTCATAAACATCTTTTCTAACCCAGCCATGCCCAAAATAGACTCTGGCAGGCAGGCGCTGAGAAAGAGGGTCTTCCATTCGACAATCAACAGACTGTTTAAATAACGCAATACGCGTTTCATGCCATAAACGCTGACCAAAAAACAGAGGGGAGTTGGCCCCTAAAGCCAGCACTAAAGGCGTAACCAGTTGGGCCGTATTGAAGGCAGATGCAAAGTCATTAGGGTTAACGCGATAATGATACTGAAACGAAGTATTTGCCCCTTCAAGGGTGACGTCTTTCCAATTAATATCCAGTTCATCCTGACCTTTAATATTAATATGGAAGTCACCACCTCGCTTCTCTCGAAGCGCCTGTGCTAAAACATGGTATCTAGGTGCATCAGTAATAGCATCCATTCCCACATGGCATTGCTCTAGGGTCGGAAGTATTCCTATAGGTATAATTCGCGCATTATGATTATTAGCAGCCTGAGACAAGGTCGCAATGGCCTGCTTCATTTGAGCCCCTAGTCGAGAAAAAGGGTCAGCACAAGAAAATACAGGGTCTAGGTTATATTCAAGATTAAACTGATTAAGTTCTAGTGTCAGTCGGTGGTCTTGCTGTTCTTGCTGTAAAACCTGATTTAGCGGTAATGGCTGACCATATTTATCAACAATATAAAGCTCAAGCTCTGCCCCATAAGAAACAGAACCTACACCAAAATCTTTCTGGTCAAGGAGGTGACGAAAAGCTGAAAGGTTATCAGCTAAGCGCTCATTAAAACGACGATATTCTTTTTTACTAAAATCACTACGATCAATCAGTTGTCCCATACTGAGAGCCCTTTTATTGCTTAACTCAGTTTAGGCCCATTTTTCTACGTTCGACAAGGGATTACATCAATTTTACGCATAGTTTTCGTCTATTTACTATTTGTTTTAAGCAATTCATTAAGTTGCTTAATCGCATCCATTTGCGTGATCTCATGCCCCAACAATTGCTCAAGGGCACTCACATCACAACAATGGTTAAGCCCAACAGACTGCAACTGAGTTGCAAAGGTTTCTGCCATTGAGTGTGGAATCCATTTTAAAAGGCCCGGCAGCCAAACAGGAATAGGGATGAGCTTTATACGATTAGTGATTTGATGCTCAGCTCTTATTTCAGAGAAGAGCTGATTAAACGAAACAGGGGTTTGATACGCGACATTAAGTGCACATTGCTTCGCTTCACATTCTAAAAAATTAGCTCTGTTTGGGAATACTTTCTGGCTTAACTGAACAACAATGCGCGCATAATCTACCACGGTAATAACGGAGTACTGTTGTTTTCCATTTCCGACCCGAACACCTAACTTCGATAATGCGACTAAACCTTTCATTAAAAATGAATCAGTGGGGCCAAGAACAAAGCGAGGCCTCAGACAAAACGCCCATTTTTTATCACGAGACATCGTCTCAATAATGAGTTGCTCAGCTTGTGCGCGTGAACGCTCAAGTTCAGTTTCAGGTTGAACCAAATCAGATTCAACAATAAGCGTATTAGATGTTCTGCCCTGTATAGACAGCGTGCTGCCGTATATTATCCCCAGCGTATTCTTATTGCATTTAGAAAGAAGATTATGTGTGCCTAAAACATTAGTTTCATAAAAACCCGTTTTAAGAAAATCGACTTGTTTAATACCAAAGTGGATAAGAAGGTGAGGCTCTTCAAAAAATAGATTGTCAGGGATCTCGGGTAAATTACCTTCAATCACCTCAACAAAATCGCGAGCAGGAAACGGTTTATCTTTCTTAACTAACGCCCGAACCAAAACCGTTCCGGCTGGCAACAGCGCCAGCTGATCTAGAATAGACTGACCAACATAACCTGTGGCTCCGGTTAGAACCACTCTTAATATTTTTGGCATTTTATTATTCGTATTATTTTGTCTGTTTTTTATAGAAAGGGGGAGCATCTCAAAAGTAGAGTTACTCAAACCGCCTCAAATAAGGTGCAAGAAGATCACGGCCGTTAAACTCCGCATCTAGCACGGATATAAAAGTATAGACGCCAAC
The DNA here is from genome assembly GCA_016744695.1 of Hahellaceae bacterium. Taxonomy (GTDB): domain Bacteria; phylum Pseudomonadota; class Gammaproteobacteria; order Pseudomonadales; family Oleiphilaceae; genus Alkalimarinus. Next base: position 88,595 of record JADGDV010000006.1, read on the forward strand.
TAGCTTTCGGTTAAGAAAAACAAATTCTTTTGGCGGTATTTTAAAATAGCGATTAATCGCAGAGAGGGCTGCTCGTTTGGCAATTCTTGTAGGTAAGTCACTACGCCTCCAGCAATACTCACCTTGGTCATTTAATGCTTCAGCGGGTACGTCAATCTCATTTTTCGCAAGCGGTTCTAACACTGCCATACAAACTCCACCAAACTCATTCAGCACTTTTTCTGGCCAACTTGCTTGCATGAAGTTTAATTTTATTCCTCCTGCAATAACCCTTTCAAGATCACGAATATAAGATGAGTAAATCATGTCGCAAACAGGGTCGATAAAAGAGTCTGGGTATTTTTGAACCGCGCCAAAATCCAGTAAAACCATTCGGTCAGCCGGATGGCTATCATCCGCTAACCTAATTCTATAATTACCAAAATTAGGATCGGTTTGAATCTCTTTCCAAATAAATAGCTCTTTTAAAAACAGATCTAAAGACGATTTCGCCAAATCATTTCGGCGATTCTGGGGTAAGGATAATACTTGCTCACTTGAGACTGAAGTGCCAGGCTCATATGACGTAGCCATCACATGCGGCGTGGAATATTCAATCAAGACTTCTGGCACAATAAAGCGATCATCATCTTGCAGCATTTGTCCGAATCGGCGAGTAGTTTCTGCTTCGAGCCTATAATCAACCTCTCGATGCATCATCACCCTGACTTCTTCTAACCACTCATCAAAGTCTTTATTAAATGAAACAAATTTTGCCACTCTTAGTAATTGAGCCACAGCATCAAGGTCAGAATCAACTGCATCAGCTACGCCTGGATATTGAATTTTCAGGCAGATTTCTTTACCGTCTGATTTACACTTTGCACGATGAACCTGACCTAAAGAAGCAGCACCAATAGGCTCTTGGTCAATAACAAGTGCATTAAACTTCTCTTCACCTAGTTCAAAGCGAAGTGTTTTCTCAATAGTAGCCCACTCTAAAGCCGTCGTTTTATCTTCTAACGTATGTAGCGCTTCGGTTACTTCAACGGGTAAAAAATGCTCGCCATACAATGCCATCACCTGGCCAATTTTAACCACGCTACCCTTAAGTTTTCCAAGCTCTTCAACCAAATACTCAGCTTGCTTAGAGAGCATCTTTTTACGTTTTTCTACACGTTTTTCTTTACTGGTAAAAACATTCGCGGCAACATGCGTAGCCATGCGTGTACCAACAAACAGCCCTGTTTTAGTAAGACTTAAGCGGCGTTCAAAACTGCCTGTTTTTATACGAGAAACAGTGCCCTTACTTTTGTCATTTTCCATTATGTTAGAGTAACTTCTTTTAAATACATTTAGCTTACTTTATGTCCATGAGCCTGTTTATCAGCATGATATGACGAGCGCACCATAGGCCCACTTGCTACATGTTTAAAGCCCATAGCACGTGCTTTTTCAGCTAGAGCATCAAACTCTTCGGGTCTTACAAATCTTTCTAGCTTTAAATGCTCGCGACTAGGTTGTAGGTACTGTCCAATAGTGAGCATGTCTACATCGTGTCGACGTAGGTCTTCCATCACTTGTTCAACTTCTGAAATCTCTTCACCTAAACCCAGCATCAAACCTGATTTGGTTAGAACCTCTGGAGCTCTCGCTTTATACTCTTTAAGCAAAGTGAGCGACCATTGATAATCTGAGCCAGGACGTACTTTTCGATACAAGCTCGGTACGGTCTCAAGATTATGGTTAAACACATCAGGCGGTGTCTGCTGCAATATATCTAGCGCAACATCCATGCGGCCACGAAAATCAGGCACTAATATCTCAACCTCAATATTAGGGCTAAGGGCTCTGGTCTCTCGAATACAGTCAACAAAATGGCCCGCACCGCCATCACGAAGGTCATCACGATCAACGGAGGTCACTACAACGTAACGTAAGCCCATATCAGCAATGGCTTCGGCCATGTGCCTAGGTTCATTCTCGTCAAGTGGGTTAGGTCGGCCATGGGCAACGTCACAGAAAGGGCAACGTCGCGTACAGATGTCTCCCATAATCATGAAGGTTGCCGTTCCACCGCTAAAACACTCACCCAAATTAGGGCAAGAAGCCTCTTCACACACTGTGTGTAGTTTATGACCTCTTAACTTTTTCTTGATTTCATCAATTTTAGGTGATGCAGGTACACGCACTCGTATCCAGTCTGGCTTTCGAGGCATTTTGTCTGTTGCAATCACTTTAATCGGAATACGGGCAACCTTTTCGGCACCGCGTTTTTTTACGCCCTGCTCTACTTTCCGCTTATCTGTAATTTTGTTTTTACTTTCCGACTCTGTCATCGATCAAACTCATCTGGTCATTTATTAAATGGTTCATGGCAGAGACTTACCGTCTCATAACCAAAAGCGGTGGTTAATTGAGTGATTAATTTATCAGCTACATCATCAATTAACAAAGCATCATTGTTAGCTTTTTTGTAGGCGCCATCAAACTGCGATAGCTGGACAATTTCCATACCCTGATACCCACAGGGGTTAATACGGGAAAACGGTTCCATATCCATATCAACATTAATACTTAGACCGTGAAACGAACGGCCTTTTCTGATTCTTAAACCCAGAGAGGCAATCTTCGCATCACCTACATAAACACCTGGCGCATCTTTTCGCGCTCGAGCGCTTACGTCATAAAAAGATAAGGTATCAATAATGGACGTTTCTATAAGAGAAACCAACGCTCTTGGCCCTATGCCTAGACGTTTAATATCAATCATCACATAAGCAACAAGTTGACCCGGACCATGATAAGTAACCTGCCCCCCCCTATCAACCTGTACTACCGGTATATCACCTGGAAATAAAAGATGCTCTGGTTTACCTGCTTGCCCCTGTGTGAACACGGGAGGGTGCTGCAGCAACCAGATTTCATCAGGGCATTCTTCATTTCGGGTATCGGTGAATGTCTTCATGGCGCCCCACGTGGGCGTGTAGTCAACGGTACCTAAACTTCGAACAACAAGCTGTTTCTTCACCTAAATAACCATCGTGACACGGCCACTAGCCTTAAGGTCTTCAAAAAGGTTTTCTAGCTGGTCTTTTCCCGTCGCAATAATCCACAACCTAACAGAGACAAATTTATCATTCTTACTCATATTTATATCCACTCGCTCTAAATCAAGGCCAGGCGCATGAATGGAAATTGTTTCTATAACAAATTGTTTAAACCCAGGACTCGCCTTACCGATTACTTTAATAGGATAATCACAGGGAAATTCAATTTTAGGAGGTTCTGGCTGATTCATCATTTTTCACCTTAAATACAGGGTTTAAATACAAACAATTATGTAAAAATACGTTTTTTGTTGGCTTGATAATAACTCGCCATCTGCTTCCATACTGGACCAGGGAAGATGCTTCCAACAGCATGTCCATTCAACGTAATAACAGGGACAAGTTCTCGAGTAGAACTAGAGATCCATATTTCATCCGCTTGTGTAATCAATGACACATCCATGGATATTTCTTCTAATGGCATATCATGTTCCAGAGCCAACGCAATAATAACTTCTCGCGTAATCCCCCCTAAAATATGCTCACCTTTCGCGGGGGTATAGATTGTACCATTTTTAACAACAAAGACATTCGCGGCCGCACATTCTGTGATTAGATTATCACGAACTAATATGGCTTCTTGAGCCCCCTCTGCCGCAGCTTGTTGCTTCAGAAGAATATTAGGCAGCAATGCTATCGACTTTATATCACACCGGTCCCAACGAATATCAGGAACAGTTATAGCTGAAATACCTTCTGCCTTGGTTACGTCAGCGGCAAGCGGTGATGCAATAGGGCTTACCATTAAAAAAATCGTTGGGTTTGTCTTCTCTGGAAAAGCATGATCTCGCTTAGTGTATGCGCCTCGTGTAACTTGAAGATATACAGACAAATCCCCACCTTCATTTTTTGACACTAAAGAGTCAATTAAACGCTCCCAGCCTTCAACCGAGATATCTACAGGCAATTTAATTTCATGAAGGCTTCGTTGCAAGCGTTTTAAATGACCTTTAAGGCCAAACGACTTACCATCATAATAAGGTATAACTTCATATACACCATCCGCGAACAGGAAACCACGATCCATAGGCGATATGCGTGCTTCTTCGAGAGGAAGAAAAGAACCATTTAGATATGCAATGCTCATAGTAAAGCACTCTTGAGTTATGAATAAACTAGTTTAATGGTTATTGTGCCGAATGGCATTTTTTGTTGTTAGTCGTATTTGTACTAATATAAAAAAAGAGGCTCTATGGCCTCTTCTTTACTTAGGGCGTTCAAGCACTCATTATGAGAATAACCCAATAAAGAACAACTTAATCGAGTCCCATATTCGCTTGAAAAAACCACCCTCTTCTACAGGCTGTAATGCAATCAATGGCTCATCAACAACCGTTTCACCATTAAGCTCTACCTTAACGCGACCAAACTCCTGACCAGTATTCACTGGCGCTTTAATAATACTATCAACATCAAGCGAAGCGACTAGCTTACCTTTCTGGCCTCGGGGTATAGTCACAACAACATCTTTAGCAACGCCCAGCGTTAATGTATCTGTTTTTCCCGCCCATACTTTACTATCAAGCAAGACCTGACCTGCCTTATACAGCTCGTGTGTCTCATAGTAGCGGAAGCCATAATTCAATAATTTCTGTGTTTCTCGGGCTCGTGCCTCTTCGCTGGTCGTTCCCATTACTACACTAATAAGACGCATACCGTCACGCTTAGCTGAAGACACCAAGCAATAACCAGCGGCATCGGTATGGCCAGTTTTCAAACCATCAACTGACTTATCTCTCCATAACAAACGGTTACGGTTAGGCTGACGTATATTGTTATAGGTGAAGTACTTTTCAGAGTAAATACTGTACTGCTCAGGAAAATCTTGAATAATTGCACGAGCCAATAGCGCCAAATCAAAAGCAGAAGAGTAATGATCATCAGAAGGAAGACCCGTAGCATTAACAAAATGACTGTCATTCATACCTAGGATTTGCGCATGCTGATTCATTATATCGGCGAAAGCACCTTCACTGCCTGCAATATGCTCTGCAACGGCAATACTGGCGTCATTGCCTGACTGAATAATAATACCTTTAAGTATCTCATCTAAAGGAATTCGCGTTCCTTCTTTGATGAACATTTTTGATCCACCGGTTCTCCAAGCTTTCACGCTGACCAACACATCATCACTTGCGGATACATTCCCTTCCGCCATTTCATATTCAACAATATAGGCCGTCATCATTTTTGTGAGGCTAGCAGGAGATAACTGCTCCTTGGCATTTTCTTGAACAATAATTTCGCCGCTGGTCGCATCCATTAAAATATAAGACTTAGCTGCAATCTGTGGTGGAGCAGGAATTAAAGCAGGCAAAGCAAAAGATTGGCCACTAAAAGAAACTAAAGTAGTAAAAGCGAAGAATACGGACCAACATAAACGCTGAACTTTCCGGGTTAACATAGAAAAAACTCTAATTGATGATAGTTGAAATGAAAACTCGCCTCCCATCCTGAAAGACGCTGAATATATGAACAAAAGTAACGCGAACGAATACTACCTTATCCTAAAGCATGAATCACCTTAAGATGATACTGGACGGGTAATTATCATTGGAGATCCTAATTTCGATTCTTTTAACTGCTTTAATAATTGCTCGGTTTGCTGCAGATCATAATAGGGACCCATGCGAACTCGGTGAAATATTTTTGCCGTATCTTTTGAACTTGTCACAAAAGCCCCATCAACACGGTTTTTTAATTGCACTGCCGCTTGCTCTGTCGAAAAAGCACCGACTTGAATAAAGTATGCATACCCCTTAACTAGAGCCTCTTGATTACTTTTTGCTACGGGTGCAGCATTCGTAGATTCTGAGTTTTGAGCAACAACAATCGCCTCAACCTCTACTCTAGCTGTACCTTTTGAATAATACCCCAGTTTTTTTGCTGCGGCATAAGACAAATCGATTATGCGCCCTTCATGAAAAGGCCCACGATCATTCACCCTTACAATGACACTTCGACCATTATCTAGGTTAGTTACTTTAGCGTAGCTTGGTAATGGCAACGACTTATGAGCCGCTGACATTTCATACATATTATAGGTTTCGCCATTGGAGGTACGGTGACCATGAAACTTTGCACCATACCATGAAGCTCGCCCTTGCTCTTGGTAGCCTTCAGCCGTAGGCAATACGTGATAGGTCTTCCCCCATACTTCGTAAGAAGGCTTATTCCCCCCTCTGCTTTTTGGCTCATATATCGGCACAGGATCTGGAAGCTGGCTGACGTCCAGCTCAACATCAGGGGCTATATCTTGATCAATACTGTAACGTGAAGGCGTAGAACAACCCACTAGCATTATTGTTAACGTTAATATGGTTAAATATTTTAAGCTCACTTACTTTTAAGCTCTTCTGATAACTGGTAAACCGCCATAGCGTATAGATGACTATGGTTATAACGAGTGATCACATAAAAGTTATGCATTCCCAACCAAAACTCTGTACCTTTCTTGCCTTCAAGCTTTATTAGCTTTCCTTTTTCTTTAAGATCAAAACCGTCAACGGAACTTATACCCCATGACTTCATATCTTCAAGCGTATACTTAGGCTTAAGATTTGGGTAAATAGCTTTCTCATATTTATTTCCATCAATGTTAGCTTTACCAGTTACAGGCTGGCCTTCTACCCACTTATGCTTTTTAAAATAATTGGCCACACTACCAATGGCATCAACGGGGTTATTCAATATATCCGCAACGCCATCACCATCAAAATCAACAGCAAAATTACGGTAGCTACTAGGTATAAATTGCCCATAGCCCATGGCCCCAGCATAAGAGCCTTTTAAGTCTTGAGGATTAAAGTTCTGCTCACGAGAAAGCAGTAACACTTGCTCTAGCTCACTTCTAAAAAATTTGCTGCGTGGTGGGTAATCAAAGGCGAGTGTCGATAAGGCATCGATAACACGATAACTACCGCGGTTTTTCCCGTAACGTGTTTCAACACCAATGATGGCCGCTATAATTTCTTTTGGAACACCAAATTCTTTTTCTGCACGATCAAAATCATCAGCATACTTCTCAAGAAAAACCTTACCTCGCTTTACCCTGTCATCAGTCAGAAATATTTTACGATAGCCTTTCCACTCAAGTCGCTTTTCAGCAGGCCTTGAAATTGCATCTAAAATGCTTTGCTTTTTTTCTGCACCCGCCAGTAAGGTTTCAACTTCACTCTTGTTAAAACCATGCTTTTCAACCATTTCGTTTACAAACTTTTTTACATCCTCTTGATCACTGTAATTGGCATTTACAGTGCTACTAAAACCAACAAACGTAATCAAGGACAGTGCGGCAGTTTTTCTGGCTGCACTGAGTAATTGGGCTAAAGAGTATTTCAATGTATTAATTCCTTTTTATTGTTCTTTAATTCAAAGTTTAATGATTGTACTAAACCGTTTTACTTAATAGTGTTACCAATTCATTACAAATAATCTATATTTCTCTGTTACTTACCCAGCATCTTTTTATGCGTGTGAATAGACATTAAAACACCAAAAGCGGCCATTAAGGTAACAATGGATGTTCCACCGTAACTCACTAATGGAAGGGGTACACCTACTACCGGTAAAAGGCCACTCACCATGCCAATGTTAACGAACACATAAACAAAAAATGTAAGCGTGAGACTACCAGCCAGCATTCGCCCATAAGAGTCCTGTGCCTTTATTGCAATATACAAGCCCCGCGCCACAATTAGAACGTAGAGCATCATCAGCAATGCAACCCCAATGAACCCAAACTCTTCTGCCAACACAGCAATAATAAAATCCGTATGGCTCTCAGGAAGAAAATCAAGTTGTGACTGAGTGCCTTCCAACCAGCCTTTTCCTGTCATACCGCCAGAACCTATCGCTGTTTTCGATTGAATAATATTCCAACCTGAACCTAAGGGGTCTTGCTCAGGATTAAACAGAGTCAGCACACGCTGCTTCTGATAGTCCCGCATAACAAACATCCACATAACGGGTATTGCGGCTCCGACCACGGCAATAAATCCAGTGACCAGTTTTCCACTTATTCCTGCCAACAACAAGACAAAAATACCTGAAGCGGCAATCAATAACGAAGTCCCTAAGTCAGGCTGCTTAATAACCAAAACAACAGGCATAAAAATAAGTACCAATACGCCTAATACATGCTTAAAACGGGGGGGTAAATACCGATCAGATAAGTACCATGCTGCCATCATAGGTACAGCAAGTTTCATAAACTCGGAGGGTTGAAAACGAGGCAAACCAGGTAGCTGCAGCCAACGTTGAGCGCCTTTAGCGCCGGTACCAACGACTAACACAGCAACTAACGCGAGGAGCCCTAATAGAAAAAGCCAAGGAGACCAACGACGATAAACACTGGGGTCAAGTTGAGCAAAGACAATCATAACAACAAAAGCTAAAACAAAACGCATTGCTTGTTTTTGAACATGAACGACACTTTCACCGCTGCCACTATACAGAACAAACAAGCCAACACAGGACAAGATTAACAGTAATATCAGCAACACAGGGTCAAGGTGGAGCTTAAATAGCAAGCCTCTACGATTTTGGAAATGATGCGCCCCCCCTTCAAGTTGGCGAACAAATTCTTGATGAGCCATACGCTATTTTTCCTCCAGTGGCTCAGGGAAGTCTAAAACCCAGGCATCAAATATTTTTCGTGCAACAGGTGCTGCGGCTGTACTTCCTCCACCGCCATTTTCAACAATCACCGCGACGGCAATTTCAGGTGACTCATACGGAGCAAAACCGATAAATAAGGCATGATCACGATGCCTTTCTGCAAGAGCTTCTGCATCGTACTCCTCTCCCTGCTTTATACCTACTACTTGAGCGGTTCCGGTTTTGCCTGCCATTTTATAAGTCGCTTTTCTACCACTGCCTCTAGCGGTTCCTTTCTTACCGTGCATTACCGCTTTCATTGACCCTAAAATGTAATTCCAATCATCAGGGTTATTAATAAGGACATCATCAGGTGTATCATCATGCATGGTAGGTATTTCAACAATATCATCAGCGCTCACACCAGGGTAGATTTCTTGCGCTAAACGAGGTCGTTGCCACCCCCCTCTGTTAGCCAGCACAGCAGTTGCCGTCGCAAGCTGAAGCGGAGTTGCGAGCATAAACCCCTGCCCTATTCCCATGTTCAAAGAATCGCCAGGATACCAAGCAAGCCCTTTTGCACCGCGTTTCCATGCTCGACCTGGAAGTAAGCCTTGACGGTCTTCGGAAATATCCACAGCGGTTCTACTCCCTAGGCCAAAGCGGTCTAGGTATGACTCCATATTATCAACCCCTAACTTAAAAGCCATATCATAAAAGAACGTGTCACATGACTGCATAATAGCGTCAAAAAGATCGACGACCCCATGTCCATATTTCTTCCAGTCCCGATAAAATCGTTCATCATTTTTCAATTGGTACCAGCCTTGGTCACGAATCTTAGTCTGACGATTAACAACACCCGTATCGAGACCTGCAAGCCCAATAATCGGTTTAATGGTCGACCCAGGGGGGTACTGCCCTTTCAAGGCTCGGTTAAATAAGGGGATATCTAAAGAGTCACGCAATGCTGAATAGGATTCATGATCAATACCTGTAACAAATAAATTAGGGTCAAAGCTGGGGGTGCTCACTAAGGCAAGAATCCCTCCGGTTGAAGGCTCAATAGCAACAACCGCGCCTCTGCGACCAGCCATTGCATCTATGGCAATTTGTTGCAGTCGTACATCAATATTCAGCTTTATGTCTCGTCCAGGAATTGATGGTTCCTGATCAAGCACTCTTAATACTCGTCCGCGTGCATTAGTTTCAACGGTTTGATGTCCCACTTTACCGTGCAGTACCTCTTCATAAAATTTTTCAACACCCAGTTTTCCAATATAGTTAGTGCCAGAATAATTGGTAGGGTCAACCCGCTTAAGTTCCTTGATATTTATTCTACCCACATAGCCCAACATATGCGCCATGGACTCTCCTAAAGGGTAATGCCTAACCAATTCGGCCTCAACTCCTACTCCAGGTAAAACATGACGTTTTACCGAAAGTCGAGCAATTTCAACTTCAGTAAGTTTTGATTTAAGCGGAACAGACTCATAAGGTTTTCTACGATTTTTTAATCGTTTTTTGAAGCGTTTAATCTGCTCATCGGTAAGCTCAACAATAGCTCCGATCTGCGCAATGGTTTGCTCTAGGTCAGGGCTACGCTCTTTGACTATAGATACGCTAAAGATAGGTTGATTATCTGCGAGCAAAACATTGTTACGATCATAGATAAGCCCTCTTGTAGGCACAACTGACTGCAACTGCATACGGTTTTTATCTGAAAGGGTGGTGTAATGTTCGAAATCAACAGCCTGAAGATAGTAAATTCGAGTCAGTAACCCTGCAGCAATGATAAGAATACAAAACATGGCTAGCACAGCACGAAAGGTGAAAATTTGCTTTTCCCTGATAGGGTCTTTTAACATCCTTCCGGCGTTCAAACGTTCAACCTACTACGATCGGTGATAAGGGTGGTTTCGTGTAATACTCCAGGCTCGATACAATTGTTCAGCCAGCAATACACGAACTAGGGGGTGAGGCAATGTTAAGGGGGATAACGACCACTGTTGATCAGCTCTGGCACGACACGAATCGGATAGACCATCAGGCCCACCAATCAATAAAGCAACGTTGCGGCCACCCATTTGCCATTCTTCAGCCTGTTTAGCCAGTTTTTCAGTACTCCAGTTCCGGCCATTAACTTCTAGCGCGATAACATAATCTGAAGAATCAACGGAGGCTAGCATCTGCTCACCTTCACGTTTGATAATTCTCTGAATATCTGCGTTTTTCCCCCGCTGCCCCAGAGGGATTTCGACAAGCTCAAGTGAAAATTCAACGGGTAGTCGACGAGCATATTCAGCATAGCCTTCATTGACCCATGAAGGCATTTTTGTTCCAACAGCGATTAGTTTTATTTTCATGATTTCATTCTATGCTATAAGAGCTGCGCCATATAAAACAATCTAAAACAGACCGTATAAATCAAGCTGATTTTAATCTATCGAGCCATCATCATTCGGTGTTTCTGTCCAAAAACGCTCAAGGTCATAAAATTCACGTGCAGAACTCTTCATTACATGAACTATGATATCACCCAAATCTACCAGTACCCAGTCACTACCCGCTCCACCTTCGACACCTAAAGGTAAAACACCATTCTCTTTAACATCTTCTACCACGTTATCAGCAATAGACTTTACATGCCGACTAGAAGTACCCGATGCAACAACCATATACTCCGTCATACTGGTTCGTTCTTTTACATCCAGAACATTAATATCCTGAGCTTTCATATCGTCCAGTGACTTTAATACGATCTCTTTTAGCTTTTCACTCTTCATAGTTTTCTCATTAAAAATACAATTTCTTATCACAAATATAGCGCCAAACTGAGTCTGGAACCAAATACCGAGCAGAACATCCACTCAATATTATTTCTCTAATCTTGGAACTTGAAACATCAAGCTCACTCAGCGCCAGCGGCACTATATAGCCTGAAGGCTGATCAAACAAGCCGTCAAAACCGTTAGTACCATCAAAACGACGAGTACGGTCAAAGCAGCAAGACTTAATTAAACCCCCAAGCTCTCCAGAAGTCGTTAATTCAAAGCCCGGTCGGGTTAAAACAACAATATGGGCCAGTTTAGTTATTTCAAGCCACTGATGCCAATTAGGCAAGCCATTGAATGCATCTGTTCCCAAAACCAACACAACAGATTCATCAGGGCCATACTGCGCTCTTATACTTCTTAGGGAATCAACGGTGTAAGAAGGTCCTTTTCTAAGAATCTCCCGCGGATCAACAACTAATGTAGGCTCACCCTCTGCAGCCAAGTCAAGCATTTCGAGCCGCTGAGCCGAAGTAGCTCTTGGCTCCCCTCGGTGAACAGGTTCGAAACAGGGTAATAAATGCACATTGGCCTGTAACAACTCACTCAGTTCAAGAGCCATTCTCAGGTGCCCTATATGCACTGGGTCATAAGTACCTCCCATGAAAACTTTCATGAAAGGCTTCTACTTAACCCGCTCACTGGCGAATATGACCATCACCAAATACAACGTACTTTTGTGAGGTAAGGCCATCTAAACCAACCGGTCCACGGGCATGAATTTTATCAGTTGAAATACCAATCTCAGCACCTAAACCATATTCAAACCCATCAGCAAAGCGCGTAGAGGCATTAATCATTACAGAGCTTGAATCTACCTCTGTAATAAACTGGCGACCACGTGTGTAATTCTCGGTAACAATGGCGTCAGTGTGATGAGAGCCATATTGATTTATATGTACAATCGCTTCATCCATATCAGTTACTATTTTTATAGAAAGCACTGGAGCCAAGTACTCGGTAGACCAATCTTCTTCCGTTGCGCTCACTACATCACTCAATATACGCTGAGTCGCTGGACAGCCACGTAGCTCTACACCTTCCTGCTTATACTTCGCAGCTAAAACAGGCAATACAAACTCGGCTATTGGCTCGTCAACCAACAAGGTTTCCATCGTATTACAGGTGCCATAGCGATGTGTTTTAGCATTAAACGCAATATTTAAGGCTTTTTCACGATCCGCATCACGATCAATAAAAACATGACAAATACCATCAAGATGCTTTATTACCGCCACCTTGGCATCACGGCTAACACGTTCGATTAAGCCCTTTCCGCCACGAGGTACAATAACATCAACATATTCCGGCATGGTTATCATCTCACCTACTGCCGCACGGTCAGTGGTTTTTATCACTTGCACCGCATCTTCAGGTAAACCCACTTTAACCAAACCTGAATTAATACATGCAGCGATTGCTTGATTTGAGTGAATAGCTTCTGAGCCACCCCGCAAAATAGTCGCATTACCAGACTTTAGACAAAGGCTGGCCGCTTCAACCGTTACATTAGGTCTGGACTCATAAATAATGCCAATAACACCTAAAGGAACACGCATTTTACCCACTTGAATACCCGATGGCATATATTTCATATCATCGATAATACCAACGGGGTCTGCCAGCGCAGCAACTTGCCGTAAACCTTCAATCATGGCATCAATTCGAGCAGGCGTTAATTCCAGACGATCAAGCATAGCCGGCTCAAGGCCGTTATCCCGACCGTTATCCATATCTTTACGATTGGCTTCTGCCAGTAAATCACGCGCACTGTCTAACGCCTCAGCCGTAGCATTGAGTGCATTATTTTTTGTTTCAGTGCTGGCCTTAGCCATTTGTGATGATGCTTTGCGGGCTTTCTCACCCACCTCTACCATGTATGCTTTTACATCCATCGTCTGTTCTCAATCTATAATCAATAAAGCTGCTACATTAAATGGTATCGAATAAAAATCACGAGATCGAAGTAACAATTATTTATACGATACGCCAAAAGAGGTTATTATAACCGCCATGGCCGATGACACCAACAATAAAGGTTAATATGTCTCAGACTGAACTCAGCACTATAATTCGCACACGCCTGTACTACAGCGGTGCCATCATCACAGCTCTACTTGGGCTAACAGGACTACTAACAGGTCATTTTGAAGGAGCGATTATTGCGCTACTTTTCTCGACATTATTAGTCGTTAATAATTTATTGAACAAAAACAACTTATTAACACATATCACAACGCTTTTCCTTGCGGCATCAACATTACTAAGCATCATTAGCAGCGACCACTCTATCGCACCTTGGAGCTACATTTTCCCTTTGCTGTTGTTTTTTTTCTATCCGTTAAAAATTGCGTGCATATCAGTGACACTTTACAGCCTGAGCCTCATCATTATTTTGAACTACCTGAGTTCAGGCCCATTAAAAGTTGAACTTCTTATTAATTATTTACTTTGCCTAACCCTAACGGGTGGGTTTGTTTATCTTCGCGAAGTAAAAAACAAACAACTTAAACCTTTAAGGCGCACAGATAACCTCACCCTTGCATCAACCAAAGAGCACCTGAATGACGATCTTGAAAAAGAGATTCAACGCAGCGAACGAGAAGGTACAGAGTTAAGCATAATGGCTCTGGCAGTCGATGATCGCGGTTTCGATCAGGTAGATACGGCAGACCATGACACGCTACTCAATAAATTAGGCCAAGTTTTACATGAAAACCTAAGGGCATTTGACAGCTACTACCGCTGGAAAGATCATGAGTTTCTTATTATATCACCCTACACCAACACCAAAGATGCAATGAAAACAGCAGAAAAACTACGAATGCGCATCAAGGAATCATTAAGCAATGATCAGCAATCAATCACGGTGAGTGTAGGAACCGCCAGTTTAAATGTTGGGGACAACGCATCATCAATGTTGGACATGTCTTTAACAGCGTTACATCAGGCTCAGGAAAGCGGTAACAACCGGACCCAATCTTATGTCTACGTTGACACCTCCCCCCTATAAACACTATTTATTTAAACAAAGGCCTGCGCCCAATGACTGAATTCAAACTTAAAAATAATGTAAGAATAGTGACCTACGGGATGGCAGCACTATTTATGTTTTTTCTTGCTATTCAAAATTATCGTTATGGTTTTTATGAATTGGTTTACACCGCATCGCTACTTATCCCTCTGCTTAGTTTCGGTATCATTTTCACGTATGCTCAGCGCTACATTGAAATAAAAGACTACACCCACCAGATATTACTAGCACTTATGGTTATGTTAATTGCCATCAATATTAACGATGAGTCAACTAATGCCATACACTGGATTTACCCCATCGGTCTTTTAAGTTATTTAATTCTACCGTTCAAAGCAGCTAATAACTTTAACGGCATCGCGTTATCTCTCATCACCCTGATTATTTTCTACATCCAGGGTGTTTATAGCGGCTTATTATTTTTCACAAGCTATTTACTAATCAGTGGTATAGCTGGGGTTTTTGCCTACTTACACCATCATAAAAGTCGCTCTCTTATTGAGTTATCTCTTCATGATGCACTCACTGGCGCTTATAACATGAAACATCTCGACGACACCTTAACCAAAGAAATCAGTCGATCAGACGTAACAGGGAACGCACTATCACTCATCGCATTAAAGATTGATTATTTTGAGCAGTTTACAGAGCTAAATGGTAATAAGGCGAACAAGGAAGTGGTTATCGAACTTTCAAAAATGCTTGGAGGCATCATTCGCGCCGGTGACAGCCACTACTTCAGTGAAGGTAGCCCTTTTTATCTATTTCTACCTAACACCCCCCAAGAAGGCGTGTTGATAATGGCAGAGCGAGTACGTCGTACCATTGAAGAAAGTAATTGGTCCAGCCTTGACAGCATGACCGTCAGCATAGGTTGCACAACTTCTTTAAATAATATGGCCACAGCAAAAAGCCTGCGCGATGAAGTGCATAACGCGCTTCAAGATGCAGAAACCAATGGCCACAATCGAGTTAATCACCATACTCAGTAACAACTGACGCTGACATTAAATCTATGATGAATGAACTACAAAACCATCAGGAGTGGATTGCATTTGCAATATTCCTGATTTCATTTATTGAATCACTGGCTATCGCAGGGGTTATTGTACCCGGCGTTACTTTGCTATTTATGGCCGCCATAATCGCAGGAGGTGGTGCGTTATCCCTAGAAGCCTCTCTTTTCTGGGCCTTTTTGGGCGCCGTTGCAGGAGACGGCTTAAGCTTTGCTATTGGCCGCCACTTCAGCACGTCAATCACATCGGTATGGCCTGTCAGCCGCTACCCTCGCTTACTCGACTCAGGGAAACAGTTTTTCGATAAACATGGAGGGAAAAGCATATTAATAGGCCGATTTGTAGGCCCACTTCGCCCGATTCTCCCCCTTATTGCGGGTATGCTTCATATGCCGCCCAAGCGCTTTTTATTCTTTAATATCGTATCGGCTTTTGGCTGGGCACCGCTTTATATATTGCCAGGCTATCTGGTGGGTGCATCAATATCATTAGACATTGAGTTACCCCCTCATTTTTACCCTGTATTGTTGAGTGCTCTGGGTTTACTTGCCTGTATCTACCTTTTATTCGTAAGACTGCAGTGGGGCTTACAATACCAAGGAGGGCTGTATGATCGTCTTAAGCATTCGATGCTACGCTACGATAGCACCCACCGTTTTTGGCAAGCTCTATCTAGTGAGCGTACACATGCAGGTGAATTCCCTCTCCCCTCGCTTATCCTCACTCTGTTCTCACTGGCTTTATTTAGCCTTTTAGCCCTTATTGTGACTCACACACACTGGCTACTCAGCATTAATGATCAAACATCTCAGTTTTTTGAATTACTCAGAAACCCGCTTTATGACCCCGTTTTTATTGTATTAACGATGCTGGGCGACCCTAAATTTTTGTATATTTCCTTCCCTATTTTTGTTGCTCTTTTATTTTTCAGGGGCTACTACGCAGCGGCTATTCATGTCACATTAGCGGGTATAGCTACATCATTAGTCACTCACGGGCTGAAAAACTATTTTGCGATCCCAAGGCCTGAGCTCGTTGTAAACGGCCCTATTTCATACGCATTCCCCAGTGGTCACACCAGTGGAATGGTTGTATTTTTAGGACTTTTTGCAGCATTTATTGCTCAGGAGTTACCGCAACGAAAACGCTGGGTGACTTATAGTTTATTTAGCATGCCGATGCTATTAACGGGGCTTAGTCGGTTATATCTTGGCGTTCACTGGCTGAGCGATGTGATAGGTGGTCTACTGCTTGGTTTAATTATTTGCGGGATAACACGGGTAAGTTATAGCCGTTTTGACAAGCAAGCGCTGAGTGTGGATGTATTTACCGTAATGGCATTTTTGGTGTGGGCAATGGCTTTATTTACTTACGTTTGGCAAGGCTTTCCTGAGGCTTTGAGTAATTATCAACGCCTCACGTAGGGTGCGCCGTGCGCACCGGTATTTTTCAAGACTCCATCAACGATAACAGAATATCTATTTGCTTTAATCGCTCCATAGGATCAGTAAGCGCTAATAAAAACTGTTTTTCTTTTTTATCAAAAGGCAGCAACTCAGTTAAGCGCCAACCAACATGCCTCCCATCAAGATAATCAATATCCATATTTAAAGCTTTAACCACTGGATGCCTTACAAGCTGCTCTAATAGTGTTGCTAATTCTTGACACTCATCAGGCAATACCATGTACTCTTCATGCATCAGATGCTCAATATCACCACAATACAAGCCATCAAGCCCTTTAAAGTAGCTGGTTACCAATACCTTTGTTTTACCTTCTACAGTAATGCCCAACAAGCCATTTTCTAATTTTTGAAAATCAATCAGATTCACATACGTGCCAATATTGTAAAAATCACATTCTCCACCAACCTCTTCTCCCTCTTTAATGAGTACCACAACAAAACCTCGATCAGCTTTCATACACTCAGTAAGCATATCCAAGTATCGAGGTTCAAATATTTGCAACGGGATTCGCCCACTCGGGCATAGCACCGAATTCAAGGGAAAAAGTGGTGTTTTCATTTAATTATCATTTTCACAGATACCATTATTTCCATCAGACTAATTATTGAGATTAGGCCGACACTTTATCTAGTTGAGCTATAAATCCAGCGGGAACTGTCGCGCTTTTTCGTTCAGCATAGTCAAAAAATACTACACTCGTTTTTGCCAGTGCAATTAGGTCACCCTTTTCATCACCGCTCTGATCTAAGCGAACAATTCTATAGTAAAACTGACAACTTTTACGGGAAATATCCTGCACAGCAATATCAAACCTCAATAAATCTCCATAAAATGTTTCATTTCTATAACTTACCGCTAGGTCAGCAATAACCGTCCCTACACCATCTACATCTATTTCAGAATAACCGATAGATCTAAAAAACAAGATCCTTGCCTCATGAATCATAGTCACCATACGATCATGACCAAGGTGATTACCATAGTTTATATCACCAATTCGAACCGCAAGTTCAGTTGAAAAATGAGCCTTTTCAGGAAAAACAACTTCAACACGTGACATAGATTCTTTCCTAACCTTGAGCAATAATCTGCTAACATAATAAGATAACAACTAATAATCGAGATCTAAGTTTATCAATGAATGAGAAAAATATCCCTAGAGTAATTGGTTTAGCCGGTGTAGACAGCGGCGAAACAGCCGTAGCCCTTAAGAATGCACGAAGATTAGAGTGGCCAATGCTTTTAATGGCTATTTGGATCATCATAGAGTGGTATTTACAAGCAAAAGGCGCCGTCTCTGCCGAGATGGTATTAATAACCGACTGGTTTATTTGGGGCTTTTTCTTATTTGAAACAACACTACTCACGGCTTTAGTAAGGAACAAATCATATTACCTGATTAGTAACTGGGTCAATCTGGTGATTATTGTTCTTGGCTTCCCATTATTATGGGAAGCATTCCCTGCAGCTGGCGTACTACGAGCACTTCGCCTTATCGTGATGGCAGGCATCCTTATCCATATTTCCGGGACTGCCAGACGTATTCTTTCGCGGAATCACCTAGGCACAACACTCCTTGTTGGCTTTATCATAACCGTAATGTCAGGCTTTTTAATTGCAGGCCTTGACCCCGCAATAGAAAGCCCATGGGATGGTATTTGGTGGGCATGGGTTACTGTAACGACGGTTGGCTACGGTGATGTAGTACCTGCAAGTACAGAAGGTAGATTATTCGGTTCATTTTTGATTTTGATGGGTATCGGTATTTTCTCTATGCTCACCGCCAGTTTCTCTGCCTTTTTTGTCTCTCGGGATGAAAAAACCGCCGTACAACGAGAACAGCAAATTCTAGCAAAGCTAGAGTTAATGGAAATGAAAATGCACCATATGGAAAAAGGGATCAACTACCTGACTAAAGTTCAGCAAGAGGCAAAGAAAAATCAACCTAATTGAAAATCAGGCCCTAACACTTGTTGAATTTCTTCAATTTTATGACGAGCTTCAACCATTACTTTTAAACTTCTCTCAGGTGTTAAACCACCGTTAGCCAGTTTTCTAAAAGCAGGCACCTGATTGAACGGAGGCAAATCATTACGCTTTGGACAACCAATAAGTGCATGCATTTGAGCGACAATAATAATGTCCGTATAGCCTGCGACATCACTCCCGGAATCAAAGGTCCACTCTTCTGCTTTTGATACCACTTCTATCAAGTCTTGAGGAAAGCCCCAATGCTCTAAAATGGTACAACCGATCTCCCCTCTCAGTTCATCTATTGCTTCTTTAAGCGCCGTTTCATCTGCATATAAGTCAGGGAAGTTTTCAGCGTAGGTAATCACAGGAATAGCACCTACATCATGAATCAGGCCAGCTAGCATCGCATGGTCTTTATTCAGACCTGGCGTCAGCTCTGCCAACACATAAGCAATAGACGCGACTTCACGAGAGTGACTCCACAACTCAGCCATCGCTTTTTTCAATTCTGGTTTTTTGCTTCTAAAAAGCTCTCGCATTGCAAAAACAGTGACCAATTGTTGGGTCGTCTGAATCCCTAGACGAATAACCGAGTCACGACACGATGTCACGTCATTAAAGCCTCTATAAAGAGGGCTATTACAAGATTTAATTAACTTAACAGCCATCGCAGGGTCTGCATTCACGACCTTTGCAATATCTTCAGCGGATGTTTCTTCTTTTTCGGCTATTTGTCGAATACGGTAAGCAACATCAGGCAAACTTGGCAAAGTAAAGTTATTAGTTTTGAGGTCATGATAAAAGTTCATTAACACGTTATACGTGCCCTCTGAACTATCAGTACTTCCGTCATCAACCTCAAAAGCAACATCAATCTCTTCGTTGACCACTGGCGCTTCTTTCAACAAGCTATTAAGAACGTCTTGTTCAATAACTAAAAATTCAACATCAGTTAGTGCTCTAACGTTATATTGTCTCGGCTGCAGGTGAGCAATCGCGGCACTCGCATTTTCAGTGCCAGCCTCAATCTCTCTTGTGCGGCCATCGGGCGCTTCAAGCTCTACCTTGCCATTTAAGAGAAAATATTCATGATGATCGCTGGTGCCACGCTCAAGTACCGATTTTCGTTTTTTGAACGATGAGAAATGCGCCTTATGCGATAACAGAATTCTCTGATTTTCAGATAAACGGTCAAGAGGGCGAAATTTTTTAAGCATTTCTGCATTGAGCTGAATCATGACGGGCATTAACAGAACCTATTCCTTGATGATATTTAGGCCATTCTCAATAAAAGTCTAACAGGTATTACTTTGATTGTACGATAGAATTCAAAGAACTCCTCATGAGAGTATTAATTCCATCCATCATCTCTGGTATGCTTGCAATATTGCGTACCTAAACATATTGCGACTAATTGTCACTATTACTTTTTACTACGACGTTCAGGAATAAGACCTCATGCCAATATACCGCTCCAAAACATCTACAGCCGGCCGCAACATGGCTGGAGCTCGTGCTTTATGGCGCGCTACAGGAATGAAAGATGACGATTTCAAAAAACCGATCATTGCGGTTGCCAATTCGTTTACACAGTTTGTTCCCGGCCACGTTCATTTAAAAGATTTAGGGCAGCTAGTCTGTAGAGAAATTGAAAAAGCAGGCGGTGTTGCGAAAGAGTTTGATACCATAGCCATTGATGATGGTATCGCAATGGGCCATGACGGCATGTTATATAGCCTGCCTTCTCGTGACTTAATTGCAGACTCTGTAGAGTATATGGTTAATGGTCACTGTGCCGATGCCTTGGTCTGCATATCTAATTGCGACAAAATCACACCAGGCATGGTGAATGCGGCATTACGCCTAAACATTCCTACTATTTTTGTATCTGGCGGCCCAATGGAGGCAGGCAAGACTAAACTGTCTGAACATAAGCTTGACCTTGTAGATGCTATGGTGATTGCGGCTGACCCAGACGCTGACGATGAGTTAGTTGAAGAATACGAGCGTAGTGCCTGCCCTACCTGTGGTTCATGCTCAGGGATGTTCACAGCAAACTCAATGAACTGTCTCACCGAAGCCATCGGCTTGTCTTTACCCGGAAACGGCACTGTACTGGCCACTCACGCCGATCGTGAACAACTATTCCTTGATGCAGGCAGAACGATCGTCGATATTACCCGTCGCTATTATGAGCAAGATGATGAATCAGTACTACCCCGTTCAATAGCTAGTCGAAAAGCATTCGAAAATGCCATGACCCTTGATATTGCAATGGGCGGCTCAACCAATACCATTTTACACCTATTGGCTGCGGCTCAGGAAGCAGGTGTAGATTTCGATTTAAAACAAATGAATGCGCTTTCTCATAAAGTACCTCAGCTTTGTAAAGTGGCACCTAACTCTCCCGACTACCATATGGAAGACGTGCACCGAGCAGGTGGCATCATGGCTATTTTAGGTGAACTGGATCGTGCTGGCTTACTGCATACAGACCTACCAACTGTTCACTCCAAAACCATGGCTGAAGCATTAGATAAATGGGACATTATGCGAAATAATGACCCTGCTGTTGCAGAGTTTTATAAGGCAGGCCCTGGAGGCGTTCCAACACAAACGGCCTTCAGCCAAAGTACACGCTGGCCTAGCTTGGACGGAGATAGAGAAACCGGTTGTATTCGCTCAAAAGAAAACGCTTATTCTCAAGAAGGTGGCTTAGCCGTACTTTATGGCAATATTGCAGAAGATGGCTGTGTTGTAAAAACGGCTGGGGTCGATGAATCTATTCTATTGTTCAATGGCACAGCAAAGATATTTGAAAGCCAAGATGATTCAGTTGCAGCCATACTCGCTGACCAGGTAAAAGAAGGCGATGTTGTTATTATTCGCTACGAAGGCCCTAAAGGTGGACCGGGCATGCAGGAAATGCTCTATCCAACCAGCTACCTTAAATCTAAGGGTTTAGGTAAAGCATGCGCCCTACTGACTGATGGTCGTTTTTCTGGTGGTACTTCTGGTCTTTCAATTGGTCACGCATCACCTGAAGCTGCATCAGGTGGCGCTATTGGTCTGATAGAAGAAGGTGACGGCATAACTATTGATATTCCAAACCGAACAATCAATGTTAATGTGAGTGATGAAGAACTAGCCACTCGAAGAGCCGCAATGGATGCTAAAGGTAAAGATGGCTGGAAGCCTGCTTTACCACGCAAGCGTAAGGTATCTGCTGCGCTTAAAGCGTATGCTATGTTGGCAACGAGTGCGGATAAAGGTGCCGTTAGAAACTTAGATATGTTGGATTAATTATTCGTCGTAGGGTGTGCCGTGCGCACCCTACGTACTATTACCTTACTTACGATCATAGGCAATAAAACTGTAATCATAAGGGTTAGGGTCTTCGGCCTTATAATCTTCTCGTGCCACTTCACTCCACTGCCCCCAGTCAACCTCAGTAAACCAAGCATCGCCTTCAACGTCAGCATGAACTTGCGTCAAATAAATACGGTCAACACTATTCAATGAAGTCTGATAAATTTGATCACCACCAATAATCATCACTTCATCCACACCATCAATTAATGCGGTGGCTTCTGCTTTAGCAAATGCCTCATCTAAGCTATGCACAACCGTTACGCCTGAGTGCTGCCAATCAGTATTGCGTGTAATAACAAGATTCAAACGGCCAGGTAACGGTTTTCCAATAGACTCGAATGTCTTACGCCCCATAATTATGGGTTTCCCCATGGTCACCGACTTAAAATACTTAAGATCATTAGGCAAATACCAAGGCAGTTTATTATTCCTACCTATCACTCGATTTTCAGCCATCGCAACAATAATTGACTTTTTCATACCTCAAACAACCCTCATAGTCGGCAATTTTAATATCTAAATCTATTTTACGTTATCAACACGTTTAAGAAACCTCGCATAACCGAAAATCATGTCTATTCTTAAAGAAAATAAAACTTAAACGATTATAACAAAGGGAATTGGGCTAATTTCATCGCCTCACCCACTTTAATCGTACCTAATTTAGATATTACTAAGTGATGCTCGGGAGCCAAGATACATGAAGATCAACATGCCGGTCACGGATAACGAGATTAATTTTGCAGAAGAAGACACTCTCGTTTCAATAACAGACCTCAAAGGAACAATCACCTACGTTAACCAAGAATTCATTGATGTCAGTGGTTTCACTGAAGCTGAACTTATTGGTAAGAACCACAACATGGTTCGCCACCCCGACATGCCTCCCGAAGCATTTCAAGATTTATGGGATACCCTAAAAGCAGGAAAACCCTGGGTTCAAATGGTAAAAAACCGTTGTAAAAATGGTGATTATTACTGGGTTAAAGCAAATGTTACACCGGTATGGAAAGACGGTAATATTGTTGAATACATGTCAGTAAGGGCAAAACCGACCCGTGAAGAAATTACGGCAGCGATAGGTGCACTCCAACTTGTTAAAGATGGCAAACTAAAGCTTGTTAATGGTAACCCTGTTAAAACAGGATTATCAGCATTAATGAACAAATTTGGCAATATCAAATTAAAGCATCAGTTCATAACGATTGGCGTTATTTTCGCCTTTTTGATCATATCCATTGCAGCTCAACTAAAAATTCAGAACGATAACGTAAATTTTTCAAAAAAAGAGTTACTAGGTAGCGAGTATGTTCGACCTATTCGCCAATTACTTGAACTAGTACCTCAGCACAGAGGTATGACTAACGCATTCCTCAAAGGTAATAAAGATTTTGAAAGCAAGATACTTCAGCGTCGTAATGACATTGAAGATGCCTTCAGATTCGCCTTCGAGATTGACGAACAAATAGGCACTCAACTCAAGACAACTGATGACCTTAATAAAATATATAATGACTGGAAATCACTTAAATCACTCGCATTTTCACTTACCTCAGCTCAGAGTTTCACTCGCCACACAGAGCTGATTAATGAAATTTTAGAGCTCATTATTCATGTAGGGGATACATCTAACTTAGTACTTGATCCGGAGCTAGACAGCTACTACCTCATGGATCTTATCATCCATCAAATACCCCAACTGGTAGAGTATATGGGGCAGGCGCGGGGAATTGGGGCAGGCATTATAGCTATTAATAGCGAAATTCCTGAATATCAGAAAGAAAAGTTAGTCCACCTTATTGTTGCACTAGAAATTACTCATAAAGGAATTAGTGCCGCATATAATAATGGGGCAAACGCAAATAAAGAAATATCTAAAATATTGGGCACTCAGGACACTAAAGCCGAAGCCGCTATTGTTAGTTTTATTAATTTAGTCACAGAAGTGAAAAATGGAGAGTACTCAGGTGACGCACAAAACTTCTTCAACACTGGTTCTGCAGCCATCAATGAGTCATTTAAACTATATGATCAGTCTGATGACTTGCTACACCTCCTGCTTGAAAGGCGTATTAGCCATTTAAATTTAACCCTATATTCTATTATTTCAATCACTATTATATCGATAATTCTCGTCTTTTTTACAGGCTTAACAGTAAGCCGCAATATTCTTCGAACAATTAAAGAAAGCCTAACTAATTTCGCTGCGATAAGCGGTGGGGATTACAGTCAAACTCTTGAAACTAGAGGTAATAATGAGCTCTCTGACCTGACCCGAGCCATCACCACAATGAGAATTAAGATTGGCTTTGATGTTGAAGATGCAACCAAGAAAGCGGCGGCATCCACTCGAATTAAGGAAGCATTAGATAATGTAAGCGCCAACGTTATGGTAGCTGACAGAGACCGTAATATTATTTATATGAACGAAGCGGTCATCAAAACACTTCAAAATGCAGAATCTGACATTCAAAAAGATCTTCCCGACTTTAATGTTTCTACATTAATGGGCACATCGATCGACACTTTCCATAAAAACCCAGCACATCAAGAAAAATTGCTTGAAAATCTCACAACCACTTTTGATGCTGAATTACTGATAGGAGGTCGTAGCATGGACCTTTCCGTCAACCCCATCAGAAATGAGCAAGGCAACAGGCTAGGAACAGTCGTAGAGTGGACAGATCGTACGATTGAAGTGGGCATTGAAAGAGAAATTGATGAAATTGTTGATGCGGCCTCTAAAGGAGACTTATCAAAACGTGTCTCACTCGAAGGAAAAGAAGGCTTCTTTGAAAAACTTAGCTTAGGCCTCAACCAGTTGCTTGAAAGCTCTTCATCATTCGTCTCTGATATAGGTCAGCTATTCTCTTCTCTATCTGAAGGTGACTTAACTCAACCCATAAACCAAGACTACCAAGGTGATTTCGAAACAATAAAAGTTGATGCGAATAACACACTTAATAAACTAACAGAAATATTAACCCAAATTAGGGAAGCCGCAAATACCGTTCATACGGCGGCTAATGAAATCGCTCAGGGCAATACGGATCTCAGCCAGAGAACCGAAGAACAAGCTAGCTCTCTGGAAGAAACCGCATCCAGTATGGAGGAGATTACGGCGACAGTTAAACAAAGTTCAGATAACTCCAACGAAGCTAACCAACTTGCAACGGAAGCAAAAGGTAAGGCCGAGCAAGGAGGAAGCACCGTTCAGGAAGCGGTTGGTGCAATGAAAGAAATACTCACGTCGAGCAACCGAATTAATGACATTATCGGTGTAATTGATGAAATTGCCTTCCAAACCAACCTTCTGGCGTTAAACGCAGCCGTTGAAGCAGCAAGAGCCGGTGAGCAAGGTCGAGGTTTTGCGGTAGTTGCTGGCGAGGTACGTAACCTATCTAAGCGCTCTGCTGACGCAGCGAAAGAAATTAAAGATTTAATCAGGGATAGTGTCGTTAAAGTAGAGACAGGTTCTACTTTAGTGAATGAATCAGGTGATACATTAAGCTCGATTGTTCATGCAGTAGACCGCGTTGCTGGCATGATAGCTGAAGTTAATAATGCTGCAGCAGAACAAACCTCAGGTATAGAACAAATAAACCAAGCCGTTGCACAAATGGACGAGATGACGCAACAAAACGCCGCTCTAGTTGAAGAGGCTTCTGCAGCCAGTGAAGCGATGTCGGAACAAGCATCAAGTATGAACAGGCTGATAGGGTTCTTCAAAATAGGAGATTTCACAGCGGAGGCTACTCCGCCAGAACAAGCACCTGAGACTATTCAGACGTATAAACCTCAAACGACTGGAACAGCTAACTCAGGCGGAGGAAATGCAGCATCGTTCTCAAATAATGATGACTGGGAGGATTTTTAGAAAAATATAGACCCCGTAGCCGTGATGTAGGGAGGCACGACCGGAATCAAGGGATTCACCATTGAGCTCTAAATATGCTCAATGGTGGTTTTAACTTTTTAGACAAATCCCCTTGATTCCGTTTTACTCCATCACGGCTACAGCTAATTTATAACCATGATTTAAACAGAAAAAGGGTAAGCAATTGGCTCATGGTATTGATATCCACTTACCTCAAAATCATCTAACGTCACCCATGTTTCCAAATCTTCAAGTGTCTTTATATCAGGGTTAATATGCAACTTAGGGGCAGCATAAGGCTCGCGCTTTAATTGCACATCTCGCATCAACGCTAACTGATCTTCATATATGTGTGCATTTACAATCTTATGATATGCCCTACCCGCTTTATTCCCTGTAATCTGAGCCATTAATGCAAGAAAGGTAAATACCTGTATTTGATTAAAGTTCTGACCAAGCGGCACGTCACAAGAACGCTGTGATGATGTTAAGTACAGTATGCCGTCTAGCAATGAAAATGTATGTGTATGCATGCAAGGGCGCAAACAACCCAAGTGAAACTCTCCAGGATTGTAAAAAGAAAGAATCTCCCCTCTATCATCTATCCCGTTCGATAAATCATCAACAATCTTTCGAAGTTGATCAACCGTGCCGCCATCAGGCTTTTGCCATGCACGCCCTTGAACGCCGTACACGCGCCCCATATCATTCTCACCTGTACGATGAGGATTATTCAACCATGCTTCATTGTCATTGGCATTAGCCATCCATGTAGGTGTACCTAATGCTTTAAATTCAGCCGCATTATTAATACCCCTAATATACCCAAGCAACTCAGCTATCGCCGCCTTCCAGAAACTCTTACGTGTGGTTACCAAGGGGAATTCATTGGCAGCGACATTGTATTCCAAATCAGCATTAATAATGGTTAAGCAACGCTTCCCTGTTCGATCATTCTCAACCCACGTGCCTTCATCAACAATTCGCTGACATAAATCTAAATATGCTTTCATTACTGGCTACCTGCTAAGCGATTCATTTTATATGCCCACACCATCATAACGATGCCAATTAAGACCATAGGCACCGATAGTAACTGCCCCATGGTTAACCAGTCCCAGGCAAGAAAGCCCAAATGCGCATCCGGCTGGCGAAAGAACTCAACAATAATACGGAAACAACCATAACAAAGAAGAAACAAGCCTGTCACAGCCATTCGAGGGCGCTGTTTAGACGAGAACCACCAAAGAATAGCAAATAAAGCAACACCTTCTAAAGCAAACTGATATAGCTGCGAAGGATGTCTTGGCAAATCTCCTCCCGTAGGAAAGACCATTGCCCATGACACATCTGATACTCGCCCCCAGAGCTCTCCACCAATAAAATTACCTATGCGGCCCATACCTAAACCGATAGGTACTAAAGGTGCCACAAAGTCGGATATTTCAAAGAAAGTGCGACCTAATTGACGCCCAAACCAGATCATCGCGAGAACAACGCCAATCAAGCCTCCATGAAAAGACATTCCGCCTTCCCACACTTTGAATAACCATAAGGGGTTATCTATAAAACGATCAAAATTGTAAAAGAATACATAACCAAACCGACCACCTAATACGACACCCATTGCGCAATAAAAAATAAGATCGCCCATCTGCTCAGGCTTAATCGGTGACCATGATTTAGCCGCTCGTTTAGTGCCAAGAAACCAGGCTCCTGCAAAACCTATAAGGTAAGTAAGACCATACCAGTGAATTTTTAAGGGGCCTAAAGATATGGCCACAGGGTCAATCTGAGGGTACTTCAACATTAAAACTTTCCTTTAAGCCAACAAGAATTTTAAACCTACAACAACCAGTAACACCGCAAAAATACGTTTTAACATAATAGGTGGCAATTTATGAGCTAACTTAGCACCGATACGGGCAAAATAAACACTGGTTATGATAATACCAATAAAGGCAGGTAAATAGATAAAACCTGCACTCCACTCAGGTAAGGCTGGTTCGCCCCACCCTTTATATATGTTTGTAAGGGCTGCAGTAATTGCAATCGGTAAACCACACGCAGCAGATGTACCCACCGCTTGCTGCATACGCACATTACACCAAGACAAAAAAGGCACCGATAATGAGCCGCCACCAATACCGAATATTGCAGAAGCCCAACCAATACCAGTGCCTACACCGACTAAACCTGAATTACCTGGAATATCACGACCCGGTTTTGGTTTTAAACCAAGACCCATTTGAACGGCCATTAACAAAGCAAAAACACCGATAATTTTTTGTAACACTGGCCCACTTAATTCTGCGGCCGTATAAACACCTAATACCGCACCAAGTACAATACCGACAGCCATCGGTTTAAATATATCCCAGCGCACGCCCTTTTTTTCCTGATGTGCTTTCACGGAACTCATTGAAGTGAAAACAATCGTGGCTAGGGATGTGCCTATTGCCATGTGCGTCAGTACATCGGGGGAAATACCCTGATAAGCAAAGCTAATCACTAAAACAGGCACGATGATCAAACCACCACCAATACCAAATAAACCTGCCAGTAATCCGGCTACTGCGCCAAGCGCCAAGTAAAGCAACAGAATCATCAACAATCCCCCTTCTAAAAGAATGGTATAATACACAAGTATTGGACGTAATTTTTGTATTTTTTTGAGTACTTGCTATGTGTTTGATTTTATTTTCCTGGAACCCTAAATCAGTCAATAGACTGACCGTGGCAGCTAACAGAGATGAGTTTTACCTTCGTCCCAGTAAATCAGCCCATTTCTGGGATGATAACGAGCAACTATTAGCAGGTAAAGATTTGCAATTAAACGGCACCTGGCTAGGTATTACTCGCTCAGGAAAATTTGCTGCCGTTACAAACTTTAGAAAACCAGACGACAACCAATACCCGCTTTCCCGAGGAAAGCTCTGTAGTGATTTTCTCAAAGGTGATGAACCACCCGCCACGTATCTACAAGCACTACAAAGTAGCAGTGAACAATATGCAGGCTTTAATTTAATCGTGGGAGATCAAACCACCCTATGCTACTACTCTAATCGAAACGAAGAACCACCAAAACAACTTGAAGCGGGTGTTTATGGTTTGAGTAACCACCTACTCAACACCGAGTGGCCTAAAGTAAAGACCGGCGTTAACGCCTTCAAAAACGTAATATCCAGAGATTTTGAACAGCACTCAACAAAAGAACAAGCACTGCTTGAGGTACTTCAAAATAACCTTCAGGCAGACGACGCATTACTACCCAAAACGGGCGTAAGTGCAGCGAATGAAAAAATGCTATCGTCTTTATTTATAAAAAGCCCAGCCTATGGCACAAGAGCAAGCACGGTGATACAAATGAAACACAACGGAGAGATTAGCTTTCTAGAACAAAACTACAGTAGTGGCGGCGTACCTGCTGAAAAAATCCAGCATCAGCTATTCTGCTGAGCCTCTCGACGCTCTTTTAATTGAAGGGTCTGTCGCTTAATCACATGCTGAACCAATACCTCTTGCTCATTATTTGTGATATCAACGAAATCAGCACGAGCAATGTAACAATCTTCACCAATAGGCTCATCAAGTAAATGAGATCCAATCACCACAGCCGCCAATTTAAGAGAGATATTGGAAGGAAAGAGCGTTAAATCCATTAATAATTTCTGATTAGGTTTTAACTGTTCGTTTGAAGGAAATGCAATCCCACAAGCACTTATATTAACCTGTTGCGAACGTTTAATCTGGTCTGACACTGGCTCAGATAAGCTTTCATCTAACGATAATACAAGATTTATTTTGCGATTATAAAGTTCTAATAACTGATGAACTTGGGGCTGCACCGAACGAAGAATCTCAAGGCTCGCCGTTATTTCATTTTCAAGCTGCGCAACCATTGCTGATGGCGCATTCATATTAACACCTGTTTCAGCGTCATCTGTATCATCTAACAAACGATAACTAATCGCTACCTGATCAGTAATACGAAAGTATCGTCGTCGCTCTTGCTGGTCATTCAACATTTAAAAAATCTCATCTGGGTCTAATTCATTAAAGCCTTCAAACTGATCTGTATTAAATACACCAGGGCCTGATTCCCGCGCCTTTTTGATATCTTCTTTAAGCTTCGGGTCGGTCGCTTCCTGAAGAATTATTTCAACACGCCGATTTCTAGCTCTATCTTCTGCTGTGTCGTTAGGTACAAGCGGCTTTGTATCGGCCATGCCTGTTACTGTAAAACGCTCCGCATCAAGACGACCATCATCAAACAAGCCATGAGCTACTTCCAATGCCCTTGCAACGGATAGATCCCAGTTTGAAGGGAACTTCGCGGTATGAATAGGTATGTTATCCGTGTGCCCTTCTACAGCAATACTGCCATCTATTTCAGCCAGAATATCAATTACTTTATCTAAAACAGGGAAAAACTCTGTTTGCAGTTGTGCAGATCCCGATGAGAACGAGCCTTTTTCTTGTACTCGAATAACAATTTTTCGCCCGCGGGTTTCTATTTCTACCATATTACTGCGAATTTCACTTTCAAGCTTCGCAGCCATATCCATTGCATTGCCTTCAGTTTCTTCTACCAACGCCTTAATCTTTTGTATAACCACCTTATTAAGCGCTTGCTGCTCACCATCTTGCTCTGAACACTGGTCTTCAATGGCTTTTTCAACTTCAGCCTCACACAGAACCTCTAGCGTCGCCTGATCAGGGTCAGTAGTATGCTGCATAACAACCTGCAATGGAGAAGGGTCTGGACGACCTGGAGAAAACTCTTGAGCAATAATACTTGTGCCTTTGGGGATATCACTGGCTTTAATTTGGTTTTGAACACCAAACGCCTCTCTCATAGAACCAGCAAGGCGCTTAAACTTAAGAGCATCCATTTCTGAAAAAGAAAGTAGCAATACAAAAAAGCACATTAACAGAGACATTAAGTCTGCAAATGTTGCTAACCAAGCCGGTAAACCAGTAGGACACTCGGGACAGTCCTGTTCATCTTCATCACTCATTCAAACTGCCACTCTCACATTCTTAACTAACTTGTTACTCAATAACTCTGAGAACTTTACAGTACTTTTATTTTCTAGTACGACGGTTAATCCTCTTCTGCTTTTCCACGTTTACCTTCTGGTAAATATGTTTGCAGCGTTTGTTCAATTACACGAGGATTTTGACCCGCCTGAATAGCTAACAAAGCATCAATAATCATGGACTTAAGAAGCTGCTCCTCACCCATCCTTATTTTAACTTTATCGGCAATGGGAATAGCAATCATATTTCCGACCATTGCACCATAAAGCGTTGTTAATAGAGCCACAGCCATTGAAGGTCCAATTGACTTTGGATCATCCATATTTGATAGCATGGCAACCAGCCCTACTAACGTGCCTATCATTCCCATGGCCGGGGCGACATCACCTATTGCCATAAAAATACTACTGCCCGTACTATGACGCTCTACGGCAAGGTCTTTATCTTTGGTTAGCATGGTCTTCACCACATCAGCATCATGCCCATCTATTAGTAACTGAATGCCTTTGGATAAGAAATCATTACTAATTTCTTTGCCTTCTAATGAAAGTAGGCCACCTTTACGTGCTGCATCAGCCATTCCAACGATTTCTTCAATCAGCTCTTCAGGCTTATCCATTTTGAACATAAAGGCTTTAACGGCCACTTTCCCTGCGCCTAGAAACTGACCCAAGGTATATTTCATCATGGTGACAAAAATAGTGCCAATTATAACAATCAGAAAGGATGGCGCATCGCCAAACATTCCAATGCCGCCACCAAGAACCATCGCCATTGCAACGATAGCAAAACCACCAATTAAGCCTATCAGGCTTGCTAAATCCACTCTTTACTCCTTACCTGACAAAAACTTTTTAATCTTTACATAATATAAAGGAGGGGCAACCATCAATCACTGTAGAAAAATAGTTTTATCAGCTAAATAAAAACAAAATCGATTGTTCTTGGTCTGGTATAATGTACTCCCCTTTATTATTGTAGCTACAATTTTTTAAAAATCATGGTTAATTTGAATAATTTATGATTAAGCTAAAACGAACAGTGGTAGAGACAAAACAACAACTTACCTATGCTTGTACAACAGTCATACAACAATCACACAATAGGATTAAGGCACTATGGCCACTATAAAAAAAGCAGAGTCTAATCTTAATGAAACCATTAACTTCGAACAGTCTCTTAAAGAACTTGAAGATATCGTTCGAAAAATGGAGCAAGGCGAACTTAGCCTCGAACATTCATTAGAAGCCTTCGAAGAAGGCGTGAAATTAACTCGTAACTGTCAAACAGCCCTACAAAAAGCCGAGCAAAAAGTCGCCATTTTAGTTAAGGATAGCGACGGAGAGCTTACAACAACAGACTTCAATACGAGCCAGCCCTCCTAATAATGAACAGCATAGCAATGAACAACAAAGATAGTATTAACCAGTATTTCTCAGATTGTCAGGCAATAGTCGACAGCACTCTTGATAGCTGGCTTCCCTCAGAGTTAATACAACCTGAGCGCTTAAATTCAGCTATTAGATACAGCACCCTCTCGGGTGGAAAGAGAATAAGGCCAGTACTTGTTTTTGCGACAGCTGAAGCATTTGGCTTAAAAAAAGAGCAAGCTCTCGCTGCCGCCTGCTCAATAGAACTCATTCACGCTTATTCTCTTATTCATGATGACTTGCCTGCAATGGATGATGATGACTTACGTCGAGGTCAACCCACCTGCCATATCAAATATGATGAAGCGACGGCTATTCTTGCAGGCGACGCACTTCAAACTCTGGCCTTTGAAATACTGTGTATGAAAGGTGATCACAGCGCTCAGTCTCGAATAGATATGATAAGAACCTTAAGTGTTGCTAGCGGCACTCAGGGGATGGTTGGTGGTCAAGCCATTGATTTGGACGCAGTAGGCCAGCAACTATCTATCGAAGCACTAGAAAAAATGCACAACCATAAAACCGGTGCACTCATTGAAGCCAGCATCATTCTTGGGGCTCAAAGTGCTATTTCGCCAGACGCCAACACACTAAAGAACTTACAATGCTATGCTCAAAGTATTGGACTCGCCTTTCAAGTTCAAGATGACATACTTGATATTACAAGTAACACAGAAACATTAGGTAAAACTCAAGGCTCAGACATTGCCCGAAACAAACCGACCTACCCAGCATTACTGGGTATTGATGGTGCGAAGAAAAAAGCACAAGAACTGCACGAAACAGCACTAAACGCACTAGGTGGGCTACCCGATATAGATACAGCTCGACTGGCCCAAATTAGTGAGTTCATTATTAGTCGAAGTAATTAATAAATAGCATTATGTTCTTTCATGGGGCATCTAGGTTATAATGCCCATTTTCTGCCTCAACGGATTAACTTCGCCGTATGCATCACGCTCACGTTTTTCAAGAAATACCAACACACAGACCTAATACACCTCTGTTGGACAAGCTAGACTCTCCAGCCCAGCTGCGTTTATTGGGGGAAGACCAGTTGCCTCAGCTAGCCCGTGAACTACGTTCATTTTTACTTTATAGCGTAGGACAATCTGGTGGTCACTTTGGTGCTGGCTTAGGCGTAGTAGAGCTTACGATAGCTCTCCATTATGTTTTCAATACTCCTGAAGATCGCCTGGTTTGGGATGTAGGCCATCAAGCTTACCCTCACAAAATTCTAACCGGTCGTCGTGAGCAGATGACAAAAATCAGACATAAAGATGGCCTGGCCGCATTTCCTCGCCGGTCTGAAAGCGAATACGACACGTTTGGCGTTGGTCATTCCAGTACATCTATCAGTGCAGCACTAGGCATGTCGATTGCTGCAAAAATACAAGGTATCCAGCGCCAGTCCATTGCCATTATTGGTGATGGAGCGCTCACCGCGGGCATGGCATTTGAAGCACTGAGCCATGCTGGTGACGCAAAACCAAACATGCTTGTTATTCTCAATGATAACGACATGGCTATATCAAACAGCGTAGGTGGCCTCGGTAACCACTTGGCAAGAATACTATCGGGAAAAACCTACAACCACATGAGAGACAGTGGTAAAAACTTACTCAGTCATAACCCAAACCTCATGGAGTTAGTTAAAAAAACCGAAGAACATTTTAAAGGCATGGTTGCGCCCGGCACTCTATTCGAAGAACTTGGTTTTAACTATATAGGCCCTATTGATGGCCATGACCTACCGACTATTGTAACCACGCTCGAAAACATGAAAGAATTGAGCGGCCCTCAATTTCTTCATGTTGTCACAAAAAAAGGTAAGGGTTTTGAGCCTGCTGAAAAAGACCCCATTGGATACCATGCAATTAATAAAATTGCCCCTAAAACAAAGGTCAGCATCACAACAGAAGAAACGCCCCCACCCGCTAAACCAAAATTCTCTAATGTTTTTGGGCAGTGGCTATGTGATGTAGCAGAAAAAGATTCACGAATAACAGGTATTACCCCGGCAATGAAAGAAGGCTCCGACCTTATCGAATTTGCAGAACGTTTTCCTGATCGTTATTTTGATGTCGCTATTGCTGAACAGCATGCGGTAACCTTAGCTGCAGGAATGGCTTGCGATGGACTAAAGCCTGTTGTAGCTATCTACTCCACATTCCTTCAACGTGCCTATGATCAGTTAATTCATGACGTGACAGTACAAAATCTTGATGTACTCTTCGCTATCGATAGAGCAGGATTAGTTGGCGAAGACGGCCCTACGCATGCGGGAAGCTTTGATATCTCTTTCCTAAGATGCATACCAGAAATGGTTATTATGGCTCCCTCTGATGAAAATGAACTTCGACAAACGCTTAACACAGGCTACCACTATAAAGGCCCTGCTGCCGTTCGCTATCCAAGAGGCACAGGGATTGGCGCTAAAATAGAGCCGTCTTTAGAATGCCTACCCATTGGTAAAGGCAGAATCATTCGCGAAGGAAATGATGTAGCTATTCTCGCCTTTGGAACATTACTTCACACAGCCCTTAGTGCCGCAGAAGAAATAAATGCCACCGTCATTGATATGCGTTTTGTAAAACCGCTGGATACTGATCTAATTTCACGCATGAGCAGTTCCCACGCTTTACTCGTAAGTCTAGAAGAAAACGTCATTGCTGGCGGAGCAGGCAGTGGAATTAATGAGTTCATTAATCAGGCATCAATCGAAACAACAATCATCAACTTAGGCCTACCGGATTATTATGTTGAGCATGGCAAGCCTGCTGAGCTACTAAAGGAATGCGGTCTTGATAGGCAGGGAATTCTAAGCTCAATTAATACGAAACTGAAAGATATGAGGAAGCCCTCAGAAGGAAGTGAAGGTAGCATCAACCGCAAACTTGGGTAACCTGCGTAGGTGTAAACCTTCAACCTACGCTTTAACTAAATAAGCTACTCAGTTGACCCATCATCTTGGTGAGTCTTCAACCAATGACCTAGCTTATCAGCCTTAGTTGCCAAATAACCTGCGTTATGCGGATTTTCGCCCACCTGAAGCGGTACACGCTCTGTAATATCAACGCCAAACTCTGTTAACGCTTTTACCTTTCGAGGGTTGTTAGTCATAAGCTTCAATTTCGAAATACTCAAATGACTCAAAATCCCTTGACACATACTGTAATCTCTAAGGTCAGCAGCAAAACCTAAGCGTTCATTGGCTTCAACCGTATCAGCACCCTGATCTTGCAGATGATAAGCTCTAATTTTATTCAACAGGCCTATTCCACGACCTTCCTGCCTAAGGTAAAGCAAAATACCACGACCTTCTTCTGCAATACTCTTCATCGCCTCGTTAAGCTGATAACCACAATCACAGCGCATACTAAATAGCGCATCACCGGTGAGGCACTCTGAATGAGTTCTCGCTAAAACAGGCTCGCCATCAGAAACATCACCCAGCGTTAAAGCAACATGCTCTTGTCCGGTCTCAGTGTCTTCAAAGCCATGCATTTCAAAAATAGCGAATGGAGTCGGTAAACGACAGGTTTCAATAAAACGAACAGGCATACTTCCTCGATACGATTGTACTTAAGTGTTTACTGATGATGATCAATTAAGGCAGGCATTGTAGCATACTCAATATTCATGTGTGACACAGATCACCGAATGATTAAGCATTACCCTCCCGTGGTATTCATAAACCTTAATATCTGGGGGTCTGCATTATTATCAAAATAGTGTCTTTCTGGCTTCAGGTCCATCGCATCAACAATCACTTTCTTAAGCTTTGTTAAGTCACCTGGGTATTCTCTTAACACGCCCTTAAGGTCAACTGAGTGCTCATTCCCTAAACAAAGCAATAATCGTCCTTCAACCGTCACCCTTACTCGATTACAGTCTCCACAAAAATTATGACTATGTGGCGAAATAAAACCTATGCGGCTATTCGAGTCAGCCATAGTGTAGTATTTGGAGGGGCCGCCCGTTGATTCTGAACTTGAGGTTAACGTATAAGTCTGGGAAATTATTTCAAGTATTTCATCACTTGAACAATACGACTCAGCACGATCATGAGAAGAAATATTACCTAAAGGCATCTCTTCGATAAAACTAATATCAATCTCTTTCTCTCGCGCATAATTAACAAGGTCAATAATTTCATCATCATTACGGCCTTTAAGTATCACTGCATTCAGCTTGATTCGCTTAAAGCCTGCCGCTACAGCGGAATCAACCCCTTTTAATACCGTATCCAAATTACCCGTTCGTGTAAGCTGTAAAAAACGATCAGCTTTAAGGCTATCGAGACTAATATTTATTCGCTTAACCCCTGCAGAAACCAAGCCACTAGACAATTTAGTTAATTGAGAGCCATTCGTTGTAAGTACTAATTCATCCAAATTTGGTAAGGCACCTACTTCATCAACTAAAGACATTACACCTTTACGAATAAGAGGCTCGCCACCTGTCAGTCTTATCTTCCCAACGCCCAACTCACTAAAGGCCCTTGCCACCGCGCTAATTTCTTCTAACGACAAAATTTCAGCCCGAGGAAGAAAAGTCATCTCTTCATCCATGCAATAGACACAACGGAAATCGCAACGATCAGTGATAGAAATTCTAACGTAAGTCACCCTGCGACCAAACTTATCGACTAAAATTGATGTTGACTGATCTTCTGTAACGGGCTCTCGGCAGTTCATAAATTAACTCTTAATCTACTTTCCAATGACCAGTGCGCCCGCCTTCTTTTTCAAGAAGCCTTACGCTTTCAATAACCATACCTTTGTCAACTGCTTTACACATATCATACAACGTTAATGCAGCGACACTTGCAGCAGTCAATGCTTCCATCTCCACACCTGTTTTAGCGTCCAATTTACACATAGTCTCAATGCGTACACGGGAATGCTCAGGTTCTGCTTCTAAATTCACTTTCACTGATGTGAGTAGAAGCGTGTGACAAAGAGGAATAAACTCTGGACATTTCTTAGCGGCCATAATGCCTGCAATGCGGGCTGTAGCAAATACATCACCCTTTTTATGCTTACCCTCTGTAATCATACTCAGAGTCTCAGGCAGCATTTTCACGTAAGCCTCAGCCCTTGCGATTCGGGTAGTAACAGACTTATCTGACACATCAACCATGTGGGCTGCACCCTTATGGTCTAGATGGGTTAATGTGGACATCCTCACCTCAATAAAAATACTCAATAAAGAAACTAATTAGCGCATGTTAACGTGTTTAAGTAATCAAATCACCACCATTCACGTATGGCAGCAATTCCCTGTGCACCCATTAATTGCGCTTTATCCATATCGCCTAGTGTCATTCCACCTAAAGCAAATACAGGAAACGACGCATTATCAGCCAACTCTTGAAAGGCTGGCCACCCTAGCGGGGCAGCATCAACATGGGTAAGGGTCTCGTTTACGGGCGAGAGTATTACATAATCTGGACTTAAACCCTTTGCCCAAATCAATTCCTCTTCATTATGGCAAGAAATTCCTAAAATTTTATGTGGAGGGATGGGTCTTGACTGATGAAGTGAAGCCTCTGAAAAAGTAAGATGAACGCCGTCTACATCAACAAGAGACAACAGAGACGGCGCAGAATTCAAAAGAAACAATACATTATGCTGACGACACAATTTAGCGAGTGAATTAGCTAAATCAATATATGCTGAAGAATCTTTCAAACGCAAATCATGACTACGAAACTGGACTATCTCAACGCCATGCCCAGTGATGGACGCTTTCAATCGGGCAAGACAGTCTTCGGAAGACTCGAAATCACCCGTAATCAAATATCTTTGAGGAAGCTTAAGCGCAGAAATAATAGGCTTATTGCCCTCAGGGAAATCATAATCAGTAAGTGAGTCTTTACTTACCCATTTTACAGGCTGCCCCTCCATACCTTCAGGCTCGCCACTGAATTTTGTGACTCTCCAGACATCAAGCAAAACCGCCCTATCTGAATAATTATGTCTAATACGCAAAAGTGGCTGAACACCATTCTGGAGGTCAATATCAATACCCAGCTCTTCACACAGCTCTCGCTTTAATGCGTGCTGGACTGTTTCGCCAGACTCAACCTTACCTCCAGGGAATTCCCACAAACCACCTAAATGAACATGCTCAGGGCGGTGAGCTATTAAAACCTCATCACCCCTTTGTACAACCGCTACGGCAACATGAAGTAATTGCATCAGAAAACCTTGGCATTGAATACATAAATTGTAGGGTGCGCCGTGCGCACCGTGTTTAATTTGATAACCAAATGGTTCGCATTAGAAACTAAGTACGATACTCTGCATTAATCGTCACATATTCATGAGAAAGATCCGTAGTCCAAATAGTTTCAGACACATTGCCACGCGCCAGTTGAATACGAATGGTAATTTCTTCTCTATTCATTACTGCTTGTCCTTTTTCTTCGGTATAGCCTGCGTCTCTTCCACCATTGCTCACGATACAAACATCATCTAGGTAAAGCTTTATTGAATCTAGGTCTAGATTTTCAAGCCCTGCCCGACCGACCGCTGCCAATATACGCCCCCAATTAGGATCACAGGCAAACAGTGCTGTTTTTACTAAAGGGGAGTGAGCTACGGTATAGGCTACATTTAATGCTTCTTGTTGAGTTTGAGCCTCTTCAACAATTACGGATACAAATTTGGTAGCCCCCTCTCCATCTCTTACAATAAGCTGTGCAAGCTCAACAAAAAATGTCTTTAGCTCTTCAGTAAACAGCTCAAGCTCAACGCTACCCCTCAGTAGTTCAGGTGCAGCACTCTTACCCGTAGCGACTAACATACATGAATCATTGGTTGAGGTATCACCATCAATAGTAATGCGATTGAATGACAACCCTGCACACTCCGAAAGTATTTCCTGAAGCAGACTTTGTTCAATTGTTGCATCCGTGGCAACAAATCCAAGCATGGTGGCCATATTTGGCATAATCATACCTGCCCCCTTGCTGATACCAGAAATAGCAATATCATAACCTGAAACATTTACGGTCCGACTGACCCCTTTAGGTCTTGTATCAGTGGTCATAATGCCTTCTGCCGCTTCCGCCCAAGCACTTTCACTTAATTCTGCAAGCGCTGTAGGCAAACCAGACACAATAGGTGAAACGGGTAAGGCTTCGCCAATGACGCCAGTAGAAAATGGTAAAATAGCCTCTTCAGCAACACCGGTTAATTCAGCTAAAGCCTTGCAGCAAGCGTTAGCATCAGCCATGCCCTGAATACCCGTCCCAGCATTTGCATTCCCCGTATTAATTAACAAATAACGCGGGCTCACTTTTTCAAGGTTCGCCTTAGAAATAACAACAGGGGCTGCGCAGAATGCATTCTGTGTAAAAACACCTGCCGTTGTGGCACCCTCTGCTAATTCAAAAACAACCAAATCTCTCCGGCCAGGATACTTTATCCCTGCTTTCGCCACACCAAGACGAACACCGTTAATGTTTTTAAATTCAGGTAGATCACCATTACCAACAGCCATATTCACACTCTCTTTTAAATTTCTATGCTCTTAAACTAAATAAAGGGGTGATTCTGACGAATCACCCCTTTACCACTCTAGCTTTAATAACCCTATACCACGCAATATTGCTCAGTTATGCAATTTTACCATGGCATTGCTTAAACTTTTTACCTGAGCCACAAGGGCAAGGCTCATTTCGACCGACTTTACGACCATCACGAACAAAAGGCTCAACCTGATCGTCTGGCGCTTCACTTTCACCACTTTCACCCATCGCCGAACTGTCTGCATGCTGGGTTTTAGCGGTTTCCAACTGCTGGGCTAAAGCCTCTTTACGCCTAAGCTCTAGCTCTTCCATCTCATCTTTACTTTGAACCTGAACATGACAAAGAACCCTTACGACATCATGTTTTAGTGATTCAAGAAGGTTATTGAATAACTCAAATGACTCTCGCTTATATTCTTGCTTTGGGTTCTTACCCGCATAGCCGCGTAAATGAATGCCACGACGCAAGTTATCCATAGATGCCAAATGTTCTTTCCAGAGCGTATCTAAGACCTGCAAAAATATCTGCTTTTCAAAGTTGCGCATAGTTTCTGGACCAGCAACAGCTTCTTTTTCTTCATAACTAGTCGTTACTGCTGCAAGAATTTTCTCTCGAAGAGTTTCTTCATGCAGGTTATCGTCTTCATCCAACCACTTCTGAACAGGCAGGGATAGCGCCATTTCAGACTCTACATGCTTTTCAAGGCCGGCTATATCCCATTGCTCTTCAAGACTTTGAGGAGGAACAAAACTGCTAACAGCGTCATTTACGACATCTTCGCGAACAGCCACAACCATGTCAGAAATATCTTCATTGCTCATTACGTCATTACGCTGCTCATAAACTACGCGGCGCTGATCATTGGCAACATCATCATATTCTAGCAGTGACTTACGAATATCGAAGTTACGGCCTTCAACCTTACGCTGCGCCTTTTCGATTGCGTTGCTCACCATACGGTGCTCAATGGCCTCACCTTTCTGCATACCGAGGGCCTTCATGATGTTTTTGACTCGATCGGAGGCAAAAATTCTCATTAAGCTATCTTCAAGAGAAAGGAAGAAACGTGTACTACCCGGATCACCCTGACGACCCGAACGACCTCGCAATTGGTTATCTATACGGCGAGACTCGTGTCGTTCAGTCCCCAGTATGTGTAAGCCACCAGCCGATATAATCGCTGCATGGCGCACACTCCACTCTTCTTTAATTTTATCAATCTGCTCTTGGCTTGGGTTCTTAATCTCTTCAACTTCAGCTTCCCAGTTACCACCTAATTTAATATCAGTTCCACGCCCTGCCATATTGGTAGCGATGGTTACAGCACCAGCTCGCCCAGCCTGAGCAATTATTTGAGCTTCTTTATCGTGATGCTTCGCGTTCAATACATTGTGCTTAATGCCCGCTTTTTTAAGCGCCCCAGAAAGAATCTCAGATGTTTCTATTGAAGCCGTACCTACGAGAATAGGGCGTTCTTCAGCTGAAATATCTTTAATTTCATCAATAATCGCCTGAAACTTTTCACCTTCAGTAAGATAGACAAGGTCATTGTAATCTATACGCTCGACCGTTTTATTGGTCGGAATAACAACCACATCCAAACCGTAAATTTGTTGAAATTCAAATGCTTCGGTATCCGCTGTGCCCGTCATACCCGCAAGTTTTTCATATAAGCGGAAGTAGTTCTGAAAAGTTGTTGATGCAAGTGTCTGGCTTTCAGCCTGAATAGCGACGCCTTCTTTAGCTTCTATTGCTTGGTGCTGCCCCTCACCCCAACGACGCCCAGGCATAGTTCGACCTGTATGCTCATCAACAATCACAATCTGATTATCCTGAACAATATAATCTACATCTTTGGTAAACAATGTATTGGCTTTAAGTGCAGCAGAAACGTGATGCAGCAAACCGAGGTTAATAGCAGAATACAAACTGTCGCCTTCCTGCAATAAGCCCTGGTCAATCAATAGTTGCTCTACATAAGCGTGGCCGGCTTCGGTTAGATCAACAGAACGGCTCTTTTCGTCGACAATATAATGGCCTTCATCTGCAGCCTCGCCTTCTTCATTCACTTCTGCTTTTTTCAGCATAGGTGCAATAAGATTCATCTGTTTATAAAGCTTAGAGCTATCTTCAACCGCGCCAGATATAACCAAAGGCGTTCTTGCCTCATCAATTAGGATGGAGTCAACCTCATCCACAATCGCAAAGTGAAGACCTCGCTGAGCCTTCTCAGCCGAACTAAAGGCCATATTGTCACGAAGATAATCGAAACCGAACTCATTGTTCGTTCCGTAGGTAATATCACACTGATATGCCGCACGCTTTTCTTCTGGGTCCTGGCCACTGTAAATAACACCCACTTCCATACCTAGAGCGTTGTATAGAGGACGCATCCACTCAGCATCTCGTTTTGCGAGATAGTCGTTAACCGTAACAACATGCACGCCTTTGCCCGTAAGGGCATTGAGGTAAACAGGGAGTGTCGCTACAAGCGTTTTACCTTCACCTGTGCGCATTTCAGCAATGCGGCCTTCGTGCAAGGTAATGCCACCAATCATTTGCACATCAAAATGGCGCATTTCCATGGCGCGCTTTCCAGCCTCTCTCACCACAGCAAAAGCTTCTGGTAGCACTTTATCGAGTGCTTCACCTTGAGCTAGTCTCTCTTTTAATAGACTGGTTTGACCTTTAAGTGACTCGTCATCAAGCTTAGCTAATTCTTCTTCAAGGGCATTAATCAACGGTACCAACTTGCCCATACGTTTTAATTCACGGTTGTTCTTACTTCCAAAAACCTTCTTTACTAGAGATGAAAACATAGTGCTTACTGTGCTCTTCCGTTGTATGCCGACAATTTTTCATGCCCGCAGAATTAAATATGTGGCTACCGTTTTACTGTTTAATGATTATTCAATAATACGATTAAGAATGCGATTGTTAACGCGCGACTACGATGCCATTGTTTTTATTGATTCTAAGTTTTTTATTGATTCTAAACGGAGCCTGAAATCGACTACTTGATTAGCCACAACTATGACTAGCATTCTAACCCTATTTTAATCAAGCAACAAAGGGTTTAGCTACGATAAAAGGGCGTTTAACTCAGGAAAAAAGGGCAAACATGCCCTTTATTTAGAATTGTGTGAAGAGATACAATATAATCTGGCTTAGTGGGCTTACCTGCTAGCGCGATAGATATATTTCTCAGGGTTCAATGTCTTATTATTTTTGATCACTTCAAAATGAACATGAGGGCCTGTAGATCTTCCAGTGCTTCCCATTCGAGCAAGCACTTGTCCTTTCTTGACAACCTCACCCACTTTTACAAGAATTTCTTTACAGTGCCCATAACGTGTCGTTACACCACCATGATTAACTTGCACTAAGTTGCCGTAACCATAACGTGACGAAGACCAAGTAACGACACCCGAGGCAACAGCCACAATATCACTACCCTCTTTACCTGCAAAATCAACCCCGCCATGCCAGGCTCTCTTCCCTGAAAAAGGGTCTGAGCGATAGCCGTAACGAGATGACATCCAGCCTTTTTTAATAGGTCGCCCGGCAATAAAAAGATCTTTCTGTATTTTTTTGCTTACAAACAGCTCATCAAGCACATCTAACTGCTGCTCTCTGTCTTCTATTTGACGCTCGATCTGCACCAAAGACGCCTGCAAATCTGGCAAACTATAAGACTCTGCACCATCAATAGACTCAGGC
The DNA here is from genome assembly GCA_016744695.1 of Hahellaceae bacterium. Classification (GTDB taxonomy): domain Bacteria; phylum Pseudomonadota; class Gammaproteobacteria; order Pseudomonadales; family Oleiphilaceae; genus Alkalimarinus. The sequence continues at coordinate 132,590 of JADGDV010000006.1, forward strand.
CCACCTACTGCAGGCCTGCTCTCAAAATTAAATTCACCTTTACCTAACTTGGCAACTTCAGTTAAACGCTGACCTAAGGCATCAAGCCGTAGCAAGCTTGCCTGAATAGAACCCATACGCAATGTTAGTGCATCAACCTGTTCGACAGACTCTTGTTTCAAGTCATCTATCTGATGCTGCTGATCTTTTAAAAGCGCCTTCCAATAACTTACCGTTTCGCCACTTATCTGACTCAACTCTCCACCCGTTCCAGCAGGTAAAGCCAGTTTATAACCCACCACTGCAACACTCGTAACCAAAAAAGCAAAGATAAATGCCAACATTGCTATTTTAGTGTTATTTAAGACCAGTGTTTTAGACTTGCCGTGGCTACGCCCAACAAAAATAATATTCATTACGTCACTCTACTTCTTACTTCAGGGTTTGAGTATTCTGTTTACAAGCAATATGCTGACATTAAAGATACCCCCATACCTATAATGTCTTTATATTCTCCAGAACACTGCAAACTCAATGTGGATGAGTTATTCTATTCTCATCATTAATACTAGCTATTTTACAAAATTTTACTGTTGATTCTTGTAACGGTACGTATTAAAAGTACAACATAAGCAATTAAAAGCCTATTTTCGCGCTTTATTGATTATTTATCAAATTTTTGCCCTGCTTATTAAACCTACATCTCGAATTAGGCTCCTATATTAAGTACATCTATCCTATGAAAAACGAAAAGCTAACAGAAAAAAAATCCCTTTCTAGAATTTCACACAAGACAAAAGACTTAAATCGTCTTTTCAGAAAAGCAGAAGCAATAGCAAAATTAGACAAAGTACTGGATGAGGCGCTACCTGACAAGCTTGGAGGCCAATTTAAAATCTCAGGTTATAAAGACGGCAACCTAAAATTAGTCGTGCATTCTGCAATTATGGCAACTCGGCTTAAATTCAGCCAAGATGAACTTATTTCAAAATTACGTTTTAACTCGGTACTCAAAGAATTGAACAGCATTAGTATCAAGATACGGCCCGCTCGCTACAAGAAAAAGCTAACAAGGCATTTACAGCCAATCAGTAATGAAAATGCCCAACTTCTAACAGAAGAAGCTGGGCAAACAAAGGATGAAGAACTTAGAAATGCTCTTTTGCGGTTGGCTGCACACACCAACCATAACCCTGAATAATAAAATGCCTATATAAGCAACATCCTGCTATTTATATAAGTACGCCATTATTCTGAGGCAAGTAATGGTTTCATGTAAGAAATTGGTGCAGTTGAAGCATCATGAAATGTTTCAACTTCCCACGCATCTTCTTGTGCAATAAGCGCTCTTAGTAGTTTGTTGTTCAAGTCATGTCCAGATTTATGACCCTTAAACTCACCAATCAAGCTATTACCCAATAGATACAAATCACCAATCGCATCTAGTACTTTATGCTTCACGAACTCATCATCATAACGAAGACCATCTTCATTAAGAACTTTGGACTCGTCAACAACAATAGCGTTATCCACGCTACCACCTAAGGCAAGATTCATTGCCCGAAGTTGCTCAATATCACGCATAAAACCAAATGTTCTTGCACGACTTACTTCTTTAACAAAAGAAGTACTCGAAAAGTCTACCGACGTTTCCTGGCTTCTACCCTTGAAAGCAGGGTGATCAAAGTCGATGGTAAAACTGACTTTAAAGCCATTAAAAGGAACGAAGGTTGCTACTTTATCGCCATCTTTAACTGTGACTTCTTTCTTAATACGAATAAACTTCTTCGCAGATGCTTGCTCTTCTATTCCTGCAGACTGAATCAGAAATACAAAGGGGCCGGCACTGCCATCCATTATGGGCACTTCTTCAGCGCTGACTTCAATATAGGCATTATCAATACCCAATCCTGCCATTGCTGAAAGCAAGTGTTCAACCGTTGCGACCTTTACGCCATCTTTCACCAAGGTGGTAGAGAGTGTAGTCTCACCAACATTTTCAGCGCGAGCCGCGATTTCTACAACCGGGTCAAGATCTGTTCTACAAAACACAATACCCTTATCAATGGGGGCTGGCTTTAAGGTTAAATAAACCTTTTTACCACTATGTAGCCCTACACCAGTTGCCCGGATTGTGTTTTTTAAGGTCCGTTGTCTAATCATAAGGATGTAAACCGCTCAAAGCTATTCAATACCATCACGCACCGCATCAAAATACAAATGCAGTACCATGCAAAATTTCGCTGATGATACCAGAAAAGGCACATTTAAACCAATCCACAGACGTTACTATTCGTTAATCAGCTTGACGCCTCAAAAACGCAGGGATATCTAAATACTCAACACCCGCTTCAGGGCTCACTGCCGCATTTGTATCTACTGCAGCGTTACCATGAGCCATTGGGCGCTTTCTCATTACTGCAGGACGATCTAACTGCTTATAGTCTGTTGTCCCGTCTACTGGCTTTGCGGTGTTATCAACCACTTTAACAGGCTTATCCATTACTTGCCCTAAACCAGTTGCAACCACGGTCACCTTGAGCTCTTCTCCTAAACTCTCATCAATAACGGTTCCAACCACAACCGTTGCTGAATCGGAAGCAAACTCTTCAACAATACTACCTACTTCAGAAAACTCACCCAAATTCAGTTCAGGGCCTGCTGTAATATTTACAAGAATGCCGCGAGCACCTTGCAGATTTACATCTTCAAGTAATGGGCTACGAATCGCTGCCTCAGCCGCTTCTCTTGCTCGGTTCTCACCAACACCAGAGCCTGTTCCCATCATAGCCATGCCCATTTCAGACATCACTGTTTTTACATCGGCAAAATCGACGTTGATCATACCAGGGCGAATAATAAGGTCAGCAATACCCTGAACCGCACCTAACAATACATCATTAGCTGCACCAAAAGCGTCAAGCAAGCTTGTATTTTTACCTAGTACAGACAGTAACTTCTCATTTGGGATAGTAATTAATGAGTCTACATGCTCTGCTAACTCATTCAAGCCGGCGTCTGCAATTTTCATGCGCTTCCCACCTTCAAACGGGAAAGGCTTAGTAACTACTGCAACGGTTAGGATCCCTAGATCACGAGCAACTTCTGCAACAATCGGTGCACCACCGGTTCCAGTTCCGCCGCCCATCCCCGCCGTAATAAAGACCATATCTGCGCCTTTTAGTGACTCAGCAATACGTTCACGGTCTTCAATAGCAGCCTGGCGACCAATTTCTGGGTTAGCCCCAGCACCAAGGCCTTTTGTAATATTGTTTCCTAACTGGATAATTGATTTGGCATCTAATTCTTTTAATGCCTGTGCGTCTGTGTTCGCACAAATAAAATCAACACCATCTACCTCACTTGCGAGCATGTGTCGAACAGCATTACCACCACCGCCACCAACACCAACTACTCTAATTATTGCATTTTGAGGTACATTATCTACGAGCTCAAACATTGCCCTTCTCCTTTCCTATATTCTTCAGTCTGTTAGTTTTTAAGTTCTTCGTTTTTTTATTGCCTGTTGACCAGGCTTTTATTTTTAAAAGTTTCCGGCTATCCAGTTTTTTAGGCGTTCAATAATACTCACCTCTCCCTCTGGTTTAGCTGAGGGCACAATGCCCATTCCCTGCTGCTTTAGTCCATACATCAGCAGCCCTACGCCTGTTGAGTACATAGGGTTATTCACCACATCTGCTAAACCAGTAACACCTTGCGGTGATGCTAGCCTTACAGGCATGTGGAAAATTTCTTCAGCAAGCTCAACAGCACCTTCCATTTTTGAAGTGCCGCCTGTTAGAACAATACCTGCTGCAATTAAATCTTCGAAGCCGCTTCTACGCAGTTCCGATTGTATTAATGTAAATAGTTCTTCATAGCGAGGCTCTACAACTTCGGCTAACGCCTGTCGTGACAAATCTCTTGGTGGTCTATCTCCAACACTCGGTACTTTAATGGTTTCATCCGCACCAGCCAGTTGAGTTAAAGCACAAGCATATTTTATTTTGATCTCGTCAGCATTTTGCGTCGGCGTTCGCAAAGCCATAGCGATATCATTTGTTACCTGATCTCCTGCGATAGGGATAACGGCAGTATGACGAATAGAACCACCGGTAAATATAGCCATATCGGTGGTGCCACCACCGATATCAACCACACACACACCTAATTCTTTCTCATCATCCGTTAACACTGCATAGCTAGATGCTAGTTGCTCAAGAATAATGTCATCTACATCTAAGCCGCAGCGCTTAACACACTTATCAATATTCTGGGCAGCATTGACCGCACATGTAACCAAATGCACTTTCGCTTCAAGGCGAACACCTGACATACCTAAAGGCTCTTTAATACCTTCCTGGTTGTCGATCACAAATTCCTGAGGCAGTATATGAAGAATTTTTTGATCTGCAGGTATTGCAACCGCCTGAGCAGCATCAATAACTCGTTCAATATCTGCCTGTACCACTTCTCGCTCACGTACCGCTACAATGCCATGCGAGTTAAGACTACGAATATGGCTACCCGCTATACCCGCATATACTGAATGAATTTCACATCCAGCCATCAGTTCAGCCTCTTCTATTGCGCGCTGAATAGCCTGAACTGTGGTTTCAATATTAACCACAACCCCACGCTTAAGCCCTTTTGAAGGGCAAGATCCAATTCCAATGACCTCTACACTTCCGTCTGGGGTGTCCTGGCCAACAATAGCCACAACCTTTGATGTTCCTATATCCAGTCCTACAATCATTTTGTCGCTCACTGACACTAACGCCTTAAATTAAGTTCGTTCTTTTTAAACTCATTCTGCTTCTATTCGTTCTTTCCATCTAACCGCAATGCCATTGGTATAGCGGGCATCAATTGACTCAATTTCTTCTGTCTGCCCTTTCAGTCCTTGATCATAAGCTTTTATAAATCTACCTAGCTTTGCATCAACAGGGTCTCGCCCCAACTTTATTGATACACCACTTTTCAGTGCTACCCGCCAAGCACCTCTAGGCTCCAAACTCAACTCAGATAAAACTGCACCCCGGCTAGCAAAGCGATCACGGTAATCTACATACCGTAGTAACAATGCTTTTTCTTGCCCTGGTGGACCAGACAGTTCAGGGATGCCTCTAATCGCTATAACATCTCTGGGCTCGAACACTTCTCCGTATGCATTCAAATAAAACTTTTTATTCCATATTGCTGCCGGGTACTGCTCTTTTATATGAACAATTAATGTACCTGGCCATTTTCGCTGTAAAGATACGCTATACACCCATGGCATGGATTCTACGCTTTCTTTAACCTCATCTAGGTTTAGCGATATAAACCCTTCACCTAAATGCCGATCCAATCGTTCTCGGAGTAGTTCAGGCTTTAAATAATTAACTTGCCCCCTTACTTCGATGCTTGTAATTTCCTGATCAAATTCATTCACTGCATCGTCCCAATATACGGAGACTAAAATAACTGCAGTACTTGCTATTACGACCTTTGAAACAAGCCGCCATTTAATTTTCTTTAAAGCACTAAACCTAGATGTATCAAACGTCAACCAACTAAATAGTGTTCCAAGTTTAAAGCTACGTTTTTTAACCTCTTTTCGTGATGTCGCGCCTTTCCCTTTAGCGCCCCTCACATCACGATCTTTTCGAGCCACAAGTATCTTCCAGTATGCGAACAACCAATGCTTCAAAACTCATTCCGGCGTGCTTCGCCGCCATAGGCACCAAACTATGATCCGTCATGCCCGGTGTTGTATTTACCTCTAACAACCAGAATTCACCGTCAGAGTCCTGCATAACATCAACACGCGCCCAACCTTTACAGCCAACTGACTCACAAGCTATCTCAGATAACGCTGATATCTCTTTCTCTTTCTCTTCACTTAAACCACTAGGTAAAAAGTAATGGGTATCGTTGGCTAAATACTTTGCATCATAATCGTAAAATACATGATCAGTGCTCAAACCAATTACGGGTAAAGCCTTTCCATCCAAAATAGCAATGGTGTATTCAGGCCCTTCTATCCATTTTTCAATTAATACCTGAGCATCGTGTGTCGCAGCACCATTGCAGGCATCAATCAGCTCTTCAAGTGAACGCACCTTTTTAATGCCAATACTTGAACCTTCATGAGCTGGCTTCACACTAATAGGTAAACCTAAAAGCCTAACAATTGCTTCATAATCAATATCTTCAACATTGCTTTTATCAATAGAAACAAAAGGCGGTGTTGGTAAACCGACTCCCTGCCAAAGGTATTTGGTTCGGAGTTTATCCATTGCCAGAGCTGATGCCATAACACCGCTACCGGTGTATGGAATATCGAGACATTCAAGCATTCCCTGAATAGTGCCATCTTCACCACCGCGCCCATGTAGAGCTAAAAAAGCGCGGTCAAATTCAATACTTTTTATGCACTCAAGAGGGTTGCCCTTAATATCAATAGCGACAACATCAACGCCGGCATTTTCTAGCGCTTTAACAACCGCATGGCCGCTATTAAGCGACACAGCTCTCTCGGCTGAATTACCACCCAACAATACAGCGACCCTTCCCAGTTTTTGGGCTAGCTCAGGTGACACTCTGTAGTTGCTGCTATCTACACTCATCTCATACAACCTTTAAATCTATCTCTGCAAGCCTTACTGAAAGGCGACTAATATCACCCGCACCTTGCGTGATTAATAGATCACCGTCTTCTAGCAAGCTGCCTAATACCGACTCTATTTCACTACCATCATCAATAAAGATCGGATCAACTTTTCCACGCTGTCGAAGACTTCGACAAAGACTGCGGCTATCAGCTCCGGGAATAGGCCTTTCTCCCGCGGAATAAACATCCATCAATAACAATACGTCAACTTCTGAAAGTACTTTTACAAAGTCTTCATAAAGATCACAGGTACGACTATACCTATGAGGCTGATAAACCATCACTAAACGCTTGCCAGGCCACCCAGCTCTAATCGCTTTTATAGTGGCTTCTACTTCTACAGGGTGATGACCATAATCATCGACTAGCATTACCTGACCACGACCAGTGTCATACTCACCATGAACCTGAAATCTACGACCAACGCCCTGAAAGTTCGCAAGGCCTTTTTGAATAGCGCTATCTTCTATGCCTTCATCTGTAGCAATAGCAATGGTAGCTAACGCATTAAGTACATTGTGATGCCCAGGCATACTCAAGGTCACATGAAGATCTAAGTGTTCACCCGGACGCTTTGCAACAAATGTAGTATGAATACCCTTCTGCGTTATTGACTCTGCTCGGTAATCTGCGTGAGCACTTACACCATAAGTAATAACCGAACGAGACACCTGTGGAATTATTTCTTCAACAACAGGATCGTCAACACACATGACTGCCGCACCGTAGAATGGCAGGTTATGTAGAAAATCTATAAATGTTTGTTTTAATTTAGAAAAGTCACCACCATAGGTATGCATATGATCAGCATCAATGTTAGTCACAACGGCAACCATAGGCGTCAGGTGCAAAAATGACGCATCACTTTCATCCGCTTCTGCCACTATATATCGTGACCCGCCTAGCTTGGCATTGGTGCCGGCACTATTAAGTCGACCACCAATCACAAAAGTAGGATCAAGCCCTGCCTCACCAAATACCGAAGCCAGTAAACTGGTAGTAGTTGTCTTACCATGAGTACCTGCAACCGCAATTCCATGCCTGTAACGCATTATTTCTGCCAGCATTTCTGCACGAGGAACAACCGGTATACGATGACTTCTGGCTTCTATAATTTCTGGATTTTCTTCATTAACGGCACTAGAAACAACAACTACATTAGCACCAGCAATATTACTCGCTTCATGGCCGATAAAAATCGACATACCTAAAGACTCTAAACGTTGGGTAACTGGGCTTTCATTCAGATCAGAACCCGATATTTCATAACCTTGATTCAATAACACTTCGGCAATACCGCACATTCCCGCACCACCAATTCCAACAAAGTGGATTTGGCGAATTCTTCTCATTTCAGGAACATCACAAACCATTACCTGATCTATTTTTTGGTCAGACATAACACGCCTCCATACAGTAAGAAACCACTTTCTCTGTAGCATCGGGTCTCGCTAAATGCCTGGCCGTTTTAGCCATTTCGCTCATTACTTCTCGTTTCTCTATCATTAATTTTAATTTTTCACTTAAGGCTAAGGCGGTTAATTCGCTTTGAGGCATTAACTCTGCAGCACCGGCCTGAACCATATAATTTGCATTCTTTGTTTGATGATCATCTACAGCATGTGGGTAAGGCACCAATATGGCCCCAACACCCGCCATACACAATTCAGAAATAGTTAATGCACCGGCTCTGCAAATGACGATATCAGCCCATTTATACGCAGACGTCATATCTGAAATAAATGGAACAACCTCCGCCTTCACACAGGCCTTGTTATAACTCTCAATTGCCGCATTAAGATTTTTCTTTCCCGCTTGATGCTTAACTTCAGGCCGGATATCAGCATTAATTTGTTTGATCGCTTCTGGCACTACATCATTTATAGCAACGGCTCCTAGGCTTCCGCCTACAACAAGAACGCGAATCGCTCGGCCATTTTTGCTGTCATCGTGATCAATACCCTGTTCTTTTTCCGGTATTTCACATATTTCTTTTCGTACAGGGTTGCCCGTCACTATTGTTTTAACTGTCGTAGGAAAAGACCCAGGAAATGCTTCCATTACTACATTCGCAAACTTAGAAAGTAAGCGGTTAGTCATTCCTGCAATCGCATTTTGCTCATGAATCAACAAAGGTTTACCCAGTAAACGTGCAGCTAACCCTCCAGGACCAGTAACAAACCCTCCCATACCTAAAACCCCATCAGGTTTTATAGCGCGTATGACAGACATAGCCTGAACTAATGCTTTAAGTAAGCGGAAAGGTGCTGTAAATAATGCCAACTTACCTTTACCTCTAAGACCTGAAATAGAGATGCATGAAATAGGTATTCCAGCATCTGAAATTAATTCAGACTCCATGCCCCCCTCAGAACCAAGCCAGTGAACATGTACATCATTAGCTTGTAACATTCGAGCGGTTGCCAGTGCAGGAAATACATGCCCTCCAGTACCACCAGCCATAATCAAAAAGGTTTTCTGCTTGTTCATGCTTTCTCCCCCTTTGATTCCTTATCTGAATTTGAACCAGATTCTTGCAACTGACATCGTTCAAGATTAATTCTTATGAGCACACCAATACACATACAGCTAACCAACAAGCTACTACCACCGTAGCTCACCAAGGGTAAAGTCAGCCCTTTAGTAGGTAATAAACCTACATTTACGCCCATGTTAATTAATGCCTGCCCACCGAGTAACAAACCAATACCATAAGCAAAATAAGCAGAAAAACGCTGATTAGCACGCTCAGCTTCAATGCCAATTTTTAAAGCCCTGAAGACCAAAATAGCAAATAACGAAATAACAAATATGCAACCTACAACACCAAATTCTTCAGCAAAAATAGCGAATACAAAATCGGTATGCGCTTCAGGTAAATAAAATAACTTTTGCACACTATTACCCAAGCCAACGCCCGTCCACTCACCTCGACCAAAGGCAATAAGCGCCTGAGACAATTGATAGCCACTACCAAACTGATCTGCCCACGGGTCGGTGTAACCGGTCAACCGCTTTAGTCGGTAAGGCTGAGAAAACACCAACGCAACCGCAGATATCGCACAGCCAACAATCAATACTGAAAATTGCCCTATTCTGGCACCGCTTAAAAAAATCATTCCAAGTATTGCAGAGGCAATGACTACTGTTGCGCCAAAATCAGGTTCCATCAGCAACAAAAAGGAAGCGATAAGCATGACAATCATGGGCTTTAAAAACCCCCACCAGCTAGCCATCACTTCGTCTCTTCTTCTATCTAAATAACCGGCCATGTAGGCAATCAAGAATAACTTGGCTAACTCTGAAACCTGTAAATTCAAACCACCAAAACCAATCCATCGTGTACTACCATTTACAGTTCGCCCTACACCGGGTACAAGTACCAGAATAAGTAGGCCCAGCGACAGTACGAGCAGCAACCAACCACTTTTCATCCACCACTGTATAGGCACATTCACAACTGCAAAACCGGCTGTCATACCTACTAATAAAAAACTTCCATGTCTCAACACATAATATAGAGGGTTATTGTTACGCACATCGGCAATATCAATAGACGCCGAAGCAATCATAATTAGACCGATCATCAGTAGTGAACCGGCAGCGCCTAATAACCAGAAGTCGAACCCCTTGCTTATTACCAGTGATTTTGGATCTGATATATGTGCCTGCGAAGGATTGGTCAGCGCAAAAACAGTCATAACCCCCCCACCACAGCGATAAATGCATCGCCTCGTTTTTCAAAATTACTGAACATATCAAAGCTTGCACATGCTGGTGACATCAATACAGTATCACCTGGTTCAGATAATGACTTAGCTATAGAAACCGCTTCTTCAAGAGTGCCTGTTCGTTTAATATCTATTACATTGCTTAAGTCAGATTCTATTTGTCGAGCATCTCGTCCAAACAACACGACACCTCGGGCAAAGTCCGACAAAACTGATGTTAAAGGAGTAAAATCTGCACCTTTACCTTCCCCACCGGCAATTAAAATCACCTTGCCGTTACCGGACATACCAAAACTTTCTATTGCTGTAGCGGTAGCGCCTACATTTGTGCCTTTCGAGTCGTTGATATAATCAACACCATCAACACTCCGCACCCACTCACAACGATGCTTTAAACCAGAATATGTTTTTAAGGTTGCCAGCATTGAATTCAAATCAATACCTGCAGCAGTGCCCAAAGCCAAGGCTGCAAGTACATTACTTATATTATGCATACCCTTAATTTTAATTTCGGAAGTACTAATGAGCGACTCAAAGCCATAACATATTGTTGATTCAGCACCATCATTCATCGTGCTGAATTTTTTCAAATTTGGTTTACCTAATCCAAAGTGAATAGGCTCCATCCCCTCGACCATTAAGGGTGAGCTGAGTATGTCGTCATCATTAATAATAACGTAACGACATCCTCTGAAAATCTTCTGCTTAGCTTGCAAATAGGTCAATTTACTTGGGTAGCGATCCATATGGTCTTCTGAAATATTCAGAAGACTTGCTGCCAATGCACCTAAATGCTGAGTTGTTTCTAATTGAAAGCTTGAAAGCTCAATAATATAAAGTTCAATACTCGAACCGAGTAAGTCAAGAGCAGGTGTTCCAAGGTTGCCACCGACAGCAACATTCATACCTGACTGCTCTGCCATTTCAGCCAATAACGTTGTAACGGTGCTTTTCCCATTAGAGCCAGTTATTGCAATAACCGGGGCATTGGTAGCATGACTAAACAAGTCAACATCGCCTGTGATTTCAACGCCTCTGCGTTGTGCCTCTTTAATTGCGGGCTCCATCACTGAAACACCGGGGCTTACCACTAACTGAGTAGCACTACAAAGCAGCTCAACGTCAAACTTGCCACAATGAATCTCAACCTGAGGAAATTCAACTTTACATTCAGCCATTCCCGGAGGTGTGCTACGGCTATCAACTACCGTTACAAACTTACCCTGAGCCAACAGATAACGCACGCACGAAAGCCCGGTAATACCGAGCCCCACTACGATGCATTTACTATCTGTTGCTATCAATGTCACACTAAACCCCTAACAAAATATTCAACTATACGTTTAACAAAAATTTAACGAACTTTAAGTGTTGCCAAACCAATCAAAACCAATACAACTGTGATCACCCAAAACCTCACAATAACTCTAGGTTCTGGCCACCCTTTAAGTTCGAAGTGGTGATGCAATGGCGCCATTCTAAAAATTCTACGTCCGGTTAACTTATAAGAGCCTACTTGCAAAATAACGGACACCGTTTCCATTACAAAAACGCCCCCCATAATAAACAAGACGATTTCCTGCCTGACAATAACGGCCACTACACCTAGCGCAGCACCAAGCGCTAATGCGCCCACATCCCCCATAAATACCTGAGCGGGGTAAGTGTTAAACCATAAAAAGCCCAGACCCGCACCCACTAAGGCGCCACAAAAAATAATTAACTCACCCGCCCCTGGCAAATAAGGAATGTGCAGGTAATCGGCAAAGCGTACGTTGCCAGATAGATAGCAAAATATAGCTAATGCACCCGCAACCATTACGGTAGGCATTATGGCTAGGCCATCCAAGCCATCAGTCAGATTTACAGCATTACTCGTCCCAACAATCACAAAGTAACTCAACAATATAAACAAAGGCCCTAATTCAAGAGCAAAATCTTTAAACACAGGAATTATAAGTGTTGTTTCCTGTGGCAATACAGCGGTGCTGTAGAGCAAAAATGAAGCGCCAAGCCCAAATACTGATTGCCAGAAATATTTCCATTTACCCGGCAAGCCACGGGAGTTTTTCTCAACTACTTTTCGGTAATCATCAACCCAGCCAATGGCACCAAACAACAAAGTCACCAACAAAGTAATCCAAACATATCTATTAGTCAGGTCAGCCCAAAGCAAGGTACTAATAGCCACCGCCACTAGAATTAACGCCCCTCCCATAGTTGGGGTTCCTGCTTTACTTAAATGCGACTGAGGGCCATCGTCTCTAACAGACTGTCCAATTTGATACTGACTTAGCTTTCTGATCATTATCGGGCCAACGATCAAAGCAATGGATAGTGAGGTCAGAACACCAAAGATGCCCCTTAAGGTTAGGTATTTAAATACGCCAAATGCGCTAATGTATTGCGATAAAAAATCGGCTAACCAAACTAACATTATGCAACCACCTTCTGTTTAAGCATTTTATCTACAATCTCTTCCATTGCTGCGCTTCTGGAACCTTTTACTAAGTAAGTGGCCCCCTGTTGTAATTCTTTCGTTAAACTCTCAATTAACTCAGCTTTTGAAGCAAAGCTAAATCCGCCATCGCCATAACCAGCAACGACGTTATCTGCAAACTCTCCACAGGCATAAAGCGCATCAGAACGCCCTTCTTTTGCATACCGTCCAGCCTGCTCATGAAGCATTTTTGCATCAGGACCTAACTCACCCATATCACCTAAAACAACGACTCTAAATCCTTCTGCACTAGCCAATACATCTAAAGCTGCTCGAGTTGATGATGGGTTAGCATTATAAGTATCATTAATAACGGTATAACCTAGATCTGACTCTGTAATTTCCAAACGACCTTTAACGCCATTTAGATGGCCCAGCGCCACCGCAATAGATTTCCACTTCACACCCAACGCATTAGCAGCACAAGATGCGGCTAATGCATTAGCTATATTATGTTTACCCGGCAAGGGTAGTGACACACAAACCCTTCCACCCGACCAGCACAAGTCAAATTCAGATAAACCCGCTGAAAGCTTAATCGATTCAGCCCAGACATCAGCATTTTTATCATTACACACACTAAACGATACATATTTTCTTGGTGAAGCTAAGGCCAGCCATTTTTCAAAAGCAGGGTCATCTGCATTTAATATTGCAGTGCCTTCAGAACCCAGTGATTCAACGATCTCCCCTTTCGCAGTCACAATATTTTCGTAGCTACCAAAGCCCTCCAAATGCGCGTTAGCTGCATTGGTAATAATCGCTATATCTGGCTGGGTTAGTGCCGCCGTGTATGCAATTTCTCCCACTGCGCTTGCACCTAATTCAATGACTGCAAATTCATGACCGGCTTCTACTCTCAACAAAGTTAAAGGCGCACCAATATCATTATTCAAATTTCCCGATGTAGCGAGTACTTGCCCTTCTTCACTCAAAATGGCAGCCAGCATTTCTTTTACTGACGTCTTTCCACTACTACCAGTAACAGCAAGAACTTTTCCTTTAAACTGGTTACGGTTATATTTTGCTATGTCACCTAATGCCTTTAATGTGCTCTGCACTTTTACCTGTGGTATATCTGCCGCTTGAATCTCTTCAACCAAAGCAGCAACAGCACCTTTAGTTTTTACATTGTCTACGTAAAGGTTGCCATTAAAGTTCGGACCTCTAAGTGCGATAAAAAGGTCATCTTTTTTGATTGCTCTTGAGTCTGTACTAACAGAAGCAAACGAAACATCATCTCCAACCAACTTGCCATTGGTAACTTCAGCTAATATAGAAAGGGGAAACGAGGCAATCATTTAGCCTCCCTTGATTTCAAATAGCTTTCAACAACATCAATATCACTATATGGAAGTCGACTACCTGCTATTTCCTGGTAATCTTCATGACCCTTTCCTGCAACAAGAACCATGTCATTCTCTGTAGCAAGTGTAATTGTTTGCTCTATTGCAGTTTGGCGATCCTGAACAACTTGAACACAAGCGTCATCACTCAAACCTTTTAAAATTTCAGCCACAATACCCGACGCATCTTCATTTCTCGGATTATCATCAGTCACAACAATATTATCAGCATATTTTTCCGCGGCCTTTGCCATCATAGGGCGCTTGCCTTTATCTCGATCACCACCACAACCAAATACACACCAGACATTACCAGCACAATGCTGTTTCAATGCTTTTAATGCATTAGTTAATGCATCAGGCGTGTGTGCATAATCTATAATCACAGCGGGCTGACCTTCAATATTGTAGGCCTGCATCCTTCCCGTTACAGGCTTAAGCCCTGCAACTGACTGGCAAATTTCGTCAATGTCATAGCCCATAGCCAAAGCGACGCCAACAACAGCCAAAATATTACTCAAGTTAAAGGCACCTAGTAGCTCACACCGAAGTTGAGCTGCCCCCCAACTTCCCGACAATTCTGCATGTATTCCTTTTTTACTATACTCAACCCGATCAACAGATATATCAGCAGGCTGACTTATTCCATAACTAATAACGCGAGTCGTATCTGGTAATGACTCAACTAATGAGCGGCCATATTCATCATCAAAATTAACTACCACAAATGAAAGGTCCGGTTTTAGAAAAAGTGTTTTTTTAGCCTCTCCGTAAGCTTCCATTGATTCGTGATAATCAAGGTGGTCTCTAGATAAATTCGTGAACACAGCACCCGTAAAGCTAACTTCGTCTACACGTCCTTGATCCAATCCATGAGACGATACTTCCATTGCGGCACTTGTAGCGCCTTGCCCTCTCAAATTTGCTAAAACCTGCTGTACTTTCACTACATCTGGCGTGGTATGCGTTGCCACTTCCAACTCACCAGGCATTCCGTAACCAAGCGTTCCTATCACGCCTGTTTTATTCCCCAGGCCACTCAACACATCAGCAAGGTATTGTGATACTGAGGTTTTACCATTTGTTCCTGTAACGCCTACCACTTTCATATGTTTAGAAGGTGCACCAAAAAATCGGTCAGCAATTTTGCCAACATAGCGCTTCAAACCAGGGATAAATAATTCTAATGAATCGCCCTCTTCACAAATTTTTAAATCCGCCTGATCGCTTTCAACCAACACAGCCACAGCACCATTCGCAATAGCTTGAGGTACATGAGCTCTTGCAGGTGAACTAAACCCCTTCAAAGCAATGAATAGATCGCCTTTTTTAACTTTCCGACTATCAAGAGCAATACCATAGACCCTGCAGTCTAATACCGAAGGTAGGATGCATATATTTTTTAACAATGCAGCCAATGTATGCTCCCTAGGTTCTATTGCCATCATGATCAACTCTTCTCTTTTTTATCTTTGTGAGTCGGTCTAAACTGCTGATCAGCCATTACAGGCAGATTGTCAGGTGTCACATTAAGCAACCTCATAGCACCTGACATAACTCTTGAAAAAATCGGGGCGGCTACTTCACCACCGTAATACTCTTGCCCTTGCGGGCCATCTATAACTACAACCGCTGCAACTCTTGGATTTTCAACCGGCGCGACACCCGCAAATAGCGCTTTGTACTGGCTATCTTCATAACCAGATCGTCCAACACTATGTACTGTTCCAGACTTCCCGCCCACTTCATAAGCTGCCACTCTTGCTCGTGTTCCTGTACCACCTTTTTCAACTACTTTTTTAAGCATCAAGCGAATATCTTGAGCAACTGACGGTGCCATAACACGCTCCCCACGATCAGCACCTTCAACATTAGGGTCAACTTTTATAAGACTAACGGGAGGCTTCACGCCATCATTCCCTAAAACCATATACATTTGCGCCAACTGCAACGCATTAACACTAACACCGTAGCCATATGACATTGTGGCTACCTCTATAGGCCTCCACTTAACAGGGTTTCTCAATAAACCAATACTCTCACCGGGGAAGCCAGTACCTGTAGCCTGCCCAAATCCCATGCGATAAAACATATCCCAAACAACATCACCCGTAATATCTAAGGCAATTTTACTTGTCCCAACATTACTCGACTTTGAAATAATGGTGGGTAGATCAATGATTCCGTAATCACGGTGATCTCTAATAGATTTTCTACCTACGCGATAATAACCAGGCGTTGTATCAATAGTTGTAGTCGAGCGATACTTCTTTGTTTCTAATGCCGCGGCAATAGTAAGCGGCTTAACCGTTGAGCCAGGTTCAAACACATCGGTTATTGCTCTATTTCTTAAAGATGATGTGGCAAGCCTCTTGCGGTTATTAGGGTTATAAGATGGCTGGTTCACCATAGCCAAAACCTCACCGGTCGCCACATCAAGAATAACCATCGAACCGGCTTTTGCTTTATGAGTCGTCACTGCCGCTTTCAGTTCTCGATACGCCAAATACTGAAGACGCATATCTAAACTTAAACTTAAAGCCTTCCCAGGCTCAGCATCTCGAATTAAATCAAGATCCTTAATTACCGATCCGCGTCGATCCTTTAAAACTCGCTTCTTTCCAGGGTGGCCTGTTAACCATTTTTCAAATGCAAGCTCAACACCTTCCTGCCCCATCTCATCAACATTTGTAAAACCGACTACATGTGAAACTACCTCACCAGAGGGATAAAACCGCTTATATTCACGACGACTGTAAACCCCAGGTAAATCTAGCGCTAAAACACGCGCCGAATGTGAGGGTGAGATTTTTCGTTTTAAGTAAATAAACTCTCGGCTCTTGTTTTTTGATACCCGCTTTTCAAGCCACGATTCACTAACACCGAGTGTTTTTGCTAATACTTTTAGTTGTTGAGTATTCAAACTCAACTCTTTAGGGTTGGCCCAAACGGTTTCAACTGGTGTACTTACCGCTAAAGGCTCACCAAAACGGTCCGTAATCATTCCTCTATGCGCATCTATTTTTTCATAGCGAATAGTGCGAGCATCACCTTGAGTTATTAAAAACTCCTGATCATCCACTTGTAGTTGAACAGTACGATAAATAAGTGTGCATCCAGCAACCGCCAAAACAGACACAATGAACCAGAACCGCCAAATTGCGATACCCTGATCATCTGTCTGTTCAATGTTTGCGTCAGCTTTGCGGCTCATTTCGTCCATTCCCTCAAATGAGGTCAATCAATTATTGTTATTGGTCATCAACTTCTTATTTTATGATGACAATATTTTTAGCACCTGGCACTTTCATTCCCAACTTGCTTATAGCTACATGCTCAATTCTGCCGTGAGCACTCCATGCACTTTGCTCTAAAAGTAGCTGACTCCATTCCGTTTCATACGCATCCCGCCTTGACTGCAGCTGAGTAAGCTCTGAAAAGAGCTGCCGATTAATATGGGCAGAATAAACCACACCCAAAGCACTCATTAACAAAACGATGCACATCAATAGAGTAATTAATGATGATTTCCCTAATAACGCACCCAAAATAGACCGAGAGAAAAACCACCACTCCTTAATTGATGTCAACCAAGCTTCTCCATAACCCTCATAACAGCGCTACGCGACCGTACATTATGCTCAACTTCTTGCTTTGACGGTTTAACGGCCTTACCCACTAATGAAAACGGCCTATATATTTCATCATCACGAATGGGCACACCTGCTGGTGGCTCATCTCCTTTCACTTTATTTCTCATAAAGCGCTTAACCATTCGATCCTCTAGAGAGTGAAAGCTAATAACAACCAACCGCCCTCCAGGTTTAAGCGCTTCACATGCCGTTTCCAACACCTCTTCCAGATCTGTTAGCTCATCATTGACTTTAATTCGAATTGCCTGGAAAGCTTTAGTTGCAGGGTTTTTTCCTTTTTGCCATGCGGGGTTAGCATCAGCCACAATCTTTTGTAGCTTTGCCGTAGTATCAATAACACCACTTTCACGCGCCTCTACAATGGCACCGGCAATTCGCTTGGCAAAACGTTCCTCTCCGTACTCTCGAAGCACGGTGATAATTTCTTTTACATCAGCGCATGCAATCCACTGCTCAGCACTTAAGCCTTTCTCAGGGTTCATCCTCATATCAAGAGGACCGTCATTCATAAAACTAAACCCACGACTAGCATCATCAATCTGTGGAGACGAAACACCTAAATCTAATAAAATGCCACTTACGCCATTCCAGCCTTGCTCGCTAGCGGCCGAATCCACTTCTTTAAATGATCCGTGATAAATCGCAAAACGTTGGTCTTCATTTTTTAATTCATTGGCAGATAAAATTGCCTCTGGGTCTTTATCTATCCCCAGTAATTGACCTTCGACTGAAAGTGCTTTCAAAATTTTACGACTATGCCCACCACGACCAAAGGTACCGTCAACATACTTACCCGATATATCGGTAATAAGTGCTTCAACGGCTTCATCTAATAATACCGTTTGGTGTGCTACTTCTATTTCAGTCAAGTTAAAAGCCTATAGTGATAAGTTATTCATTTCTTCTGGCATAGGTTCATCATCGGTTTCATCCAACATGTCATTCCAGCTTTGCTCACTCCATAGCTCAGCTTTTTCACCCAAGCCCACAAGCATCGCTTTTTTATCCAAGCTAGCAAAATCTCTTAAGGTGGAAGGTAGTAACAACCGACCATTTCCATCCATTTCCAACTCACTCGCATTGCCCAAAACCAAGCGCTGCAAGCGTCTTACTTTTTTATTGCTGTTAGGTAGCGCTTCAATTTGTGCCTTTTTTTCTTGCCAGATATGTTCTGGGTAGATATTTAAGCAACGCTCATAAGGGTTCGCAGTTACAACTAAACGTCCTTCACAGACAGCAGACAGCAGATCGCGATACCGACTAGGTATTGCCATTCGCCCTTTAGCATCCACATTGATGGATTGACTGCCCTGAAACACCTTAGTAACCCTCCTAAAACCTTTAAACAGGCCTCTAAACTCTCAAATTTGGTATAAAATTTCCAAAAACACCACAAAAAAACACTTTTTTCCACTTTTTACCACTGCAGTACACTATAGGAATTGCAGCAAAACAATGCAAGGTAAAATAAGAATTTGAGAGAGGAAGAATGGGCTAAAACGCAGCTATTTAGCGCTTTTAATCATAAGGAAGGAAAATAATGAGGGCATTAACACTTAATAAACATAGAGATAGGCGTAACTCTTAATAAACAACTTTAAGATTAATAATATTTAGCTATAAAATAAGGAGATTATTTGAATATAAAGATATAGGGCAAAAAAAGAAAAGTGAGTTCGCCGGTAAGCCGGGTTTTGTCGTGGACAGTCATTCATCTGGGATATGCGTCACCACATACCTCAAGCAACCTACCCGGATCCAGTGCGGGTCGCACCAGTGGATCCCTATTTGGTCTTGCTCCGAGTGGGGTTTACCATCGCCATGAACTGTTACCAGTCATGCGGTGCGCTCTTACCGCACCATTTCACCCTTACCGGCTAATCAAAAGATTAGCTTAGGCGGTATACTCTCTGCTGCACTGGCCGTAGGCTCGCGCCCCCCAGGCGTTACCTGGCACTCTACCCTTTGGAGCCCGGACTTTCCTCCATCTAATTACTAAAAGTAACTAAACAGCGACTGCCTAGCGAACTCAGACGGTAAGATACGCTTATCGCAGCCAATGGGCAAGATTTTTTGGTATTACACCTTCCCCTGCATTTCAAGCGCACGCTGGTACAATTCTTTCTTGTTGGCTCCTGTTACCTCTGAGACGATCTTGCTTGCCTTTTTAATCGGTAGCTCTGCAATCAGCAGTGCCAGCATTTTATCCTGATCAATTTCAGATTCATCAGGCACATCAACCGCCCCCTCCAACAACAACACGAATTCACCACGCTGCTGGTTAGCATCACTTTTCACCCACTCACACAGCGGACCCAGCGAATCTCCCTTAATTGTTTCAAAGGTTTTTGTTAACTCTCTTGCCAGAACCAGCCGTCGGCTTTCACCAAAAACAGTTAACATAAGCTCTAAGGTATCAACAATGCGATGAGGTGATTCATAAAAAATAACGGTGCGGCTTTCAAATTTAAATAGCTCAAGCACCCTTTGCTTATTTCCTGATTTAGCCGGTAGAAAACCTTCAAAAACAAAACGATCAGAAGGCAAGCCCGAAACACTAATTGCCGTGACCACCGCAGAAACACCAGGAATTGGTACAACCTTCACACCCTGCTCTTGCGCTAATTTTACAAGAAAATAACCAGGGTCAGATATTAATGGTGTTCCAGCATCAGAGATCAAGGCTACATTTTGCCCCTCTTTCACCTTATCTATAATAGCCTGAGACTTTTCACGCTCATTATGCTCATGCAGAGAGAGTAAGCGAGTACTTACACCTAAGTGACTCATTAACCTCTGACTATGCCTTGTATCTTCAGCTGCAATGAGGTCAACTTTATTCAATGTTTCTACAGCCCTCAGAGTAATATCACCTAAATTACCAATCGGGGTCGCCACAATATACAAGCAAGCTTCAATATTCACTCAAACCATCCAAAACAAATTTTTCAACAACGAAGCACTCCAAAAACAAACAGAAAGCACGACCTACAATTAAATTATCTCAATCAAGCACACACACAAAGCGTTATTTGTTATTCTACCCTAATAAGACCATTAACATCTGTCCAATAAATCATTCAATATGTTTATAATTACAGAATTAGCGACGACCAATAAATTATGCGTAAAATAACCACCGTTTATTTAATTACACTACTGTTTTTTATCACGGGATGCTCAACTACACCAGACTCCAGCACAGACATATCAACCAACGAGGCTGAGCTTAGCAGTGACCCTGTGCAAAACCTACTACAACGCGCCTCAGAAACAACAGAGCCCACAGCAAAAGCCAGTTACCAACTGCAAGCCGCCGATTTGCTATACCAACAAAATAAATTCAATCAGGCAGAATCTGCTCTTAAACTCATAGACTTTCAATCAGCCTCACTAGCAATTAAAGAGCAATACATACTTATCGCTTTATCCATTGCCGTAGATCAGGCCGACGTAGAGAAAGTAAACCGCTTACTCGCAAATATTCAGGCCCATTTTTTCCAACAGACATCTCCTGACATTCAAAGAAAATCTGGAGAGATAAAAGCAGCTGCTTACGATCTAACAAGCCAACACCTACTGGCCGCCATAGAACGTATCAATACATCCGCACTTTATTCAGGCGATGAATACTGGAACAACCACGAACTAATCTGGCGCTCATTAAGAAAAACACCCACCTCCGAGCTAAGCCAGCAACAAGGCAAAAATAAGAATTACGAACTTCAAGGCTGGATCGAACTAGCCACTGATATAAAACAAAACCAAATAAGCCTCGAGCAACAATTAGTATCTCTGTCAACGTGGCTTAAACAATGGCCAGAACACCCTGCAGCATTAAAACTACCCAAAGAATTAGAGTTATTATCGACACTACCAGACAGACGCCCCGACACCATTGCTTTAGCGCTCCCCTTAACAGGTCCTTTATCTAGCGCGGGAAAGGCAATCAGAGATGGCTTTATGGCCACCTTTTATGCCGACAAATACCGCTCTAGCAGTAACACAGAAATCACGTTTTATGATACCAATGGCAGAAGTTTTGCGGCGGTACACCAAGAGATTTTAAATAATGAACCGGACCTTATCATTGGCCCTCTAGATAAAGCCTCTTTAACCGAACTAAGCCAAATGGACTCTCTGCCTATTCCCGTTTTGGCATTGAATTATTTGAGCAATGATTCCACGCCACCCTTTCAGTTATATCAGCTTGGATTATCCGCAGAAGATGAAGCCTCTCAATTAGCGGAAAAACTCTGGTCTAAAAATATACGCCGTGTTGCTACCATAATGCCTGAAAACGATTGGGGGCAACGCATATACCAAGCCTTTTCAAAAGAGTGGCTACACCGTAACGGTGAGATTGTCAGCGATGCATTTTTCACAAAGAAACAACTTTCCAACACAGTGGAAAATTTACTATCTGTAAACGAGAGCAAACAAAGAGCCCGATCCGTTAGAAACACTGTCGTTGAGTCTTTAGAGTTCACCCCAAGAAGAAGACAAGATATTGATGCGATTATTATGGTTGCAAAGCCCGCCACTGCACGACAACTAAAACCATTATTCTCATTTCATTACGCAGGTGGAATTCCTATTTATTCAACGTCTCACGTATATTCAGGCACCCCATCCCCACAAAAAGATGCAGACCTAAATGGGATAAAGTTTACCGAAACCCCATGGGTTTTAAGCCATACCAATGCAATAAAACATCAAATTCACCAGCTATTCCCTAAACAGTCAAGACGCTACGATAGATTATTCGCACTAGGCTCTGACACCTACACCCTAGCCCCTCGCTTAATCTTACTTGAACAAATTAAAGGGAGCCAGGTAAGCGGGCAAACAGGCTTACTCACAATGAACGATAAAAACCAAATACATCGCAAACTTGACTGGGCACGATTTTCTAATGGGGAACCACGCTCAGAAAGGTAATAACAAAGTAAAATACATAATCTCAAGGAAGAGACAGTGACAACAAAAAAAGGCAATTATTACGAATCAGTAGCTGCAAAGTACCTTCAAAAAAAAGGGCTTTATGAACTTAATAGAAACTTTAGTCACAGAAGAGGTGAGATAGACCTCATTATGCGACATATAGACACTTTAGTTTTTATTGAGGTCAGATACAGAAAGCAGAGTGGGTTTGGGAGCGCTGAAGAAAGTATCACCTATAGTAAACAACAGCGAATTATATCCACCGCCAACTTTTACCTAACACAAAAAAAATTATGGGATATGCCTTGCCGTTTTGATGTAGTAACTATTAAACCCTCAAAACACCCTTTAAAAGAATATGATATAAACTGGATTACATCAGCATTCAATTAGAAAAGCCAATTACTCACAACCAAAAAACCATTCACGTAACGAGATAAATAATGCACCCGGAAGATTCTGCCCGAAAAATAATATGCGAAAGCATAGACTCGCTTACAGACATTTTAGAAGAGCTCCCTCTGAGTGTATCCAATGCCAGCCAGTTAATGGTTAACAGCTTACTAAGCGATGGTAAAATTGTGATTTGCGCCAATGGCAATAGCGCTCCTTTAGCCAGCTTCTTTACCTCTAGCTTAATGACTCGCCACGAACATGAAAGACCAGGGCTCCCCGCAATTGACATCTCATCTAACGCACCCTTGATTACATCCATATCAAAAGACTCAAACTATAATGATATTTTTTCTAAACAAATTCGTGCGCTAGGGCATTCAAATGACACTCTTGTTGCCATAACAGAAGATGGAAACTGCGCCAACATTGTTCAGGCAATACAGGCTGCGCACGATAAAGAAATGAATATAATAGTTTTATCAGGGAAAGACGGAGGGCATACAGCCTCATTACAACACCCTGAAGACATAGAGATAAGGATTACATCCGACTCTAGCTCTAGAATTAAAGAAGGCCACCTGCTATCTATTAATGCTATTTGCTCTCTCATTGACCAACAGATATTTGGCGTGGGCTTGTAAAAGGATAAAAACAACATGCTGCCGCGCAGCTAAGGTAATAATTACTCCTGCGCGACAATGAGCTATAACTACTTCACAACCGTCAATGAAGGTTTTTTTGATTTTTCTTTGACTTCTTGTTTAGGTTTATCTGAATTAGGAGGCTCAGGCGCGCCAGGCTCAGCACCAAAAACCATACCCTGGCCATTTTCTTTAGCATAAATAGCCATTATCGCAGTAAAAGGTACATACACCTGCATAGGCACTCCACCAAAGCGCGCACTAAACTCTACCGCCTCATTATCAATACTCAAACCCACTACAGCTGACGGACAGACATTTAATACAATCTGACCATCTGTTACAAACTCTCGTGGTACTTGAACACCTTGAAGACCTGCATCCACAACAAGGTATGGCGTCATCTCATTATCAAGAATCCACTCATTTAAAGCTCTTACTAAATAGGGCCTGCTGGGTGTCATCACATATCTCCGCACATATTTCCACAGTAATGCATATAAAAAAAGGGATGATAACATCCCTTTTTAAACACTAAACTTGAACCTTAAAGCCTCATTTCAAGCTCGAAGTCTGAAAGACTCGCCTTGAATGATTCACGCTCAAATAACCGGTCCATATAGCCGCCAATCAAATCAGCCTGCTTTTCTGGTAACTCTATACCCAGTTCCGGCAAACGCCATAACAAAGGAGCCACACAGCAATCTACAATAGTGAACTCCTCACTCATGAAGTAAGGCTTTTCGTTAAAGATAGGTGCTGTAGCAATAAGACTCTCTCTAAGCTCTTTACGCGCCTTCTCAATTAACGCAGCATCTTTACCGTACAAAATAACATCTGCAGCATCACACCAATCTTTTTGAATCCGATGCATCATCAATCTGCTTTGCGCGCGCGCCACAGGATAAACAGGAAGCAAAGGAGGATGCGGAAAACGCTCATCCAAATACTCCATCATGATATTTGCTTCATAAAGCACTAATTCACGATCAACTAGTGTTGGTAAAGCGTTATAAGGGTTTAGATCTGCTAGTTCTTCAGGCTTATCGTCAGGATCAACATCAATCACATCAACAGCAACACCTTTCTCTGCTAATACAATCCTAACCCGGTGACTATAATGACTTTGACCATCCGAAAAGAAGGTCATTGAAGACCGTTTTGTCACAACACCCATAGAGCTACCCCGTAATTATTGTCACATAGAAACATAAGAAAAAAATCCAGCGAGGGGGTTACCCACACGCTGGATATAATAATTCCGATAAATTATACACTAATTACCTAGTGTACGTCTTTCCAGTATTCTTTGTTTAAAAAGTATGCAGGAATAAATAGGATGATTAAGAAGAGCAATACCCACTTACCAATGCTTTCACTTTCCATGCGAGACGGCTCCGCCATATAGACCATGAAGTTTACCAAGTCATAAATGGTTTCGTCATACTCTGCTTTAGTCATACTTCCTTCTGTGGAAAAACTTTCACAAGTACCATCAGAAATAATACGACCACTCAATGAGTCAACCTTAGGTTCCGCGCCAATTTCAGGTTTGTGATCACACACACCTTGTAAATCAGCTAAAACATGAGGCATGCCCACATCCTTAAATACAGCATTATTTACGCCGTAAGGACGCGAAGGGTCTGCATAAAAAGCTCTCATATACGAGTAAAGCCAATCAGGTCCGCGAAGACGCCCCTCAAGAGAAAGGTCTGGTGGTGGATTACCAAACCAATTCTTAGCTTGTCCAGGCGCCATAGCGATAGTCATTAACTCACCAATTTTTGCATCACTGAATATCAGGTTTTCCTCATATGCGTCTAAAGGAATACCAAGATCAGTAGCTACACGCTCATAACGAGCATACTTCATGGAGTGGCACCCCATGCAATAATTCGTGAACGTTGCAGCACCACGCTGAAGAGAAGGCTGATCGGCAAGATCAGGACTCATAGTATCAAGGTGAGCACTTCCACCAGAAGCCAACGTAAACGTAGGCAGTATTGCAAATACTAAAGTTACAAGGATCTTTTTCATTAGCCTGTCACCCTCTCTGGTACCGGTTTGGTTTTATCAATTTTGCTATACCAAGGCATCAGAATAAAGAAGCCAAAGTAAACAAACGTCAACACCTGAGCTAACATTGTTCTTCCTGGAGTCGTTGCAACAGCCCCCAAATAACTAAGAACAACAAAGCTAATAGCAAACGCAATCAGTGCAAGCTTACTCATCCAGCCCTTATAACGAATTGACTTAACAGGGCTACGATCTAACCACGGCACAACAAAAAGAATAGCAATTGCAGCACCCATCACAACAACACCCCAGAATTTTGCTGGTAAGCCAAACATTCCGATAGTCACTGCACGCAACATTGCATAATAAGGCGTAAAGTACCAAACAGGCGCTATATGTTCTGGCGTTTTCAGTGGGTTTGCAGGTTCAAAGTTTGGTTTCTCAAGGAAGAACCCACCCATTTCAGGGAAGAAGAACACAACACCACAAAACACAAACAAGAAAACAACAACAGCAACAATATCATGCACTGAATAGTATGGGTGGAATGGGATACCATCTTTAGGAATACCGTTCTCATCTTTGTTTTTCTTGATTTCTATGCCATCAGGGTTATTAGAACCCACTTCGTGTAATGCTAATAAGTGCAATACAACCAACGCAAGTAAAACAATAGGCAACGCTACAACATGAAGCGCAAAGAAACGGTTCAGCGTAACACCCGAAATCAGGTAATCACCGCGAATCCATAAAGAAAGATCATCACCAATAACCGGGATAGCACCAAACAGGTTAATAATAACCTGAGCCCCCCAGTAAGACATTTGACCCCATGGCAACAAGTAACCCATGAAAGCTTCAGCCATCAAACATAAATAGATGGTCATACCGAAAATCCACACAAGCTCACGCGGCTTACGATAAGAGCCGTACATTAAGCCTCTAAACATGTGCAAATAAACAACAACAAAGAACGCAGATGCACCGGTTGAATGCAGATAACGCAACAACCAGCCATATTCAACATCTCGCATAATATATTCAACAGAAGCAAATGCACCTTCCGCAGAAGGGTTATAACTCATGGTCAACCAAATACCAGTCAATAACTGATTAACCAAAACCAACATAGACAACGAGCCAAAGAAATACATGATGTTAAAATTCTTCGGCGCATAATACTTACTCATATGCTTTTCAAAAGCATTAACTATAGGTAAGCGCTCATCAATCCATCCAATCAACTTTTGCATTATGCAGTCTCCTCATCAACACCAACAATAAGATTATTGTCATCGATATACTTGTATGGAGGTACTTCAAGATTCAATGGTGCAGGAACCCCTTTATATACACGACCAGACAAATCAAACTTGGAACCATGACATGGACAAAAGAAACCACCAAGCCAATCACTACCAAGGTCTGCCGCAGCAATATCTGGACGATATTGAGGAGAACAACCCAAGTGAGTGCAAATACCTACAAGAACTGCAAACTCAGGACGCGAAGCGCGATAAATTCCAGTAATGTAATCAGGCTGCTGAGGCTCTAATGACTCCGGATCCAGGACTTGATCGTTTAACTTCTCGATATTATCCATCATTTCCTGAGTTCTGCGAACAATCCATACCGGTTTGCCACGCCACGCAACAGTCATTTGCTGACCAGGTGCAATCTTACTTATATTAGCTTTCACTGGCGCCCCAGCGGCCTTTGCTTTCGCACTTGGATTCCAAGATGCAACAAACGGCACAGCAGCTCCAATAGCACCAACCCCACCTATTACAGAGGTTGCACCGACCAAAAACCGGCGGCGGCCTGTATTAACGTCGCCATTACTCATACTGGCTTCTCCCATCAAGCAACTCACAACTTATTAAACGAGTTGTTTATTGTAGTTTAAAAAAAACTTCACGACCCAAAATTTCAGTGGCGTAATAATAAAGAAAACAGCTACCACCTTCAAGGTATTCAGCACTTTAGATAAAACTTATATCCATAAACACAAAAACGCCCGAAAGGAAAATCCCTTCGAGCGCTTTGGTGTTGCATCCGAAGCGTAAATTAACGCTTGGAGAACTGAGGACGCTTACGTGC